>JAXJXV010000012.1:0-34747 GCA_036307305.1 Acutalibacteraceae bacterium
TGTATAAACCACCTATTTTCTCATCAAGTATATCATTTAAGGTATGACAAACCTCTTACAAAAAATAAAAAATAAGCTGTCAAGCTGACGGCTTATTTTGATAAGTGGGTTTATTTATTTTTCTTTTCCCAAAGCAATCCACAGGTTACTTCTGCCCAGCTGTACTGGGACATATACTCGCCATGGAATTCGGGTTTTCCGGTTTTTAAGTATGTGTAATAGTCGCAATCTAATTTTTCGGGATTTAAGGAGTAGTAATAATTGTTCCTCTCAAAAATCTCTTCTACACCTACCGCTTCAAGGGACTGGCGTAAATCACGAAACAGTTGGTGGATATAATTTTGGTTCTTTTGATCTTCATCATTTTCCCAAAGTGCAACCCCGATTTCCGCAACTGTAACGCCCGCACCGTTTCGATCCACCAAAAAGGCAAACAGTTCTTTGGTTTTTGAACGCTTAAAGGTTAGCTTTTCACCTTTTGCATAGACCTCAAAAGTGCCAAAGCACTTTACAGTAAGCGGTTTTTGACTTTGGCGAATACCTTTAATGTTATCAATCTCCACCTGCACGTCTTTAGCAGACACGGGTTTCATCAAATATCCGGAGGCATGAAGCTTGAATGCCGGAATTGCGTATTCCTCATAACCGGTGCAAAATACGATTTTGCAGTCCGGACAAGCTTCGATGATTTTCTCAGCAAGAGCAAGTCCGCCCATACCACGCATATTGATATCCAGAAAAGCAATGTCAATCGCATTTTCTTTTACATAGTCAAGGGCTTCATCACAGTTGGAGAACTGAGAAACTTCAGAGATATCGGACGATGCCTTGATTGCTGCTACCAAAGCACCAAGCATCAATTTTTCATCATCAACTGCTATCGCAATCATTGTGCCACCTCCTTGGGGATTTTGATTAAAACTGTAGTACCGATACCGACACGGCTTTCGATTTCGAGGGTTCCGTTTACCATTGCTTTTAATCTTCCACGAATATTACGGATTCCCACATGCTTTCTTTCATCAAGCAGAACGTCCGTATCAAAGCCCACACCGTCATCTTCTACGGATACACAGTAATGGCTCTCTGTTTCATAAGATACTACTCGGATCGTTCCACCCTTAGATAACTTCATAAGTCCATGTTTTATCGCATTTTCGACGATAGGTTGAATGGTAAGTGCAGGAATATGAAAGTCATCTGAATTCATCTCAAATGAGAAGGTCATATCTGGGAAACGCACGTTTTCAATGCTGATGTAATGGTGAACGTGCTCCATTTCCTGCGACATTAAAATCGGTTTGGGATTATCCAGTTCTCCGAAATTACCGCGCAGATACTTTGCGAAGTTATGAACGAGTTCTCCGGCTTTTGAAGGATCAATGATACAAAGCTGTTCAATGCTGCCCAAAGTGTTGTAAATGAAGTGGGGACGGATTTGGCTCATCATAGTAGAAATTCTGCTTTCGGTAAGCTCCGCATTAAGTATAATTTTTTCGGTCTCCAATTCTTTCGCTTTTGAAAGTGCATTAATGCCGTTAGGTATAACTTTGAGCACGACAACCATTGCTACAACAAAGAAAACAGTAAAAATATATCTTGAGGAAACTCCGCCCTTCCATAATCCAAGGTCGGTCATGATAAAATCAACACCAAAGGAGACCAGTGGCAAAATTGCGCCGAAATAAAGCCAACGTTCTTTTCCTTTTGTAACAACTAACTCTCGAATAAGACATCCGAGCAGAATGATGTTTGCAAGTATTTGTACACTGGCCCAATAAAGCCAGGTGTCAAAAAAGAGTATGTCTGTCAAAACTGGCAAAACAAGAACTACAGCATTAACAACGCCAAGCAGTGTAACGGTGATGATACCGATTGTCCTCGTGTCTTTCAAAAACTGCACAAGTGCAACGCAAAGAAAGAACATATAAAACATCATAGAGCAGCCCAAAATCGTCGTATTGGATACAACGGATTCGTTCCAGAATGAAACGCCGTCTGCGCTATAAGACAGATATGTACCGGCAAATAAAATCACAGTGCCGAACAGCCAAATAATCTTGCTGTTTTTTATATGTATCAGTGTTGAGAATAAAGCTGTTCCCAAAACGACAAGAGAAATGATGGCAAACAACAGGCCAATGTCTCTTTGAGTTTTTCCGCTTTCAAGAACTCCTTTTTCAAACTCAATATCTGTCCACAAGGCTGTGCTGGAAAGCATCTCGTCAATAGCAGTTTCGTTACCAAAACGATGGGGATTATGAATCAAAATCTCGATAGGCTCTTCACCTCCGCTTGTCAGAACATAAGCAGACCAATCCTCGTGGCAAGCAGAATCTCCGTACAAAGGATTCTCCACATCTATTATGAACGGCTCATTTTCGCCTTTATAAAACGTCAGGTTAATATGATTTGTATAAAGAGCAATCGGAATGCTGTCCGTGTAAACACCAATATACTCACCGTCCGGCGCAACCAAGTGAAAATTACCTCGTAGAGTCACATCTCCTTCAGTAGAAGAAATGTGCTTTCCTTTTTCAATTTTCTGCCACTGCCCATCGGCAATACGGTACTCACCATCAAAATATACACCGGCCACCATAGCAGGTGCTGCTTGCATACTGTTCGCATTGCCGTGCCACAGCAAAAGAACGGCCGCAAACAATAACAATAGAACACCTGCAATCGTTAGTGTTGTCGCTTTTAAAAATCTCGACTTGGTTTCTTTTTTGCTCATTATTTCAACTCCTTAAACTGCTCATTTGTTATTTAACTTCGCTTTCTTGCAAAACGATTTCTGCAATATCGCCAATGTCACAATTCAAAGCGCGGCAAATACGAACAAGAACATCGGTATTGACATTTTCATTCTTGCCCATTTTTGTTACAGAAGATTGGCTTATGCCAGAAAGAGCCACTAGGTCTTTCTTTTTCATTTCTCTATCAATGAGTAGCTTCCAAAGTTTTTTATAACTGATAGCCATTTGTATCTAACCTCCATTATTACGGTGTTTCGAACGTTTTTGTTTATTCTACCACAAAAATGTTGCGTTTGCAATGTTTTATAGCCTTTTAGTCACAAATAGCAAAACGGCGACAGAGAGAAGATAATCTCTTTGCCGCCGTTTTCGGTTAATTGTAAATTATATCGTGGTTTATTATTTCAGTAGCTCTTTGACAGATATTATTCATCTTGCCAACCCACTCGATTTGATTATCCGCTTTGAGTTGTTCGGAAACACCTTCTTGAATAGCCATCCTTTTAACCAACTCAGAGAACATTTCTTCAGCATCTCGGTCAATTTGTAGCAGATAATCATATAGCGTGTGTTCACCGAGCATTTTGTTGTAAAAGGGTTTACAGTGCTTTATAATGTGCTTTAAGTGTCGTTGTCCCCACACGCCTATTGGCTCCCGTTCAGGCTCATCTTCGCCGGCGATGATATAATAATCACCGCATAGTTCGTATTTCAGCCCTGTTCTTTCGTCTGTAATAGGGAATAGGGAGTAGGGAGTAGGGAGAGTTCTTACATTATATATACGCGTACACGCGCGTATAATACGGAAATACGATGTTCGTCAATATGCACAAAAAAGTGTTAAAAAATTCTACGAAATTCGTGATATAATTTTTTGGGATTTTTTCATAAAATACTTGCATTTAAAGATAGCTTGTGTTATCATATCAAGGTACGCGAGTGGCGTACTGTCATGCGTTGATGTGGGAGGTGGCTGACCTCGAGTCAGGAAATTTCCACGGAGTATGTCCGATTTTAAACCGGGCGAACCAATAACCTCAGACAGTAAAGCACAGTCAGGATAACTTGCGAACCTGCTGTGTATCCGGATTCACCTCAACCCCAGTGGTCCGGTTTTATAATGGACCGTGATGAAACACACGGCACAGTGTGAGGTAGCCCGCCAAACTAACAAGGAGGCGACAGAAATGGCAGTAAAAGAAAAGATTCGTATCAGAATCAAGGGTTACGACCACGCGCTTGTAGACCAGTCCGCAGAAAAGATTGTGGAAACCGCTAAACGTACAGGTGCAAGAGTATCGGGTCCTGTCCCGCTACCTACTGAAAAGGAAGTTGTAACCATCCTTCGTGCAGTTCACAAATATAAGGATTCCCGTGAACAGTTCGAAACCAGAACTCACAAGAGACTCATTGACGTAATCAGACCTTCCAACAAAACTGTTGAAGCTCTGACAGGTCTTGAGCTTCCCGCCGGCGTTGAGATTGAAATTAAACTTTAATCTTTGCCGTCAGTGGTCATGTTGGGTAAACCCCAACCAATAACTACAAGGAGGAAAATAAAATGCAGAAAGCAATTGTAGGCAAAAAGCTTGGTATGACTCAGCTTTTTGACGCAAACGGTAATGTCATTCCCGTAACTGTAATTGAAGCAGGTCCCTGTGTGATTGCTCAGAAGAAAACAGTTGAAAATGACGGTTATGAAGCCGTACAGATGGGCTACGGCGACCTTAAAGCTTCTAAGGTAAACAAGCCCATGAAGGGTCACTTCGCAAAAGGTGACGTTGCTCCTAAGAAGGTTCTTAGAGAGTTCCGCTTTGAAGATATGAGCGCTATGAATGTTGGCGATATCATCAAGGCTGACGTTTTTGCTGAAGGCGACGCAGTAGATGTAAGAGGTACCTCTAAAGGTAAAGGCTATGCCGGCGTTATCAAGCGTTGGAATTTCAGCCGTCTTAAAGAATCTCACGGTACCGGCCCTGTACATCGTCACGGCGGTTCTCTCGGTGTTATCGACCCCGCGCGTGTTTTCAAGGGCAAGAAAATGGCTGGTCACTTAGGTAATGAGCGTGTAACCGTTCAGAACCTCAGTGTAGTAAAAGTAGATGCTGAGAATAACATCATCGCTGTTAAGGGTGCCGTTCCTGGCCCCAAGGGCGGAATCGTTATTCTTTTCGACAGCGTGAAAGCCTAAGGGAAAGGAGAACTGAATTATGCCTAATATAGCAGTTTTGGATATGGCAGGTAAAAATGTGGGTGAAATCACATTAAACGATGCTATCTTCGGAATCGAACCTAATGCATCCGTTATGCATCAGGTTGTTGTAAATTATCTCGCTAATCAGCGTCAGGGCACCCAGTCTACCTTAACCCGTACTGAAGTTTCCGGCGGCGGTAAAAAGCCTTGGAGACAGAAGGGTACAGGCCATGCTAGACAGGGCTCTACCAGAGCACCTCAGTGGACTCACGGTGGTATTGTTCACGCACCAAAGCCACGCGACTATTCTTATGATTTAAATAAGAAAGTTAAGAGACTTGCATTAAAGTCTGCTCTTTCTGATAAAGTTATCAGCGGCGACCTTATCGTTCTTGATGAGTTCAAGGTTGAAGCTTACAAGACAAAGACCGTTGTTGATTGCCTCAAAGCAATCGAAGCAGGTAAGAAAACTCTTATCGTTCTTGAAGACAACAACAACTTTGCCGTAAAGAGCTGTGCTAACATCCCCGGTGTTAAGACCGCACAGGTAAACACCATCAACACTTACGATATCCTTAATGCAGATACCTTGGTAATTGCTAAGGGTGCCGTAGGAAAAATTGAGGAGGTGTACGCATAATGAAAACCGCACAGGACATCATTATTGCTCCGGTTATTACCGAAAAAAGTATGTCAGGCATTGCCGACAAGAAATACACCTTCAAAGTAGCAAAAGATGCTAATAAGATTGAAATAGCAAAAGCTGTTGAAGAAATCTTTAAAGTTAAGGTTGCTAAAGTTAACACAATGAGCGTTCGTGGTCAGGCTCGTCGTATGGGACGTTATGAAGGCTACACTGCTTCTTGGAAGAAAGCAATTGTTACTTTGAAAGAGGATTCCAAGACTATCGAATTCTTCGACGGTCTTATGTAATCCCAGTGCCTAGAAGCAAAAAGCTTCAGGTGATGTATGAAGCCGTGTTAACGGTTTCGCTAAGCCTAAATAGGAGAGTGAATTAAAAATGGCAATAAAGCATTATAAGCCGACTACTCCGGGCCGCCGCGGTATGACCAGTATGGATTATTCCGTACTTTCCGACGTAAAGCCTGAGAGAAGCTTACTTGAGCCTTTAAAGAAAAATGCAGGTCGTAACAGCTATGGCCGCATCACCGTTCGTCATCGTGGCGGCGGAAACCGCAGAAAGTACAGAGTTATCGATTTCAAGAGAGATTTGACCGGTATACCCGCAACAGTTCTTACTCTTGAGTATGACCCTAACCGTTCTGCTTTTATCGCACTTGTACAGTACGATAACGAAAATAAGGAAAAGCGCTACATTATCGCACCTGTTGGTCTTAAAGTGGGTGACGTAATCGTAAGCGGTCCTGATGCAGATATCAAGCCCGGTAACGCACTTCCTCTTACCAACATTCCTGTTGGTACCTTTATCCACAATGTTGAGCTTTATGCCGGTCGCGGTGCTCAGCTTGCACGTTCTGCAGGTAATATGGCACAGCTTATGGCTAAGGAAAACGGTATGGCACTCCTTCGTTTGCCTTCCGGCGAACTCAGAAACGTACCTGCTAACTGTATGGCTACCATCGGTCAGGTAAGTAATCCTGAGCATAGCAACATCAACTACGGTAAAGCCGGACGTAAGCGTCATATGGGTTGGCGTCCAACAGTTCGCGGTTCTGTAATGAACCCCTGCGACCATCCTCACGGTGGTGGTGAAGGTAGAGCTCCTATCGGACGTCCCGGTCCTGTAACTCCTTGGGGCAAACCTGCTCTCGGTTACAAGACTCGTAAGAAGCACAAATCGACCGATAAGTATATCGTAAAGCGTCGTAAGTAAGTCAGACGAAAGGAGATAAAATTATGGGTAGAAGCGTTAAAAAGGGCCCCTATGTGCAGCCCGTTCTTATGAAAAGAATTCAGGAGATGAATGCTGCTGGTGAAAAGAGAGTTCTTAAGACCTGGAGCCGTTCATCAACCATATTCCCCGATTTCGTCGGACATACCATCGCAGTACACGACGGTCGCAAACATGTTCCGGTTTATGTTACTGAGGATATGGTAGGTCACAAGCTCGGTGAGTTTGCTCCCACCAGAACCTTCAAGGGTCATGCCGGTGCAAAGACCACAAAGTAAGCGGCGAAAGGAGAGTTTAATTATGGAAGCAAGAGCAATACTTAAATATGCTCGCATTTCACCGCGTAAGGTGAAAATAGTGATGGACCTTATTCGTAATCAGGATGCAGATAAGGCTATGGCAATTTTAAAGTTTACTCCCAAGTCTGCTTGTGAGTATCTTGAAAAGCTTTTAGCATCTGCTATCGCTAATGCTGAGAATAATCATCACATGGATGTTTCTAAGCTCTATGTAGCTGAGTGTTTTGTATGTCCCGGCCCAACCTTAAAGCGTATTCGTCCTAAGGACCACGGCCGTGCTCACAGAATTTTAAAGAGAACATCACACATGACAATCGTTCTTAAAGAACGCGAGGATTAAGGAGGTTAGACTATGGGCCAGAAAGTTAATCCACACGGATTCCGTGTTGGCGTAATTAAAAACTGGGATTCCCGTTGGTATGCCAAGGATAATGTCTTCGGAGATACTTTGGTTGAGGACTATAACCTCCGTAAGTACTTGAAGAAGACACTTCAGTCCGCAGGCGTTCCTAAAATTGAAATTGAACGCAATGCGTCCAAGGTCAGAATCCACATTCATTGTGCAAAACCTGGTATGGTTATCGGTAGAAACGGTGCTGAAATCGAAAAGCTCCGTCTTACCTGCGAAAAAATGCTTGGTAAGTCCTGCACAATCAATATTGTAGAAATCAAAAATCCGGATATGGATGCTCAGCTCGTTGCTGAAAACATCGCTGTTCAGCTTGAAAAGCGTGTTTCCTTCCGTCGTGCTATGAAGATGGCTATCGGCCGCTCAATGAAGTTCGGCGCTAAGGGTATCAAGATTACCGTTTCCGGTCGTCTCGGTGGCAGAGAAATTGCCGGTGCTGAGACTTATCATGAGGGTACTATCCCGCTGCAGACTCTTCGTGCTGATATCGATTACGGTTTTGCAGAGGCTGCTACTACCTACGGCCGTCTTGGCGTAAAGGTATGGCTTTATAAGGGTGAAATCCTTCATGATGTTAAGAAAACATCTAAGAAGGAAGGGGGATCCCGCTAATGTTATTACCAAAGCGTGTAAAATACCGCAAAGTTCAGCGTGGCCGTATGACTGGTAAGGCTTTGAGAGGTAATACTATTTCTCACGGTCAGTTCGGTCTTCAGGCTCTTGAACCGGCGTGGATCACTTCAAATCAGATAGAGGCTGCCCGTATTGCTATGACACGTTACATCAAGCGTGGCGGTCAGGTATGGATTAAAATCTTCCCTGATAAGCCTATAACTGCAAAACCTGCAGAAACTCGAATGGGTTCCGGTAAAGGTTCTCCTGAATATTGGGTAGCTGTAGTAAAACCCGGCCGTATTATGTTTGAGATTGGCGGAGTTTCCCAGGAGCTTGCTCAGGAAGCTATGCGTCTCGCTGCCAACAAACTTCCTATTAAATGTAAGTTTGTTACTAAGGAAATGGATGGTGAGCAGTAATGAATACTAAGGAAATCAGAGAATTAACCATCGCTGAGCTGAACGAAAAGCTTGGTAAACTTAAGGAAGAATTATTCAATCTCCGTTTCCAGCTCGCTATCAATCAGCTCGACAATCCTATGCGCATTACCGAAGTTAAGAAGGACATCGCTAGAATTAAAACTGTAATTCGCGAAAAAGAACTTCTTGACTCCAAGGCATAAGGAAGAGGGAGGGTAATCGAATGAGCGAAAGAAACCTTCGTAAGACAAGAGTTGGTAAGGTTGTAAGCAACAAAATGGACAAAACCGTTGTAGTTGCTATTGAAGACAACGTTAAACACCCACTCTACAAGAAGATTATTAAAAACACTATTAAGCTTAAGGCCCATGACGAAAACAACACCTGTAATGTTGGTGACAGAGTTCTCATCATGGAAACCAGACCGCTCTCCAAGGATAAGAATTGGCGTGTGGTTGAGATTATTGAAAAAGCTTTGTAGTCTGTAAGGAGGAAACCACTGTGATACAGCAACAGAGTTACCTTAAAGTTGCCGACAATACCGGTGCTAAAGAAATTATGTGCATTCGCGTACTCGGCGGCTCTAGAAGAAGGTATGCCAATATCGGCGACGTCATCGTAGCTTCCGTTAAAAAGGCCACTCCTGGTGGTACTGTTAAGAAGGGCGATGTTGTAAAGGCAGTTGTAGTTCGTTCTGCAAAGGGCCTTCGTCGTGCTGATGGCACTTATATCAGATTTGATGAGAACGCTGCCGTTATCATCCGTGAGGACAAGAATCCCCGCGGTACCCGTATTTTCGGACCGGTAGCAAGAGAGCTTCGTGATAAGGATTATACAAAGATTCTTTCCCTTGCTCCCGAAGTACTTTAAAGGAGGACCACACCATGAATATTAAAACTGGCGATACAGTTGTTCTCCTTACCGGAGACGAAAAATACCGTGGCAAAAGCGGTAAGGTTCTCGAAGTTAGCCCCAAAGAAGGCAAGGTTATTGTTGAGGGTCTTAACGTTGTTAAGAAGCACGTAAAACCCCGCAAGGCCGGCGACCCTTCCGGTATAATTGAGACCGAAAGCGCTATCTATGCATCTAAGGTTCAGCTCGTTTGCCCCAAATGTGGCAAACCCACCCGCGTAGGCGTTAAAATCTACGAGGATGGCAAGAAGGACCGCGTTTGCAAGAAGTGCAAAGAAACATTTTAACGAGTGAGGAGGACATGACATGTCATTAATGAGAGAAGAATATGTAAATTCTATTGCTCCCGCATTGATGAAGAAATTCAATTATAAGAGCGTCATGCAGATTCCGAAGCTCGATAAAGTTGTAATCAATGTCGGACTCGGCGAAGCAAAAGAAAACGCAAAAGTTATCGATGCTGCTATCGCTGATTTAAGCAAAATCACCGGTCAGAAGGCCGTTCCCTGTCTTGCTAAAAAGTCTGTTGCAAACTTTAAGCTTCGTGCAGGTCAGCCTATCGGTGTAAAAGTTACTCTCAGAGGCGAGAGAATGTATGAATTCGTTGAGCGTCTTTTCAACGCAGCTCTCCCCAGAGTTAGAGACTTCAGAGGTATCAATCCTAACTCTTTCGACGGCCGTGGTAACTATTCCATGGGTGTTAAAGAGCAGCTTATTTTCCCTGAAATCGAATTTGATAAAATCGACAAGGTTCGCGGTATGGATATTAACTTCATTACCACTGCAAAGACCGACGAAGAAGCCCGTGAGCTTTTAAGTCTTATGGGCGCTCCGTTTGCGAAATAAGGAGAAGAAATTATGGCTAAAACATCTATGAAAATAAAACAGGCACGTCCTGCCAAATTTTCAACCAGAGCTTACAGCAGATGTAAAATCTGCGGACGCCCACACGCTTATCTTCGCAAATACGGTATTTGCCGTATCTGTTTCAGAGAACTCGCATACAAGGGTGAAATTCCCGGCGTGACAAAGGCAAGCTGGTAAAGCAACAGAAAAGGAGGTTGACGGCATGCAAATCACCGATACTATAGCCGATATGCTTACAAGAATTCGTAATGCTTCTTCGGCAAAACATGATTCGGTAGATATTCCTGCGTCTAATGTTAAAAAAGCTATTGCTCAGATTTTACTTGACGAAGGATATATTACAAGCTTTCAGGTTATTGAAGACGGAAAGCAGGGCATGATTCATATCGTACTGAAGTATGGCCCGAAAAAATCTCAAATCATCACTGGAATTCGCAGAGTTTCCAAGCCAGGTTTGAGAATTTACACCAATGTTGAGGATATGCCGAAGGTTATGAGAGGCCTTGGCATCGCAATCCTTTCCACCTCTAAGGGTATTTTGACAGACAAACAGGCTCGCAAAGCTAACGTTGGCGGCGAAGTTCTGGCTTATGTTTGGTAAGGAGGTGCTTCAGGATGTCTCGTATTGGAAAGAAACCGATTGCTATTCCTGCAGGTGTTGAAGTTAAGTTTAACGGCAACGAAATTACCGTTAAGGGTCCTAAGGGTGAACTTAAAGAAACCCTTCGTCCTGAAATGGAAATTGTAATGGAAAATAGCGAAATTATTGTAAAGCGTCCCAATGACGACCAGTTGAATCGTTCTCTTCACGGTCTTACCCGTACACTTATCTCCAATATGGTAGTAGGTGTTACAGAAGGCTTTAAGAAGGAACTTGATGTTAACGGTGTTGGTTATCGTGTTCAGAAGCAGGGTAAAAATCTTGTTATGAACCTTGGATATTCACATCAGGTTATCATGGAAGAGCCTACTGGTATTACTATTGACGTTCCCAGTCCTAACAAAATTATTGTTAGCGGTTGCGACAAACAGGCAGTAGGTCAGTTAGCAGCTCAGATTCGTGAAAAACGTCCTCCCGAGCCATACAAGGGTAAGGGTATCAAGTACGTTGATGAGTATATCCGCCGTAAAGAAGGTAAAGCCGCTAAGGGCGCAAAGAAATAATTTAAAAGGAGTGTATTTTAAATGGTTAATAAACCAGATTCTAACAAGGCACGTCTTAAGCGTCACGCTCGTGTACGTAGCAAGATAAGCGGTACTGCTCAGTGCCCACGCCTTGATGTATTCCGCTCCAACAGCAATATTTACGCCCAGTTGATTGACGACGTTAACGGCGTTACTTTAGCTGCTGCTTCTACCGTTGAAAAGGACTTTGAAGGTGCTACTGGTAACAAAGAAGCAGCCCGTAAAGTTGGACAGTTAATTGCTAAACGCGCTCTTGATAAAGGTATTGAGTGTTGCGTTTTCGACCGTGGCGGTTATATTTACCATGGTCGTGTCTTGGAGCTTGCCGAAGGTGCCCGTGAGGGCGGCCTCAAGTTCTAATTGAAGAGGAGGAATACTTTTGGCTACTAATTTTGACACTAACAATGTAGAATTACAGGAGCGCGTTGTTGCTATCAACCGCGTATCCAAAACCGTTAAGGGCGGTCGTATAATGAAGTTCTCCGCTTTGGTTGTTGTCGGCGACGGCAATGGCAGAGTAGGCTTCGGTCTCGGTAAAGCTGGTGAAGTTCCGGATGCGATTCGCAAGGGTATTGAGGATGCCAAGAAGAACATGATTACAGTTGCTCTTAAGGGCTCCACTATTCCTCATGAAATCATCGGTGAGTTCGGCGCAGGTCGTGTGCTTTTAAAGCCCGCTGCAACCGGTACCGGCGTTATCGCCGGCGGCCCTGTTCGTGCCGTACTTGAAATCGTTGGTATCAAGGATATCCGTACAAAAGCATTGCGTAGTAACAATCCCTGCAATGTTGTAAGAGCTACTATTGCCGGTCTTGCTGCTCTTCGTAATGCAGAAGAAGTTGCTGCTATCCGCGGCAAATCCGTAAAAGAAATCGTTGGTTAAGGAGGAGCAAAACAATGGCACTTAAAGTTAAACTTATAAAGAGCACCATCGGCTCCAAGAAGGACCAGATTGCTACTGTTAAGGCTCTCGGTCTTCAGAAAATCGGCGATGTATCCATTCAGCCTGATAATGCTCAGACTATGGGTAAAATCAAAAAAGTCGTACACCTCGTTGAGGTGAGTGAGGCCTAATATGGCTTCGAGTTATATCCGCCTGTTTGGCGGAAAGAGCGGAATTATTTCCGTCACTAAGCAAGGAGGTGCGAAAAATGAAACTGCATGAATTAACCCCCGCTTTTGGTTCTACTAAGGAAGCAAAGCGTATCGGTAGAGGTCATGGCTCCGGCAATGGTAAAACTGCCGGTAAAGGTCACAAAGGACAGAAGGCTCGTGCCGGTCACGGTATGAGACCTGGTTTCGAAGGCGGTCAGATGCCCCTTCAGAGACGTGTTCCTAAGCGTGGCTTCAATAACATTTTTGCTGAAGAGGTTATTGCTATCAACGTTTCTGCTCTCAATGTATTTGAGGACGGTGCTGTAGTTGATGCTGCTGCTTTGGCTGAAAAGGGTATCGTGAAGAAGGCTTCCTACCCTGTAAAAGTACTCGGTAAGGGCGAAATTACAAAGAAGCTTACAGTTAAGCTTAACGCTTTCTCTGCTTCTGCTACTGAAAAAATCGCTGCTGCCGGTGGAAAGACCGAGGTGATTTAACCGTGTTAGAAACTATAAGAAACGCCTGGGCTGTTAAAGATATCAGACGCAAAATACTTTTCACGGTTTTCATTTTGATCGTTTTCCGTATCGGTTCGGTCATTCCTGTTCCTTTTGTAGACGTAGCTATGTTAGGCGAGGCTGCTACTAATGAGTTCTTTAGTTATCTGTCAATATTGACCGGCGGCGGACTTGAATATGCGGCTATCTTCGCTCTTTCAGTTACTCCCTACATTAACTCATCAATTATAATTCAGCTTTTATCAGTTGCTATTCCTGCTCTTGAGCGTCTTTCTAAGGAAGGCGAAGAGGGTAGAAAGAAGATTGCGCAGATTACCCGTTACGTAACGGTTGCTCTTGGTCTTCTTCAGGGTGTTGCTTACTTTATCTACCTGAATTCAATTAATTGTATCAGCGCAGATGGTGGCTTCTTATTCTGGCTTGCTGCCGGTGTTATCGTTCTTTGTCTTACCGCAGGTTCCGCAATGGTTATGTGGCTTGGCGAACAGATTGATACTAAGGGTATCGGTAACGGTATTTCCATGATTCTGTTTGCAGGTATCATATCAAGAGGTCCTCAGGCTGCGAACGTACTTTGGCACAACTTAAAGATTAATCCTGTTGCAGTTATCGCAATCATCGTTCTGTTCCTCTTACTTATAATGTTCGTTGTATGGATGACAAATGCAGAACGCAGAATCCCCGTACAGTATGCAAAACGCGTTGTAGGTAACAAGATGTATGGCGGTCAGAATACTCATATTCCGATTAAGGTAAATATGTCAGGTGTTATGCCTGTAATATTCGCAAGCTCAATTTTGATGCTTCCTACCATGATTTTAAGCTTTATGAGTAACACTGACAGAACTCTATATAAGTTCTTCTCATTGTTCAGCACTCAGGGCGTATTCTATGCAATACTTTACTTCATAATGATTATCGGTTTTGCATATTTCTACGCTACCATTCAGTTTAATCCCGTTGAGATGGCTAACAATCTTAGAAAGAACGGTGGTTCTATCCCAGGTATCCGCCCAGGTAAACCTACTGTTGAGTTTATTTCCAAGATTCTTTCCAGAATTACTTTGATGGGTGCTTTCTTCCTGAGCGTCGTTGCAATACTTCCTATTGCCGTAGGCAGAATCGGTGCTATGAATATTTCCCTTGGTGGTACTTCAATGCTGATTCTTGTAGGTGTTGCACTTGATACAGTTCAGAACCTCGAATCTCAGATGATGATGCGTCATTACAAGGGATTCCTTGATTAATTAAAAGGAGACCGTATATGAAGCTCATACTTTTGGGTGCTCCTGGTGCCGGTAAAGGCACACAGGCAGAATATATTTCTGAAAAATTAAATATTCCTACCATTTCTACAGGTAATATTATCCGCGCCGCTTTAAAGAACGGCACAGAAATGGGTAAGGTTGCTAAATCTTATATCGATGCAGGCGCACTCGTTCCTGATGAAGTTGTTATCGGAATTGTAAAAGAGCGCCTTGCAGAGAAGGATTGTGAAAACGGTTATATTCTTGACGGCTTCCCACGTACTATTCCACAAGCAGAGGCGCTGGACGCTATGGGCGATACTGTTGACACCGTTCTATCCCTTGAGGTAGAGGACGAAGAAATAGTAAAGCGTATGTCCGGCAGACGTGTTTGTGAAAAGTGCGGAACAAGCTATCACACTGAATATAAGAAGCCTGAAAAAGAGGGCGTATGTAATCTTTGCGGCGGCAATCTTGTTATCCGCAAGGACGATGAACCTGCAACGGTGCTTAATCGTCTTGAGGTTTATCATCAGCAGACCGAACCTCTTATGGCTTATTATGAAAAACAGGGTAAGCTTATAAGCGTTAAGGGTATGGATACGGTTGAGAAAACAACTGCTGCCGTTTTCAAGGCATTGGAGATTTAGTTATGATAGTGCTTAAAACCAGCCGAGAGTTGTCTATTATGCGGGAAGCATGTAGAATATCGGCAGGCGCATTACAGTTGGTAGGCAAGGCTGTTGAACCGGGTGTATCCACTTGGGAACTTGACAGTATAGCTGAAAAATATATTTTAAGTCAGGGCGCTAAGCCCAACTTTAAAGGATACTCAGGCTATCCTGCAACAGCTTGCATTTCCATAAATAATGAGGTGATTCACGGCATACCTTCTAAAAAGCGGATTCTTAAAGCGGGTGACATAGTCAGTATTGATTTAGGAGCTGCATTTGAAGGCTATAACGGTGATAATGCCGCCACTTTCGCTGTCGGAGACGTTTCCGAAGAGGCGAAGCGGCTGATGGACGCGACCAGAGAAAGTCTTTACGAAGGCATAAAGGCTGTTCGCGCAGGCGGTAGAATCGGCGATATAGGAAGTGCTATACAGCATTATGTCGAGGAGCGCGGTTTCTCGGTTGTCAGAGATTTTATCGGACACGGAATAGGAACTAAGCTTCACGAAGCACCAGAGGTCCCGAATTACGGTACGGCCGGAAAGGGAATCCGTTTGATGCCGGGAATGACAATCGCGATTGAACCAATGGTCAATTTCGGTTCGCCCGACGTTAAAACCTTATCAGACGGTTGGACGGTAGAAACAAAGGATGGTTCACTGTCAGCTCATTTCGAGCATACGGTGGCTATAACCTCTGACGGTGCGCAGATAATGACTCTTGCTTAAAGGTGTTATTATGATGACATTTAAAGTAGTTAAGTCTTGCGCCGGAAGAGATAAAGGTTCTTTACTTGCCGTTATAGGCGAAGAAAGAGATTTCGTTTTGGTGGTAGACGGCAAAGCCCGACCCCTAGAACGACCTAAGAAAAAGAACCTTAGGCATATTGAATTTATCGGACAAAGTCTGAACAAAGACGTATTTATTTCAAATAAATCATTACGCCGTGCGCTTAAAGCGTACGTGATTAGGGAGGATTTCTGATTATGTCTAAAGAAGATGTAATAGAACTGGAAGGTACCGTTGTCGAGTCCATGCCAAACGCAATGTTTAAAGTAGAAATTCAAGGAGGCCATACTATACTGGCTCATATCTCAGGAAAACTAAGAATGAACTATATTCGTATTCTTCCGGGAGATAAGGTTACAGTAGAAATGTCCCCATACGACCTGTCTAAAGGACGCATTACTTGGCGTTCTAAATAAGACGGTCAAAAAAAACTAGGAGGGTAATCCAAATGAAAGTCAGACCTTCTGTAAAAAAGATTTGCGAAAAATGCAAAATCATCAAGCGCAAGGGTAAAATCATGGTAATCTGTGAGAACCCCAAGCACAAACAGCGTCAGGGTTAATCCCGCGCTATACAGTGGAGGTGTATTAAAAATGGCTCGTATTGCTGGTGTAGATTTGCCGAACAACAAGCGTGTTGAGATTGGTCTCACATATATTTTCGGCATCGGACTTACAACATCCAGAGAAATTCTTGCGGCCACCGGAGTTAATCCGGATACCCGTGTCAAAGATTTGACCGAAGATGATATTTCCAAGCTGCGTGAGTATATCGACCACAACCTTCAGGTTGAAGGTGACCGTCGCCGTACCGTAGCATTTGACATCAAAAGACTTATTGAAATCGGAAGTTACAGAGGCCTTCGTCATCGCAAGGGCTTACCGGTAAGAGGACAGCGTTCAAAGACCAATGCCCGTACCCGTAAGGGTCCCAAGAAGACCATCGCTAACAAGAAGAAATAAGTCAGGAGGAAGATAATATGGCTACTGCTAAGGCTAAAACGACTTCTACCCGTAGACGTCGTGAAAAGAAAAACATTGAACGTGGCGCTGCTCATATCCAGTCAACCTTCAACAACACAATAGTAACTATTACCGATACTCAGGGTAATGCTCTTTCTTGGGCATCTGCCGGTGAACTCGGTTTCAGAGGTTCCAGAAAGTCTACTCCTTTCGCTGCACAGAGTGCTGCTGAAACTGCTGCTAAGGCTGCTATGGAACACGGTCTTAAAATAGTTGAAGTGTATGTTAAGGGTCCAGGTGCTGGTCGTGAAGCTGCTATTCGTGCATTACAGTCTGCTGGACTTGAAGTTACAATGATTAAAGACGTAACTCCTATCCCGCACAACGGCTGCCGTCCTCCTAAGAGAAGACGCGTATAACCGAATTTAACGGAGGTGTAAAAGATGGCAAGATATACCGGTGCAGTTTGCAGACTTTGTCGCCGTGAAGGACAGAAATTGTTCCTTAAGGGCGAACGCTGCTATTCTGATAAATGTTCCATTGCTGTAAGAGCTTATGCTCCCGGTCAGCATGGACAGGGACGTAAGAAATCTTCTGAATACGGTCTTCAGCTTCGTGCTAAGCAGAAGGCTCGTCGTTTCTACGGCGTTCAGGAAGGTCAGTTCCGTCACTATTTTGAAATTGCTGAGAGAAAACAGGGTGTTACTGGTGAAAACCTCTTAAAGATTCTCGAAAGCCGTCTCGATAACGTTGTATACAGAGTTGGTTTTGCTTCTTCCAGAGCTGAAGCCAGACAGCTTATCGGACACGGTCACTTTGAGGTTAACGGACATCGTGTTGACATTGCTTCTTATCTCTTAAAGGCTGGCGATGTAATCGCTATCTGTGATAAGAGCAAGACTCTTGAAAAGATGAAGGGTGTTGTTGAAGCTAACGCTTCCAGACCTGCTCCTGCTTGGATTGATGTTGATAAGGATAAGTGTGAAGCTAAAGTTATCGCATTACCTGAGCGTGACCAGATTGATGCTCCTGTTGAGGAACAGCCCATCGTCGAATTCTACTCTAAGTAATTTAGTAGTAAGTTTTACGTGGATATATACCCGTATCTATATCCATTATTAAAAATCAAATACGGAGAATGGAGCTTTTAAATGATAGAGATTGAAAAGCCCAGAATAGAAACACTTGAATTAACAGCCGACGGTACCTACGGTAAGTTTGTTATGGAGCCTCTTGAGAGAGGTTACGCCACAACACTTGGTAACAGTATGCGCAGAGTTCTGCTTTCTACTTTACCGGGAGCTGCTGTAACAACCGTTAAAATTGACGGCGTTGTTCATGAATTTTCTACTCTTCCCGGCGTAAAGGAAGAAGTAACTGAAATCATACTGAACATTAAAGGTCTTGTGCCTAAGCTTCACGGCGATGCACCTAAGACTGTTTATGTTGAGGCGGAAGGCCCCTGTGTTGTAACAGGTGCTAGTGTCAAGTGTGATTCTGAGGTCGAGATTTTAAATCCCGAGCTGTACATTGCAACTCTCGGTGAGGGTGCTAAGCTCAATATGGAAATGACCATTGATAAGGGCAGAGGCTATGTACAGGCAGAACAGAATAAGCCGGCGCAATCAATAATTGGAGTTATTCCTGTTGATTCGATTTTCACACCTGTATTAAAGGTTAATCCTACTGTTGACAATACCCGTGTTGGTAAGGTTACAGATAAAGGACGTCTTACCTTAGAAGTGTGGACCGACGGCTCCATAAAAGCAAATGAAGCAGTTTCCTTATCTGCAAAGATTCTTGTTGAACATTTCCAACTCTTCCTTGAGCTTACCGAAGGCGTAAGTGAAACAGAGAGTATTATGGCAGTTAAGGGTGAAAACGATAACGATAAGGTACTCAATATGACTATTGAGGAGCTTGACCTTTCTGTTCGTAGCTTCAATTGTCTTAAACGCGCAAGCATTAATACGGTTGAGGACCTCATCAATAAGTCTGAAGAAGATATGATGAAGGTTAGAAATCTTGGCCGTAAATCACTTGAAGAGGTTATTGCAAAGCTTAATTCCTTTGGTTATAGCCTTAAGAGTGACGACGAATAATTGTAAGGAGTGAATATTCATGCCCGGTACAAGAAAACTCGGCAGAACCAGTGACCAGAGAACTGCAATGCTCAGAGCAATGGTAACCTTCTTGCTTGAAAACGGCAAGATTGAAACAACCGTTACCCGCGCTAAAGAAGTTCGTGCAATGGCTGAAAAATATATTACACTCGCTAAGGATACCAGTTTACACAGCAAACGTCAGGCTTATGCTTTCATAACAAAGGACGAGGTTGTAAAGAAGCTTTACAGCGAAATCGCTCCCCGTTATGCTGACAGAAACGGCGGTTACTGCCGTATCACCAAGACCGGCCCACGCCGCGGTGATGCTGCTGAAATGGCAATCATTGAGTTAATATAACTTTAAGCTTCTTGACCATCACATTGTAAGGCGTAGCGCTTGTCTTTTGATGTGACGGTTAAGACTAACGGTTCTAAAAACCCCTCTGTTTAAAACAGAGGGGTTAATTTTGTATATTTTTAATTAAGCGTTTTATTTTAACTTTACTTTTTATTCCTGTTATGGTATACTCATTCTTGTTGTAAAGGGGAATTAGTATATGAAAAGCTTTTATCTTAAGCCTAAAATAGTTGATGCGCTGAAGGGTTATAACGGCGCACAGTTTACAAAAGACCTTGTAGCAGGTCTTATAGTTGCAATAATTGCATTGCCTTTGTCTATTGCTTTAGCTCTAGCTTCGGGAGTTGAACCCGCCTGTGGTATATACACTGCTGTTGCGGCAGGTTTTTTTGTGGGACTTTTAGGCGGAAGCAGAGTGCAGATAGCGGGACCCACCGCCGCCTTTGCTACTATTGTTGCAGGTGTAGTTGCCTCTCAGGGTATGGATGGATTGTTTATAGCAACGGTTATTGCAGGTTTCATTCTTATACTTATGGGTGTATTCAAGCTTGGAAGTCTTATAAAATTTATACCAAAAGCAATAACTGTAGGCTTTACTGCAGGTATTGCAGTTACGATATTTGTAGGTCAGATTAAAGATTTTTTTGGTATTACCTACGCCGATTCACTAAAACCCATAGAAACTCTTGAAAAAATAGAAGCAAATATCGTCAGCTTTTCAACGTTTAGTTGGCAGAGTCTTGCTGTGGGAATTATTTGTCTTGCTATACTTATTTTCTATCCTAAGCTTGAAAAAAGAGTGCCGCCATCTCTTATAGCGGTGCTGGTCGGCGCGTTGCTTGTTGCCTTTATTCCTACTTTAAACGAGGGCGTATATACTATAGGCGACCTGTATACAATTCCTAAGGGTCTGCCCAAAACTGATTTTTCTTCCTTTGATTTCAGTATGCAAAAAATTCTTGCAGTCCTTCCAAATGCATTTACTATTGCAATTCTTGCAGGTATCGAGTCCCTTTTATCCTGTGTGGTCGCTGATGGTATGATTAACGATAAGCATAATTCCAACAGTGAGCTTGTAGCGCAGGGCGTGGCTAATATTGCTTCTGTGCTTTTTGGCGGAATTCCCGCTACGGGCGCAATAGCAAGAACGGCTGCTAATATTAAAAACGGAGGCAGAACTCCCGTTTCCGCTATCGTACACGCTGTGGTATTGTTACTTGTAATTTTGTTTCTGATGCCTTATGCGTCACTTATCCCTATGCCTGTAATTGCGGCAATATTGTTCGTAGTAGCATATAATATGAGTGAATGGCGTCATTTCGTTGCTATATTTAAAACAAAGCGAAAGGACGATATTTTGATACTTTTGCTGACTTTCGTTCTTACAGTAGTATTTGATTTGGTAGTAGCCATTGTCTGCGGTATGATAGTTTACGGAATTATTGAGTTGTTAAAGAGAATAATAAAAAAGGGAGATGTTGAAAATCAAAGATAAACTTTATAAAGCGTTAATGCTTTTTGTTACCTTTTTTAAAATCGGAGCATTCACCTTTGGCGGCGGTTATGCTATGATACCTCTTATTCAAAAGGAAATAGCTGAAAATAAAAAATGGGTAACCGATGATGATATCCTTGAAATAATTGCTATTGCAGAATCTACACCCGGACCTATTGCTATAAATTCCGCCACCTTTGTGGGATATAGAGTTTGCGGCTTCTGGGGAAGCTTTTTTGCGACTCTCGGTGTTGTACTACCGTCATTTATGATTATTCTTATTATCTCTGCCGTTCTTAATGAATTTGGTAATTTAAAGGCTGTTAAATATGCCTTTAACGGAATAAGGGCGGGAGTTCTTGCTTTGCTTTTCAAGGCTCTTTATACAATGTATAAAAAATGTCCAAAGGGCGCAGTGTCTTATATAGTTATGGCGTTTTCCTTTTTACTTACGGCATTTCTCGATATACCCGTACTTTACGTGCTTATAGGCTGCGCTGTCTTCGGTCTTGTTTCTTCTGTAATTATTGAGAGGAGGAATAAGATATGATTTATCTTGAACTGTTTCTGACCTTTCTTAAAATCGGCGCATTTACCTTCGGCGGCGGTTATGCAATGCTTCCTCTTATTCAACAGGAGGTTACGGCTAAGGGTTGGATGGAGCTTGAACAGCTTGTAAACTTTATAGCCGTAAGCGAATCTACACCGGGACCCTTTGCAATAAATATTGCAACCTACGTTGGCAGTCAGGTAGCGCCAATAGGTATTTTAGGCTCAGCCTGTGCAACCTTAGGCGTTGTATTTCCGTCTTTTGTTATAATCCTTATAGTTGCAAAAATTTACGACAGATTTAAAAAGAGTAAAAGCGTACAGGGTGTAATGAGCGGACTTAAACCTGCCGTTGTAGGTCTTATAGGAAGTGCAATTATTTCTATTGCTCTTACGGTATTTTTACCAAGCGGTTTCTCTCTTGCTGTATTTAAAACAGCTCAGTTTTACGTAAGTCTTGCTATATGCGCCGTAGCAACGGTTCTTGCTTTTAAAAAGGTACACCCAATTATTATAATTTGCCTGTCAGCTTTAGTAGGAATAGCGACAGGGTATCTAATCTAAAAAAATACTGTCATCATATTGATGACAGTATTTTTAATTTTCGCTGTTTTTAAGAAGTTCTTCTATCTGAGCTTTGAGTAGGGGATAACCATTTAAATGCGGGTCACTGCTAATAAGTGTATTGGCGCAGATATTTGCTCGTCTTAGTAAATCCAAATCGTTGCTTAAATCGGCTATTTTTAGCTCAGGAAGGCCGTGCTGTCTTCTTCCTAAGAAATCACCGGGTCCGCGCATTTTAAGGTCTTCTTCTGAAATTTTAAAGCCGTCAGAGGTTTTGCACATGATTTCCAGTCGCTGATTTTTCTTGTTGTCGGAAATGAAGATAC
Organism: Acutalibacteraceae bacterium; assembly: GCA_036307305.1. Lineage (GTDB taxonomy): Bacteria > Bacillota > Clostridia > Oscillospirales > Acutalibacteraceae > SIG607. The sequence continues at coordinate 22,215 of JAXJXV010000012.1, forward strand.
AGGTGGATTTATGCATTCCTCTGCCTATTCTTCCTCTTAGCTGATGAAGCTGACTCATACCGAATCTTTCGGCGTTTTCAATAACCATAACTGTTGCATTCGGAACGTCGATGCCAACCTCAACCACAGTAGTGCAAACTAGAAGCTGTATTTCGCCCTTTGAAAAGTTGCTCATCACAGCTTCTTTTTCTTTGGGTTTCATTTTTCCGTGAAGCAATCCTACTTTATAATCCTTGAATTCTTTATTGCTTATTTCCTGAAAATATTCTTCTGCGCTTTTAAGGGAGGTTTCATTTTCTTCCACAACAGGACATACTACGTAAGCCTGTCTGCCTTCGTTAATATTTTTCTTTATAAAGTTGAATACTCTTTCACGTAATTCCTGTGTTACACAGTAGCTGTCGATAGTCTGACGGTTTTTGGGGTACTCGTCAATTATGCTTAAATCAAGGTCGCCGTAGATTATAAGGGCTAAGGTGCGTGGGATAGGGGTTGCCGACATAACAAGGCGGTGAGGCTTGTTACCTTTCTCGGAAAGCTTTGCTCTCTGCGCAACACCGAAGCGGTGCTGTTCATCGGTTATAACAAGACCTAAATTGTTGAAATCTACACCGTCGCTTATAAGAGCGTGTGTACCGATAGCAATGTTGATTTTGCCGTCCTTTAATAATTGACGGCTTTCTTTTTTTTGCTTTTGAGTCATTGAGCCTGTAAAAAGACAGCAGTTTATAGGAGTGTCTTTAAAAAACTCATTGAATGTCTTTAGGTGCTGTTCTGCCAGTATTTCGGTTGGCGCCATTATAGCTGCCTGGTATCCGTTTTTGAAAAGTGTATAGCAAAGGGCGGCGGCAACGGCAGTTTTACCGCTTCCTACGTCACCCTGAACAAGTCGGTTCATAGGAAAAGTGGACTGCATATCCTTGATACATTCTTTAGTTACCCTTAATTGAGCGTTTGTAGGACTAAAGGGGAGAAGAGAAAAAAATTCTTCTGAATAATCCTTGTTTATTTTTATTCCGCTGTTTTCTTTGTTTTTGCCTTTAAGCATAGAAAAGGCGGTAAACAGCGTAAAAAGCTCTTCAAATACAAGACGTTTTTTCGCAGCGTTAAGAGAAACGGGGGAAATGGGAAAATGTATATTGCGTATAGCAAAATCAAGATCGCAAAGACCTTCTTTTTTTCTGATTTCCTCAGGAATAGGGTCGGTGCCTACTCCACAGGACAAAGCAAAGCTTACCATAGCCGAAAGCTGTTTAGACGATACCCCGCTTTTAAGAGGATAAACAGGCTGAATTCTGGCCTCGCTGTCGTAAACAACGGTTGGAGAAGAAATTGTAAGGTCAAAAAGACTGCCTTGCGCCTTTCCTGAAAAAATATAGTAGGTGTTTTTTTTGAGATAAAATGGGACCTGTTTTTTATGGTACAGAATTATTCTTATGCTACCGCTTGAGTCATTTACGAAAAAGGTGGAACGGGAAATGGCTTGGCGGTAAAGGGGTTCGGTGGTCACACTGCCTTCAATTTTACCCCGTATATTAACCGTTTGCTCAGGGGAAATTTCGTCTATAGGGGTGATGTGTGTATAATCCTTGTAATCTCTTGGATAGTAACGCAAAAGGGCATCGACAGACTCAATGCCAAGCTTAGAAAGTAAGCCGACCTTTGCTTCACCGATACCCTTTACATTCAGTAAATCTCTTTTTGTGTTTTCCATTATTCTACAGAAAGGAAGAAATAGTAAATTGGCTGACCGCCGTTTACAAAAGTGATTTCCACCTTATCACCGAATTTTGCATTAAGGTCGGCTTCTACCTTTTGAGCCTGTTCGTCAGTTACGTCTTCACCGTAAATAACGGTAAGGAATTCACTGTCACGCTTGAGCATAGTCTTAACAAGCTTAGCAACAGCCTTTTCAAGTTCTGTTTCAACAAAAGCAATTTTGCCGTTGTTCATACAGAGAAGCTCACCCTTTTTTATTTTATGTCCGTCAAAGTCGGAGTCGCGCGCCGCAAAGGTGATAGAGCCTGTGTCTATTCTTTCACAAGCCTCAGCCATAGAAATAGCGTTATCGTTGTCGTTTGCTTCGGGGTCAAAAGCCAACATAGCGGAAATACCCTGAGGAATTGTACGGGAATGAATAACGATAACCTTTCTTGTGCTAAGAGGAACTGCCTGTTCTGCCGCCATAATGATGTTTTTATTGTTAGGAAGAACAAAAACAGTCTCGGCGGGAGTAGATTCAATAGCGCGGAGAATGTCATCAGTGCTGGGATTCATAGTCTGACCGCCGCTAACGATAGTATCAACGGCAAGGTCGCGGAATAATTCAGCAAGACCGTCACCTGCGCAAACAGAAACGAAACCTACGGGATTTTCTTTTTCTGCTGGGGTAAAGGTTTCGGTACGGGTGCTGTTCTGGGTTGGCTTCTTGGAGGCGTTTTCACTGTCGTGCTTAGCTCTTTCGTGCTGGTCACGCATATTCTCTATTTTAAGATGAACGAGGGAACCGAAGGTAAGAGCGTTTTCAATAGCATTACCTGGGTGGTCGGTGTGAACGTGTACCTTTATGATTTCTTCATCGTCAACTACAACTACACAGTCGCCGATTGTTTCAAGATAAGCGCGAAGCTCACTGGGTTCTTTAGTGTTTTCAGGGTCGCGGTTTACTATAAATTCGGTACAGTAGGTAAAGGTAATTTCACCTTCAAACTCACCGGCGGCATTTCTGCTTTCGTTTTCTTCGGTTTGATTTTCTACCGTTACACTTGCGTTACAGGGAATAATTTTTCCATCCTTGAATACGGAAAGCATACCCTCTAAAATTACTACGAAGCCTTTACCACCCGCATCTACAACACCTGCTTTTTTGAGTACGGGGAGGATTTCGGGAGTTTCTGCAAGGGCTGCCTTTGCGCCCTCAAGCGCGGATTCAAATACACCCAGTGTATCAAGTCCGTCCTCAAAAGCTTTGGTTGCATACTCACTTGCAACTCTGGCTACGGTAAGGATTGTACCTTCGGTTGGCTTCATAACAGCCTTATATGCAGCCTCTACGCCAAAAGCGAAAGCGTTTTTAAGATTTTCAGGCTCAACGTTATCAAAGCCCTTAAAACCGTTTGCAAAGCCTCTGAAAAGAATGGATGTAATAACGCCTGAGTTACCTCTTGCGCCCCTTAGAAGTGCGGAAGCGGTAGTAGCGGCAACCTTACCTGCAGTTTCACCTTCCATACGGGAAAGTTCTCTTGCGGCATTTGAAAGGGTCATAGACATATTTGTACCTGTATCACCATCGGGAACAGGGAATACATTAAGCTCGTCAACCTGTTTCTGTTGATTTGAAATGTTGTTGGCGGCAGAAATTATAGCATCGCGCAGAATATTTCCGTTAAACACTTTATACACCTCAATTATTCTTTTATACCGTCAACCTTGACAGTGACTTTTTTAACCACTATTCCCGTGGTATCCTCTACTACATATTTAACCTTATGAACAATGCTTTTTGCAATAGCATTAATGTTCATACCGTAGGTAACGACAATATGAAGTTCAACATTGATAGAGTCGGCATTTCCTGTTACGGTAATACCTTTATCAATGGTATCTTTCTTTGTAATAAGTCCTTTAATGAACTGTCTTTTGCTGTTATGCTTCATACCTGCAACACCAAAACAAGAGGTTACGGCGTGACCGATAAGCTTTGACAAATAGTCCTTTGAAATAGTGACTGTTCCTGTCATAGTTTCGTAAGATATCATAATATAGCCTCCTTGAAAATTAGCTTTAATTTTGTATTGATACGAATAAATCGTTTACAGACGCATCGTTGACTTCGCCTACGGAATCGCTGTAGAACAGAATTCCGCAACGGTAACAGATGGGAATAAAGGGCAATTGAGAACTAACCGAAGTAATGACGTCGCTTATAGATGCTTCGCCGTTTTTATATTTGCTGATAATATCGGCGAAATCGGTAACGTTTTCGTCACTGACGTCAGCAACCGAGTAAGCACAGCTTCCACCCTTGACGATAAGAGGACTTATGTCAAAGTTATTAGATAGCTTTACTTCACCAAGGTACAGTTGGAATGAACCCGATTCAAGTGCGCTTTTGTAATTTTCATAGCTTAAAGCGTTAATGGTTATATTTATGCCAACGTCCATCAGCTGACTCTTTATAAGCTGGGCGGCAAGGCTTTGCGAATTGTTATCGCCGTTAATAAGCAATGAAAATGAAAGTGGATATCCCGAACGGTTTTTGCGAAGCCCTGAGTTATCTAATATATTATAACCTATTTGCTCGAAATTCTCAATAGCAATTTTATTATTTGCAGAAGTTTCTATGGTCTGATAGCTTTTTGTTTCTTTGAAAACGGGTGTAAACGGTCCCGTTGCGGCTATTGCATTGTCGAAATAAGCGGAGGATACAATCTTTTTTCTGTCAAGTGCGGCAGAAATTCCGTAACGCACCTTAACATCCTTCAGGACGGAATTATTCATATTGACACCGATGTAAATAAGTCTGTTCTGATTTATGGAGAACTTCTTACCGTCCATTCGTATTATTTTACCGTCGTTTATATTAGCATAGTAGAAATCTGTAGCGCCTACTTCAACGTAATGGGCAACCGATTCGCTGTCGGGAGCATTAATAAGATTTATCGTTTTATATTTTGGTTTGGCAGAGTAGTAGCTTTCGTTTCTTATAAGCTTGGTTTCGTCTTCGTTTAAAACGTATCTTCCTACACTGATAGGCGGAAGAAGCACCGAGTCTTCGTTTTCGATATTATCGCTTCCCGCCTTTAGTATGGGAAAATCGAGAAGATTTATAAAATAAGGGTCTGTGGAGCTAAGTGTAAAGGTGATCTTAGCGCCTTCAGAGGAAACGGAGGAAACGTGACTTAGGCAAGAAGAATACCTACTGTGGTTTTTAGCTAAATTAAAAGAGTAAACCACGTCCTCGCCTGTCAGTATACTGCCGTCTGAGAAAACTGCATCCTTGAGAACAACCGTCCACACCTTGCCTTCCATTGAAGCTGAGTGAGCAAGTTTATAAACAGGTTCAAAATTGTTGTCCAGTGTAATAAGGGAATCATATAGAAGCTGACAAAGTTCTAAATTAACCTTTGTTATGAGTGTGTAAGGATTAAACGTGTCATTACTGCAATAAAGAAGATTTATGCTTTCATCACTTTGGTTTTGCGCAGTGGCGCTTCCCTGACCGCTTTCATTGCCCACTTCGTTACCTTTACAGCCTGAAAAAACACATAAACAAAGGGTAACTATTAAAAATAACGATAATAGTCTTTTCAAAATAATTCTCCTAACTGAGATTTATAATTTCAACGCTTTGGGTTATACCTGTGTTGTTGTCAATATCAAAAATACAGCCGTTAAGCATACATTTGCCGTCCGAGAGGACGAATTTTTCGGTTGTATTTTTGTCCTTTAGCCTTGAAATGATTATAGAGCTTTTTACACCCAATACAGACTGTATTGGTCCTGTCATACCTAAATCGGTTATGTAGCCCGTACCGTTTGGAAGTATCTGAGCGTCATTGGTCTGCACGTGTGTATGCGTACCCCAGAGCGCCGATATTTTTCCGTCAAGATAAATACCAAGGGCGCGTTTTTCACTGGTTGCTTCAGCGTGAAAGTCCACAAGAATGATTTTTGCACCTTGATTTTTAGCGTGTTCAATGAGAGCGTCAGCCTTATGAAAAGGGCAGGAGGCGTTAAGATTGTCAAGATAGATAGTACCCGAAAGATTTATTACTGCTACAGTTGTATAACCGCAGTCAACCAAGCAGTAGCCTTTTCCCACAAGCTCATCGGGAAGATTGTCCGGGCGCAGAAGAAAATGATTTTCCTCCATTACAGAACAAATTTCTTTTCTCTTAAGTGAATGATTACCGCCCGTTATAACGTCGGCGCCGTATGAAAAAAGCATTTGAGCACTGTGGGGCGTAATGCCGTTACCGTCGGCAGAGTTTTCACCGTTAATAACTACAAAATCAATATTTTTTTCTTTTTTCAGACGGGGAAGAATATTTTTAACCGTATTACAGCCGACGTTACCGCAAACGTCGCCAATAGCAAGTATCCGCATAACTTACATTCTTTCTATATAAATATGTATACACATTTATTTTACCTTAAAACACGTAAAAAGTCAAACCATTTAATTGAACAGATAATAGCATTGACTATTGAGAAAAAATGGTAAAGATGATATAATAAAGAAGTTATAAATAACAGTTTGAAAATAGAGGTGCGTAAATGTTAAGCTACGAAAAACTCTCAGAGGAACTGACCTTAAAAATCAAATCCGACAGGGAAAACGGAACTTTACCACAGGTGTCTTTTGATGAAAATAACGTTATAAGAAGAAACACTCAGCGGGACAGGGCAAGTGTTATCCGTACTGCTTTCATACGCGATATAGATAAAATTATCCACTGTCCTTATTATAACCGATACTCTGATAAAACGCAGGTTTTCTCCTTTTATAAAAACGACGATATATCAAGACGGGGACTTCACGTTCAGCTTGTTTCCCGAATTGCCCGTACTATCGGCAAGGCGCTTAACTTAAACCTTGATTTGATTGAGGCAATAGCTCTCGGTCACGATATAGGACATACCCCTTTCGGTCACGCGGGAGAGGAATTTCTTGACAGGCTGTTATATGCAAATACAGGTATGCATTTCAGCCATAATATACATTCCGTAAGGGTGCTTGATAAAATTTTCCCTTATAATATTTCCCTGCAAACCTTAAGCGGTATAGCCTCTCACGACGGCGAAATGGAGCTTAACGAATACCACCCACAGCCCGTAAATAGCTTTGAGGAATTTTACCGACAGCTTGACAAATGCTATCTTGATAAAAAGTACGTTAAAAAGCTTGTTCCCTCCACACTTGAAGGCTGTGTAATGCGTATTTCAGATATAATTGCATACTTGGGCAAGGACAGACAGGACGCTGAAAAGGCGCATATTAAACTCAGCGGAGATTTTGACAGCGGCGCTATCGGTATCTATAACGCGGAAATTATCAATAATTTAATGGTTAACATTATTGAAAACAGTTACGGCAAAAATTATATAAAAATGGACGATGAACATTTTGAGGCGCTTGTCAAAGCCAAAAGGGATAACTATGAGCAAATTTACAAAAATGAAAAAGTGGCAGATGAGCTTAATAATACGGTTATGCCTATGATGAGTGAAATTTACGAAAAGCTTCTTGCTGATTTAAAGAACGGTAATAAAGCCTCGCCTGTTTTCACCCATCATATAGATTTTGTGAGTAAAGCGTTTTACGTAAGGGAAGTGCCTTATGAGCAAACGGAAGTTAATCAGATAGTAGCGGACTATATAGCAAGTATGACCGACGACTATTTCGTGGAATTGTATTCTTATCTTTTCCCCCATAAAAACAAAAAGATTAAATATAAGTCGTATTTTGAATAAATAGGTGGTTACAGTGAAACTTAAAATCGCGTTGCTTCAGATTGCCCCCTGCGACTCACTGGAGCAAAATAAAATCAAAGGAATTACGTCCTGCAGAAAGGCTAAAGAGATGGGAGCGGATATTGTTCTTTTTCCTGAAATGTACAGTAATGGCTATGATATTTATACCCGCCCTGCAAATGTGTGGAAAGAGGATGCAATAGCGGTTGACAGTGATTTTGTTACGTCTTTTTCAAAACTCGCAAAAGAGCTTGATATGGCAATTTGTATTACCTTGCTTGAAAAATTCGGTGAGGCTCCCCGTAATACTTTAGTGCTTTTTGACCGATTCGGAAAGCATAAATTTTCCTATGCAAAGGTGCATACCTGTGATTTTTCTGTGGAGAGAAATTTAACCGCGGGTGAAGATTTTTATGTAGCAGAGCTTGATACCAAGCAGGGCAAAATAAACGTGGGAGCAATGATTTGCTATGACCGCGAATTCCCCGAAAGCGCCCGTATACTTATGCTAAAGGGCGCAGAGCTTATACTCGTTCCCAATGCTTGTCCAATGGAGATAAACAGACTGTCTCAGCTTCGCGGAAGAGCGTACGAAAATATGACAGCAATAGCTACCTGTAATTATCCCGAAACCGTGCCTGACTGTAACGGCGGTTCCACACTTTTTGACGGGGTTGCATATTTGCCTGAGCTTGAGGGTTCGAGAGATACCTGTGTTTTCAAGGCAGAGGAAGGAGAGGGGATTTATATCGCCGAGCTTGATGTGGATATGCTACGAAGGTACCGAAAAAATGAGGTACACGGTAACGCTTACCGCCGTCCTGATAAGTATACAGCATTGACCGAAAACAATATAGAAGCTCCTTTTATAAGAAAAGATTATAGAGGTTGATTATGGATAGAGAAAAGCTGAAAAAATATATAACTGAAATTTTTGGCGCAAAATGGGAGTGTATGTGGTCAAGTCAGCCTACTTTTGCGGTTTACCGTCATAATAACAATAAAAAATAGTTTGCTGTAATTATGGAAATTACTTTTGAAAAGATAGGAATTTCTAAAAGGGAAAAGGTAAACCTTAAATGTGACCCTATAATATTGGTTCATTGCAAAACGAAACGGGAATGCATAAGTGATACCATATGAATAAAATTATCGGATTACAGTTTGTCTTAACGGCAGTGTAGATGATGAGAAAATCAAATAACTTTTAAAACTCAGCTTTGATTTGACAGATAAAAAGAAATAACAAAACCGAACCTGAGGCTTAAAATATTACGCCACAGATTCGGTTTTATTAAAAGCAACAATTAATGTCTGACTGAAACAGAGGGGAGATTGCTTAAATTATCGTTTTCATTTGAATTAGGTATTGCTTTGAGGTATTCGGTATTTCCACGGTGAGCAATGCCTACACCCAGAATTTGTCCGTTCTTTGCCATAGCTACCGCCTGAGTTTTGTCCACACAGCTTTCATCGGAAAGCTTGTAGCCTGTTACTCTGCCACGATCTTTTATAAGTCCTACAATACGTTTTGCATTGGAGTCGGGCTTGGGAATTTCATCTAATGTATTTTTTACAAGTTCATTTGCATCCATAATATCTCTCCTTTGTATTTAGTTGTGCGCATAAAAGCATAAAATATACAAACGGTTTTACACGTATAAAGTGAGTTGATTATTGTTATCGCAAATGCCTAAAAATATTTCTTTAGCGCTTTTATAGCCCTGACATTTAAGCTCCTTATCAAGCCAGTTTAAATCAAGTCCTATACGCTTTAAATTATCCTCTAAAATTCTTCCGTCCATAATAACCTCGGTGTTGATTGACTCAGGTGGCGGAACAATATTCATATCAGTAGGGTTTATAGGACGCTTAGTTGCTTTAGGTAAAAATGTTAATCTGCCGTTGTATTCGAAAATGGCGGTTTGTATATCGTTTAAATTAAAATATCCCTCTTGTCTGCACATTACCATAAATTCACTTAGGTCCATTTTGGCCTTTTTCATATTTTTTCTATATATTTTACCGCTGTTCATAATAATAGTTGGAGTGCCGTTTATAAATTTTCTCATTCTCGGCAGTTTACTGGTAATTAAAGTCAGAGCTACCGTTATAATACCATAAACCACCATTGCTATAAGAGGCTTCCAGGGCTTTTCCAATTCGGTTGCAAGTTCCGCCGCAATAGAGCCTATGGTAATGCCTGTAATGTAATCAAAAAAATCAAGCTGTGACATTTGTTTGTGACCCATAATTTTTGCAATTATAAACAGCGATACCGCCGATAAAACAGATGTTAAAACAACTTTTATAATTTCCATAACAAACCTCCGAGAGTTATTGTACCCAAAAGGCGTAATGTTATTTATTTTTTTCTTTTAACAATATAGCGCAGTTTAACTCTTTATTCCAAAGCTGTCTGTGGGACAAACTGTGGTCAAAATTAAAAGGCTCCCTCTGACGAGGGAGCTGTCTTGCTTTACTATGGTAACAGAACTGATCGAGCACATTGAGGTTCATCATACGGAGAAAATAGGCGGAGTTAAAACGCAAAAACTCGTAATCTATTATAACTGTATAGGTTCAATAGAAATACCCGATGAAGTGCCTATTCCCGAAGCCGATATTACAAAGAAGACTCGTAAAGGTGTCGAGGTAACATATATGTCTACCAATGCACCTGCGACAGCAGTTTAATATTTTTAATTCATAGTGAGAGTGTGAAAAACGCATAAATACTAGGTTTTAATATCAAGGCGAAGCTTTGTATATCATCAATTCTGCAAGGAATTGCATATCATCAGTGGCAAAGCCACTGTATCTCATCATTGCGAAAGTTTTTGATACACGCTAAAGCGTGATGATATACAGTCCTGACGGACTGATGAGATACAACAATGGCAAAATTGCCATTGTTGATGATATACCATTGCTTTCGCAATGGATAAAAAAATCGACTTGCTTTCACAAGTCGATTTTTTGGTCGAGGTGACAGGACTCGAACCTGCGGCATCTAGTTCCCAAAACTAGCGCCCTACCAACTGGGCGACACCTCGATAGTAAATAGGTTAACATTAAACCTAAACAGCAAAATTTATTATACTTCAAAAGAATTGATTTGTCAACTAAAAAATAGGTTGTTTATACAAAAAATCAAAATTCCCCTAAGTTCAGGGGAATTTTGATTTTTACTTATAGCTTATGAAGTCTTCGGCTTTTTTTTCGTTTTTGAAAATTCCTGATGCTATACAGGCAAATAAAACCGCGCCCACAGAGGCTTCCTCTTTTGTTGCGGAAATCTGAACGGGTAAACCGAAAAGATTTTCTAAAATATTTTTGTAGATGGGTAGCTTCTGTATTGCATTACCTGAAGCTACAACGGTTGTGACGTTTTGAGTTTTGCCCTCGAAATATTCATACAGTTCTGAGCAAATACCTGTTAAAAAGCCTAAAGCGAGGTTACCTGGGGTGAAATTTGAGGCGGTAATGTTTGTTATAGAACCTTTACAGTCGGGGCAGTGGCGTTTGCCTCTGAAGCTTGTGTTTACGATAAGAGGTTTATTGCCGTTGTCATAAGCCTCAATAGCCAACTTGTTAATATATTCATATTGAGGCGTAGCATTACCTGAGGTGGAATTTACGTAGGCTCTGAAGAATTTTTCTAAAAGCGCGTAGGAATCACCGCCGCACAGAGCCGAATAGCACTGAATATATTTACCCTTTACAAGAGGTCTTATTTCAAGTGGGGGAGGAACGTCAAAGCTCTGCGCAAGAGCTGAAATCTGACTGCCTGTACCAATGTTTACGAGAACGCTGTTGTTAACGTTTTTTACAGAGCCGAGAATACTTGCTTGGTTATCGCCGATTGCAACCGAAACGGGAATACCACTATATTCACCGCAAATTGCATAATCGTCAGTGACTTTTGGAAGAACAAGACCCGTTATACCAAGTTTTTCTATAATATCGGCTTTGAAGCAGTTTTGTTTCAAATCAAAAAGTCCGTAGCTGGCGGCAACGCTGTTGTGCATAATTGGCAGGGAAGTGCCTGTTAGCTTCATAGCAACGTAATCCATTATACTGCATATACTGTAGGCATTCTCAGGAACAAGTCCATTACAACTGTTATAATAAAGTGTTGCAAAGCCGTAGCCTGTAGAAAGTTTTTCGCCCGTTAAATCAAAAACCTTCTCACAGTATGTGACGCCGTCTTTACAAATTCTGTCACCGCGTTTATCTTGCCAGTTAATAAGAGGGGAAACGGCGTTACCGTTTTTATCTATGTAAAGTACACCATGCATCTGTCCTGTTACGCCGATGATTTTAATTTGCGGATAGCTAGCTACTATATCGGCAGAAAGATTAACTGCTTTCTGACATATTACGTCTGCATCGTGTTCGCTTAAATCTTGGTCTGTGCCGTCTATATGGCTGTTGTTCGGTAAAGAGAAAAATTCGATCTGTTTTTTACTGGTAAGGTTAAGAATAACGGCGCTTATCGTGGTGGTACCGATATCAATACCTAAAGCTAAAATATCATGTTCGTTTATTTCTGCTTCTTCTTTTTCGTCAAGCTCAAATTTTTCTTCATACTGACTGTTTTCGTATTTTTTGAAAATGGAACAGCAGTTTGTAAAATGCTCGGAATGAGCGCCGTATTCGTTTTCGATTTCTTTCTCTCTTTTTGCAAGAAGCTCGTCAATTGTAATAAAATTGCCGAAAAGGAGCTTTATATCTGAAATAGATACACCTGCCATTCTGAGAAGCTTTATTTTATTGAGATTTTCAATATTATCCTCAGAATAATCGCGATATCCGTTCTCACTGCGGGATACCTTTATAAGTCCTTTTTCTTCATAAAGACGGATAGCCTTTTTAGAAAGACCTGTCTGTTTTTGTACTTCGTTAATTATCACCAAAAACACCTCTTACAGTAATTTCTACTTATAATAGTAAACCATTCCCTTGGGGTAATGTCAAGAAAAAATCTCCCTGTTAACAGGGAGATTTTTTCTTGACATTACCCCAAGGGAATGGTTTACTATTATAAGTAGAAA
>JAXJXV010000013.1:0-40446 GCA_036307305.1 Acutalibacteraceae bacterium
ACAGCTATGACGCCTGGGGTACCGTCCTTTCGGTAACAGGCACGATGGCTGATACTATCGGTCAGAAAAATCCCCTTAGATACCGCGGATATTACTACGATACCGAGACGGGATTCTACCTAACAGGTACAAGATACTACGATCCGGAAATTGGTAGGTTCATTAATGCTGATGGTCAGATAAACGATGACATCCTTGGAACCAATTTATTCGCATACTGCGGAAACAACCCTGTAACTCGTGCAGACGATACGGGTCGAGGCTGGTGGGTAGTTGCTGGTGCACTTATTGGCGGCATCGCAGGTGGAGTCACAAAAATTGTTTCAAATGTAACTACTGGCAAGAAATGGAACGAAGGTGTTATAGGGGCTACGGTAGGCGGTGCTGTATATGGTGGCGTATTAGCTGCAACTGGGAATGTTTGGGCGGCTGGTTTTGCAAGTGCTGCGGCAGAATCGTTAACAAACGAAGTGGTATCATATATTCCAAAGGTTTCACAAGCTAATGGTCAAACAGTAACCAAAAAGGTGACAACAGGGAATGTAATTGATTCCACTAAAACGGTTTTAAACGATACAGCAGTAAATGGAACTATCTCTGCAGTAACAGGAAAAATAGCCGGAAAGATTGTGCCTACAAACAACGGGTGGTTTAAGCCACAAAAATTTGTAAGTTCTTTTGCTGGCAAGTATGCAATAAAATCCGAATTGCAAACATTAACTCAATCAGGGCTTTTGTTTGGGGTTGAGGGTCTTAAATATTCGTTTAATCAGCGCTTAAAACAAGGACAACAGCCAATCGTAACATTTTTCCCAGATACAGAGATACGGGCAGCGGGGTGATTGAGATGAGTGATAGAACTAAAGATTTGATTCTTAAAACCCTGCTGGTTATTGGTATGATTTTAATGTTTATGGTTTTTCCGGGTAGTATTTTTTGGTCTATGCTTATTCCGAGCGAAGAAGTTGCAACTGTCATATTTAATATAATTTTTTTCACAATGCTTGGTGTGGGTATTTTGTTTGTAATACTACTACCGATTTTTGGTGGATTAAAGCAAAAGCCTGTTAAAGCAGAAAAGGTGCCACTTGTATTTACCTCGTATAATGAGTTTTTGGACTTCTTACAGATGCGACTTTTGCAAAAAGAATATCAATTCCAAAAAAACGTGCCAATTTCACCCGATGGCGATATAACGGTGTATTTAAGAACACCAAAAAATTGGACATTAGCGTGCTTTACAATTATTCGTGTTCCTGAGCTATCTGATGAATTATTAGATAGTGCTAACGAAAGCATCACGAATATATTGAATGCGTATTATGGTTGCGAAACTATAACAGACACAATTAATATGATATCTGTATTTTGTGTAGATCGTATTACTCCTGATTTTCAGAAACTAGTTAATAGCAATGTACAGCAAGGCTTAAAAAATGGTAGGCTTCCTGTTGGTGTTTCTTTTGGTGGAAAAAACATCTATATCGCAAGGCAAAAAGACGGTTTTGCTTTCACAAAACACAAACGATTAAGAAGAGAGTTTATTGATATTATGGATTTGCAAAATATCAACAAGTAATCTTCCACCAAACACTAACCACTTGCTGTTTTTCGCCGTCAACTGTTTCTAAACAACCGATTTCAATTTTTGAAATCAGCTTGTTTAGGACAAACATGGGACACAGGGGACGGTTCTCTGTGTTGAGAATCAAAGGCTTCGCCCTTGGGAGAGGCTCCGCCAACGGCGGTGGTGAGGGGTAGGTGCAAAGCACCGTGTATTTCTCTTTCAGTTTTACTAACGTTCACCATGCGGGAGGATAACAAATCCTCCCCTACGAAGTAGCCACAGAGTATGTGCTGAACATCAGTAAGGGCGGAATAGGCTCCTTTGTAACATGAGGATAACATTATAAAAAATAAACAGTGAAGAGGATAGTTCCACGTTTGGAACTATCCTCTTTTGGTATTTGAATAAATTTTCTAAAATATGTAAAAAAAGGGTTGACTTATGACCGAATGTGTAATATAATAAATAATCACTGAATGATGGGGTATTATGGCTCTATTATATATAAATATGTTTTCAATGTTTGTATTATAACCGCTCATAAGCCACATTACAAGGTTTTTTCTTCACGGTTCAAAAAGGCCGTAAAATATTGGAGGAGTGATTGAAAACCTATGGAGACAACAGTTAAGGTAAAACCTGTTCAACTGGGAAAAAACACTCGTATGACATTCTCCAAAATCAATGAAGTTATTGATATGCCTAACCTCATTGAGATTCAGAAGAATTCATACAAATGGTTTATCGAGGAAGGACTTAAAGAAGTGTTCCGCGATATGTCATCAATTACCGACTATACAGGTAATCTGGTACTCGATTTTATCGACTACCGCATTGATGAAAAACCCAAGTATGATGTAACGGAGTGCAAGGCTAGAGATACTACCTATGCTGCACCTCTTCGTGTTACAGCTCGTTTGCTTAACAATGAAACCGGCGAAATCAAAGAGAGCGAAGTATTTATGGGCGATTTCCCGTTAATGACCGAGTCTGGTACTTTCGTTATTAACGGCGCTGAGCGTACTGTCGTTTCTCAGCTTGTGCGTTCTCCCGGTGTTTATTATGATGTTACGGCAGACGTAAAGACAGGTAAACGTCTTTTTACTTCTACTATTATACCTAATCGCGGCGCTTGGCTTGAATATGAGTCTTCTATGAACGACGTGCTTTACGTTCGTATAGACAAGAACCGTAAGCTTCCTGTTACCGTTCTTATCCGTTCTTTAGGTGTTGAAACCAATGAGCAGATTAACGAGCTTTTCGGAAGTGATGAATGTCTTTCCGCTACTATGATGGCTGACGGTCTTTCCACAAAGGCTGAGGCTCTTATCGAGCTTTACAAGAAGCTTCGTCCAAGTGAGCCTGTTACCGTTGAAGGCGCTGAGAATTACCTTTCTCAGTTGTTCTTTGATGCGCGTAGATATGACATATCCAGAGTTGGTCGTTATAAATACAATAAGAAACTTGCTATCGGTTCTCGTATTGTAGGACACGCTGTTTCCCGTCCTGTTATTGACCCAATGACAGGTGAGATTCTTGCCGAGCCTGATACTATGATAACCAAGGAACTTGCTAATGAAATTCAGCGCAAGGGTGTTAGCGAGGCTTACATCTATTCTGTAGACTATGAAGGCAACTCCAAAGAGGTTAAGGTTCTTTCTAACGGTATGGTTGATATTAAAGACTTTATCAATTTTGACGTAACCGACCTTCGTATAAACGAGGACGTTTCCTTTGCTTGTCTTAAGGAAATTCTTGAAAATAACGAGGGAGAAGAGGCTATCCGCGAAGCTATTGCCGCTAATGTAGATAACCTTATTCCTAAGCATATCACTATTGATGATATATTTGCATCTATTAACTATTTCGTAGGTCTTCACAACGGCGTAGGCTGTACCGATGATATTGACCATCTCGGCAACCGTCGTATCCGTTGCGTAGGTGAGCTTCTTCAGAATCAGTTCCGTATCGGTTTCTCACGTATGGAGCGTGTTGTTCGTGAAAAAATGACACTTCAGGCTCAGGATGTTGATAACGCTACTCCTCAGTCACTTATTAATATCCGTCCTGTTGTTGCTGCTATTAAAGAGTTCTTTGGTTCATCTCCTCTTTCTCAGTTTATGGACCAGACTAATCCTCTTTCTGAGCTTACTCATAAGCGTCGTCTTTCTGCTCTTGGTCCCGGTGGTCTTTCCCGTGATCGCGCTTCTTTCGAGGTGCGTGACGTTCACTATACCCACTATGGACGTATGTGTCCTATTGAGACTCCTGAAGGCCCTAACATCGGTCTTATTTCTTATCTTGCTACCTATGCGCGTATTAATGAATACGGCTTTGTAGAGGCTCCGTTCCGTAAGGTCGATAAGGCTACAGGCAAAGTGCTTGAAGAGGTTGTTTATATGACCGCTGATGAGGAAGATGATTATTATGTAGCGCAGGCTAATGAACCTCTTGACGAAAACGGATATTTCGTTCGTCCTAAGGTTAATGTTCGTTACCGTGACAGCTTCCTTGAAATTGAATCCGCAAATGCTGACTTTATGGATGTATCTCCTAAAATGGTAGTATCTGTTGCAACTGCAATGATACCATTCCTTGAGAATGACGATACTAACCGTGCGCTCATGGGTTCAAACATGCAGAAGCAGGCTGTTCCGCTTCTTAAAACAGAGAGTCCTATTGTAGCTACAGGTATGGAATACAAGGCTGCAGTTGACTCAGGCGTTGTAGTTATCGCTAAACGCGCAGGTACCGTTGAATACGTTTCTGCCGACGTTATCCGTATTAAAGCTGAAAACGGCGAAATTGATGAATATAACCTTATTAAGTTCCTTCGTTCTAACCACGGCACCTGTATTAATCAGAAGCCTGTTGTAAGTGTTGGTCAGAAGATTGAAGCCAAAGAGGTTATTGCAGACGGTCCTGCAACCAGCAACGGTGAAATAAGTCTTGGTAGAAATGCTCTTATCGGCTTTATGACCTGGGAAGGCTATAACTACGAGGACGCTGTTCTTATTAATGAAAAACTTGTCCGTGAGGATATGTATACATCTATTCATATTGAAGAATATGAAATTGAGGCAAGAGATACTAAACTCGGACCTGAAGATATTACACGTGACATTCCTAATGTTGGCGAGGATGCCCTTCGCGACCTTGATGAACGTGGTATTATTCGCGTTGGCGCTGAGGTAACCGCGGGTGATATACTCGTAGGAAAGGTAACACCTAAGGGTGAAACCGAGCTTACTGCAGAAGAAAGACTTCTCCGCGCTATATTCGGTGAGAAGGCAAGGGAAGTAAGAGATACTTCTCTGCGTGTTCCTCACGGTGAATACGGTACCATTGTTGACGTTAAGGTGTTTGACAGAGAAAATTCTTCCGAGTTAAGCCCCGGTGTAAATCTTGTTGTTCGTTGCTATATTGCACAGAAGAGAAAGATTTCTGTTGGTGATAAAATGGCAGGTCGTCACGGAAATAAGGGTGTTGTATCCCGTATTCTTCCCAGTGAGGATATGCCTTATCTGCCCGACGGTACACCTCTTGATATCGTTCTTAATCCTTTGGGCGTTCCTTCACGTATGAACATCGGTCAGGTGCTTGAGGTTCATCTTGGTTATGCCGCAAGTAAACTTGGCTGGAAGATTTGTACTCCTGTATTTGACGGCGCTCACGAGTCTGATATTATTCAGTCATTTATTGAAGCAGGTGTTTGCCGTGACATTATGTTCAATGCAGAAAACAAGAGCTTCCTTGAGCCTCTTGCAGGTAAGCTTCTTGTAGAAGAAGTTATTACACAGGATGGTAAGAAGGATATCCGCCGTCTTGATGATAATATCAGAAACAATACAGACGCTCTTACAGAACTTGCTATTGAAGGTAAGCTTAAGGTTGTTGACGGTAAGACCTTCCTTAATGACGGACGTACCGGCGAACGCTTTGATAACCCTGTAACCGTTGGTTATATGTATTATCTTAAGCTTCATCATCTTGTTGATGATAAGATTCACGCCCGTTCTACAGGTCCTTACTCACTCGTTACACAGCAGCCTCTCGGCGGTAAGGCTCAGTTCGGCGGACAGCGTTTCGGTGAAATGGAAGTTTGGGCTCTTGAAGCTTACGGTGCAGCATACACCCTTCAGGAAATCCTTACTGTTAAGTCTGACGACGTTGTTGGACGTGTTAAAACCTACGAAGCTATTGTTAAGGGTCAGAACGTTCCTAAAGCAGGTGTTCCCGAATCCTTTAAGGTTCTTATTAAAGAACTCCAGTCCCTCGGTCTTGACGTTAAGGTTCTTGATTCCGATAACAACGAAATCGACCTTAAGCAGACCTATGAAGAGGACGATGATATCGGACTACCGTATGTTCCTGCTCCTGATGAAACTCTTGAGGAAGAAAACGTATACGACGGTACTCCCGACGGATACACCATTCAGGACGAAAACGGTGATGAGATAGTAGACAGTCAGGATGAAAATTTTGACGATTTTGATGATAATAACTAAGGGAGGATACGCAAATGGATAACAATATTGAGTATGAGTCTATAAAAATAGGTCTTGCGTCTCCTGAACAGATTAGAAGCTGGTCTTACGGTGAGGTTACCAAGCCTGAAACGATAAATTATCGCACTTTAAAGCCTGAACAACACGGTCTTTACTGTGAACGTATTTTCGGACCTACTAAGGACTGGGAATGCCATTGCGGTAAATATAAGCGTATTCGCTATAAAGGCAAAATCTGCGAACGTTGCGGCGTTGAAGTAACTCGCGCTAAGGTGAGAAGAGAACGTATGGGTACTATAGAGCTTGCTGCTCCTGTATCTCATATATGGTATTTCAAGACCATTCCGTCCCGTATGGGTCTTGCTTTAGATGTTTCTCCTAAGGCTCTAGAACAGGTTCTTTACTTCTCTCAGTACATTGTTACTGACCCAGGTAATACACCTCTTGAGAAGAAGCAGCTTCTTAATGAAAAACAGTATCGCGATATGCGTGAAAAATATGAGGACGATTTCGTTGCTGAAATGGGCGCTGAGGCTATTAAAAAGCTCCTCTGCGAAATTGACCTTGAAAAAACCTGCGCAGAGCTTCGTCAGGAGCTTGAAACTGCAACAGGTCAAAAGCGTGTTCGTATACTAAAGCGTCTTGAGGTTTTGGAGGCATTCCGTCTTTCAGGTAACCGTCCTGAATGGATGATTCTTGACGTACTGCCTGTAATTCCACCTGATATTCGTCCTATGGTACAGCTTGACGGTGGACGTTTTGCAACCAGTGACCTTAATGACCTTTACCGTCGTGTTATTAACCGTAATAACCGTCTTAAACGCCTTCTTGAGCTTAACGCTCCTGACATTATTGTACGTAACGAAAAACGTATGCTTCAGGAAGCAGTTGATGCTCTTATTGATAACGGCCGTCGCGGTAAGGCTGTAACAGGCGCTAATAACCGCGCTCTTAAATCGCTTTCCGATATGCTTAAGGGTAAGCAGGGACGTTTCCGTCAGAATCTTCTCGGTAAGCGTGTTGACTATTCAGGACGAAGCGTTATTGTTGTTGGCCCTGAGCTTAAGATGTATCAGTGCGGTCTTCCTAAAGAAATGGCTCTTGAACTTTTCAAGCCATTCGTTATGAAGCGTCTTGTTGAGGAAAAGAAGGTTCCCAACATCAAGGCGGCAAGAAAGGCTGTTGAGCGCGCAAGCGGTGATATATGGGATGCACTTGAAACCGTTATTAAGGAACACCCCGTTCTTCTTAACCGTGCTCCTACACTTCACAGACTTGGTATTCAGGCATTTGAGCCTGTGCTTGTTGAAGGTAAGGCTCTTAAGCTTCATCCTCTTGTATGTACAGCTTACAACGCCGACTTCGACGGTGACCAGATGGCTGTTCACGTACCCCTTTCTGCAGAGGCTCAGGCTGAAGCAAGATTCCTTATGCTTGCTGCAAACAACCTGTTGAAGCCTTCTGACGGTAAGCCTGTTGTAGTTCCTACACAGGATATGGTTCTCGGTTCTTACTATCTTACTATTGTCAAGACCGAGGAAAAGGGAACTAACAAGGTGTTCCGCGATAAGAATGAAGCTATTATGGCTTATTCTAACGGAATTGTAGACCTTCACGCTCCTATCCGCGTACGCTTTATCCGTGAAGACGGACTTTCCCGTCTTGTATGGTGTACTGTTGGTTTTATTCTCTTTAATGAATCTATTCCACAGGATTTAGGTTTTGCTAAGCGCGATGTTGAGGGTCACGAGCTTGACCTTGAATGGTGCTTCTCACTTAAAGATCCAAAAGCTACCACAGTTTCCAGCAATGATGATATTGTTCAGAATAAGGTAGGTAAAAAACAGCTCAGCAAAATCATTGACAGATGTATTGCTCTTAAGGGAACAAGTGAATCTTCGATTGTTCTTGATAAAATTAAGGCTACAGGCTTTAAATACTCAACACAGGGTGCTATCACCGTTGCTGTATTTGATGCTGTTATTCCTGAAACTAAGACGGATATTATGAAGGAAGCCGAAGCAGAAATTGATAAGGTTACCAAGAAGTACCGTCGTGGTTATATGAGCAATGAAGAACGTAGCCGTCACGTAATTGAAATATGGAATAAGGCAACCGAGGACGTTGCTGATGAGCTTAAGGGTAACCTTGATGAGTTTAACCCAATCTTTATGATGGCTGACTCTGGCGCCCGTGGTTCTATGAGCCAGATTCGTCAGCTTGCAGGTATGCGTGGCCTTATTGCCAATACTGCAGGTAAGGTTATTGAAGTTCCTATCCGTGCTAACTACCGTGAAGGTCTTAACGTACTTGAATACTTCATTTCTTCACGTGGTGCTCGTAAAGGTCTTGCTGATACTGCGCTTCGTACCGCTGACTCTGGTTATCTTACCCGTCGTCTTGTTGACGTATCTCAGGACGTTATTATCCGTGAAGACGATTGCGGTACCGTTGAAGGTCTTAACGTTTCTGAAATCAAAGACGGTAATCACGTAATAGAACCTCTTGAGGAACGTCTTATCGGACGTTATCTCCTTAACGACTTTGTTGATGCCGCTACCGGCGAAGTTTTAGTTGATAAGGAAACTCTTATTACCGCAAATGAAGCTAAGAAGATTTGCGATACTGGAGTTACTGAGGTTGAAATCCGTTCTATATTAAGCTGTCTTTCTAACCATGGTGTATGTAAGAAATGTTACGGCTCTAACCTTGCTACAGGTAAGCCTGTTACAACAGGTGAAGCTGTTGGTATCGTAGCTGCTCAGTCTATTGGTGAGCCTGGTACACAGCTTACGATGCGTACCTTCCATACAGGTGGTATTGCAAGTACAGAAGATATTACACAGGGTCTTCCAAGAGTTGAAGAACTTTTCGAAGCTCGTAGACCTAAGCATTGCGGTCTGATTGCTAAAATCGGCGGTCAGGTTAGCATAATCGACGAAAAGAAGAGCAAGATTATAAACATCAAGAATGACAAGACTGAAGAAAAGATTGCTATTCCTTACGGTGTTAATCCTCTTGTTGCGGACGGCGATTACGTGCTTCCCGGTCAGCTTCTTATTTCCGGTTCCAAGTATCCTCAGGATATCCTTGAGGCTCAGGGACCTGAGGCAGTACAGCATTATATAATTGCTGAAATTCAGAATGCATATCGTACACAGGGTGTTGATATCAATGATAAGCATATTGAGGTTATTATCCGTCAGATGATGAAGAAATATCTTATCACTGAGTCCGGTTCTACTGACCTTCTCCAGAACGTTCGCTATGATGTTGAGGATGTTCGCGCTGCCAATAAAGCTATTGAAGCTCGTCTTGAGGCAGGGGAGGTTGGTCTTGCAACCGCTTCCTACAGACCCTTACTCCTCGGTATTACCAAGGCTTCTCTTGCTACTGAATCCTTCCTTTCAGCCGCTTCCTTCCAGGAAACTACCCGTGTTCTTACCGAAGCTGCTATTAAGGGCAAGGTTGACCCATTGTTCGGTCTTAAGGAAAACGTTATTATCGGTAAGCTCATTCCTGCAGGTACAGGTATGAAGAACAGTGAGATAATACCTTCTTCTGATGACGAGGATATTACAGAAGCAGAGGTTGTGTATGTTGCAGAATAATCAAAATAATTAAAAATATTTTGATTTTCTATTGACAAACCATTGTTTTGGTGTTACAATTTGATAGTATGCGAAACTGTGTTGTTTTGCATGGTGAATAGATATAACGCAGGCAGGAATTTTCCTGTCTGCGTCATATACATTTTTTTGAGGAGGTGTGTTATGCCTACTTTTAACCAGTTGGTTCGTAGTGGACGTGAAGATGTTGAGAAGAAAGCTAAGGCTCCTGCGCTTCTTAAGGGTTACAACTCTATGAAACGTAAGCTTACAGACAATGATTCTCCGCAGAAGAGAGGCGTCTGCACAGCCGTAAAGACTGCTACACCGAAAAAGCCAAACTCCGCGCTTCGTAAGATTGCCAGAGTTAGACTTAGCAACGGTATCGAAGTATCAGCTTATATTCCTGGTATTGGTCACAATCTTCAGGAGCATAGCGTTGTTTTGATTCGTGGCGGACGTGTAAAGGACCTCCCTGGTGTACGTTACCATATTATTCGTGGTACGCTCGATGCACAGGGTGTTGCTAAAAGAATGCAGAGCCGTTCAAAATACGGTGCAAAGCGTCCTAAGGCAGGTAAGTAAACAGACGAAATCTCTGCTGCATTGTACAAGCAGCGGTGTATATATATTATTATACGCCTTGCTTGGTGCGTACGGGAATTTGTCACTCGAGTACCTATGATATCATCATTATGAAGGAGGGAAGTAAAGTGCCAAGAAGAGGTATTATTGCTAAACGCGATGTATTGCCGGATCCGGTTTACAATTCTAAGGTTGTTACTCGTCTTATCAATAACGTTATGTTAGATGGTAAGAAGGGTGTAGCACAGAAAATTGTATATGGTGCTTTCGACATTATCAGTGAAAAAACCGGGAAAGAAGCTCTCGAAGTATTCGATGCTGCTATGGAAAACATTATGCCACAGCTCGAAGTTAAGGCCGTTAGAAAAGGCGGCGCTACCTACCAGGTTCCATTCGAGGTTCGTCCCGAAAGAAAGCAGACACTCGGTTTGCGTTGGTTGACCACTTACAGCCGCGCTCGTTCTGAGAGAACAATGAAAGAGCGTCTTGCTGCAGAAATCCTCGATGCTGTTAACGGTATCGGCGGAGCTGCTAAAAAGCGTGAGGATACTCACAAAATGGCAGAAGCCAACAGAGCATTTGCACATTACAGATGGTAGTTCTATACTGCTGATATTACTATGGAGGTTTAAGTTATGCCAAGAAAGGTATCTCTTGAAATGACCAGAAATATTGGTATTATGGCACACATCGACGCAGGTAAAACCACCACCACAGAGCGTATTCTTTTCTATACAGGTAAGAATCACAAAATGGGTGAAACCCATGATGGCGGCGCTACTATGGACTGGATGGAGCAGGAGCAGGAGAGAGGTATTACCATTACTTCTGCTGCTACTACTTGCTTCTGGAAAGACCATCGTATCAATATTATCGACACTCCCGGTCACGTTGACTTTACTGTTGAAGTTCAGCGTTCTTTGCGTGTACTTGACGGTTCTGTAACCGTTATGTGTGCAAAGGGTGGTGTTGAGCCTCAGTCTGAAACCGTTTGGAGACAGGCTGATGAATACAAAGTACCCAGAATGATTTACGTTAATAAAATGGATATTATGGGTGCTGACTTCTACCATGTTCTTGACATGGTAAAGGACCGTTTACAGTGTAATGCGGTTCCCATTCAGTTGCCTATCGGTTCTGAAGACACTTTCCGTGGTATTGTTGACCTTGTTAACAATGTTGCTGAAATTTACTATGACGATATGGGTAAAGATGTTCGCGAGGAGGAAATCCCCGAGGATATGAAGGAACTTGCTGAGAAGTATCGTACTGCTCTTATTGAGTCTGTTGTTGAAATGGACGACGAGCTTATGGAAAAATACTTCGAAGGCGAAGAGCCTACCGTTGAGCAGATGAAGAAAATTATTCGTCAGGCTACTATCGACAATAAGATGGTTCCTGTATGCTGCGGTACTTCTTATCGTAACAAGGGTGTTCAGCCCTTACTTGACGCTATTATAGACTATATGCCGGCACCTACCGACATTGAAGCTATTAAGGGCGTTAATCCTGATACTGAAGAGGATGAAGTACGTCATTCTTCTGACAGCGAACCTTTTGCAGCTCTTGCTTTCAAGGTTGCTACCGACCCCTACGTTGGTAAGATTTGCTATTTCCGTGTTTATTCCGGTACCGTTGATTCGGGTGCTACCGTTTACAACTCCGTAAAAGATAACAAGGAAAGAATGGGACGTATTCTTCAGATGCATGCTAACCACAGGGAAGACCTTGAAACCTGTTATGCAGGTGACATTGCTGCTGCAGTTGGTCTTAAGAATACCACTACAGGTGATACTCTTTGTGATGAAAAGCATCCTGTAATTCTTGAATCTATGAATTTCCCTGAGCCTGTTATCCGTGTTGCAGTTGAACCTAAGACCAAAGCAGGACAGGAAAAAATGGGTATTGCTCTTGCAAAACTTGCGGAAGAAGACCCAACCTTTAAGGCTTACACTGATGAAGAAACCGGTCAGACCATTATTGCCGGTATGGGTGAGTTACACCTTGAAATTATCGTAGACCGTCTCCTTAGAGAGTTTAAGGTTGAAGCTAATGTTGGTGCTCCTCAGGTTGCTTATAAAGAAACCATTCGTCAGAAAGTTGACCACGAAACCAAGTATAAGCGTCAGTCTGGTGGTTCAGGTCAGTACGGTCACGTTAAGATTATTCTTGAACCTAACGAGTCCGGTAAGGGCTATGAATTCATCAACTCTGTAACAGGTGGTGCTATTCCTAAGGAATACATTCCTGCCGTTGATACAGGTATTAAGGGCGCTCTTAATGCTGGTGTACTTGCTAGTTATCCTGTTGTTGACGTTAAGGTTACACTTTATGATGGTTCTTACCACGAAGTTGACTCTTCTGAAATGGCATTTAAGATTGCCGGTTCTATGGCATTCAAAGAGGCTGCAAGAAAAGCTGACCCCGTGCTTCTCGAACCCATTATGAAGGTTGCTGTTAACGTTCCTGAAGAATACTTCGGTACTGTACAGGGTGACCTTATTGCTCGTCGTGGCGAAATCCTCGGTTTTGAGGATCGTGGCGGCATCAAGCAGATTAACGCTCACGTTCCGCTTGCTGATATGTTCGGCTATGCAACAGACCTTCGTTCCAAGACTCAGGGACGCGGTCAGTATGTAATGGAACCCGACGGTTATAAGCCCGTTCCTAAGAGCGTTGCTGAGAAGATTATATCTTCTCGTACAAAGAAAGACTAATTTCTAAGAAAAAGTCTTGAAATTTGTTGATAAATTTGTTAAACTATGATTAGCCTAGCTAACAATTAATTTTTAGGAGGAATTCAAAAATGGCAAAAGCACATTTTGAACGTACCAAACCCCACGTAAACATTGGTACAATCGGTCACGTTGACCATGGTAAGACTACTCTTACCGCAGCTATCACTAAGTACCTTTCTCTTAAGGGTCAGGCTTCTTTCGAGGATTATTCTAACATCGATAAAGCTCCCGAAGAGAGAGAGCGTGGTATTACAATTAATACCGCACACGTTGAGTACGAGACTGACTCTCGTCACTATGCACACGTTGACTGTCCTGGACACGCTGACTATGTTAAGAACATGATTACCGGTGCTGCTCAGATGGACGGTGCTATCCTCGTTATCGCATCTACTGATGGTCCTATGGCTCAGACCAAGGAGCATCTCCTTCTCGCTCGTCAGGTTGGCGTTCCTTACATCGTTGTATTTATGAACAAGACTGACCTCGTTGACGACCCTGAGCTTCTTGAGCTCGTTGAGATGGAAATCCGTGAGACTCTTGATAAGTACGAGTTCCCCGGCGATGATACTCCTATCATCAAGGGTTCTGCTTTCAAAGCTCTCGATTCTGCTTCTAATGACCCTGCAGACCCCATCTATGCTCCTATTGCTGAGCTTATGGATGCTGTTGACTCCTACATTCCTACTCCTGACCGTAAGGCTGATATGCCTTTCCTTATGCCTATCGAGGACGTTATGACCATTTCCGGTCGTGGTACCGTTGTTACCGGCCGTGTTGAGCGTGGTCAGCTCCATGCAGGTGATGAAGTTGAAATCATCGGTCTTACCGAAGAGAGAAAGAAGACCGTTGTAACTTCTATGGAAATGTTCCGTAAGACTCTTGACTACTGTGAGGCTGGTGATAACATCGGTGCTCTTCTTCGTGGTGTAGACCGTGAAGGCGTTGAGCGTGGTCAGGTTCTTTGTAAGACTGGTTCTATCAACCCCCATACCAAGTTCCATGGTCAGGTTTATATCCTTACCAAAGAAGAGGGTGGACGTCATACTCCTTTCTTCAATAACTATCGTCCTCAGTTCTATCTCAGAACTACTGACGTTACTGGTGTAGTATCTCTTCCTGCTGGTACTGAGATGTGTATGCCTGGCGATAACGTAGAGATGGATGTTGAACTCATCACTCCTATCGCTATCGAAGAAGGTCTTCGTTTCGCTATCCGTGAGGGTGGCCGTACCGTTGGTTCAGGTGTTGTAACCGCTATCAACGAATAATTGACACTCAATTATTAACTAAAAGGCTCCGTCTTAAAAAACGGAGCTTTTTGTTTTGATAAAATTCAAAATAATGCTTGACATTTTGCTTGTAAGCCGTTATAATAATTAACGTTGTCAATGCTGCTATGGCTCAGGTGGTAGAGCACATCCTTGGTAAGGATGAGGTCACCAGTTCAAATCTGGTTAGCAGCTCCAAAAAACTCTCGTTCTTTGGAACGAGAGTTTTTTATCCAAGCCGACAGGCTTGGTATATCATCACGATGCAGTCGTGTATATCATCGCTGAAGGCGTATATCATCACGCGAAGCGTGTATTTCTGTCGGCTTGATGATATACAAAACTAAAGTTTTGATGATATGCAATTCCTGCGGAATTGATGATATACAATGCTTCGCATTGATTTTTCGTCGCTTTTATGCTATACTAAAC
The DNA here is from genome assembly GCA_036307305.1 of Acutalibacteraceae bacterium. Classification (GTDB taxonomy): domain Bacteria; phylum Bacillota; class Clostridia; order Oscillospirales; family Acutalibacteraceae; genus SIG607. Next base: position 14,710 of record JAXJXV010000013.1, read on the forward strand.
CCAAGGCGGTGATTTGATGAATTTGAATTTGTCACAAATTAGAGATATAACTACAGGTGCGGTTCGAATTGAAGAAATTGATAACGGCATTCATTTCTATCGTTTTACACAACAACAAGAGGAACTCTATAAGAATCGTAGCGACGATTTCTATAAAAAGACATTTGCTACATCAGGGGTACAAATGCGTTTCCAAACCAACAGTCAAACACTGTTTTTGCGAACAGAAATCACAAGTGGAAGCAGCAGAACATATTTCGCATTTAATGTGTTTGTTAACGGTGTGAAGATAGATGCTTTGGATAATTTTTCCGATATAGATATACCTAAAAACTATACAACTCTTAAATTGCCTCACGGAGAGTTTTCTAAGAAATTCAATTTAGGTGTAGGAGATAAAGAAGTTTGCATTTATTTTCCTTGGTCAGTTGGCGCTGTGGTGAAAGAGTTGACTCTCGACGATGATTCATTTATCAAATCGAGAAAGCCAAGTAAAAAGATGCTTTGTTTTGGAGATTCAATCACCCAGGGCTATGATGCCTTGCATCCTTGCAACAAATATATTTCAAAGCTTGCCGATATGCTTAATGCTGAGGAATATAATAAAGCGATTGGCGGTGAAATATTCTTTCCTGAGCTCGCAGCAACAAGAGAAGATTTTGAACCGGATTACATAACCGTAGCATACGGCACAAATGATTGGAATTGTTGTACAGAGAAAGAATTTATACATAACTGTAAAGAATTTCTTTATAATTTAAATATTAATTATCCTAATTCTAAGATTTTTGTTATCACTCCTATATGGCGTAAGGAAATGAACGAAATCAGACAATTTGGTGAATTTAAAAACATTGAGAAAATCATTAAAAACCAAGTTGAGGAGTTTGAAAATATTTCAGTCGTTCAAGGTTTTGAATTTGTTCCGCAGAATGAAAATTTGTTTGCAGACTTGCACTTGCATCCAAACGATAATGGTTTTGAATATTATTTTGAAAATCTTGCAAAACAATTAAAAATTTAAAGGAATTCGTCAGTTTTCAGGCACATTTTATTCGTGCCATTAAGTTCAAAACACCCAAAAAACACTCGTTCTCTTGAACGAGAGTTTTTTTATCCATTGCGAAAGCAATGGTATATCATCAACGATAGCGTTGCTATCGTTGTATCTCATCAGTCCGTTAGGACTGTATATCATCACGCTTTAGCGTGTATCAAAAACTTTCGCAATGATGATATACAACTTCTAACGAAGTTGATGATATGCAATTCCTACGGAATTGATGATATACAATGCTTCGCATTGATTTGTCTCCGCTTTTATGCTATAATGTATTCAAGAGGTGAATTATATGAAATTATTTAATTCTTTTAAGGAAAACAAACAACTTATTAACCAAACAAAATTTGTAAATGTTTATTCTGTAAAGTGCGACGATAAGGAATATACAATTATTATCCCTCGGGAAAGAGCTAGCAAGAAAACTATAATTCATTTCATTGATAATACTATTTGTTGGGAGCAAATTCCTCGTTTTCCTAAACTTGCAGGCAAACAATATGGAGATAGAATAACGATTTACAAATTTGATGCAAAAGTTTTGAATACTCTTTTTGTTCTCAAGGGAAATCCTCTTGGTGATGAGGGGTTGGATAATGGTATTTTTAGAAGTTTTAAAAAATATGATGAAAATTGTGTAAATTGTATAACTTACAATAAATTTAAACAAATCTAAGAAAATCCCCAGTTTTCAGGCACATTTTATTCGTGTCATTAAGATCAAAACTCCCAAAAATAAAACACTTGTTTCGACAAGTGCTTTATTTTTGTCCAATCCGAAAAATTGGTATGTCATCAAGTTATATGGCTTATATGTTACTTTCCTTCAAATTAATAATATATAACATTTTACTTCGACTGTATTGCTAATTTGTAGTATTGTATTCTCTACGCCTATATGATATAATACAAAGTACTTAATCAAACCTTATATCCTAAAAGGAGTTATGATATGATTTACACTGACAATACAAAAAAGGCGTTAGCGCTTTGTTTTGAAGCGCACTTAAATCAAAAGGACGATAGTGGGTTGCCTTATGTTTTTCATCCGTTTCATTTGGCTGAGCAAATGAACGACGAGGCTACCACGATAGTTGCTCTTTTACACGACGTTATTGAGGACACTGCCGTGACCTTTGAGGATTTAATTAAAATGGGCTTTAGCGATGAGGTTATTGAGGCTATCAGGCTTCTGACTCACGATAAAAAAGCACCGTATCTTGACTATGTCAGGAAGATAAAGGATAATCCCGTTGCAAAGGCTGTAAAACTCGCGGATATGCTACATAACAGCGATACAACCAGACTTAACGTTATAACCGAAAAAGAATTAAAAAGGGTTGAAAAATACGCAGAGGCTATAAAGCTTCTTACCGAATGATTTTAAATAGCATTGTAACCGCAGATGTATTTTTCTTCTGCAAAACAGTCTTACCAATATATGAGGTGAAAATATGAGGGTTTCTTTTCCTTATGGTAAAAGTAAAATAGATTATGATTTTTCCGATGAACTGTTTTGTGTTCTTGAGTCATCAATAAAGGGCTATAAGCCGCAAGGTACTCAGGAAGAACTTGTGAAAAAAGCTATGCTTTCTCCTGAATGTAGTCAGCGGCTTTGCGAACTAGCAAAGGGTAAAAACAAGGTGGTTATTATTGCCAGTGACCACACCCGTCCTGTGCCCAGCAAGGTTATTATTCCGTTTATGCTTAGTGAAATAAGACAGGGTAATAAGTGTGCGGATATAACAATTCTTATTGCAACCGGCTGTCACAGAGGCACAACCAAGGCTGAACTTATTGCGAAATTCGGCGAGGATATAGTTAATAATGAAAAAATTTATATCCACGACTGTCTTGATAAAAATATGCTTGTCAATATCGGCACACTCCCCTCTGGAAGTCCTTGTGAAATTAATAAAATTGCTTATGAAGCGGATTTACTTGTTAGCGAGGGATTTATAGAGCCTCATTTATTCGCAGGTTTCTCAGGCGGAAGAAAGAGCGTTTTACCGGGTGTTGCAGGTCGCTCTACCGTACTTGCTAACCATTGCAGTGAGTTTATTGACAGTCCGTTTTCAAGAACGGGTAACCTTATTAATAATCCTATACATAAGGATATGGTATGGGCGGCAAGACAGGCAAAGCTTACCTATATAGTTAACGTTGTACTGAATGAAGAAAAAGAGGTTATATACGCTGTTGCAGGTGATATGGAGGCTGCTCATAAAAAGGGTACCGATTTCCTTTCGGGACTTTGCGGAGTGAAAGCTTCCCAGTGTGATGTTGCAATTACCACTAACGGCGGATATCCTCTTGACCAGAATGTGTATCAGTCTATTAAGGGAATGACAGCTGCAGAGGCCGCTCTTAAAGACGGAGGAATAATTATTATGCTTTCTCAGTCGGCTGACGGAATAGGCGGAGAAGACCTGTATCATCAGCTTGCCGATGAAAAGGATATTAATAAAACTATGCAGGGATTTTTAAACAGAGGCAGAAACGAAACCTTGCCTGACCAGTGGATGACTCAGATTTTGCTTAGAATTTTACTTAAAAACAAAGTTATTTATATTTCTGATATGGATGAAAAGCTTGTCAGAGAAATGCATATGATTCCCGCGAGTTCTATAGATGAAGCTATTGAAAAGGCTAAGACTATCCTGAACAAAGATAATCTAAAAATCACGGCTATTCCCGACGGAATTTCTGTTATAGTGATGTAATTATGAAAAAATGTTTGATTGTTTTTATGGTATTAAGTATGATGCTTTGTTTTACTTCCTGTAAGGAAGAAACCAAACAAGAAAATGCAAAGAAGCCCACTATTAATACCCCTTCGGGAATGACCTATACCGAATACCTTGAATATGAGAAAAAGCTTGAACAGGAAAGGCAGGAAAAAATTGTGAATGCACAATGGAAAGAACATCCCGAAGATTATAAAATAATTGCTTTTACCTTTGATGATGCACCGTCATATTCTACAACGAACTATAATCATACCGTAACGATAATTGAAGCGTTAAATAAATATGAGGGCGCAGGTACGCTTTTTATTAATGGTAAACAACTTGAAAATAACGGAAACGGACTTTTGCATTATGCGGTTCAAAGAGGTTTCGAGCTTGGCAATCATACTTACAGCCATGCTTATCTTGATAAAATAAGCAAGAATGAGGTTGTAGAAGAGGTAACCAAGGTAAATGAAATGGTAGAGCAACAGCTTGGTATTAAGCTTAAATATTTAAGACCCGGTTATCTTGTGGTTAACGAAAACGTTTTTGAGGTATCTAAGGAACTGGATATGCCCATTATTCATTGTTCCAAAAATATTTCCACTAAGGATTATGATGCGCTGTCTACTGCAGAGTCGGTTAAATCTACAATACTCAATAACGCCTATGACGGCGCTATTGTGCTTTGTCATGGTTGGTGCGCACCCACTGCCGAGTGCATTGAGGAGGTCTGCGCCTCTCTCTATGAACGAGGCTACCGCTTTGCTACTTTAAGTGAACTGTTTGAGTTCAGAGGCAACGGGAAAGTGCCTACAGGACAGGTTATTTGCGACGCAAAATATTAAGAGAGTGGTTTTATGCATAACGAATTGACTAAAAAAGATATTGAAAAAATGCAGGAAGAAATGGATTACAGAATAACCGTACTTCGTCCTAAAATTTTAGAAGAGGTTAAATTTGCAAGAGGTCACGGGGATTTAAGTGAAAATTTCGAGTATAAGGCTGCTAAGCAGGAAAGAGGAAAGAACGAAAGCAGAATCCGTTTTCTTCGCAATATGATAAAGACTGCTGTCATAATTGAGGATAACTCTTCTGAAAACGAGGTCGGTCTGTATGATAAGGTTACCTATTATATAGAGGAAGACGATGAGGAAGAAACGGTGATGATTGTTACCACAGTGCGACACGATGCTCTTTCTAATATCGTCAGCAAGGAATCGCCTATCGGAATGGCGCTTTTCGGCAAGAAAATCGGTGAAAAAGTTACCGTAAACGTTGATAACGGTGTATGTTATGATATAATAATAAAGAAAATCGAAAAAGGAGAGGACGACGGAAGTCTTTCCATCCGTAAGTACTAAAATGAAAAAACTTATTAAAAAGACCGTTGCTACAATACTTGCTGTTGCGTTGCTTATTGGAATAGGTATCTGCGCTTATTATACTGCAGTAGGATACAGTGAGTATAAAAAGGTTATTTCTGAAAAACCCCTTGATGAACGGGTGGCGGAAATAGTTTCACAGGAAAGCTTTGTGAAAAAAGAAGAATTGCCGCAAATTTATATTAACGCTGTTATTGCTGCAGAGGACCATAATTTTTATAGTCATGGGGCAGTTAGCTTTGTTTCGACCTTCAGGGCGGTTATAACTAACCTTAAGGATAGAGAGTTTACTGAGGGTGGAAGTACAATAACTCAGCAGGTGGCTAAAAATATGTATTTTTCTCAGGAAAAGAAAATTGAAAGAAAGGTCGCTGAAATGTTCGTGGCCTTTGACCTTGAGAAAAAATACGATAAAGACGAAATTTTCGAGCTTTACGTAAATAATATTTTTTTCGGTAACGGCTATTATAATATTTATGATGCTTCGGTAGGGTATTACGGTGTAGAGCCTAAAGCCCTAACCGACAGTCAGGCGACCATACTTGCAGGTGTACCTAACGCGCCGTCTGTGTATTCTCCGAATAATAATTCTCCTTTAACTAAGCAAAGACAAAAACAAGTGCTTGACAGTATGGTGAAATACGGCTATATTAATAGAGAAACAGCAGATGAAATTTTTAGCGAAAGCTGAGGTAAACATTATGAGAGATTTACAGGAAAATATCGTATCTTCAAAAAATCAGAATACGTTCGATTATTATGAATTTGATAAGGGCGAGGGAATAAGAGTTCTTTACGTAGGTAATTCTATTACAAAACACGCTCCAAAGCTGGATATAGGTTGGGAAAAGGACTGCGGTATGGCGGCAAGTTGTATTGAGAAGGATTATGTGCATCTTGTTCAGGCGAAAGTTAAGGAATATCACCCCGATGCTGCCTTTAGTATTTTACAGGTAGCAAATTACGAAAGAGAATTTTATACCCGTGAGCCTGAAAATTACTATGTCGGTGCAAAAGATTTTAAACCCGATATAATATTTATGTTTTTCGGTGCAAATGTAAACGGAGAGTATGATAAAACCGAGAATCCGCCTAAAACCTTTGGAAAGGCATATGAGGATTTGAGAAATTATCTTGTAGATGGCAGAGATGTACTTGTAGTTCATTCTCAGGGCTTTTATATTCGTCCTGTTCTTGATAGTGAAAAGGAAGCGGTTGCAAAGAAATACTGCGAGACTTTCGTAAATCTTGATGAAATGAGAGTGCTTCCCGAAACACACGGAATGTATAATCACCCTAATGACCTTGGTATGCAGTTGATTGCTGATAAGTTCTGGGCTGAAATTGAAGAATACGTAAAAAACTTTAAAAAATAAGAAGTGGCGTTAGCCACTTCTTTTAATTTCCCAATAATATTTTCTGTTGCAATGGGGGAAATCGCTTAATATTCCGTGTTCTGGGTCGTAAAATATTCCCTTAAAGAAAAGAGACCAATGCCAACAGCGCGGTGTTTCAAGGCTTAGTATTGCGATTTGAGGCAGGTCCTCTTTGCTTTGCACTTCCTTGCGGTTTTCGTCGAAACTGACGCCGTTTGCTTTCATAACGCTTTTCATTTGTTTAAGGGTAGTTTCCCTGTCAGTACCGCACTGCGAAATTATTTCTTCAACAGACAGACCGGTAAGCATTGCAAGAACTGCTTGTCCACACTGAAGATTTGTAGGCTCCTTTACGTATTTTATATCTGTTACAAGACTCATAAAATTATTTTTTTAATAACACCTGTCTTTTCCAAAACAGTGTAAATAACCATTGATGAAATTATACCTACTGCGCCTTGTATACAGTTATATGGAACAGAAGTAATTGCCGCACTTCCAATTAAAAACGCCCACTCATAAGTAAGATAACCGCTTACCATAACTATTTCTGCTAAAAAAGATGATAAAAGTCTTCGTGGTAATGAATGTTTTGTTTTGGTAAAGTAGTATACAATTAAAGCCATAACACCTTTAATGATTGCAGTAGCGGGTATGTAAATCGCGTAGCCTATAACAAGGTCGCAAAGGCAACTGCCGACTATTGATGAAGCTATTCCAAAAGGTCCGAGAATCAGTCCCGAAAGTATAACAAAGCAATCGCCAAGGTTGACGTAACCGCCAAGAGATATAGGGAAGCTTATATAGGTTGCGACGAACGTCAGCGCGGCAAAAAGAGCTGACAGTACAAGCTTTTTTGTACTGAATTTATTGTTTATCATTTTTCTTTCTCCTATCAGATGCGAATTTAAATATTTTTTCTATTAAACTTGGCTTAGAGGGTTCCTCGGCGTTTGTTATAGAAAGTTCACCGTCCTTTATAACGATGTATGAAACGGGCTTTTTGGTGACTCCCGCACCTGCGCCTGCGGCAAGTGAATCTGAGTTCTTTTCACCGTTTTTGTCGAAGCCACCGCCACCGAAGCCAAAGGAAAGCTGATACACAGGGATTATCATAGTGGAATCCACTGTAACGGGGTCGCCAAGCACAGAGTTTTCCTTTAACGCAAGATACGCCTTGTCGGCAGTTGACGAAATGATTTTTGCAATATTATCCATTTTGTTTACTTCCTTCTTTTAGGTCTTTTATTATGGGATAAAATTTTAAAAAAGCGGTAATAAGATACAGACAGTTGATTTTTGTTTTAATTTCAAAATTGAGTTTGGATGAAAATGAGTTGTAGTCGCAAAGAACTGATATGTCGTCGGTATTTATATTAATATTGCTTTGCAGATATGCTACGGTGGGATACAAAAAGGAACAAATACTACCGTAAGTAATGGCTGTCTGCGCAGCGTCTTCACTTGCAACCGTTATATTTAATGAAAATTTTTTGACCTTGGATTTTTTCAAAACGTATTTAATCAGTTTCCAGATTTTGCTTTTTTCTGAAAAAAGAATTTTTACGGTTTTGACTAAATCCGTTTTAGCGTTATTTTGTTTTTTTTCTTTTATAGGTAGCTTTATTCCTGAAATTTTAAACTCACTGTGAAAACCGTTTTCATATTTTAATTTAAACTGAAAACTAAACGGAAAAAATAAGAATAGAATTAACAGTAAAGCTGACACGAAAAGTATAATTAATGCTTCCATTAGCTTTTCCTCACTTTAATATCATAAACCATTATATTACAAATATTTATAACTTTCAAGAAAAAAGAGTGTAAACATAATAATGTTGTAAATCAGGCTGAGAAAAAATAACGTTAAATATTGTTCATACGACACTATCCTCTTTTGTTTATATTAGATTTTCTGTATTCTGACGGGGTAGAATTAGTCCATTTTCTAAATTCTCTGTCAAAGGAGCGAAAGGATAAAAAACCGCATTTTTCACTTATTTCGCAGATACTGTCTGATGTTGAACTTAGTAGATACTGAGCTTCTGCAATACGAAGATAGTTTACGTATTCTTTAAACGAAATTCCCATTTTGCTTTTGAACTTTTTGGAAATATAGGAATAATCGTAGCCTATATGATTTACCGCATCTTTTAAATTACATTCGTTACGGAAATTTTTATTAACGTATAGAAGCAGTTGCTCAAAATAATTATCCTTGAACTCTGATGATTTGTGGTAATACTGCCTGTTAATAGCAAACTCTCCACATAAATAATATGCAAAAGCTTTTTTATGAAAATCATTTTCCAAAATTATGCTCTCTGGGGTAGCAGAGAGGAATTTATTGTCAAGGGGAAGCTTATCCTTTACGCTATTATAAAAGGTTGCCACAATGCTTGGGGAGAAAATACTTAATATATATGATTGGTCTTGGGTTTTGGAGGTGTAGGAATGTGCCTGATAAGGAAATATCAGTACCGAATCACCCTCACGGAGTATATAGGTTTTTTGGTCAATAACAACTTGGTTCTCACCACTCAGCACTTTAAAAAATTCAAAAGAACGGTGTATGTGTATTTTAGCATTTAAATTCTTTCCTGTATGATGACTGAACTCATTTTCGTCAAAGGAATGAAATGCTTCAAATTTCATAGTTAACTCCTTGAAGACTATTTTTGTCCTAATTTTAATACTAAAATAGGCGATTTGTCAATTATAAAATATGTTTAGCACTAATTATGTCTTGTTTAATACAACAAATGGTCTTTATTTGTAAGCAATAATGTGTATAATTGTAAAAAAAGGAGGTTTCAAATATGAAAAAAGCACTGATTTTTTGGGGCGGTTGGGACGGTCACGAACCACAGCTTGTTTCCCGCCGTTTTGGAAAAATGCTTGAGAGAAACGGTTTTGAGGTGGAAATTCGCGAAGGTCTTGATTGTATTAAAGATAAAGAAAAACTTTTAGAATACGACCTGCTTGTATCCTGTGTGACTATGAGCGAAATTCCGGACGCTGAGCCTATATCTTATGCGGTAAGCCACGGCGTAGGTCTTGCTGGCTGTCACGGAGGAATGTGTGACTCTTTCAGACAATGCTGTCTGTGGCAATTTATAACGGGCGGACAGTGGGTAAGTCATCCCGGCGGTAACGGCATTGACTATATGGTTAACGTACGCAAAGGCTCCAGTCCCATTGTGGAGGGGATTGATGATTTTCCCGTCTGCTCGGAGCATTATTATATGCATATTGACCCGGCAATAGAGGTACTTGCTACCACGCGTTTCCCATTAGTAAATTCTTATCACGCTGCAAATAAGCCTGTGGATATGCCTGTAGCATGGACAAAGTATTGGGGGCATGGCAGGGTATTTTATTGTTCTTTAGGTCACCACGATGACGTATTTGATAAATCTCCGTCGGCGGCTGTTTTAATGGAAAGGGGAATGCTTTGGGCTGCAGAGGGCAGGGAATACGCCAAGAAGAATAACCTTGACCCAAAGTGTTTTACCGACAATCTTAAAAACTTTTAGGAGGATAGTTTATGTTAAAGGTAGGAATGGTTGGAGTTGGCAACATAAGCGGTATTTATCTTAAAAACTTTAAAGAGGTTTTTAAAAACGTAGAGCTTGTTGCAGTTTGCGACCTTATAAAAGAACGCGCAGAAAAAGCGCAGAAAGAATATAATATCCCTAAAATTTACGATACTATGGAACAGCTTTTTGCGGATGATGACATTGATATGGTTTTAAATCTTACACGTCCGTATCAGCATTTCGAAGTGTCTAAGGCTGCATTACTTGCGGGTAAACACGTATACAGTGAAAAACCGCTGGGCGCTGATTTTGAAGAGGGTACACAGCTTGTAAAACTCGCACAGGAAAAGGGGCTTTGGATAGGCGGCGCCCCCGACACGTTTTTGGGCGCGGGTATTCAGACCTGTCGTAAGTTTATTGATGACGGCAAACTCGGAGAGGTAATAGGCGGCCGCTGTGTAATGGCGCATCACGGTGTTGAAAGTTGGCATCCTGACCCCGACTTCTTCTATCAATTTGGTGGTGGCCCGTTGCTTGATATGGGTCCTTATTACATAACCGCGCTTATAAATCTTCTGGGTGAGGTTAAAAGCGTTTTCGGTGTCGCGCAAACTACATTTAAAGAAAGACTTATAACCTCTGAGGCACGCAGGGGTGAAACAATTAAGGTAAACGTTCCCACACATTACGAAACGCTGTTGACTTTTACAAACGGCGCTACCGTTTCCTTCCTTACAAGCTTTGACCTTTATGGCTTTGACCATCCTGCAATTCAGCTTTACGGTACGAAGGGGCATCTTATAGTTCCTGACCCTAACTGCTTTGCTAACCAGTGCGGAATGAGTTTTATAGATGGGGAAAGCGGCGAAAAAACCGATTTGCAGTTTGAATTCGGATATAATGAAAATTCCAGATGCCTTGGTCTTGCCGACCTTGCTGCCGCAATAGAACAGGGAAGAACTCCAAGAGCATCATATTTGCAGACATATCACGTGCTTGAAGTAATGACAGGTATTATGAAAAGCGCTGAGACGGGTAAGGTTTATGAAATGACCACGCATTTTAAGCGTGAAGAACCAATGGACGCTTCTTTACCTGCCGGTGTATTGTAATATGTAAACGGGCGGACATTAATGTCCGCCCGTACTAATGTTCAGTAAAGTCTTTACGGATATTTTTAGGGGGATTTATTATCCTCCCACAATACACACGTCCCGTTTATTAATTATATATAATTTATACGTTAAAATTCATTTAATTTTTTATATTTATAAATTAAGTATAATTCTTGACAAAGGATAGGTTTTGTGGTATTATAATCAAAATAAATCTGATTCGGCTTCTGCCGACAGGTCGATATGAAGCTTTGGCTTTTAAAGTTGTTTCCTTGTCGGTGTGGCGGGGTTATTTTTTTGTAAGGAGGTTCTTTTAATGTCAATGCTGTTAAAAAATGCTAATGTATATATTGATGGCGCATTAAAAAAACAAGACCTCATTATCTCTGACGGCTATATAGAAGCTGTCGGCGAGTCACTTTTTTCTTTTTCTTCTCATATTATTGATTGTACAGGACTTACTGTTTTTCCTGGTTTCGTTGATGTTCACGTTCATCTTCGGGAACCGGGTTTTTTTTATAAGGAAACCATTAAAAGCGGTACTATGGCTTGTGCGGCGGGCGGATATACCTCGGTTTGCAGTATGCCGAATTTAAAGCCCTGTCCCGACAGTTTGGAAAATCTTAACCTTCAGCTTGATATAATAGACAGAGATGCGGTTATTAACGTTTATCCTTTTGCTACCATTACTAAAGGTCAGGCGGGTGAAGAGCTGTCTGATATGTGCGGTATGAGTAAATTTGCCGTTGGCTTTTCTGACGACGGCAAGGGTGTGCAAAGCGAAGCTATGATGCTCTCTGCTATGACTACTGCGAAGAAACTTGATAAAATTATTTCAGCGCACTGTGAAGATAATTCGTTGCTGAACGGCGGATATATACACGACGGTGAATATGCAAGAATTAACGGTCACAAGGGCATTTGCAGTGAAAGTGAATGGGGACCGATTAAAAGAGATATTGAGCTTGTTAAAAAAACAGGCTGTAAATACCACGTGTGTCATATTTCAACAAAGGAAAGCGTTGAACTTATAAGACAGGCAAAGGCTCAGGGTGTGGATATTACCTGTGAAACAGGTCCGCATTATCTGACTATGAACGATATGATGCTTAAAGATGAGGGCAGATTTAAAATGAATCCGCCTATCAGGAGTGAAGAAGACCGACTTGCTCTCATTGAGGGTATAAAGGACGGTACTATAGACGTTATTGCTACTGACCACGCTCCACACTCGGCTGAAGAAAAATCCAAAGGACTTGAAAAAAGTCTTATGGGAGTGGTAGGTATTGAAACGGCTTTTGCGGTTTGCTACACAAAGCTTGTAAAAAGTGGTGTAATAACTTTAGAAAAGCTTGTTGAACTGCTAAACGTCAATGCGGTAAAGCGTTTTAATATCGGCAGTGAAATAAGGGTTGGACAAAAGGCGGATATAACCGTATTCAACCTTAATGAAAAATATACCGTAAAGCCTGAAAACTTTCTTTCAAAAGGAAAAGCTACTCCTTTTGAAAACGAAGAACTGTACGGTAAATGTAAGCTGACCTTTTGCGGCGGTAAAATAGTTTATAAAGATTTAAATATATAACGGAGGAAAATGAAAATGGCTAAAAGAACGGATATTAAAAAGGTACTGATAATTGGTTCAGGTCCTATTGTTATCGGACAGGCTGCAGAATTCGACTATGCAGGTACTCAGGCTTGTCTTGCTCTTAAAGAGGAGGGGTATGAGGTTATTCTTTGTAACTCTAACCCTGCAACTATTATGACCGATACCACTATTGCAGACAAGGTTTATATGGAGCCTTTAACTCTTGAATACGTAGCAAAAATTCTCCGTTATGAGCGTCCCGATGCTATTGTTCCGGGCATTGGCGGACAGACAGGTCTTAATATTGCAATGCAGCTTGAGAAGAAAGGTATCCTTAAGGAATGCGGCGTTGAGCTTTTAGGTACTTCTTCTGAAAGTATTGAAAGAGCAGAGGACAGAGAACTCTTTAAGGAGCTTTGCCAGTCCATAGGAGAGCCTACTATTCCTTCAGAAATTACTTACAGTCTTGATGAAGCAAAAATTGCTGCAGAGAAAATAGGATATCCCGTTGTACTTCGTCCTGCTTTTACACTTGGCGGTACAGGCGGCGGTTTCGCCTATAATGAAGCAGAGCTTATTGAAATCGGTCTTAACGCATTCAAGCTTTCTCCCGTTCATCAGGTGCTTATCGAAAAGAGCGTTAAGGGTTATAAGGAAATTGAATTTGAGGTTATGCGCGACTCCAACGACCACGCTATAACCATTTGCGGTATGGAAAACATTGACCCTGTGGGCGTTCATACTGGTGACTCTCTGGTTGTTGCTCCTATAATGACGCTTAACGACCACGACCTTAAGATGCTTAACGATTCAGCTATTAAGCTTATAAAAGAACTTAAGATTGAGGGCGGCTGTAACGTTCAGTTTGCTCTTAATCCTAACAGCAGTGAGTATTATTTAATTGAGGTAAACCCAAGAGTTTCCCGTTCTTCTGCTCTTGCCTCTAAAGCTTCGGGTTATCCTATTGCAAGAGTAACAGCAAAAATTGCTCTGGGTATGGCTCTTGAGGATATTACTATTGCAAATACCACAGCCGCTTTCGAGCCTAGGCTTGACTATGTAATCGCAAAGCTTCCTCGTTTCCCGTTTGATAAATTCACAAATGCATCTAACCAACTCGGTACTCAGATGAAGGCTACAGGCGAGGTAATGGGTATAGGAAGCAACCTTGAAGAATGTCTTCTTAAGGGTATACGTTCTCTTGAAATCGGTGTTAATCATCTTTATCATCACAAGTTCGATGATATGACCGATGCTCAGCTTAAGGAATATATCACTGAGTTCAGAGACGATAACATTTTTGCTATTGCAGAGCTTCTTTACAGAGGCGCTACTGTAGAGGAAATACACGAAATAACGAAAATTACGGCATTCTTCCTTGAAGCAATTAAAAATATAATTGATATGGAAGAAAATCTCAAAGCTCATCCATTTGACCTTGAGGTATTAAAGGAAGCTAAGAAAATGGGCTTCTCCGATAAATACACTGCAAGAATGTGGAAATGCGACGAGCTGGACGTATTCGCTTTCAGAAAAGAACATAACCTTTTCCCTGTATTCAGAATGGTTGATACCTGTCATACAGGCGCATATATTCCTTATTTCTATTCTTCCTATACAGGCGAGAACGCTTCCGTTCTCACAAATAAAAAGAAAATAGTAGTGCTTGGCGCAGGTCCTATTCGTATAGGTCAGGGTGTTGAATTCGATTATTCAACTGTACACGCCGTTACTACCATCAAAAATTCGGGTTACGAAGCTATTATTATCAATAACAATCCCGAAACCGTTTCGACCGACTATACTACGGCTGACAAGCTGTATTTCGAACCTTTAACTCCCGAAGACGTAATGAATATTATTGAGTTTGAAAAACCTGAGGGTGTTATTGCTTCTCTCGGCGGTCAGACCGCTATTAATCTTGCTGAGCCTCTTATGAAGAGGGGAGTAAAGATTATCGGTACAGACTGCGAGGCTATTGAACGCGCAGAAAACCGCGACAGCTTCGAAAAACTTCTTACTGAGCTTAATATTCCTCAGCCGAAGGGTAAGGCTGTTACAAGCATACAGGCAGGACTTGACGCCGCTTCCAGTATCGGTTATCCCGTACTCGTTCGCCCAAGCTTCGTTCTTGGCGGCAGAGCTATGCAGATAGTTGCTAATGAGGAACAGCTTAAGCATTACCTTAAAACTGCCGTTGAAATCGACGAGGACAAGCCTGTGCTTGTAGATAAATACATTCAGGGCAAAGAGGTTGAGGTTGACGCAATCTGTGACGGAAGAAACGTATTTGTACCTGGTATTATGGAGCTTGTTGAAAGAACGGGTATTCACTCAGGCGACTCTATAAGCGTATATCCCACCTTCAGTATTTCTGATAAGGTAAAGGGTACTATTCTTCAGTATGCTAAAAAGCTTGGTGTGGGAATCGGTATTGTAGGTCTTTACAACATTCAGTTTATCGTTGACGAGAATGACGACGTATATATCATTGAGGTTAATCCCCGTTCTTCACGCACCGTTCCTTTCCTTTCTAAATCTACAGGCTACAGCCTTGCGGATATAGCTACTGAGGTTATTTTGGGCAAGAGTCTTAAGGAACTTGGTATATTTGACCTTTATCCTGATGAGAAGAAGCGTTGGTACGTAAAGGTTCCTGTATTCTCCTTTAATAAGCTCAGAGGACTTGACGCTTATCTGTCCCCTGAAATGAAGTCTACAGGTGAGGCAATCGGCTATGACGATAAGCTTAACCGCGCTCTGTTTAAGGCTTTACAGGCAAGTGGTATGAAGCTTCAGAATTATGGTACGGTATTTGCTACTATTGCCGATAAGGACAAGGAGGAAGCGCTTCCTCTTATCCGCCGTTTCTATGAGCTTGGCTTTAATATTGAGGCAACACAGGGTACCGCAGAATTTTTAAAGGAACACGGTATCAGAACTCATATTCTTGCTAAGATTCACGAAAACAGCGAGGAAATACCAAACGCTATCCGTCAGGGACATATCGCTTATGTTATAAATACTAAGGATATTGCTTCTCAGGGACAAACCAGTGACGGTGTTGAAATCAGAAAATTAGCTACAGAAAATAACGTAACCATTTTTACTGCACTTGATACCGTAAAGGTACTTCTCGACGTACTTGAAGAAACAACGCTAACTATATCAACAATAGATGCATAAAGGTGAAAAAGTGAAACAACAGATTGTTAAAATTCTTAGCAACGAATGTATTGCTAAAGATGTTATGAAAATGGTTTTGTCAGGGGACACAAGTTCTCTGACTAAACCGGGACAGTTTATAAATATTAAGCTTGAGGGTAAATATCTTCGCCGTCCGATTTCGGTTTGTGATTATAATGAAGACACAATCACCATTATTTACAAAATCGTTGGCGACGGTACAGAGCAGTTGAGTAATATGAAAGCAGGGGAGAGTCTTGATATTTTAAATGGACTCGGTAACGGCTTTGATACTTCGCTTTCAGGTGATAAGCCCGTGCTTATCGGCGGTGGCGTTGGCGTTCCGCCTATGTACAGCGTTTGCAGAGAACTTGCTGAAAAAGGTATTAAAGCTCAGGTGATACTTGGGTTTAACTCAAAAGTCGACGTTTTTTATAAAGAAGAGTTTGAGGCGCTTGGCGCAGACGTTTACGTAACTACTGCAGACGGAAGCTTCGGTACGAAAGGTTTTGTCACCGATGTGCTTAAGGAATTGGATTATTCTTATTTCTTCACCTGCGGACCCATGCCAATGTTCAAAGCAATAGAACAGGTTGCTAAAACAAGCGGTCAGTACAGCTTTGAAGAGAGAATGGGCTGTGGATTCGGCGCTTGTATGGGTTGCTCCTGTAAGACTAAATACGGCAATAAGCGTATTTGCAAGGACGGTCCCGTACTTATCAGGGAGGAGATAATATGGTAAACACTAAGGTTGAGCTTTGCGGTATTACTCTTGATAACCCCGTTATTCCCGCTTCGGGAACCTTCGGCTTCGGTTATGAATTCGCTGAGCTTTATGATATCAACTGTCTTGGTACTTTTTCTTTTAAGGGTACTACTAAGGATGCCCGTTTCGGTAATCCTACTCCGAGAATTGCAGAATGTCAGGCAGGTATGATAAATGCCGTCGGTCTTCAGAATCCAGGTGTTGAAGCTGTTATAAATAGCGAACTTCCAAAGCTGAAAGCCTGTTTCAATAAGCCTGTTATGGCTAACGTCAGCGGTTTTTCTGTTGAGGATTATGCCTATACCTGTAAGCAACTGGACGGCTGTGACCAAATAGGTTGGTTTGAGGTTAACGTTTCATGTCCTAACGTTCACGGCGGTGGTATGAGCTTTGGTACTTCTCCCGAAGCCGCCGCACAGGTAACAAGGGAGGTTAAAAAGGTTACCACAAAGCCTGTTATTATAAAACTGTCGCCTAATGTTACCGATATAGTATCTATTGCTAAGGCCTGTGAGGAGGCAGGTGCAGACGGTATCAGTATGATTAATACTATGCTTGGTATGAGAATTGACCTTAAAACCAAAAAGCCTGTAATTGCAAATAAAATGGGCGGTTTTTCAGGTCCCGCTATCAAGCCCGTTGCACTCAGAATGGTTTATCAGGTTTACGAGGCTGTTAATATTCCCATTATTGGAATGGGCGGAATTTCCTCTGCTGAGGACGTTATTGAAATGATACTTGCAGGTGCGACTGCCGTACAGGTGGGCGCCGCAAACCTTATCGACCCGTTTGCTTGTAGAGATATTATAAATAATCTACCTGCAGTTATGGAAAAATATAAAATCAATGATTTAAAAGATATTATCGGAGGTGCTCATTAATGGGTAAGGATGTTATTGTGGCTTGTGATTTTGCTTCAAGAGAACAGGTATTTGAGTTTCTTGACAAATTTACAGGCAGAAAACCCTTTGTTAAAATCGGAATGGAATTGTTTTATGCCGAGGGTCCGCAGATTGTAAAGGATATTAAGGCAAGAGGACACAAGATTTTCCTTGATTTAAAGCTTCACGATATACCGAACACTGTTAAAAAGAGTATGTCGGTTTTATCCAGACTGGACGTTGATATGACTAATCTTCACGCGGCAGGTACCGTTTCTATGATGGAAGCTGCTATTGAAGGTCTTACTCGTCCCGATGGAACCCGTCCGCTTCTTATAGCGGTAACACAGCTTACTTCTACCGACCAGGAACGTATGGAGAAAGACCTTCTTATTAAAGAACCTATTGATAAGGTTGTTATGCATTACGCTAAAAACGCTGCCGTTGCAGGTCTTGACGGTGTTGTATGTTCTCCTCTTGAGGCAGGAAAGGTACACGAAACCTGCGGTGAAAAGTTCCTTACAGTTACTCCTGGCGTTCGTTTTGCAGACGGTGACGTTGGCGACCAGAAACGCGTAATGACACCTGAACAGGCTAAGAAAATAGGCAGTGACTATATAGTTGTGGGCAGACCTATTACTGCTGCTGCCGACCCCGTTGCCGCTTATGAGAGATGCGTAAGAGAATTTTGCGATTAATATAAAATTAGACTTTATTAGCTAGTGAAAGGAAGAAAATTTTTATGGAAAGCTATAAAAGAGAATTTATACAGTTTTTAGAGTCTGCAGGAGTACTTAAATTCGGTGACTTTACTGCAAAAAGCGGAAGAAAAATTCCGTATTTCATCAATGCGGGGGATATAAAGACAGGCGACCAGATTTCAAAGCTCGGCGAGTTTTATGCTAAAGCGTATTTTGAAAAGGTGGGTAACCGCCGTACCGTTTTATACGGACCTGCCTATAAGGGTATTCCTATTGCCGTTTCCGTTGCCTGTGCTCTTTCTAAGGAGGGCCTTGACGTACCTTTCTTCTTTAACAGAAAGGAAGAAAAGGACCACGGTGAAGGCGGCGTATTTGTAGGCTACAAGCCACAGGAAAACGAAGAAATCGTTATAGTTGAGGACGTTATTACTGCAGGTACTGCTATAAGAGAGAGTATGTCAATTTTGTCTTCTCTCAAAGGAACCAAGGTTGCGGCTACGTTCGTAATGGTTGACAGAAAAGAAAAAGGACAGACCGAAAAGAGCGCTATGGCAGAGGTTGGTGAGGAATTCGGTTTCCCCGTATACTCTGTTGTTGACGTTTACGATATTATTGAGTATCTTGAAGAAAAGCCTGAGAACAAGGAAAACGTTGACCGTATAAAAGCATATCTTGAAATTAACGGAGCGAAAGCATAATGCGTAATTTAATTGATATTATGGAGCTGTCTACAATGGAACTTGACAGCCTTGTGGAAACTGCAAACGATATAATTGATAATCCGCAGAAGTATGCTCATAAATGCGCAGGTAAAAAACTTGCGACATTATTTTTCGAACCTTCTACCCGTACACGACTCAGCTTCGAGGCTGCTATGTATGAGCTTGGGGGTAACGTACTTACTATGGCTGATGCAGGTTCAAGCTCAGCCGCCAAGGGTGAGAGCGTAGCTGATACTGCAAAGATGATTTCCTGTTATGCCGATATTATAGCTATGCGACATCCTAAGGAGGGCGCGCCGCTTGTAGCGTCTAAAAATGCTACTATACCTGTTATCAATGCGGGAGACGGTGGTCACCATCATCCTACGCAGACTCTTGCCGATATACTTACTATATACAGAGAAAAGGGTAGATTTGATAACCTTACAATAGGTCTTTGCGGCGACCTTAAATTCGGAAGAACGGTACACTCTCTTATCTGCGCTATGTCAAGATATAAGAACATTAAGTTTGTACTTATTTCACCTCAGGAATTAAAGGTACCCGATTACATTAAAAACGTAATTACCGATGCAGGTCATTCTTTTGTTGAAACCATTTCTCTTGATGAAAGTATGCCCAGTCTTGATATACTTTATATGACGAGAGTTCAGAGAGAACGTTTCTTTAACGAGGAAGAGTATCTCCGCCTTAAAGACAGCTATATTCTTACTAAGGATAAGCTTAATACGGCAAAGAGCGACCTTGTTATAATGCATCCGCTTCCAAGAGTTAATGAAATCAGCGTTGCCGTTGACGAGGATAAACGTGCTTGTTACTTTAAGCAGGCACTTTACGGAAAGTATATGCGTATGGCTCTTATTTTAAAGCTTCTTGAGATACAGTAGGAGGGGACGTTTATGCGTATTGATTCAATTAAAAACGGTTTTGTTATTGACCATATTAAAGCGGGAAAGGGTATGGAAATTTACCGTCTGTTAGGTCTTGAAAAGCTTGGCTGTCCCGTTGCTATGATAATGAACGCTCAAAGTGAAAAAATGGGCAAAAAGGACGTTATCAAAATTGATGCTGATATAGCGCTTGATATGCACATTCTTGGATACGTAGACCCTGATATAACCGTTAACGTTATTAAGGATTCCGTTATTGTAGAAAAGAAAAAAATTGAGCTTCCCGAAAAGCTGACCAACATTATTTTCTGTAAAAATCCAAGATGTATTACTTCTTGTGAGCAGGAATTATCGCACGAATTCGTTCTGGCTGATAAACCAAGAAGAATATACCGCTGTATTTACTGCGATGCACAGGCATAAAAATTACCGCTTTGCTGTTGCAAAGCGGTTTTTTATATAACGTTTATCTAAAAACTTAACAATACAGCAATACTGCAATATAATATATTGGATATAATAAGTGTAGTGTTACTAAAAAACAAATTAGCATTTGTAAAGAAATAATTGCAATTTCCAAAAATATTAGAAAAAATTGCTCAAAAAATGTAAAAATTGGTTGAAATTTGATGATGCTTATGATATTATTTTAACAATATTAATTGATAAAATTGTTTTGAGGTTATAATTATGAAAAAGTCTTTAATTCTTGTTACTTCACCACCTGCCTGCGGTAAAACTTTTATTTCTAAGATGCTTGCAACAAATCTTGACCACGTTGTCTATCTTGATAAGGATACCCTTATTCCTCTTTCAAATGTTGCATACAGAGTTGCGGGAGAGGAAATTAACCGTTCTTCTCAGTTTTTTGAGGATAACATCAGAAACGTAGAATACGAAGTTATTTTAGACCTTGCTTTTGAAGCTTTGCAGTATGAGGATCTCGTTCTTGTTAATGCTCCTTTTACTCGCGAAGTCAGAGATACTGAGTATATGATTTCTCTTCGCAAAAAACTTCGTGAATACGATGCGCGTCTTACTGTTGTCTGGGTACAGACCGACCTTGAGGTTTGTAAACAGAGAATGATTGACAGAAATTCTGAAAGAGATACCTGGAAGATTGAGCATTGGGATGAATACATCAAAACAAGAGATTATTCTATCCCCGCTAACCTTGAGGACCCGTCTATAGTTGACCAGTTCCTTATTTTCAAGAATTCTTCTGAGGAAGAGTATCAGGCTTCAATGAAAGAAGTAGTTAAGATTCTTCAGGAAGGTCTTTAATTTTGATAAAAAAACGGACTCGAATGAGTCCGTTTTTTTAATAAAATGTTGCTAGTTCTTGTTCAGGAGCAGAAGTTCGTAATACCTCGCTGACGGTGAGAACAGGCCCTTTTTTGCCATACATTTTATGCTTTTTGAGTTCAATTTTCGCTGTAATTATTATCCAGTCACGCTGAGAAAGGGTTTCTGCGCCTTTCCAGTCGCAAACAATACCTGAGTAGGTGATATCATCTGCGCAGCAGGTCATAACGTGTCTGCCGAGAACGAAGCTACCCTTAGGCATATCGGTGTTTTTAGCTACAATACCTTTAAATTTTACGGTTTTGCCATCATACTTAGGAAGCTCTTCGGTCATATCTCTGTACCAAACAGCAAAATCCTTATCCTCAATTTCAATGACAGGAGCGTTAATATCAAAGGGCAGCGGGTCCTCTATATCGTCGTATGCCACGCTACCGTCCTTGTACTCATAGGCAATATCGGCGCGTCTGCTGATACCTCGTACGATTTTATGCAGAGCATTTTTATCCAGAGAATCGTTATATCTGTTAAAGATAACAAGCTCTGCGTCACTGAGTTTATCAACAACCAGGCTTCTCATATTATTATTGTAGGATACGGCAGTAGTGGCATCCATAATAAGAAATTCCTGATATATAATCCAGTCGTCAGGCATAGCATCGTATAGTGACTGCAACATCCACATACCGTTATATTCAACAATCACGCGCTTAGCATCATGCTTTTTGGTAAGTAAGGCCAGATTGTAGGGAGTAAGCTGTTCTTCTTCGTCAATGATTTCTATTACGGTTTTTCCGCCTTTATAGGCTGATACATCATATTCTTCCTCGCCCTCCTCACAAAGAAGTAAAAGGGTAGTATCATTGCTTTCAAAACGAGGGTCTTTTAAGGTTTCGTCTATAAATTTTGTTTTACCGGCATCAAGAAAGCCGATAAACAGATATACGGGTATATCCAACTTCGTCACCTCTTAAATGCTAAAAAGCTGTGTAAGTTTGTTTTCGTCAAGGTCCTTTCCAATAACGCAAAGTCTGCCGATAACACCTGCCTGACCGATTCTTACGTTAATTTCACCCGGAACGTAGTCGAAGTGAAGCCAAGCGCCGCAGGTACAGGGAAGGATTCCTTTTGCACGAAGTATCATACCGAAACTGCTGTCGTTGTCAATAGTATTGAGGATTTGTTCAAGCTGTTCCTTAGAAAATTTCTTAACGGTTTCTCTGCCGAAGCTTGTGAAAACCTCGTCAGCATGATGGTGATGTTCGTGACCGCAACCGCAACTACATTCACCGTCGTGATGATGTTCGTGTTCGTGATGATGCTTATGATTATGACATTCACAATCTTCGTCATCACATTCATGGTGATGATGTTGGTGGCAATCACAGTGTTCATCGTCACATTCTTCATGGTGATGGTGGTGATGGTGAAGTTCTTCAATATCATTTTCAAGACTGTCGGTTCTTTCCATAGCAGAAAGAATCGCCTTGCCGTCAATGCTGTCCCATGGGGTAGTAACGATAACAGCATTTTCATTATGCTCTCTTATAAGATGAACAGCCTTTTCAAGCTTGTCTTCACTTATATTATCGGTACGGCTTAAAATTATAGTTCCTGCATTTTCTATCTGATTGTTATAGAATTCGCCAAAGTTTTTCATATATATTTTGACCTTGGTAGCATCTGCAACGGCAGTATAGCTGTTAAGAACTATGTCCTTAAGATTGAGTCCTTTAACCGCTTTTATAACGTCGCTGAGCTTTCCAACGCCTGATGGCTCTATAAGAATTCTGTCAGGATGGTAGCTGTCGATTACTTCTTTTAAAGCGGTACCAAAGTCACCCACAAGGGAACAGCAGATACAGCCCTGATTCATTTCAGTAATCTGTACACCCGCTTCCTTTAAGAATCCGCCGTCAATACCAATCTCGCCGAATTCGTTTTCAATGATTACAATTTGTTCTCCTGAAAAAGCTTCACTTAAAAGCTTTTTTATAAGTGTAGTTTTTCCTGCTCCTAAAAATCCCGAAAAAATATCAATCTTAGTCATGAAATTACCTCTCTGATATATAAATCTTAATAATTATACAATGTATCATTTGGTTTTGCAATAATTAATTATAAAAATTAGCGTTCTTAGGTGAGAAGTAAAATTCCCGCCCACTTACGTGAACGGGAATTTTGGTGCCGCTGACCGGACTTGAACCGGTACGGTATTGCTACCGAGGGATTTTAAGTCCCTTGTGTCTGCCTATTCCACCACAGCGGCAATTATCTGTAACAAAAAGATAATACAATATTTTTATTCAAAAGTCAAGAATTAAATTAAAAAAATTAAAAGTTCAACATATTGACTTTCACGCTTTAATTTGTTAAAATGTAAAAAAATAATGCGAAAGGGATTTGTGTTATGACTCCTTCCGAACAGAAAACTGCAGAACTCTTTTATAAGGCTGTTCTTGCTATTAAAAATGAGCAGGAATGTGCTGATTTTTTTGATGATGTATGCACATCTAAAGAACTGTTAGCTATTGCTCAGCGTTTTATGGTTGCTAAGATGTTAAAGGAAAGACGCGTATACAGCGAAATAGTTAAGGAAACAGGGGCTAGTACCGCGACGGTCAGCCGTGTTAAGCGTATGATGAGCGACGGAACAGGCGCTGTTAACGAAATACTCGACAGAACTAGAAAATAATGAATTACGACATTTTTTCTCAGTATTATGATTTACTCACCGAGGATGTAGATTATTCTTCGAGAACAGATTACTTGTTGACGCTTTTTAAGAAGTACGGAAAAACTCCCTCCTTATTGCTTGACGTTGGTTGTGGTACAGGCGGTTTTTCTGTTGAGTTCGCAAAGCGCGGTATAGACGTTATCGGTGTTGAACCCAGCGCTAATATGTTAAGCGTTGCGCTTGAAAAATCAAATAAGGAAAACCTTGATATTTTGTTTTTAAATCAAAATGGGGAAGATATGGATTTATACGGTACTGTTGACGGTGCGGTTTGCTGTCTTGATACCGTAAATCATATTACCGATAAAAGGACCTTACAACGAATGTTTAATAAGGTGTCCTTGTTTCTTGAAAAAGACTGTCTTTTTATTTTTGATGTTAACACATTGTATAAACAGGAAACGGTACTTGGTAATAATACCTTTGTGTTAGAGAATGAAGAGTTATACTGCGTATGGCAAAATTTCTTTGACAAAAAATCAAAAACAACAGAGATTAGTCTTGACTTCTTTATAAACCATAACGGACTATTTGAACGAAGCAGTGAAGCATTTTGCGAAAGGGTATACGAAATGGATGAGCTTGAAAAAATGCTCACAAAAGCGGGATTAAAGCTTTTAAATGTGTTTGGGGAAAATTCATTTTCCTTTCCGTCAAAAACTTCACAGCGCAACATATATGTAACAAAAAAGGATTAATGTAAATGGGTAAGCTTATAAGATGTATAACGAGTGACGGAGCGGTTATGGCGTCGGCGCTTGATTCTACCGATATCGTTTCAAAAGCAGAACAGTTTCATAAAACAAGCGCAGTTATGACTGCCGCGCTTGGAAGACTTCTTACCGCTACGTCTATTATGGGTAATATGATGAAGGGCGAGAAGGATACCGTAACTGTGAGAATTAAGGCGGACGGTCCTGCGGGGGCGTTGGTTGCGGTTGCTGATTCAAAGGGAAATGTACGAGGATATGTTGGCGACGCAAGGGTTGAGCTTCCTTTAAAAGAAAACGGTAAGCTTGATGTTAGCGGAGCCGTGGGTACTGACGGACTTATTTACGTTATTAAGGATATCGGTCTTAAGGAACCGTACAGTGGCTCTGTGCCTCTTGTATCGGGTGAAATAGCAGAGGATATTACTGCTTATTACGCTGTCAGTGAGCAGATTCCTACCGTGTGCGCGTTGGGTGTGCTTGTTAATCCCGACCTTACCGTACGCAAGGCAGGGGGAATTATTATTCAGCTTCTTCCGGGTGCCGATAATTCCACTATAGATAAACTTGAAGAAAATCTGAAACATATCCGTCCGGTTACCACAATGATGGACGGGGGAATGGATATTAAGGATATTCTTTTTGAGATGCTTAGCGGTTTTGAAACAGAAGTGCTTTATGAAGTGAATACAGAATACGATTGCCCTTGCAGTCGTGATAGAACCAAAAAGATGCTTATGAGTATGTCTAAGGATGAGCTTTTAAGTATGGCAGAGGAAATGGATGAAATAAAAGTAGAGTGCCATTTCTGTGATAAAAAATATGTGTTTACACCAGAGCAAATAAAGGCGATTGCGGCAAGAAAAAATGATTAAAAAATTTTTTGAAATTTTTTCAAAAAAAGTGTTGACAAACTGTATGTGTTGTGTTATTATATCAAAGTCGCCGGTACGCAGAACACGGGTAGCGGTTCGATGTGGGAGCATAGCTCAGCTGGGAGAGCATCTGCCTTACAAGCAGGGGGTCACAGGTTCGAGCCCTGTA
>JAXJXV010000014.1:0-381030 GCA_036307305.1 Acutalibacteraceae bacterium
GAAGACGGCAGCCGCACTACGTGCGTTACCCTCAGAAATATAGTCGTACTGCTTGCTTGGAGCGCGTCGCATTACTCCTTATTTCTTCACCTCAGCGCATTGCCTTCATCATCCACCGGATGCGGCAAAGCACTTCGCCCAATTCCGCCACACCCGCAGATATAAATATTAAGATTCAGTTTGTATATGTTAAAGAATAAAGAGGAAAAACGGCATCCGCACTACGTGCGTTACCCTCAGAAATATAGTCGTACTGCTTGCTTGGAGCGCGTCGCATTACTCCTTATTTCTTCACCTCAGCGCATTGCCTTCATCATCCACCGGATGCGGCAAAGCGCTTCGCCCAATTCCGCCACACCCGCAGATATAAATGTTAAGGTTATCACATACATATATAAAAGTATATATTGTAAGCATCGGTTTTGTGTGCCTATATATTCTATAATAAATGTTTATGTATGTCAAGAAAAACTAATTGATTTTATAATAAAGATGTGATATAATAACAAAAAAAGAATAAAATATTGCCGTATTTTATATAAAATACACAGAAAGGGCGACGTTTATGGCTAATAATTTCGTTATAACAATTGGTAGAGAGTTTGGAAGCGGCGGTCACGAAATCGCTAAAATATTGGCTGAGTCTTTGGGAGTTAAGTTTTACGATAAAGAACTTTTGGATTTGGCTGCTAAAAATAGTGGGTTGAGCGCTGATATATTAAAGGATTACGATGAAAAACCAACGAACAGTTTTCTCTATTCACTATCCCTTGGGGCATATTCATATGAAAGCGTTTTAAGCGGAGTTCCTAATCTTCCTCTCGTTGATAAGGTATTTTCCGTTCAAGCAGAAATAATAAGAGAAATAGCCTCAAAGGAGTCTTGTATTATTGTGGGCAGATGTGCTGACAGTATTTTAAAGGATTATGACAATCTTTTGTCGGTATTTATCCATGCTGACGTAAAACAGAGAGCTCGTCGTGTAATGGAATTTGAGCACATCACTTTTGATAAGGCAGTGGATATGGTTAAAAAATCTGATAAAAAGAGGGCAAGCTATCATAACTATTTTTCTGATAATAAATGGGGCGATGCCCGTTCTTACGACCTTTGTATAGATAGCAAAATCGGATTTGAAAATGTTGCTCATATAATCAAATACTGTATTCAGGAAAAAATACACGGATAAAAAATAACAGAACGCCTACCTTTTCCATAGTATATAAGGAAGGGTAGGTGTTTTTATGTGCGGAGAATAAAATACAAACGTATTTTTATTGTATTTCTCGTAATCTTTTTAATAATTTGTACTGTTTTTGTCGTTGACAAAAGAATGAGGACAGTGATATATGATTACAGCGCTTCTATGGGCGAAACAATAATGATAAAAACTGTGGAACAGATTGTCAGCGACCTTTTTACAGAGGAAAACGTTGATTATAGCGACCTCGTTTATTTGCAGCGCGATGACGGTGGACTAGTAACTTCGCTACAGGTTAATGCGACAAAAATTAATTATCTTAAATCTCAGATTTCAGTAAGGGTCGCCGAGGAAATAGAAAAAGGAGAAAGGTTTACTCTGGCTATTCCTATGGGTACGATTATAGGAAATGAGTATACTGTTGGCAGAGGTCCTGATATAAAATTCAAAATGCAGATAACCACCACCATATTTGCTGATTTCGTTAGTGATTTTCATTCTGCAGGAATTAATCAGGTGCTTCATCAGATACATATACGTGTAAAAATGAACGGAAGCGTGGTAATACCCTGGTTTCGTTCGTCTTTTAATGCGCAAACCGATGTAATTGCTGCTGAGACGGTAATTGTAGGAATAACTCCCGACGCTTATACAAACGTTATAGAAGCCGGAACCGATGCTACGGAAGATATTTTTGACTTTGGAACCCATTAAAAAGCAGGTCACAGGACCTGCTTTTTTATCTGTCTGTCAACAAAGTGTACAAGCTTATCACTATGTAGATTGTCTATCAGTTCTTTCAAATTTTCAGGAAACGTCTTTACGCTGTTTATCGAAGAAAGAGGTAACCATTTATATGTAATGCCGTTTTGTACCGAGCCAACAGTTTTAATAGGATTAGAGCTTATTATAGTAAATGTATAATAAAAGCAAATTTCGTGACATGGATACTTTTCTCTTAAATAGAGGCTTTCACCTATCCATTTTAAGTCGTCTACTATAACGTCGGCGTTGAGTTCTTTGTTCAGGTATTCTTCCAACGCTTCTTCTGAAGTTTTTGAAAAATTAACGTAACAGCCTGGTAAGGCATATCCGCCGTTATGATTTGTTTTGCAAAGAAGAACACGCTCTTTATTTAAACATATACCTGCTGTTCTTAAACCGAAAACGTTATCGTTGGCTTTTAGTAAAATATCATTCATTTTTTTACCTATATAATTTTGACGGAAATAACTCCGTCTATTTCTCTCAGTTGCTTCATAAGTTCTTCTATAGAGGTTGTTATATCATTAACGTTAGCCGTAAGTGTAACTGCGGCAATCTGGTCAACGGGATGGTTTTGATTAATCGTAAGTATATTTACACCGCTATGGTATAATTTGGCGGTAAGTGCAGAAAATACACCTGCACGGTCGCAAAGCATTGCGCTGATGCAGATATTTTTAGAAGTACTTTGTGCGTCGTATGCAAACACACAGTCTTTATATTTATAAAAAGCACTTCTTGAAATACCTGCCTTTGAAGCTGCTGAGCTAACGTTTGAGCAACTGCCGTTTTTTAGCAATTCTTTAGCATAAAGGACTTTTAAATATATATCAGGCAAAGCTGAGGCTTTAATAAGGAGCATATCATATTCCTTCATTTTTGTACACCGTCCAAAAACATATTTTTTTAATTATATATTATGAGTAAAGAAAAATCAACCTAAATATGAGGTGAAAGCTTGAATAACGAAAGAAAAAAGAAATTTCTTATATACGTTGCTTATGTGGGGGTAATTATAGGACTTTTGTATTTCCTTTTGAGATTTTGTCTTGCATATCTTTTGCCATTTGCTATAGGTACCTTGATTGCCTTGGCGGTTCAAAAACCCGCCTTATATATCCATTCTAAAATAAAGCTTAGTAAAGGCACGACAGCTTTGCTTTTGGTGATTTTCATATACTTTTTACTGATTGTGTTAATAGGTATTATTGGGAGCAGAGTTTATGTTTTTGCCGCTGATTTTACCCACAGAACTCCTGGAATTATCGAAAAGTTAAGCCTATCCATAAAGCAGTTTTCAGAAAAAATCAGTGAAATGACACAGGGGAGTCAGGGTGAATATCTTTCTTCTGCGGTATATTCATTTTTTCAGAAATTCGTCGACAAAATATCTGATGCAATATCGGCATTTTTTACACAGTTCGCAACTTTGCTTCCCGGATTAATATTGAGTATTTTTGTTACTGCTATAACAGGCTGTTATATTGCTAAGGATTTTGAAAAACTAAAGGAAAACGCCTGTCTTGCATTAGGAGAGGAAAACACCCTTAAAATCAAGAAAATTTGGACAATTACGGTAAAAAATGTTTTTGGTCTTGCTAAAGGCTATCTTATTCTCTCTTTTATAGCTTTTGTAGAGTTGGCGGTGGGATTTTTACTTATAAAAGTGAAAAATGCAGTAAAGATTGCTTTTTTGGTAGCAATAGTAGATATGTTGCCTGTGCTTGGAAGCGGTACGGTTCTTTTGCCGTGGGTTATGGTATGTATGTTCAACGGGAACACTGCGAAAGCGGTGGGACTTGCGGTCATTTATGTGGTGGTTACTGTTGTAAGGAATGTAATGGAACCTAAAATAATGAGTAAACAGGTTGGACTTCATCCCGTAATAGCTTTGCTGTCAATAGTTTTAGGTCTTAAAATATTTGGATTTGCAGGTCTTATAGCAGTGCCTGTTATTGTGACGGTAGGATATCATTATATAGCTGAAAAAGTAACAGAAAATGATTGACGGCATAGTATGTAATGTATTGCATAGCATAGCTTTGCAGTACTAATTACCGCAAATAAGGCGGCAAGTAAAAATGAATGAATATACTATTGCAACAGGAACGGTAACCAGTGCCATTAAAGGAAGAGAAATACTGAAAAGAAAAGGTATTTACGCTGAGATAGAGAGAATGAAAGCAACTGAAAAACAATACGGTTGCGGCTATTCTATAGCGGTACGGGGAAATATAAATGAAATTGAGACGGCTTTAAAACAGGCTAACGTAAAAATACTAAAGATTTTACCAAGATGAAGCACAGGTTTTATGCCTGTGCTTTTTTTGAAAGAGGGTGAAAAAATGATATATTTTGATAACGCGGCAACCTCTTTTCCAAAACCTCAAAGCGTAATAAATTCCGTGAAAAACGCCCTTGAAAACTACAGCGCCAATCCTGGAAGAAGCGGACATTCAGCTTCTGTCAAAACGGCAGAAAAAATATACGGGGTCAGGGAGAAAACAGCAAATTTTTTTGGATATGATAAGCCTGAAAATGTGGTTTTTACAACTAATTGCACACAGGCTGTTAATTTTGTTCTTAAAGGAATTCTTGACAAAGGCGACCATATCCTAATTTCCAATCTCGAGCATAATGCCGTGGCGCGTCCTGTTAATAAGCTTAAAAGTCAGGGCGTTGAGGTTACTGTTTTTGATGCTTTTGCGCAGGATATTGAAAGGGAACTTGACTCTCTTGTAACACCAAAAACCAAGATGGTTTTTTGTCTTCATGCCTCTAACGTTTGCGGTAAGGTTTTACCCATAGAAAAGATAGGCGATTTTTGTAAAAAAAGAGGTATTTTATTTGGGGTTGATGCGGCTCAGAGTGGGGGTGTTTTGCCCATAGATATGAAAAAATTCTCCATAGATTTTTTATGTGTGGCTTCCCATAAAGGCCTTTTCGCTCCTATGGGAACGGGCATTTTAATAGCGGATTATCCTTTAAAACAAACCATTTTAGAGGGAGGTACGGGCAGTAATTCAATTAGTCTTGAACAGGGGAATGATATGCCTGAAATGCTTGAAAGCGGAACGGTGAACGTGCCTGGGATTTTAGGTATCTCTGCGGGTATTGATTTTGTTAAAAAGAGAGGTATAGACAATATCCGAAAGCACGAAAACGCTCTTTGCGACAGGCTTTTTTCAAGGCTTTACGGTCATAAAAAAATCAGACTTATTGCATCAAGGGAAAAAATAAGAGTACCTGTTGTTTCCTTTGTGGTGCAGGGTGTTGACAGTAATGCCGTAGCAGAATTTTTGAATAACAAAAATATAGCTGTGAGAGCAGGACTTCATTGCTCACCTATGGCGCATAAAACACTGGGAACGCTGGATACGGGAACGGTTAGATTTTCTCCCGGAATTACGTCTGACGAGCGACAGGTGGACTATTTGTGCAGAGTGCTTTTCGATGCTTTTAGGTGATAAATACTAATTATTTATTAAAATTATAAAAAATCTATTGAATATGCAAAAAAACTGTGTTAAAATTAACGTGAAATAATTTGCGTAGGGAATGGTGTTGTGGCTGAGTTTATAAACGGAATATACACGCTGTGGAATCAGATAATTTACGCAGTGAGTCATATTTCTATTTTCGATTTAATTGATATTCTGATTATCGCTTTCTTTATATCCAAGGCGATACATTTTTTGAGAGAGAGTCGCGGAGGGCAGCTTGTTAAAGGTCTGCTTATACTTGCCGTTGCGTATACCCTGTCTATTTGGTTTGACCTTGTAACTGTACGTTGGTTGCTTACCAAGGTTATGGATTGGGGTATTATTGCTCTTGCAATCATTTTCCAGCCTGAACTCAGACGCGCTCTTGAAAGAATCGGAAGAAGTAAGCTTGGACAGTTCGGTCACCAAAACAACGCCGACAGCGAAACACTTAAAAAATCCATTGACAGCATTTGTACTGCTGTTCAGAGTATGCATGACCAGAGAATAGGAGCGCTGGTGGTTTTTGAGAGAACTACTTCCCTTGGCGATATAATCAATACGGGTACCCTTATTAATGCCGACGCTTCGGTGCAGATGGTAGGCAACGTTTTCTATCCTAAATCTCCGCTTCACGACGGCGCTCTTATCGTTCGTGACGGACGTCTTTTGGCGGCAGGCTGTATTCTCCCTCTTACAGCTAATCCCAATCTAAGCTCACAGCTTGGAACACGTCACCGCGCGGCTATCGGTATGAGTGAGGTTTCTGATGCGGTTGTTCTTGTTGTTTCCGAAGAAACGGGTAAAATTTCGCTCGTTCAAAACGGAGCTATTGAACGCGGCTTTGATCAAACAAGACTGCGTGAGGAATTATATAAATTAATAATCCGCGATGAATTGGCAATGGAAAACGATGGAATTATGAATAAAATCAAAAACTTTATTGACCGCATAAAACCTGTTAAAAAAGAAGAAGGAGAGAATGAGTAATGGAAAAAATCAAAAACTTTTCTCTCAGTAAGCTTTTTTCTAATCGTCGTTTTACAGCGGTGTTTTCGGTTGTGGTGGCTTTTATTGCGTGGTTGGCTATTTCTGTTAATCAGACCGAAACCAGAACCTCCACCTTCGCCAATATAACCGTTAATTTGGGTATAGAAGACAGCTTTGCGGGTAATATGGGACTTGAAGTCGTTTCCGACGACTATATAAAAACAGTAAACGTTACGGTTAACGGACCAAACTATATCGTCAGCAGTATTAAGCCGTCTGATATTCTTATAAACGCCGATTTGAGTGACGTTACTGCTCCGGGTGAATATAATATTCCTCTTGTTGCTCAGTCCTCAAGCGGTGTTTCGGGATTTTCTTTCGTTGAAATAAGTCCTAAAAGCATAAAGCTTGTTTTCGACTATGTTGACACAAAGGAATTTGACGTTATAGCTAAAGCCGATAACGTAGTTGCGGCTGACGGATTGTATAAGGATACACCTATGCTTAATTATGTAGGAGACAGCAAAAAACTGGCTATTACAGGTCCCAGAAGTAAGATGAATCTTATAGACAGGGTAGAAGTAATAGTTAATGAAAAGGACAAAATAAGCGCCAGTCAGACCTACGACGCCGATATAGTTCTTTATGATAAGGACCTTAACGTGATTGATAACAGTTATTTCACGTTGCCAACCGAGACTCTTAAGGTTACAGTTCCCATTTATAAAGAGAAGACGGTTGCGGTTATTCCCGTATTTTCGGGAGAAAGCTACGTGGGCGAAGGCCTTTCTATGATTGAGAGTATATCGCCGTCAAAGGTGACGGTACAGGGCGCTCCCGACGTTATTGATGCTCTTGAGAGTGTAGAGCTTACTGCTGTAGATATAGCTTCGGTTAAATCGGGAAAAGTAATTGAGGTAGGACTTAATTTGCCGGGTGGTATAAAAGAAGTTAACTCTGTTACTACTGTAAAAATAACCATAAAAAAATAAACAAAAGGGCTTTTTAGCCCTTTTGTCATTTATCCGTACTTTGCATATACTGAGTAGTGAACGACTGTTTTTTTGTGTTCAGTTTAGTATTAAGCGAGGCGGTAAAATGGCAGAAATTATAGTTTTATTGGTTTTCCTTTTCTTTTCCTCTATAGGCGCGGGTTACGTTACATATAGATTATGGCTGTTTTTAATAAGACCTAAAATGAAGAATAAAATTATCTTGGTTACAAGATTGGACGGCGACTGTCAGAAAGAACAGTTTATGTATTGCTTTGAAAAATACCGATGGTGCGGAAATGATTATGCAGACAGAATAATAACGGTCTGCGACGGGGAAATAGATGAAACCTGTGAGGCTTTTAACAAATGCTATGAAAATATAGTTTGTTGCACAAGCTCACAGCTACCGTTAATTTTAAAATGTGAATTGGAGGAGCAAAGTGGCTGACGTTCAAAATGAAATGCAAAGTCTTAAAGGCATTGTCAGAAAAATTACATATCAGAATGCGCAGAACGGATATACCGTTGCTCTGATTCAGTGCGATAATGAGGAAATTGTTATTGTAGGCACAATGCCTTTTATAAATGGCGGCGATGATATTGAGGTTGTGGGAAGCTACACAGTACACGCGGTGTACGGCAGACAGTTTAAGGTGGAAAGCGTACAGAAGAATATGCCGACTACTGCGGCTGCAATACTCAGATATTTGTCTACAGGCACAATAAAAGGCATAGGTCCTTCTACAGCGCGAAAGATTGTTGAAACCTTTGGGGAAGAAACTATGAACGTGCTGGAATCGTCACCGGAAGAACTTGCCCGTATTAAAGGAATTTCTGATGCTAAGGCGAGAGCTATTGGCGAAGAATTCGTCAAACAGTTTGGTATAAGAGACGTTATGCTTTTACTATCCAGATTTAAAATTTCTTCTGAGGATGCAATAAAGGTTTACAGAGTTCTCGGAACCTCTTCTTTATCAAAAATAGAAGCTAATCCGTATGTGATTTGCGGTGAGAATATTGAACTTCCCTTTGAAAAGGCTGAGGATATAGCAAATTATTATAAAATCCCTGCAACCGACAGTATGCGCCTTTGCGCAGGAATTGAATATGTGCTGAGAAAAAATACGTATAACGGGCATACTTGTCTGCCCAGAGAAAAGCTTGAAGTGGTATCTGTAGAGCTTTTGGAAACCGAAAAGAAGCTTATTGACGATGCTATAGAACAGCTTATTGAAGCATTCAGGGTGCGAAGCGTTGTTATTGACGGCAAAGAATATATTTCCTTGCCTGAATACTATCTGGCTGAGGAATACATTTCTGCAAGACTTGCAGTTGTAAGCAGGGAAAAACGCAAGTCAAATCTAAATATTAATGAAATCGCCCTTGTTGAACAGCAAATGGGGATTTGTCTTGACGATATACAAAAGGATGCCGTAATTAAAGCCTTTGAAAACGGCGTATTTATTCTTACAGGCGGTCCCGGTACGGGAAAGACCACAACCCTTAAAGCTATGATTGAAATTTTCAAATACAGGGGTATGAATATTGAACTTGCCGCGCCTACGGGCAGGGCGGCTAAGCGTATGAGTGAGCTTACGGGCTACGATGCAAAAACTATTCACAGACTCCTTGAGGTTGAGTGGAGTGATGAGGGTGAGCATAAATTCTCTAGAAATCAGAATAACCCTCTTGACTGCGACGTTGTGATTGTTGACGAGGTTTCTATGATAGATACCTTGCTTTTTGAAAATTTACTCCGCGCTTTGCGTCTTTCATGCAGAATTATTCTTGTTGGAGATACCGACCAGTTACCCAGTGTATCTGCGGGTAACGTTCTCGGTGATTTGATAGACAGTAATTCTTTTGAAACGGTAACGCTGAAAAAGGTTTTCAGACAGGCGCAAAGCAGTGCTATTATCCGCACTGCCCACGCCATTGTGGACGGGGCTGAACCTGACCTGTCGGTTAGGGATTCCGATTTCTTTTTTATGCGGAGAAACAGCGCTGAGGAAACGCTTGAAACGGTTTTGTCCCTTTGTTGTCAAAGACTAAGCGCTGCTTACGGTTTTGACTGTCTTACGGATATACAGGTGCTTTGTCCGTCAAGAAAAATGACTCTTGGAACGTTGAATCTTAATAACGTGCTTCAGGGTCAACTGAATCCTAAAAACAAAAAATCTCCCGAACTTTTCTTCAAAGGTGTTTGTCTTCGCGAAAAAGATAAGGTTATGCAGATTAAAAACAATTATGAAATAGTCTGGATAAGGGATAACGGTGAAGAGGGGACAGGCGTATTTAACGGTGATATCGGTTTTGTGGAAAAAATTAATCTTCGCGAAGGTACCGTACTGATAAGGTATGAGGATAAAACCGTAACCTATTCTTCTGAGGATTTATCTCAGATAGAACTTGCCTACGCTATTACCGTACATAAAAGTCAGGGAAGTGAATTCGAGTGTGTGGTTCTGCCTCTTTACGACGTTCCTACGCGTCTTAAATACAGAAATCTTTTATATACTGCCGTTACAAGAGCAAAAAAACTGCTTGTTTGCATAGGTAAAAACGAAGTGTTTTACGCTATGGCTGGAAATGACAGAAAAACGCTCAGATACACACTGCTAAGGGATTTTATCACGGGTAAATTTTAGTTATGAAAAAAGTGTTGAACTGCTTTGCGGATTTCTTTTTTATTTCCCACTGTTCGTACTGCGGCTGCGGTGTGGAAAAGGGCGGTCTTATCTGTAAGGATTGCGCTAAAAGTCTTGAAAAGACGGAAAAGAAATTATGTATTAAATGCTCTCTGCCTAAAAAGAAGTGTATGTGCGGAAATTACGTGTATCATTTTTCCCGCTGTACAGCGCCTTTTTATAATAAGGGAATAGCTCAGAAAGGTTTTTATAAATTTAAATTTTACTCGGCAAAAGAACTAAGCTTAATATATGCAGATGCTATGTGTCAAAGGGTAAGAAATGATTATTTTGATATACCATTCAGCAAAATCACCTTTGTTCCTACAGGCTTTTCCAGACAAATAAAGAGAGGATATGACCAATCCAGAGTTCTTGCAGAGTATATTTCAAACGAGCTTAATATTCCGCTTGTGGAAGGTGTGCTGAAAAGAACGCTGTTTTCGAGAACACAGCATAAGCGGGTGGGTATTCATAAAAGATTCAGTAATGCATATCGCAATTATTATGCAAAGGGAAGTATAGAGGGCAACGTGCTTCTTGTTGACGATATAAAGACAACGGGCGCTTCTCTTGACGCCTGTTCCCGTCAGTTACTTTATGCAGGTGCGGATGAGGTATTTTGCATTACTGCTCTCGTTACCGATAAAAAGAGTTGAAAAATTATAAATGTTTGGATATAATTATTTAAGAGAATAAATAGGAGGTGCTTTAATGACCGGTGATATCGGTATAGATTTAGGTTCGTCAAAAACCGTTATATTTTCTGATTCGGGAATTGTTATTGCTCAGCCAAGCGTTGTAACGGTTGATGCAGAAACCTATGCGACTGTCTATTTTGGTGAAAAGGCTAAACAGACTATGGGCAGAACTCCTGATACTCTTGAATGTGTTCGACCTATTGAGCATGGTCTTATAGCTGACTACGATATAGCGGAGGCTATGCTTAAAAATTATATGGACGCGGCTTTTGGAAATAAGGTCATTCGTCCTAAGGTAATGGCTACTCTTCCAACGGGACTTACAGAGCTTCAGCATCACTCTCTGGCTAACGTTGTACAGGCGGGTGGAGGAAGAAGTGTAAACGTTGTAGAAGCGCCCATTGCTATTGCCATAGGTCTTGGTCTTGATTTCAGTGAGCCTTCGGGTAATCTTGTTGTTGATATAGGCGCGGGTACTACCGATATTGCGGTGCTGTCACTGGGCGGTATCGTTTCCTGTGATTCCTTTAAAACCGCTTCCTTTGATTTCGACGATATAATAATTAATCACGTGAGAAGAAAACGCAATATCGCTATAGGAAATCTTACTGCCGAAAACATTAAAATTCAGATAGGCAGCGTATCGAAGCGTCCCGTTGAGGTTACAGCCATAGCAAAGGGAAGAAACCTGTTCAGCGGTCTGCCTGAGGCTTTTGAAATAACCTCTGGGGAAATTTATGCAAAGCTTAACGAATGTGCCGTCACTATATGCAATGCAATACGTAAGGTGCTTTCGGTAACCGAGCCTGACCTTGTTGCCGACATTAAGCAGAAAGGTCTGCATCTTGTTGGCGGCGGTTCCAAAATGTTTGGTATGGCAGAGCTTATATCGGAGTATATCGGTATAGAGGTTATTACCTACGACGAGCCTGAGCTTAGTCTTGTAAAGGGCGCTACGGTTGCTCTGTCAAAGCCTGAACTGCTTAAAAACATTAATTATCAGGCCCGTTCCTTAAAGGAACTTGAAATAAAATAAAAAAACACTTGACACACAGGGTGGTCTGTGGTACAATAGGGCGGTAAAAAGAAGAACTTTCCGTTCTCACCCCGAGGTTTAATGTCTGAAAGGGTCATCAAACTTTTCTGAAATTATAGTTAATTTCGGTTGTTTTTTGGTGCGTGAACGGATTTCGTTCACGCTTTTGTTTTATTTTGGAGGTGCGTATTATCAGCAGTAAACAAGAGGTTGCCATTAACGAGGCAATACGGTTTAAAGAAGTTCGTGTAATTGATACCGACGGAAGTCAGCTTGGAATTCTTCCTATTAAGGATGCGATTGCAGCGGCGTACGAGAAAGACCTTGACCTTGTCAATATTTCTCCTAATGCAAATCCGCCAGTATGTAAAATTATGGATTTCGGTAAATACCGTTTTGAACAGGCAAAACGCGAAAAGGAAGCTAAAAAGAACCAAAAAACCTTTGATATCAAAGAAGTTCGTTTGGGACTTTCTATTGATACCCACGATTTCGAAACAAAAGGAAATCAGGCAATCCGTTTCTTAAAGGGCGGCGACAAGGTAAAGGTGTCTATCCGTTTCCGCGGACGTGAACTGGGACATCCCGAAATCGGTCTGGAAACAATGGCAAGATTTGCTGATTATTGCGAGGAATTTGCAACTGTTGAAAAACCTGCTAAAATGGAAGGCAGAAATATGCTTATGTTCCTTGCGCCAAAATCCGCTAAATAAGACAGAAAATAACAGGGAGGATTTATTATGCCTAAAATCAAAACACACAGTGGTGCAAAAAAACGTTTTAAGCTTACCAAAACCGGTAAAGTAAAACGCGCTCATGCATTCAAGTCTCACATTCTTAACAAGAAAACTACTAAGCGTAAGAGAAATCTTCGCAAGACAGTTATTGCTGATGTAACAAATACAGCAACTGTTAAGAGATTAATTCCTTATAAATAAGGAAAAGTAACGATATTAACGGAGGTTTCTACAAATGGCTCGTGTTAAAGGTGCGTTAGCAACACGCAAAAGAAGAAAAAAGATTTTAAAACTTTCTAAGGGTTATTTCGGAGCTAAGTCTAAGCTCTTCAAAACTGCTA
Source organism: Acutalibacteraceae bacterium (assembly GCA_036307305.1). Taxonomy (GTDB): domain Bacteria; phylum Bacillota; class Clostridia; order Oscillospirales; family Acutalibacteraceae; genus SIG607. Next base: position 12,936 of record JAXJXV010000014.1, read on the forward strand.
AGGAAGCAGTTATGAAATCCGGCAACTACGCTTACGTTGGCCGTCGCCTTAAAAAGCGTGATTTCCGTCGTCTTTGGATTACCAGAATTTCTGCTGCTGCAAAAATCAATGGTATGAATTATTCTACTTTGATGAACGGACTCAAGATTGCAGGTGTTCAGATTAACCGTAAAATGTTAGCTGATGTTGCAGTTAATGACCCTGAAGGCTTTGCTGCTATTGCAAAGCAGGCTAAAGAAGCTTTAGCTAAGTAATTCTATCGCCCAAGTTATATCTTGGGCGAATTTTTTAATATTAAAGGGTAGGAAAAAAGTATGTCTTTTACCGAAATTTCAAGTAAAGATAACGGGCGTATAAAACGTATGATAAAGCTGCAGACCTCCTCAAGATGCAGAAGAGAAGAGGGTTGTTTCGTTATTGAAGGACTCAGAACGGTTGATGATGCCTGTGAAAATTCTATAAAGTTGCTTGAACTGTATTTTACATCTGCCGCCTATGAAAAACACCGTACCGAGCTTGAAAAATTCATAGCCTGTGCGGATTTTGTTGCGCAGATAAGTGAGTCGGTTGCTAAAAGTGTCTCTGATACTTTCACTCCTCAGGGGATATTTGCGGTTGCTCAGATGCCTGAAAAGTGCGAAGAGCTTGGTGGCAAGGGCAGATACATTGCTCTTGAAAACGTTCAGGACCCTGCAAATTTGGGCGCTGTTGCACGTACTGCAGAAGCTCTTGGTATCAGCGGTATAATACTTACGGAAGATTCATGTGACCCTTACAGTCCTAAATCTCTACGTGCTTCTATGGGTACGCTTTTGAGATTACCCCTTATTTTTACCTCTGATATGGCGCAGTTTTTAAAGAAAACCACAGCTTCAACCTATGCCTGTGTTGCTCACGGGGAGGCTGACAGAGTTGGAGATTTTTCCTTTAACTCTTTTAGCGTTGCCGTTATCGGCAATGAAGCCAACGGACTTACCGAAAAAACCGTTGCCGCCTGTGACAGAAGTATAACCATAGAAATGAAAGGCAGAGCAGAGTCTTTAAATGCTGCCGCTGCCGCCGCAATTGTTATGTGGGAGATGGTAAAGTGATTTATTGGATTTGGCTTCAACAGGCTTTAGGACATGGTAATAATAAGCTGAACGCTATCATTAATAAATTCTCTTCTGCCGAAAAGGTTTACTCAGCAGGAGATGAGGGAAGACGTCAGTCTTTAATATTTACCGAACGAGAACTACGGCTTATGTGTGATACTTCTCTTCAGAAAGCAAAGAGCATTTATGAAAAATGTGTCAGGGAGAATATTACTGTGGTTACTCCCGATATGTCCGTTTATCCAAAGCCGCTTAGAAATATACCTAATCCACCCTTCGTTTTGTACGTAAAGGGTCGTCTTCCTGATTTTGATAACGTTCCTTGTATGTGTGTTGTAGGACCGCGAAAGGTTACGGAGTACGGATATAAATGCGCCTACTCTATAAGCGGCAGATTGTGTAAGGCAGGTTTTATAATTGTCAGTGGCGGAGCTATGGGAAGCGATGCCGCCGCCCATCAGGGCGCTCTTCTTAACGGAGGAATAACCGTTGCTATTCTCGCTAACGGTTTTGGTGATAATTATCTTGTACAAAACGAAGAACTCAGAAACGAAATAATGAAAAAGGGATGTCTGATTACGGAATACCCTCCTGAAACTAAGGTTAACAGAGGCGTTTTTCAGCAGCGTAACAGAATTATGTCAGGGCTTTCTATGGGTGTTGTAATAGTTGAAGCGGCTGAGAAAAGCGGAACCCTAATTACAGCAAGACACGCTGTAGAGCAAAACCGTGACGTATTCGTCATTCCAGGCAATCCTTCCCTTGAGCAGTATAAAGGCTCGAATAAACTTCTTCGTGACGGCGCTAAGCCTCTTACCGAAATAAACGATATACTGGGTGAATATAAAACTGTACTGGGCGATAAAATAGATGCAGAGAGAGCAGTGCAGACGCCTCTTGCAAAAATGGTTAAATATGCGCCTGTTAAGGCAACCGCGCACAAGGACCAACCGCCAAAAATCGAGAAAAAAGCACCCTCTGAAACCGAGGAAATTAAAAAAATTAAAAAAATATTGCCCGAAACCCTTTCCAAAAACGCAAAAATAATATATAATCAATTAGATAAGCAAATTTTTACATGTGATGATTTGCTCAGTCCTACTATGAATTCAAGTAGTATACTGTCGGCCTTGGGTGAGCTTGAGCTGTTAGGCTTTATAAAAACTTTGCCCGGCGGACGCTATACTTTAAGCAAACGCTAATATAAGGAGATTGAAAATGTCTAAGCTTGTTATTATAGAGTCACCCGGTAAACTTAAAAGTATTCAGAAGTATCTTGGAAACGATTATAAAGTAATGGCTTCCGTAGGTCACGTAAGAGACCTTCCTAAGTCTAAAATGGGTGTTGATATAGAAAACGGTTATACTCCTCAGTATATTGAGATGAGTGATAAAAAAGATGTAATTAAAAAGCTGAGAGAAGCTGCTGCAAACAGCGAAAAGGTTTATCTTGCAACCGACCCTGATCGTGAGGGTGAGGCTATTTCGTGGCATCTTGCTCAAATTCTTGCTCTGGATATGAAATCTCCTCTTCGCGTCTGCTTTAACGAGATTACCAAAAACGGCGTTGAAACAGGTATGAAAAGTCCCAGAGAAATAGATTTGAATCTTGTTGATGCTCAACAGGCAAGACGAGTGCTTGACAGAATTGTTGGCTATAAGCTTAGTCCTTTTCTGTGGAAAAAGGTTAAACGCGGTTTGTCTGCAGGACGAGTGCAGTCTGTTGCTTTAAAGCTTGTGGTTGACAGGGAGAGAGAAATCGAAGGCTTCGTGCCTGAAGAATACTGGACCATTGATGCAAAGCTGTTTAAACAGAGAAATTTTATTGCAAAGTTTTACGGAAATGCACAGGGCGAAAAAATTGCTATCTCAGATGAAGAACAGGCAAACAAAATCGTAGCCGCTTCTGAGAACGAAAGCTTTGTCGTTGATTCCATCAAAAAAGGTGTCAGAAAGAAACAGCCGTTGCCTCCTTTTATTACCTCTACTTTACAGCAGGAAGCCGCAAGAAGACTCAACTTTACAGGTCTTCGCACTATGCGTATTGCTCAGCAGCTTTATGAGGGTATTGAAATTGAAGGCGTTGGAAGCACCGGTCTTATAACCTATATGCGAACCGACTCTCTGCGTGTTTCTGCAGAAGCTTCCTTTGCGGCTCAGAAATATATCGGCACAGCGTACGGTGAAAAATACGTGCCTAAAAAACCTAGAGTATATAAATCTAAGGGTAACGCTCAGGATGCTCACGAAGCAATCAGACCTACAATTATCGAGCTTACTCCCGAAAAGGCTAAGGCTTCTCTTACTGCCGAGCAGTATAAGCTTTATAAGCTTATCTGGGAACGCTTTATTGCTTCACAGATGGAGAACTGCTTACAGGATACCGTTTCGGTTGATATAATTGCAGGGGACTATCTGTATAAGGCAAGTGGTTATACCGTTAAATTCGACGGTTTTACCGTTGTTTATGATGAAAAAGAAGCCGATGATGAGGGAGAGGTTTCTCTGCCTGAGCTTGTCTGCGGCGAAGCTGTTAAATGCAAGGGTGTTACACCTTATCAGCATTTCACTCAACCACCTGCAAGGTATAACGAATCTACTCTTACGAAGGCTCTTGAAGAAAACGGCATAGGCAGACCTTCAACCTATGCGCCTATAATTTCAAACATCGTACAGAGAGATTATATAGAAAAAGAAAAGAAATCCTTTAAGCCTACGAAACTGGGTATGATAGTAACAGACATCATAGCTGAGTATTTCAAAAAAATCGTTGACGTCAAGTTTACTGCGGGTATGGAGCAGAATCTTGATAAAATAGACGAGGGTAAGCTTTCATGGGTGGAAACGGTTGACCGTTTCTATAAGGATTTTGCAGGTACTCTTAAAAAAGCCGAGGAATCAATGAACGGGGTTAAGGTTAAGGTGCCTGATGAGGAAACAGAGGAAATCTGTGAGAACTGCGGAAGAAAAATGGTTATTAAATCTGGACGCTTCGGTAAATTCCTTGCCTGTCCTGCATATCCGCAGTGTAAGAATACAAAGCCTTTGCCTGAGGAAAAAATCACACAGCCCTGTCCTAAATGCGGCGGTGAGCTTATAAAAAGAATTGCGAAAAAAACAGGCAAGAAATTCTATGGCTGTTCACAGTTCCCTAAATGTGATTTCGCAGCTCCGGGTCTTCCAAGCGGAGAAACCTGTAGTGAGTGCGGCTCCTATATACTTATAGGCGCAAGGGGAAGAAAATTCTGTATGAATGCGCAGTGTTCTACAAGAACTGCAAAGAAAAAGGCTGATAAAAATGAAAACTAAGGTCTTGGTTATCGGCGCAGGTCTTGCAGGGTGCGAGGCGGCAATGCAGATAGCAGACAGGGGATATGAAGTACGGCTTTATGAAATGAAGCCTACACATAAATCTCCTGCCCATAAAACCGATATGTTTGCAGAGCTTGTTTGTTCTAATTCTCTTAAAGCTATGAGAGTTGATTCTGCGGCGGGACTTTTAAAGGAAGAAATGCGGAAGATGGGTTCGGTTTGTCTTGAGGCTGCCGAAAAATCTTCGGTTGCGGCAGGTGGCGCCTTGGCAGTTGACCGCGATTTGTTTTCTGCTTATATAACCGAAAAAGTTAAGAACCATCCTAATATTACCGTAATCGGCGAAAGGGTGGACAAGGTCCCCCTTGATTGTCCGTGTGTTATAGCCACAGGACCCCTTACCGATGAAAAACTTGCGGAGGATATAGGAAAGTACTGCGAGGAAGAAAATTTAAGTTTTTACGATGCGGCGGCACCTATTGTAACCAAAGAAAGCATTGATATGTCGGTGGCTTTTGAGGCTTCCCGATACTCAAAGGGTGGAGACGATTATATCAACTGTCCTTTCAGTAAAGAGGAATATGAGTTATTCCATAAAGAACTGATATCGGCTGAGACGGTGCCTCTTAAGGATTTTGACAAGCCGTTTAAGGTTTATGAAGGCTGTATGCCTATTGAGGTACTTGCAAAAAGGGGAGAGGATTCTATCCGTTTTGGTCCCTTAAAGCCTGTGGGTCTTATTGACCCCAGAACAGAACGCAGACCTTGGGCGGTTGTACAGCTCAGAAAAGAAAATGCTAAGGGAAGTCTTTATAATATAGTAGGTTTTCAAACCAATCTTAAATTTCCTGAACAAAAAAGAGTGTTTTCTTTAATACCAGGACTTCAAAATGCAGAGTTTGTAAGATACGGCGTTATGCACCGTAATACGTTTATAAATTCTGCGCGACTTCTTAACCGTAATTTATCCTTAAAGAAAAATTTAAAGCTGTTTTTCGCAGGACAGATTACAGGCGTAGAGGGATATATGGAATCTGCCGCAAGCGGTATTGTTGCGGGTAAAAATATGGTTAGATTCCTTGAGGGAAAAGAGTCTTTGATACTGCCTAAATTTACTATGACTGGCGCACTTATAGATTATATTACCGATGAAACTGTTGAAAATTTGCAACCTATGGGAGCAAATTTCGGAATTCTTGAAGCTTTAAGTGAACATATAAGGGACAAAAAGGAAAGATACGCCGCTTTTTCAAGACGAAGTATAGAGTGGTTTGATAGCTTTCCTGAGGAGGATTAATATGAGAGTTATAATTGATGCTTTTGGCGGAGACTATGCTCCTGCTGCGCCTATTGAGGGTGCTGCCCTTGCTCAGAAAGAGCTTGGAGTTGGAATTGTTCTCACAGGTAATGAGGAAATTATAAGAAATTATATAAAGGAACACGACGTGCATTTTAGCGACCTTGAAATTATACACACAGACGACGTGATTTCAATGCACGATGAACCCACTACGCTTTTAAAATCCCACAATCAGTCGTCTATGGCTGTTGCTTTTAAAAAGCTTAGCGAGGGCGTGGCCGATGCTTTCGTATCGGCAGGAAGTACAGGCGCCGTTGTAGTCGGAGGCACCCTTATTGTTAAACGTATTAAGGGTATAAAACGTCCTGCACTTGCTTCGATGATTCCTTCTCCCGACGGCTCGTATATGCTTATGGATATGGGCGCTAATGCAGAGTGCCGTCCTGAAATGCTTCAGCAGTTCGGTATTATGGCAAATGCGTATTTAAAGCGTGTTGAGGGCATAAGTAATCCGAAAATCGCTCTCCTTAATATCGGTACTGAGGATAGCAAGGGAGGAGAACTTCAGCAGGAAGCTTATAAGCTGCTTAGCAAAGCAGATATTAATTTCGTAGGTAATATTGAATCAAGAGAAATGCCAAAGGGCGTTGCAGATGCAGTTATTACCGATGGCTTTACGGGAAATATCGCCTTAAAGCTTATTGAGGGTACTGCTTCAACTCTCTTTAAAATGATAAAAGCAGCTCTTTATAAAAACGTTATTAATAAACTTGCAGCTCTTATATTAAAGAAAGACCTTTATTCACTTAAGAGCAAAATGGACAGCTCTGAGGTAGGTGGCGCGTTATTGTTGGGCGTTAAAAAGCCTGTAATCAAGGCGCACGGAAACTCGGATGCAAAGGCAATTAAAAATGCTGTTCGTCAGGCTAAGTATTTTTATGAGGGAAACGTTATAGAAAGTATAAGTCAGGGACTTGATGCTGTTGATGAATGATATGAAACGACTTGAAGAAAATTTGAAATATACCTTTAAAGATATATCTTTACTGAAAAATGCGCTTAGTCATTCCTCTTATGCTAATGAAAAGCATTTAAAGGACGGCTCTAACGAGCGTCTTGAATTTTTGGGAGACGCGGTGCTGTCGGTTATTGTTGCAGATTATCTTTATAAAAATTTCAGTAATAAGCCTGAGGGTGAGCTGACCAAGCTGAGAGCCTCTCTTGTGTGTGAAAAATCACTTTGCGGTTTTGCAAGAACTCTTGAAATCGGTGATTTTTTAATGCTTGGTAAGGGTGAAGACCAAAGCGGCGGACGGGAAAGAAATTCTATTTTAGCCGACGCTTTTGAGGCTGTTTTAGCCGCTATGTACCTTGACGGCGGAATGGAAATCGCAAGAAACCACGTTCTTCGTTTTATAAAGGACGAGCTGTCTCATACCGAGGATGAGGTATTCCACGACTATAAAACCACCTTGCAGGAGGTTATACAGAGAAATAAAGAAGAAAGACTCACCTACGTTCTTTCTGCCGAAAGCGGACCCGACCATGACAAGAGCTTCACGGTAGAGGTATTGCTTAACTCCAACGTTATAGGCACGGGTACGGGTAAAACCAAGAAACGCGCAGAGCAGATGGCGGCTAAGGATGCTCTTACGTTAATGGGAATAGAATAATGTGTAAACACGCTAATATTTCGTTTTTTATTACCCATCAGGGCTGTCCTCATAGATGTAGCTTTTGTGACCAGCGTTCTATAACGGGTCAGACGGATTTACCCACTGCCCAGACTGTAACCAAAACGGTTGAGGAAGCTCTTGAAAATCACTGCCTTTCGGGGAAAAATACCGAGATTGCTTTTTTCGGCGGAAGCTTTACGGCTATAGACAGGAATTATATGCTCTCGCTCTTAGAGGCGGCGTATCCTTTCGTAAAAGCTAAGAGGGTTTGCGGAATCAGAATTTCAACACGCCCCGATGCAATAGATGAGGAAATACTTGAAATACTGAAAAAGTACGGAGTAACCTCCATTGAGCTTGGCGCACAGAGTATGTCAGATGAGGTACTCAGCTTAAACAAAAGAGGACACAGCGCAGAGGACGTTTACAAAGCCTGTTCGCTAATAAAAAGCTACGGCTTTTCTCTGGGGCTTCAGATGATGACGGGTCTTTATAAAGCTACCAAAGAAAGTGACAGAAATACGGTACAGGAATTTATAAAGCTTTCTCCCGATACAGTAAGGATTTATCCTACCGTTGTTTTAAAACACACTGCTTTAGCAGGTTTTGTGGAAAAAGGAGAGTATGTACCTTTTTCACTTGAAGAAACGATTGAGCAGTGCTGTGAATATTATGAAGACTTCAGTAAAAACGGTATTAACGTTATAAGAATGGGACTTCATCATATAAACGAGGAGGACTATATTGCAGGACCTTGGCATCCTGCCTTTAGTCAGCTTTGTATGTCTCAAATAATTCTTAATAAACTGATAAAGGAAATAAGAGATTTGCCAGAGGGCGAATATATTATAAATGTGAATGCTTCGGATATTTCCACCTTTATTGGACAGAAAAGAAGCAATTTAGTTAAATTAAAGGCTATGGGTTATATTTGCAGTGTCAAGGGTGATGCGGATATAAACTCAGGTGAATTTAAGTTAGAAAGGTAAGGGAATTAGGTATGCTGCTTCGTTCTATCGTAATTCAGGGCTTTAAGTCTTTTGCGGACAAGACCGTTCTGAAATTCGGTAAAGGAATTACGGCTGTAGTAGGCCCTAACGGAAGCGGAAAGAGTAATATTTCCGACGCGGTTCGTTGGGTGCTTGGCGAACAGTCTACAAAGAGTCTGCGCGGTCAGTCTATGGAAGACGTTATATTTTCGGGAACCGCTACACGCCGTCCTCACGGATTTTGCGAAGTAACTCTTAATATAGATAACTCGGACAGAACACTTAATTTTGATAATGACAGCGTTTCTATTACCCGTCGTTATTACCGTTCCCACGAAAGTGAGTATCTTATAAACAACGTTGCCGTTCGTTTAAAGGACGTAAACGAGCTGTTTATGGATACTGGTCTTGGCCGTGACGGTTACTCTATGATTGGACAGGGTAAAATTGATAATATTATAAGCTCTAAATCGGGCGAGAGAAGAGATATATTTGAGGAAGCTTCAGGTATATCCAAATACCGTTACCGTAAAATTGAGGCTGAAAGAAAGCTTTTTGCGGCGGAAGAAAATCTTCTTCGTCTTAAAGATATAATGAGTGAGCTTGAGGGACGCGTTGGTCCTCTTGAACAGCAAAGCAAAAAGGCGGAAAAGTTTTTAGCTCTTGCCGAGGATAAAAAGCAGCTTGAAATTGGTTTGTGGCTTTATACTCTTAGTAACTCAAAACAGGCGCTCAGAGAACAGGAAAATAAAATAGCTTTAGCTTCAATGCAATATAAGGAAATTGACGAGAAGCTGAAGAATTTTGATACCGAAAACGAAAAGAATTCCCGTGATTTTGCTCTGCTTACCGTTGCTATTGAGGAATGCAGAAACAGTATTTCTGCAAGAAACGAGGATATAGCGACTGCAGGCGGTGAAATTTCGGTAATTAACCGCGATATAGAACATAATAATGAAACGGTTGAAAGACTTCTTGCCGAAAGGGAAGAACTCAAAAAGACCGATTTGTCGGCTAACGAGGAAATTGAAAATAAGAAAAAAGCTGCTTCTTTAAAGGAAGAGGAAATAAAGGTTCTTGAAGAACAGCTTATGAATCTTGAAAAGACGCTTACGGAAATGCTTAACGAAAGCGAAGCTATTTCTAAAAATATAGAAGAGCTTGTAAGAGGACTTAACGAGGTTTCTCTTAAAAGCGGTGACCTTCGCGTTACTATGATGACAAGCGAAAGCACCGTTGCAGAGCTTGAGTCAAGAGCAGGTAATATAAGCGAAACTATAAAAGAAAAAGAAAATCAGCTTAGTGAGCTTAACAGGGAATTTGATGAAAATAATGCTTTTCTAACTAAAACCGAAGAAACGGTAACCGAATGTACCAATTCTCTCGGAGGTTATGAAATCAAGTTTAATACCCGTAAGGAAAAGGCGGAAATTTGTAAAGAGGAATGTGAAAAGCTTCGCCTTGATAAAGAGGCAAAGGTAAGAAGAGTGCAGATTTTATCTGAGCTTGAGAAGAATCTTGAAGGCTTCCAGAATTCAGTAAAGGCTGTTATGAACGCTTCTGATACGGGAACTCTTCGCGGAATTCACGGACCTGTTTCAAAAATAATAAACGTTGATAAGGAATATTCCGTTGCTATTGAAACGGCACTCGGCTCTACCATACAGCAGATTGTCTGTGACAGCGAAAGTGATGCTAAACGTGCTATAGAAATGCTCAAATCCTCAGGTTCGGGCAGAGCAACCTTTCTTCCTATATCTTCAATCAAGTCAAGAGAGTTTAAGGAAACGGGATATGAAAATATGTTCGGCTATATTGGACTTGCCCCTGACCTTATTGACTGTGAGGAACAGTACAGAGAAATCGTAAAATATCTTCTCGGTAACACTGTGGTTTGTGAGGACCTTGACAGCGCCGTTGCTATTTCCAAAAAATTCTCATATCGCTTTAAAACCGTTTCTCTTGACGGTCAGGTGGTTAATTCGGGCGGTTCTCTTACAGGCGGTTCGCTTATCAGAAATGCAGGTATTTTAAGCCGCGCAAGTGATATAAGAAGGCTTGAGGGCGAGGTTGAAAAGCTTGGTGAAAAGCTTAAACGTAAGGAAGCGGAATATGAGCTTTGTATGAGCGACCTTGCAAAAGCTGAGGCTGATATAACCGCAGCCAAGGCTACCCTTGCAACCGCTAACGAGGATAAAATCCGCGCACTTGGTGAATTAAAGCGTATTGAGGATATCAGAAATTCCGTTAATGCGGCTATAGAAGAACTTGCTAACGAAAAAACAAATTCTGATGAAAAAATAAGTTCTCTTAAGGAAGCGGCGGCTACTGCTGCAAGAGAAATTGCCGTTCTTGATAAGAAAAAAGAAGAAATTCAGCTTGAAATTGACCGTCACAGCGGAGGCAGAGATACTCTTGCAGGTAAGCGTGAGGAAATTGGTAACGCTATGACTGCAGTGAGAATGGATATCCTTGATAAGAAAAAGGATATTGAAAACCTTATGCTGTCTGCTCAGACTCTTGCTGATTCTGTTGGCAACCGTTCAAAGCGTATGGAAGCAATTTCCGGTGAGCTTAGCGGCATTGATATGGCTAAAACCGAGCTTAATGCTAAGCTTACCCTTGTAAATGAAAAAATTGAGGGCTATAAAAACAGCATATCTGAGAACGAAAAGGAAATAGAAAGACTTAACCTTGAACGTGAAAAAATTGAAAGATTGGGCAGTGAGCTTCGCACAAGTGAGAAGGAACGCACTCTCGAAAGAGAAAAAATCAGCGGCGAGCTTGCCCGTCTTACCGAGCGTAAAGAGGTTATGCTTAAAGAGTATGATGACGTTATCCGTCAGCTTTACGACGAGTATCAGCTTACCCGTACTGATGCTGAGAATATGGGTATAACCATTGAAAACCAGTCTGAAGCTAAAAAGAAACTTGCTGAGGTTAAATCTCAGATAAGAGGTCTTGGTAACGTTAACGTTTCGGCAATTGAGGAGTATAAAGAGGTATATGAAAGATATACCTTTATGTCGGCTCAGATTGACGATGTAGAAAAATCAAGAAGTGAGCTTCACAAGCTCATTAATCAGCTTACCGCGCAGATGAAGGAACTGTTTTGTCTGGGCTTTGAGAAAATCAGTCAGAATTTTGCAGTTACCTTTACAGAGCTTTTCGGCGGAGGCTCGGCTTCTCTTGCTCTTAGCGACCCCGAAAACGTACTTGAAAGCGGTATTGATATAATAGTTAAGCTCCCAGGCAAAAACGTACCCAGTCTGGACGGATTATCCGGCGGCGAAAAGGCGCTTATTGCTCTTGCAATTTATTTTGCAATAATGCGTGTTAATGCGCCTCCTTTCTGCTTCCTTGATGAAGTTGATACCGCCCTTGACGATATAAACGTTGAAAGGGTAGCCGATTATATGAAGCGTCCTGACTTTACCACACAGTTCATTTGTGTTACTCACAGACGCGGCACTATGGAGGCTGCTGATATGCTTTACGGCGTAACTATGCAGGAAAAGGGTATTACCAAGCTTCTTGAGCTTAATGTCAGTGAGCTTGAAAAAAGATTAATGCTTGAAAACGGTGATAATTAATGGGCTTTTTTGGTAAAATTAAGGCAGGTCTTGCTAAAACAAGGTCACAGCTTGCAAATAACATAAACACTGTTATAAACAGCTTTACAAAAATTGATGAAGAGCTTTTTGAAGAGCTTGAGGAAATTCTTGTGCTGTCTGATATAGGTTGTGTTACTGCAGAGCAGATTTGCTCAGAGCTTCGCTCAAGAGTAAAAAAGGATGGTATTAAAGACCCTTGTGTTATCCGTTCGATTATGAAGTCTATTATTGCAGAGATGATAGAGGGCGACAGTAGGTTAAAGCTTGATACAAAACCCTCTGTTATTCTTGTTATAGGCGTAAACGGTGTTGGCAAAACCACCAGTATCGGAAAAATTGCTTCACTTTTAAAGAAAGACGGTAAAAAGGTTGTATTGGGTGCTGCTGATACGTTCCGCGCGGCAGCCATTGAACAGCTTGAAGTTTGGGCAGACAGAGCCGAGGTTTCTATTGTAAAGGGAACTGAGGGCAGTGACCCAGCGGCTGTTGTGTTCGATACTATTGCTTCTGCTAAAGCTAAGGGCGCAGACGTTATTATCTGTGATACTGCAGGCAGACTCCATAACAAGAAAAACCTTATGGATGAACTTGCAAAAATAAACAGAATTATAGATACTCAGCTTGATGGTGCAGACAAAGAGGTGTTGCTTGTTCTTGATGCAACCACAGGACAAAACGCCGTTAATCAGGCAAGAGAATTTAAAAACGTTGCAGATATAAGCGGTATCGTACTGACTAAGCTTGACGGTACGGCAAGAGGCGGAGTGGTACTTGCTATTAAAAATGAGCTTCAGATTCCTGTTAAATTCGTAGGAGTGGGCGAGGGAATAGATGACTTTATGCCCTTTGATGCCGAGGAATTCTCTGCAGGAATTATAGAAACGGAGTAATCTTATGACTTTTTTGATTGCTACTAAAAATAAGGGTAAGAAAAAAGAGCTTGAAAGAATTTTACTGCCTTTAGGCATTTCGGTAATCAGTGAAGCCGACCTTGATAAGCCTCTCTGTGAAGTAGAGGAAAACGGACTGACCTTTGAGGAAAACGCTCTGATAAAAGCAAGAGCCGCATGTAAGGCTACAGGTTATCCCACAGTTGCAGACGATTCGGGGCTTTGCGTTGATTTTCTTGACGGCGCACCTGGGGTATATACAGCCCGATATGCAGGTGAACCCAGCAACAGTGATAAAAATAACGCTAAGCTTTTATGGGTAATGAGGAATGTACCTATGGAAAAAAGAACGGCAAGATTCGTTTCTGCCGTTGCCTGTGTTTTCCCCGAAGGGAGAGAGTTTACCGTAAGAGGCGAATGCGAGGGCAAAATAGGAACAGAGCTGAAAGGTAACGGTGGTTTTGGATACGACCCGCTTTTTATCAGTGAGCTTGGCTGCTTCGGTGAAATAAGCGATGAAGAAAAAGACAGCATAAGTCATAGAGGAAAAGCTCTTAAAGAACTTTCTAAAAAACTGAAAGAGGAATATTTATGTTAAACAGCAGACAACGTGCCTTTTTAAGAGGTATGGCAAACGATTACGAAACCATTATACAGATTGGAAAGGGCGGTATTTCTCCCGCTCTTATAAAAACAGTAAGTGAAGCTCTTTACGTAAGAGAGCTTATAAAAATCAAGGTTCATTCCACTGCTCCTGAGGATATCAAAACCATTGCAGCTCAGGTAGCAGAGCAGAGTGAGAGTGAAATAGTGCATATTATCGGCTCTAAAATTATCCTTTATAAGCATAGTGATAATAAGGATATAACTCCTATAAAGCTGGTAAAATAATATGGGTAATATTGCTGTTTTCGGCGGTACCTTTAATCCTATACACAGTGAGCATATTAAGATTATAAAGCATTTAAGCGGTCTTGATTTTATTGACAGGATTTTTGTTATTCCTACATATATTCCGCCTCACAAAACGTCAGAGTATCTTGCGGACGAGGAAGACAGAATTAATATGTGCCGACTGGCTACAGAGGGTATAGAAAAGGTAGAGGTAAGCGATTTTGAAATAAAAAGAAAAACCACAAGCTATACCTACTACACCGTAGAGGCTTTAAGAAATGAATTTGAAAGCGACAGGATTTTTGTCGTTTGCGGCGGTGATATGGCTATAACGCTTGATACCTGGCACAGATATGAAGAACTGAAAAAGCTATGTACTTTTTTGGTTATAGACCGTCCTGATACCGATTCAAAAAAACTTCGTCAGTATCTTGACGGGCTTAAAAGTGGTGGCGCTGATATTGAGTATACTGTGTGTGTTACCGAAAACGTTTCTTCCTCAGCCTTAAGAAGCAAATTGCTTGACGGCGGTAAGGAGTATGAAATACCAAAAAAGGTACTGCAGTATATAAATGAAAAAGGTCTTTACAGAAATGAAGAATAAATATAAAAATTATATAAGTATATTGAAAGAAAAGCTTGATGATTACCGCTTTACTCACAGTCTTTGCGTCGCAGACAGGGCTGTGGAACTTGCAAAAAAGTACGGCGCTAATGAAGAAAAGGCTTATGTTGCGGGATTGCTTCACGATATAACCAAAAATTTAAGTGATGAAGAGCAGTTGCAATTTTTTGAAAGTTCTGCTATAATGCTTTCCGATATAGAAAAAGTGAGCAGTAAGGTGTGGCACTCTATAAGCGGTGCGGCGTATATAAAAAATAAACTTTTGATAGACGATGAGGAAATTGTTAGTGCGGTGAGATATCACACAACAGGAAAACGTGATATGACTTTACTGCAGAAGATAGTATATATTGCAGATTTCACGTCTGCCGACAGAAAATATCCCGACGTAGATGTAGTAAGAGGCTTAGCTGATAAAAATCTTGATGAGAGTATAGTTTATGCTTTAAGGCATACTATAGTAACGTTGGCAAACAAAAATAAACCTATACATCCCGATACTATCAGTGCATATAATGATTTATTGCTAAAAATATAGGAAGTGAATAAATGGAAGCTTTGGAAATTTTAAAAACAGCCGTAAAGGCGTTGGATTCTAAAAAAGGACAGAATATAAAGGCTATTAAGGTGGACGACCTTACGGTGTTGGCAGACTATTTTGTAATAGCAACGGCTAATTCAAGCACTCAGGTACGCGCCCTTGCAGAAGAGGTTGAGTATCAGCTTGACCTTAAAAATCAGCCTGTTCATCATATTGAGGGCAGGGGCTCGGGTTGGATTTTACTTGATTATACCAGCGTTATAGTACATGTGTTCCATAGAGATTCAAGAGACTACTACGGACTTGACCAGACGTGGGCAGACGGACAGAATATAGATATTGAGAATTTCCTTTCTTAAGAAAGCAGAGGTTAGATATATGAAACAGGAAAGATATAATTTTACTGAAATTGAAAAGAAATGGCAGGACATTTGGGACAAGGAACAGCCCTTTGCCGCTAAGGATGACTACACTCTTCCTAAGTTTTACGGACTTGTAGAGTTCCCTTATCCGTCGGGTCAGGGACTTCACGTAGGTCATCCCCGTTCCTATACTGCTATTGATATAGTTGCGCGTAAAAAACGTCTTCAGGGTTATAACGTACTTTATCCTATGGGTTGGGATGCTTTCGGTCTTCCTACCGAAAACTTTGCTATTAAAAACCATATTCACCCTGAAATCGTTACTAAAAATAACGTAGAAAACTTTAAGCGTCAGCTAAAGTCTCTAGGCTTTTCTTTTGACTGGAACAGAGAAATCAATACTACCGACCCATCTTATTATAAGTGGACTCAGTGGATTTTCTTAAAGCTTTTCGAAAAAGGTCTTGCATATAAGAAGAAAATGGCTGTTAACTGGTGTACATCCTGTAAATGCGTACTTGCAAACGAAGAGGTTGTAAACGGTGTTTGTGAGCGTTGCGCAAGTGAGGTAGTACATAAGGAAAAGAGCCAGTGGATGCTTAAAATTACAGAGTATGCAGGTAAGCTTGTTGACGACCTTGCTACCGTTGATTTTATTGACAGAGTAAAGACTCAGCAGGAAAACTGGATTGGCCGTTCCTTTGGTACACAGGTTAAATTCACAGCTACCACAGGCGATATCCTCGAAATATACACTACCCGCGCAGATACACTTTTCGGCGCTACCTATATGGTGCTGTCTCCCGAGCATCCTCTTATAGAAAAATGGGCTGATAAAATCAGTAATATGGATGAGGTTAACGCTTATAAGGCTGAAGCTGCTAAAAAGTCTGACTTTGAAAGAACTGAACTTGCAAAGGATAAGACGGGCGTAAGACTTGACGGTGTAAGAGCTATTAATCCTGTTAATAATACAGAAATTCCTATTTTTATTTCTGATTACGTGCTTATTTCCTACGGTACGGGCGCAATTATGGCTGTTCCTGCTCACGATACTCGTGACTGGGAATTTGCTAAGAAATTCGGTCTGCCTATTATCGAGGTTGTTAAGGGCGGAAACGTAGAGCAGGAAGCCTTTACAGACTGCGCAACAGGTGTAATGGTGAACTCAGGCTTCCTTGACGGTATGAGCGTTGAGGATGCAAAGGTTGCAATTCAGAACTTCCTTACCGAAAAGGGAATAGGTGAGAGAAAAACCAACTATAAGCTTCGTGACTGGGTATTCTCCCGTCAGCGTTATTGGGGTGAGCCTATTCCTATGGTTCACTGCGATTGCTGTGGTTGGGTTCCACTGCCTGAAAGTGAGCTTCCTTTACTTCTTCCTGAGGTTGAGTCCTACGAGCCTACCGATACAGGTGAGTCTCCACTTGCTAATATTACAGAGTGGATTAATACCACCTGTCCTAAGTGTGGCGGTAAGGCTGTAAGAGAAACCGATACAATGCCTCAGTGGGCGGGTTCTTCATGGTATTTCCTGCGCTACTGCGACCCTCATAACGATAAGGAACTTGCAAGTAAAGAAGCCCTTAATTACTGGGGTCCTGTTGACTGGTATAACGGCGGTATGGAGCATACTACACTTCATTTGCTTTATAGCCGTTTCTGGCATAAATTCCTTTATGATATCGGTGTCGTTCCGAGTCCCGAACCATATGCTAAGCGTACGAGTCACGGTATGATTTTGGGTGAAAACGGCGAAAAGATGTCTAAGTCAAGAGGAAATGTAATTAATCCTGATGATATTATCAATGAATACGGCGCCGACACAATGCGTCTTTATGAAATGTTTATTGGTGACTTTGAAAAGGCGGCGCCTTGGAGTACGTCTTCCATAAAGGGCTGTAAGCGTTTCCTTGACAGAGTCTGGGCGCTTAAGGATAATGTTATCGACGGGGATAACTATAGAAGCAACCTTGAGAGCGAAGTAAATAAGATGATTCGCAAGGTTACCGATGATATTGAAAATCTTAAAATGAATACCGCTATTGCTTCTATGATGGCATTTATTAATACTGTAGGCAATGAAATAAATAAGGCTGAATATAAGACGCTGCTTATTCTTCTTAATCCCTTCGCACCTCATATTACTGAGGAAATATGGGAAGAACTTGAGTTTGAGGGTAGACTTAATCAGGCAAAATGGCCACAGTATGATGAAGCTAAATGTGTAGAATCAACTGTTGAAATAGTCGTACAGATTAACGGTAAACTCAGAGGCAGATTAAACGTTCCTGCTGATATCAGCGCACAGGATGCAATTAATGCCGCTAAAGAAATCGAAGGTATATCTGAACAGCTTGACGGAAAGACTATTGTTAAAGAACTCTACGTTCCTAAAAAACTTGTAAATATAGTAGCAAAATAAAAGAATTTTCGCGGGACAGAAATGTCCCGCGAAAAATATGAAAAAAGTTCTTGACAAATTATAGCAGCTTTGTTATAATGTATAACGCTGTCGAAACAATATATGATCCATTAGCTCAGCCGGCAGAGCACATGACTTTTAATCATGGTGTCCGGAGTTCGATTCTCCGATGGATCACCAAAACCCGAAGCTGTTGCTTCGGGTTTATTTTTTATTTAAACTATGAACGGAGAATCGAACTCTGAGAGAGTGAGCGTCGTTAAGAAAACAGTTGGGTGAACTGTTTTTAGACGCGAAGTGTGAGACGGGTACTGTTCGCAAGGCGAACGGTCGTCGAGGACGGAATGTGCGAAGCTCATTCTTCTCCGATGGATCACCAAAACCCGAAGCTGTTGCTTCGGGTTTATTTTTTATTCAAACTATGAACGGAGAATCGAACTCTGAGAAAATGACGAAAATCAAGACTTGCAATTCTTCGCTCTATAAGCTTTTGGAAACGATATTTTCTCTATTTCTGGCTTGACTTTCGCTCTTTGACTTGATATAATTACTTTTGGTGATTTTTTATGGGAAAATTTGATGGAATACTCATCTGCTCTGACCTTGACGGTACTTTGCTTAACAGTAATTCAGAGGTTTCAGGGGAAAATTTAGAGGCTATTGAATATTTTAAAAGTGAAGGCGGTTATTTTACGTTTATTACCGGTCGTATGCCCTCATACGTTAAAAAATTGTACGACTGTGTAAAGCCTAACGCTCCTATCGGCTGTGTTAACGGCGGTGGTGTTTATGATTATAAAACGGGTAAATACTTGTGGACTCACGGTTTGCAAAATGAAGTTATTGAGCTTGTTGAATATATAGATAAAAATGTTGATGGAATAGGTATACAGGTTAATACCTTTGATAACGTTTATTTCTGCACAGAAAACGAGGCTCAAGAGGAATTCAGAAGGGTAACAGGTCTTCCTAAGCTTTATAAACATTATAAGGATATTGACGAGCCTATTGCAAAAATATCATTTGACGATTTGAAAATAAGTAATATCGAAAAGGTTGCTGAGCTTTTAAATAATCACGAAAGGGCAAAGGAGTACTATTTAATCCGTTCTGACAGTTGGTTATATGAGATTTTACCAAAGGGTATAAATAAAGGTGTTGTACTTCCTAAGATTGCTGAGTTTTTAAACATACCGCGTGAAAAGTGCATTGCAGTAGGTGATTACAATAACGATATACAGATGATAGATTACGCAGGTGTAGGAATAGCTGTTGAAAATGCGGTGGACGAGGTAAAAGCTGTCGCTGACTATATAACTGTTAAAAATGATGAACACGCTATAGCACAGATTGTTAAAGATATTGAAAAAGGAAATATAAAAATATAAAAAATGCTTGACAAAATAAAAACTGAGTGATATACTCTTTTCAAAGCTATGACGAAGACGGTCAAGAACTTAGACTTGCAGAGAGCCGATGTTTGCTGAAAATCGGTAGTTAAGATTCTTAAAGACCCATCACTTCTGAGCCGGAAGTCCGAAAAGGTTTCTTAGTAGACGCTTCCCGTGATTGCTGCGTTAATGCATAGGGATTGTTTGATTCCAAGAGTGGCGATTTTATCGCAATTTGAGTGGTACCGCGAGTGTGATTTTACACCCGTCTCAAAGTAAAACTTTGAGACGGGTTTTGTTATTTTAACAAGAAAGGGAGTAATCAAATGACTACTAACACAGCAAAAGAGCAACTAATGGAGATGGCGTCTCGAATTAAGGAGATGCGCGAAATTATGGGTTGGTCTATTGCCGAAATGGCAGAAAAAACCGAAGTGAGCGAAGAAAAGTACATTAGTTATGAAAGTGCAAATGCAGATATCCCTTTTTCTTTTATACACAAATGCGCTCTTGCATTTGACGTAGAGCTTACCGAGCTTCTTGAGGGACGTTCTGCACGTCTTTCCAGCTATACCGTAACCAGAAAGGGAAAAGGTCAGGCTACCGCAAAAGAAGACGGAATAGATATTAAAAACCTTGCGCCCAAGTTCAGAGATAAAATAGCTGAGCCTTACTGGGTTAAGTATGAATACTGTGCATCACAGCAAAACAAACCTATTCATCTTTCTACCCATTCGGGACAGGAATTCGACCTTGTGCTTAGTGGCTCTCTTAAGGTACAAATCGGTGAACACACCGAAATTCTTAACGAGGGCGACAGTATTTACTATAATAGCTCTACTCCTCACGGTATGATAGCTATCGGCGGACAGGACTGCGTTTTCTGTGCAGTCGTGTTACCTGGAGAAGAGGTAAAAGAAGAAAACGTAAGAAAGAGTATTGCTTCTGCAAAGGCTTCTGAAAATCTTGTGTGTGAAAAATTCGTTGAAACACAGGAAAACGAAAATGGTGAGCTTGTTGATATAAACTTTAAAAATACTGATACCTTTAACTTCGGCTTTGATATCGTTGACGGTATTGCTGACAAATATCCCGATAAACTGGCAATGCTTCATATAGATAAAAACAAAGAGGAAAGACGTTTTACCTTTAAGGATATAAAACGCGCATCTAATCAGTGTGCAAATTACTTTACTTCCCTTGGTATCAAAAAAGGCGATAAGGTAATGCTTGTACTAAAACGTCATTATCAGTTCTGGTTCTGTATGGTTGCTCTTCATAAAATAGGAGCTGTTGCAATTCCCGCAACAAATCAGCTTAAAGAACACGATTTTGAATATAGATTCAATGCGGCGGGAGTGAATGCTCTTGTTTGTACCGCTGACGGCGACACTGCCGAAATTGCACAGCGCGCCGCAAAGAATTGTCCCACCGTTGAAAATCTTATTATGGTTGGCTCAAAGCTTGACGGTTGGCATGACTTTGATAACGAATACAAGTTATTCTCTGGAAAATTTGAAAGAAATGCTGATACAGGTTGCGGCGAGGACGTTGCTCTTATGTTCTTTACTTCGGGAACAACAGGCAATCCAAAAATGGCGGCTCATAAGCATACCTACGCTCTTGGTCACTTTGTTACTGCAAAGTACTGGCACTGCTGTGAGAGAGAGGGACTTCATCTTACCATTTCAGATACGGGCTGGGGTAAATCTCTTTGGGGTAAGCTTTACGGACAATGGCTTTGCGAGGGCGCGGTATTCGTTTACGACTTCGATAAATTTGATGCAGATGAAATTTTGCCTATGTTTGCAAAGTATCAGATAACCACCTTCTGCGCACCCCCTACTATGCTCAGAATGCTTGTTAAAGGCGACCTTTCAAAATATGATTTATCTTCAATTCACCATATGACTACAGCGGGTGAGGCTCTTAATCCTGAGGTGTTCCGTCAGTTCGAAGATGCTACGGGACTTCAGATTATGGAAGGCTTCGGACAGACCGAAACAACCCTTACAATAGCAAATCTTTGCGGAACTACTCCAAAGGTTGGCGCAATGGGTAAGGCATCTCCGCAGTATGACGTTGATATCGTTGACCCTGAGGGTAACAGTGTTGCAGACGGTGAGGTAGGCGAAATCGTAATCAGAACAAAGGATTCTGTACCTTGCGGACTATTTAAAGAGTATTATCTTGATGATGAGAAAACAAGTGAAGCCTGGTATGATGGTATGTATCATACGGGTGACACAGCTTGGCGTGATGAGGACGGATATTTCTGGTACGTAAGCCGTATTGATGACGTTATCAAATCTTCAGGTTACCGTATAGGACCTTTTGAAATCGAAAGCGTTATTATGGAACTTCCTTACGTTCTTGAGTGCGGCGTATCTGCTGCTCCCGACGAGGTAAGAGGTCAGGTAGTAAAAGCAAGTATTGTGCTAGTCCCAGGTACAGAGCCTACCGAAGAACTTAAAAAGGAAATTCAGAAATACGTTAAAGAGCATACTGCTCCTTATAAATATCCAAGAATAGTAGTGTTCAAGGACGAATTGCCGAAAACTATAAGCGGTAAGATTCAAAGAAACAAACTTTAAAATACAATGTTGACATATGTAGAAATATGTGATACAATGTATAAGTCAGTAAAGGCTTTGACGAAGAGTACATGTTTTATCTGCTTTACAGAGAAGCGGTGGTTGGTGTAAACCGCTAAGTCGGGATTATGTGTTTGTAGCTTCTGAGCCGAGAGGAAGAAAATATTTATATGAGTAGAACCTCTCCGTGATTGCTGCGTTAATGCATAGGAATTGTTAGATTCCAAGAGTGGCGGATTTCCGCAATTTGAGTGGTACCGCGGGTGTGAAAATAATTTCTTCACTCGTCTCAAAGGCATTACTTTGGGACGGGTGTTTTTTCGTCCTAACGAGGAGTATGACTTATGGAACAAATGACAGGACTTGATTTTAAAATCAAAGAAATGGCGGGGCGTATCAGAGAGCTTCGTGAAATCGAGGGTCTTACCCCTGAACAGATGGCAGAAAAAACTGCTGTAACAACAGAAGAGTATTTAGATTGTGAAGCAGGTAAAAGTGATTTGAACTTTGCCTTTATTTACCGTTGCGCTCTGGCTCTTAACGTAAACGTAACCGATATTATTGAGGGTTACAGCCCTACTCTTAAATCCTATACCGTTACCCGCGCGGGTTCAGGACAAAAAATTGCTCAGGCTCACGGTATGACCTATTACAACCTTGCTTATGCTTTTCAGAACAGAATTGCGGAGCCTCTTTACGTTCGCAGTGTGTTCAGTGAGGAAGCGCAGCATAAGGATATCGAGCTGACTACCCACGCAGGACAGGAGCTTGACATTGTTATTGAAGGTCAGCTTATGGTTCAGGTAGGTGAGCATAAGGAGATTCTCGGCCCTGGAGACAGTATTTATTATGACAGTGACGTTGCTCACGGTATGATAGCCCTGGGCGGAAAGGATTGTCTTTTCTACGCTATAGTTCTTAATCCTACGGGAGAGCCTATTCCAGAGCTGTTACCTGCTAAAACAATTCTTGAACCAAGAGCCGTTAAGAAGGATACGAAGGAAAGAATTTATCAGAAATACATTGACGTTACCGAGGATGAAAACGGTACACCTACGTCTATTAAATTCAAAAATACAGAAAACTTTAACTTCGGCTTCGACCTTATTGACGCACTTGCTGACAGAGAACCTCAGAAACTTGCAATGCTTCATATTTCTAAGGATAAAACCGAACGCCGTATAACCTTTAAGGATATAAAGAAGGCTTCCAATCAGTGCGCAAATTACTTTAAGTCACTTGGTATTAAAAAGGGTGACAGAGTAATGCTGGTTCTTAAGCGCCATTATCAGTTCTGGTATGCTATGATTGGTCTTAATAAGCTTGGCGCTATTGCTATTCCTGCGACTAATCAGCTTCTTGAACACGATTTTGAATACCGTTTTAATTCGGCAGGTGTTAGTACCATTATTTGTACTGCTGACGGTGATACCGCAAATCAGGTTGATATTGCGGCGGCGAAAAGTCCTACTCTTATTAACAAGATTATGGTTGGCGGCGAAAAAGAGGGCTGGAGAAACTTCGACGAGGAGTATACTCTTTACAGCACTCATTATAAGAGAGGGGAAGATGCCCCCGGCGGAAACGACCTTATGCTTATGTTCTTCACTTCGGGAACAACAGGCTATCCCAAAATTGCCGCTCATAACTATAAATACGCTCTCGGTCATTTCCATACTGCGAAATATTGGCATACCGTTGACCCCGACGGATTGCACTTTACCATATCAGATACAGGTTGGGCAAAGTCTATGTGGGGTAAGCTTTACGGACAGTGGCTTTGCGAAGCGGCAATATTTGTATATGACTTTGACAGATTTGATGCCGCTGATATTTTGCCTATGTTTGCAAAATATCAGATAACTACCTTCTGTGCGCCTCCTACCATGCTCAGAATGATGATAAAGCAGGATATTTCAAAATATGATTTTTCTTCTGTTTCTCATATGACAACGGCAGGTGAGGCTCTCAATCCTGAGGTTTACCGTCAGTTTGAAAAAGCTACGGGACTTCAGATTCTTGAGGGCTTTGGACAGACCGAAAGCACTATGATAATAGGAAATATGGTTGGCTCATCTCATAAAATCGGTTCTATGGGTAAACCCGCCCCGATTTATGACGTTGATATTGTGGATGCAGAGGGTAACAGCGTACCTGTAGGTGAAACGGGTGAAATCGTTATTAACGTAAAAGACGGCGCACCTTGCGGACTGTTTACAGGCTATTATCAGAATGAAGAAAAAACCAAAGAGGTATGGCACGACGGCTATTATCATACGGGTGATACCGCTTGGCGCGACGAGGACGGCTTTTACTGGTATGTGGGCCGTGTTGACGACGTTATTAAATCGTCGGGTTATCGTATCGGACCTTTCGAAATTGAAAGCGTTATTATGGAGCTTCCGTATGTTCTTGAGTGCGGCGTATCTGCTGCTCCCGATGAGGTGAGGGGACAGGTTGTTAAGGCAAGTATCGTGCTTGTTTCAGGTACAGAGCCTACTGAAGAACTTAAAAAGGATATTCAGAAATACGTTAAGGACAGAACGGCTCCTTATAAATATCCTCGTATAGTAGAGTTCAGAGATAGCCTCCCAAAAACTACAAGTGGAAAAATTCAGAGAAATAAGCTATAATTACAGTATAAAAGGAGGCAGAGCAGTATGTTTTCAAATAAAAGACTTACGCTTTTTTGCGGACATTACGGAAGCGGAAAAACCAACATTGCGGTAAATGCTGCAGTGTCGCTTAAAGAAAAATTTGAAAAAGTTGCTCTTGCCGACCTTGATATAGTTAATCCTTATTTCAGAACTAAGGACAGCAGTGAGCTGCTGGAATCTAAGGGCATAAGACTTATCTGCTCAAGCTATGCAAACTCTAACGTAGATATACCTGCTCTGCCGCAGGATATATATGCCGTTACCGATGATAAAACGCTCAGATGTATACTGGATATCGGCGGTGATGACATAGGCGCCTTCGTTCTTGGCAGAATAGCTGAAAAAATAGTAGGCGAAAACGATTACGATATGCTCATGGTAATAAATTCTTTTAGACCGCTGACAAGAGATGCCCAGTCCACCTTAGAGGTATTAAGGGAAATCGAAACGGCGGCAAAAATGAAGTTTACGGGTATAGTAAATAATTCCAATTTAGGTGAAGAAACTACGGCGCAGGATGTTATAGATTCTACTGAGTATGCAAAAAGCGTGTCTGAAATTTGCTCTCTGCCTGTAGTTGCAACCACCGTTAAAGAGGAACTATATGATGAGCTTAAAGGCAAAATAGAAAATCTGTTTCCCTTAAAGCTTCAGGATAAAATTTTATAGATTACACAATTATTTGTGCTTTCGAATATATTTGCTAAGGAGTGTTTATTTTGGCAAAATTAACTTTTAAGACCGACAACTGTAAAGGTTGCGGACTGTGTGTTGACGCCTGTCCAAAACAGGTACTTATTCTCGCGCAGGACAAAATTAACAAAAAGGGACATCATCCGGTAGAGGCTGCTAATATCGATGCCTGTATCGGTTGCGCATTCTGTGCAACAATGTGTCCTGACTGTATCATTAAGGTAGAAAGGTAGGGAGTGGAAATGGCTGATAAGGTTTTGATGAAAGGTAATGAAGCTATTGCTGAGGCTGCTATTATAGCAGGTTGCCGTCATTATTTCGGTTATCCTATTACTCCTCAGACAGAGGTTGCCGCTTATATGGCAAAAAGAATGCCTAAAATCAACGGATGCTTCCTTCAGGCAGAAAGCGAAATTGCCGCAATTAATATGGTATACGGCGTTGCTTCAACAGGTAAGCGCGTTATGACGTCCTCTTCAAGTCCCGGAATTTCTCTTAAGGGCGAGGGACTTTCTTATCTTGCAGGTGCTGACCTTCCTGCGCTTGTTGTTAACGTACAGAGAGGCGGTCCGGGTCTTGGCGGTATTCAGCCTTCTCAGTCTGATTATTTTCAGGCTACAAAGGCGGGCGGACACGGCGACTTTAAGATGATAGTTTTAGCTCCTGCGTCTGTTCAGGAAATGGCTGACCTTACCGTTAAGGGCTTTGACCTTGCTGATAAATACCGTATGACTGCTATGGTACTTGCAGACGGTACAATGGGTCAGATGATGGAGCCTGTTTCTCTTGATTATGAAATCGGCAAAACTATAGAGAAGCCTTGGGCAACTACAGGAACCAAGCTTGAGCGTGAGCATAATATTGTAAACTCTCTTTTCCTTGTTCCCGAAGAACTTGAAAAATCTAATTTTGAGCGTTTTCAGCGTTATAAGTACATAGAAGAGAACGAGGCTATGTGGGAAGAATATATGATGGAGGATGCGGAAATCTGCATCGCCGCCTTTGGTATTGCCGCACGAGTTTCAAAGAACGCTATCAATGAAGCCAGAAAACAGGGTATCAAGGTTGGTCTTATACGTCCTATTACTCTTTGGCCTTTCCCCGCAGAGCCGTTTAAGAAAGCTGGTAATCAGGTCAAACAGATTATTTCTGTTGAGCTTTCTATGGGACAGATGATTGAAGACGTACGCCTAGCGAGTGATTGTAAGGTTCCCGTAACACTTTGCAACCGCGCAGGTGGTATGATTCCTTCGCCTGAGCAGGTGCTTGACGCAATTTATAAGGCTGCAAAAGGAGGTAATGAATAATGGTAGTATTTGATAAACCTCATGCACTTACCGATGCTCGTATGCATTATTGCCCCGGTTGTACTCACGGTATCGTTCACCGTCTTGTTGCCGAGGTTATTGATGAACTTGGTATTGAGGGCAAAACCATAGGTATTGCTCCTGTTGGTTGCTCGGTTATGGCATATAATTATTTTAACTGTGATATGATTGAGGCGGCTCACGGACGCGCTCCTGCTGTTGCAACAGGCGTAAAGAGAGCTGACCCCGAAAACCACATCGTATTTACCTATCAGGGCGACGGCGACCTTGCTTCTATAGGTATGGCAGAAACAGTTCATTCTGCCGCAAGAAATGAAAACATTACCGTTATTTTCATTAACAACGCTATTTACGGTATGACAGGCGGACAGATGGCTCCTACCTCTCTTCCAGGTCAGGTTACTCAGACCTCTCCTTACGGCAGAGACGTAAACCATTGCGGTTATCCTATCAAGGTTTGTGAAATGCTTTCAAAGCTTGACGGACCTGAGTATCTTGAGCGTGTTACCGTTAATAACGTTAAGAACGTTAAAAACGCTAAAAAGGCTATCAAGAAGGCTTTCCAGAATCAGATAGACGGTAAGGGATTTTCTCTTGTTGAGGTTGTATCTTCCTGTCCTACAAACTGGGGTATGACTCCTAAACAGGCGCTTGAGTGGATTGACGAGAAAATGCTTCCGTATTATCCTCTTGGCGTATATAAAGACAGAAGTGCAGAAAAGGAGGAAGCGTAATGGCTACTAAACAGTTTTTATTTTCAGGCTTTGGCGGTCAGGGTATTCTTTTCTCCGGTAAGTTTATAGCTTATAAGGGTCTTATGGACTCTAAACAGGTTAGTTGGCTTCCGTCGTACGGCCCTGAAATGAGAGGCGGAACGGCTTCATGCAGCGTTATTGTAAGTGACGAGCCTGTAGGTTCTCCTATCGTTTCCAATCCTGATATACTTATTGCTATGAATTTGCCTTCCCTTGATAAGTATGAGTCTACGGTTGTTCCGGGCGGAATGATTTTCCTTGATTCTTCTCTTATTGAGCGTAAGGTTCAGCGTGATGACGTTAAGGTTTTCTATATTCCTGCAACGAAACTTGCAAGTGATAACGGAATGCCTACTCTTGCAAATATGATTATTGTTGGTAAGGTTCTTTCAGAGCTTAATGATTTTGCGCCTGAAAGCGTTGATGCGGCGCTTTCAAAGGTTATTTCCGCAAAGAGAGCCGATATGGCTGATATCAACAGAAAAGCTATGCAGATTGGCGCTCAAAACTAATATTAAGAAGGTAATATTATGAATATTTCTATTACAAAAACAACCTGTCCAAAAGAAAAACCCGATAGCAGTATTCTGGGTTTTGGTAAATACTTTACCGACCATATGTTTATGATGGATTATTCGTCAGAAGAGGGTTGGCACGATGCAAGAATAGTTCCTTTTGCAAATATTTCTCTTCATCCTGCTTCTACCGTACTTCATTACGGAAGTGAAATTTTCGAAGGTCTTAAGGCTTACCGCAGAGAAGACGGTAAGGTACAGCTCTTCAGACCTATGGAAAATATCCGCAGAATGAACAACTCTGCTGACAGACTTTGTCTTCCTCAGATTCCCGAAGAGGATGCATTAGAGGTTCTTAAAACCTTCGTTGCTCTTGAGCAGGACTGGACTCCCAGTGCGCCTGGAACATCACTATATCTTCGTCCTTTTATGTTCGGCAACGATGAAACACTTGGTGTTCACGCTGTTCACAATGCAACCTTCGTAATCATCGCTTCTCCCGTAGGAAGCTATTACAAAGAGGGTATCAACCCCGTTAAGATTATGATTGAGGATGAGGACGTACGTGCAGTTCGCGGCGGTACGGGTTACGCTAAATGTGGCGGTAACTATGCCGCAAGTAACCGCGCAGGTGAACGCGCCGAAAAGCAGGGCTATTCTCAGGTTCTTTGGCTTGACGGTGTAGAGAGAAAGTATATTGAAGAGGTTGGCGCCATGAACGTTATGTTCAAGATTAACGGCGAAATCGTTACTCCTATGCTTTCAGGCTCTATTCTTCCGGGTATTACGAGAAAGTCCTGTCTTGAGGTTCTTCGTAAAGAGGGCTACAAGGTAAGCGAAAGACTGCTTAGCATTGACGAACTTGAGACTGCTATGGAAAACGGCACTCTTGAAGAGGCTTGGGGTTGCGGAACAGCGGCTGTTGTTTCTCCTATCGGTGAGCTTTGCTATAAGGGTGTTAAGCATCAGGTTAGCGGCGGCAATATCGGTGAGGTAACTCAGCATCTTTATGATACCCTTACTGGTATTCAGTGGGGTAAAATAGAAGATTCTTTCGGCTGGACCATGCCTATAGAATAATTTTTAAAAAATTGTTGACAAAATATGAAAGCAATGCTATAATATTAGAAAATTTC
This sequence comes from Acutalibacteraceae bacterium, assembly GCA_036307305.1. Lineage (GTDB taxonomy): Bacteria > Bacillota > Clostridia > Oscillospirales > Acutalibacteraceae > SIG607. The sequence goes on from JAXJXV010000014.1 coordinate 41,727, forward strand.
TAAATGCTATGAAGGAATTATTCTTTATTTATGCACGTTTTCAGAGAGTTGGCGGAGGGTGTAAGCCGATACTGCAGAGTAAAGTAAGTCTCGTTCCGGAGCAGAACTGCTGAAATATAAGTAAGTGGTTACGGCTTGTCCCGTTATCATGACAAAAGACTTGTTGGAGTCTTACTGAGTGACCGTTTATGACGGTAAATAGGGTGGTACCGCGAATATATTTCGTCCCTGAAACTATATTAGTTTCAGGGACTTTTTGTGTGAAAGGAAGAATTTGATTATGAAAAATATCATAATTGCCGACACGACTCTTTGTAGTGAGGAAGTAAAGTACAGTTTTAAGGAGAAAATCGAAATTGCAAGACAGCTTGAAAATCTCAACGTAGATATTATTGAACTGCCTTCAATAGAAAACGTAAGAACCGATATCCTTCTTGTTAAAACTGTTTCTTCTTTTGTTAAGAACAGCGTTATTTCTGTTGGTTCGGGTATGAGCAGTGAAAGTATTGAAAACGCTGCGCTTTCACTTGTGGGCGCAAAGCACGGCAGAATTAGGATAGAACTTCCTGTTTCTCCCGTGGGAATGGAGTATATTTGTCATAAAAAACCTGATAAAATGCTTCCTTTTATAGAAAAACTTGTAAGCCTTGCAAAAGACAAATCCGATGACGTTGAGTTTTGTGCCATTGACGCAACGAGAGCAGAAGATGAGTTCCTTTACAGTGCAATCAACACCGCAATAAATGCGGGTGCTACCTCTGTATCTATTTATGACAGCGCGGCTGAAACTATGATGCCTGACCAGTTTGCAAATTTTGCGGCTGATATTATCAATAAAACCGAAGGAAAGGTAAGCTTGGGTGTTTTCTGCGAAAACAAAAACGGTATGGCAGTTGCCGACGCGCTTCTTGCCGTAAGAAGCGGGGTAGAGGTTGTAAAGACCAGTGTTAGTGGTAATGCAGTTCCTCTTGAAACCTTTGCCGAAATGATTAAAAACTGCGGAAATTCCTTCGGCTTATCAACGGGTATTAATTATACACAGCTGGGGCGTATTATTAAGCAGATTAATTGGATTGCCGATAATTCTAAATCGGGTAAAACTGCCGCTTATAAAAATGAGGTTGCAGATGAGAATATAATCCTTTATGCAAGTGATAGCAGAGAAGCGGTTATGACTGCTGTGTTAAAGCTTGGCTACGATTTAAGCGATGACGACCAGATTAAAGTATATGAAGAATTTCAGAAGGTTGCCGCAAAAAAAGAAGTCGGCTCCAAAGAACTTGAAGCTATAGTGGCAAGTGTTGCTTTGCAGGTACCTGCAACCTACAAGCTTGTAAGCTATGTTCTCAATAACGGTAATATAATTGCTTCAAGCGCTCAGGTAACTCTTGAAAAAGACGGAAACACATATCAGGGTATTTCCATCGGCGACGGTCCTATTGCGGCAGCATTTCTTGCTATTGAGCAAATTACAGGCACACATTACGAGCTTGACGATTTCCAGATTCAGTCTGTAACCGAGGGAAAGGAAGCTATGGGAAGCGCTCTTGTTAAACTCAGAGCAAACGGAAAGCTTTATAGCGGTAACGGTATTTCTACCGATATAATCGGCGCAGGTATCAAAGCTTATTTAAGTGCAGTAAACAAGATCGTTTACGAGGAGGCATAATAATGAAATTTTCCTTTTCTACTAAAGGATGGCACAATATTTCCTTTGACGAGTTCTGCAATATCGCGCAGGATATCAAGTTTGAGGGCATTGAGCTTCATAATATATATAATCCGCTTTTTACAGATAAAGAGGGAGCGTTTCACGATTACAGCGCTCCTGCTACGGTGAGAAAGCTGTTTGAGAAAAAGCTTTCTATTCCTTGTATAGATACGATATGCAATATTGCTGATAAAGAAGAAAAAGCAAAAAGCATAGATGAAATAAACAGGTGCATAAGAATTGCTTCCAATCTTCATATACCTTATGTAAGATTACACGCAGGTTCTGCTGAAAATACCGAAGAGGCTGTCTTGAACGTTGTTTCGATTATTGAGGAAACTCTCTGTGAGGCAGAAGAAAAAGGAATTGCATTGCTTCTTGAAACATCGGGAATTTTCTCGAATACTGCGCTTTTGCGTGATGTTCTTGAACGCTTTGCAAGTGACAGTCTTGCGGCGCTTCTTGACGTTTATTCTGCTTATTTTGTAGGCAAAGAGGATGCTGAGGAAATAATCAAAAACCTTGGCGCTTATGTTAAACACGTGCATATTCGCGATGCTCAGGAAATCAGTGGCAAATATGAGTATTGTCTGATAGGAGAGGGCGAACTTCCTATAGACGATATGATGTTGGCTTTAAGAAGCGTAAATTATGACGGCTTCTTCTCGCTTATATGGGATCCTGCTTGGTGCGAAGAACTTGACGATATGGAAATTATCTTCTCTCATTTTGTTAACTTTATGAAACAATACGGAGATATTTCCAAAAATGAAACCACACTTTATTACAATAAATCCCATACAGGAAAATTCGTATGGAAAAAGGATTTGCTTATTGACCTGACGTTTCCTCAGGTGCTTGACAAGATGGTAGAGGAATTTCCTGACCAGTACGCCTTTAAATATACTACCCTTGATTATACTAGAACCTACAGTCAGTTCAGAGATGACGTTGATACCTTTGCCCGCGCTCTTGTTGCTATGGGAGTAAAGGCAGGCAGTAAGGTTGCTGTTTGGGCTTCTAATGTACCGCAGTGGTATATTGCTTTCTGGGCAACTACTAAAATCGGTGCAATTCTTGTAACAGTTAATACTGCTTATAAAATTCACGAAGCGGAGTACTTGCTCAAACAGTCGGATACACATACTCTTGTTATGACACAGGGAAGTAAGGATACCGATTACGGCGAAATTATAGCAAAGCTTTGTCCTGAACTTAAAAATCTTAAAGCAGGGCAGTTTCTGCATAGCAAGAGACTTCCGTTCTTACGCAACGTTATTACCGTTGGCTTTAAGCAAAAAGGTTGTATGACGTGGAACGAAGCGGTTGCTCGTAGTCAAGAGGTACCGTTGAGTGAAGTAAACAGAATGGCGGCGGCTGTTGATAAGGACGACGTCTGCAATATGCAGTACACGTCAGGTACGACAGGCTTCCCAAAGGGTGTTATGCTGACGCACTATAACGTTGTCAATAACGGTAAATTTATCGGCGACCAGATGGATTTGTCCACTGCAGACAGAATGATGATACAGGTGCCTATGTTCCACTGCTTCGGTATGGTGCTTTCTATGACCGCATCTATGACTCACGGAACTACAATGTATCCTATGCCGTATTTTTCACCAAAGCCATCGCTGTCTTGCGTTCACAACGAGCATATTACCGCCTTTAACGGTGTGCCTACGATGTTTATTGCTATGATGCAGCATCCCGATTTTGAAAAAACCGATTTCTCATATATGCGCGTTGGTATTATGGCAGGTTCAAACTGTCCTGCCGACCTTATGAAAAAGGCTACCGAGGTTATGAATATGAAAGAAATCGTTTCTGTTTACGGACAGACCGAGGCCAGTCCGGGATGTACTATGAGCAGATGGTACGATTCTCTTGAAGTAAGAACCGAAACGGTAGGCAGCGCCTTTGCAAACGTTGAGTGTAAGATAATCGACCCTGAAACAGGGGAGGACTGTCCTGACGGTGTAAACGGTGAGTTCGTTGCAAGAGGCTATAACATTATGAAGGGCTATTATAAAATGCCTAAGGCAACTGCTGCCGCAATAGATAAAGACGGTTGGCTTCATACGGGTGACCTTGCATGTAGAAGACCTGACGGAAATTATCTTATTACAGGTCGTCTTAAGGATATGATAATCCGTGGCGGTGAAAATATTTATCCTAAGGAAATAGAAGAGTTCATCTATACCAATCCTAAGGTAAGCGACGTTCAGGTTATAGGCGTTCCCGATAAGAAATACGGCGAGGAAATAATGGCTTGTATTATTCTTAAAGAGGGAGAAACTATGACGGCAGAGGAAATGCAGGACTTTATTATGGCAAGTATGGCTCGTCATAAAGTACCCAGATATATTGAATTTATGGATAAATTCCCAATGAATGCGGCAGGAAAGATTCTTAAATATAAGATGAGAGAGGATGCCGCAAAGAAATTTGGACTTGAGTAACGGTGATAGAATGGTAGAAAACAAATTTTACACTATTGATTCCCACTGTCATATTTATCCCGAAAAGATTGCTCAAAAAGCGGTAGCGGGGACAGATAAATTTTACGACACCGTAGCTTTTGGTACGGGAACCGTACAAAATCTTGTAGAATCGGGAGAAAAAGCAGGTATTGACCATTTTATAGTTCAGTCGGTTGCTACTACACCGAAACAGGTGAAAAGCATAAACGAGTTTATTGCTGACTGTGTTGCTAAGTCAAACGGTAAGCTGACAGGTCTTGGTACTCTGCATCCTGACAGTGTTGACATAAAAGGTGATGTGGAGCATCTTTTGGAGCTTGGTCTTAAGGGGGTTAAGCTTCACCCCGATATACAGCAGTTTAAATGCGATAACGATAAATGTATGGAAATATATAGGCTATGTGAGGAAAATAACCTTGTTATGCTTATGCATACGGGTGATTACCGCTATGATTACTCTAATCCCGACAGAATAAGGAATATACTTAATAATTTCAAAAAGCTTACCTTTATCGGCGCACATCTTGCAGGGTGGTCGGTATGGCAGGAGGCTTATGAAAAGCTGTCAGGATATGAAAATCTTTACGTTGATTGTTCTTCTTGTTTCGGTTTTACAGACGTTAAACAGGTATATGAGCTTATGAAGAAATACGGCGCTGACAGAATTCTGTTTGGTACAGATTATCCTATGTGGTCGCCGCTTCGGGAAATGGAAACCTTTTTGTACCTTGATTTTAGCGACAAAGAAAGAGAAAAAATTCTCGGACTTAATGCTAAAAAGGTGTTTGGAATTCAATGATATTAATGAAGGTCTGTTTTTTGTTTAGAAACAGACCTTTATTGTTTTATGGCTTTAGCCAGTTGAGGACGGAACGTCCGAAACAGACAACCACCCGCTATGCGGGTGCGCGTCGAAAGTTATACAAAAAAATTCCCCCAAGTAGTACAATAAGGTTGTTCAAGTCTTAGAGAACTACGAAAGGAGAATTTTAATGGCTAATAGCACAAATAGTTTATCACATACAAAATGGTTATGCAAGTACCATATAGTAATTGTTCCAAAATACAGAAGGAAAATAATATACAATCAATATCGAAAGGACTTGCAAGAAATTATAAGAACACTCTGCAAATACAAAGGTGTAGAAATAATAGAAGGGCATATGATGCCTGACCATGTACATCTACTGCTCAGCATACCATCAAAAACGAGCGTAGCGAGTTTTATGGGATACCTAAAAGGTAAAAGTGCGTTGATGATGTTCTATAAACACGCAAATCTAAAGTATAAATTCGGCAAACGACACTTTTGGGCAGAAGGATATTATGTTTCTACAGTCGGCTTAAATGAGAGCACAATAAAGAAATATATCCAAGACCAAGAGAAAGCAGATATTGCATTAGATAAGTTGAGTGTGAAAGAATACGCAGACCCGTTTAGTTAACCCATTTAGGGGTAGCCAAAGAGGCAAAGACTCTAAGGCTTGAACAAAGAGAAAGCCCGCGCCTTGAGACGCGGGTCGGCATTATGGGCTTTTAGCCCTTGTGCAAACCACCCGTTTGACGGGTGGTTATGATTTACTGTATGGAGTGTCTGTGTTCTAAGGAGTATTTTCCAAAGCTTAAAAGAGTTATATGGGATGCAGTGCCTGTGACACTTCTTGCAAATCCTGAGCTGGTTAGGTTTGATTACTGCGAAAAACCTGTTATTGATGATAATAAATGCTGGAAGCTGACAGGACGCAAAGAGAAAATGCTTTATGTCAGCGATATAAACGCAGAAAAAATAAAAGAGGATATTTTAACCCGAATTTTAACGTTGTAAAAGGGAAATGATTAATAAATTTTTAAGCGTTACGAAGTTTTAAATGCTTCGTAACGCTTATTTTTTTAAGAAAATTTGAAAATTTCAACTTTTTTTAAAAAAACTATTGCAATTTGCATAAAAGTAATCTATAATATCATTAAAAGTGGTTGAAAGTGGTTTAAAAAACATCAAAATGGCTAAAAGTGGTGGAAAGGAGGCTGAAAACTTTGTTATTTGGCGGATATGAATATACAATTGATAAAAAAGGCAGAGTTTTCATACCTTCAAAGCACCGTGAAGAGCTTGGCGGTGAATTTATGATATGCAAAGGCTTATCTGAACAGGTTTGTCTTTGTGTTTATTCTATGGAGCAGTGGAATAAGCTGGTGGAAAGTATCAGCACACTGCCTAAAATAAAATCAAGCGCTGTTAAGCGTTTCCTTTATAACGGCGCATTTAACGTTGAATGTGACGCACAGGGAAGAATTCTTATTCCTCCTACACTGAGAGAATATGCTAAGCTTGAAGGCGAAGCGCATATAATCGGTATGGATACAAACCTTGAAATATGGAATCCTGCAGTGTGGGAAGCAGAAAATCAAAAGCTTACACCCGAGTCTATTGCTTCTATTATGGAAGAACTCAACTTCTAAGGGAGCATTTAAATGGAATTCAATCATTACTCTGTTTTACTCAGTGAAACTATTGAGGCGCTGTCTGTAAAGCCTGACGGAATTTATGTGGACGGTACTGCGGGCGGCGCGGGACATTCGAAAAAAATAGCTGAAAAGCTGACAAGCGGTATGCTGTACGCTCTCGACCAGGACCCTGATGCCGTAAATGTTGCTACAAGCCGTCTTGAAGGGCTGAGAGCTAAGGTGATAAAAAGTAACTTTAAAGATATGAAAGAAGTTCTTTTAAAGGAAAACGTAGAAAAGGTTGACGGAATTCTACTTGACCTTGGAGTTTCATCCTATCAGCTTGACGAGGGTTCGCGCGGCTTTTCATATCATAAAGAAGCCTTTCTTGATATGCGAATGAGTCAAGAGGGAATAACTGCCGCTGACATAGTGGCTACGTACAGCGCAAACGACCTTGCTAAGATATTTTTCGAATATGGTGAAGAAAAATTCTCTTACAGAATAGCTAACGCTATCGTTAAGGAAAGAGAAATAACCCCCATAAAAACCACCACTCAACTTGCAGAAATAATTGCAAAAAGCGTACCTGCTGCCGCAAGACGTGACGGACATCCTGCAAGAAGAGTCTTTCAGGCACTCAGAATTGCCGTTAACGGCGAACTGGACGTTTTAAAGGAGGTTCTTGACAGTGCCTTCGATTTGTTAAATGAGGGCGGAGTTCTCGCTATAATAACCTTTCATTCCATTGAGGATTCAATAGTAAAACACAAATTCAAAGAATTTGCAAGTGGTTGTACCTGTCCTCCCGATTTACCCGTTTGTGTCTGCGGAAAGACACCGAGAGGCAAAATTATACATAAAAAGGGAATAGAACCCTCTAAAGAGGAAATTGAAATCAACAACAGAAGCAGAAGCGCAAAGCTCAGAACTATAATTAAAATTTAAAGGAAGAGGAAAATGAACAACCTGAAGTATTATAACGATTCTTTAGCATATGATTTTGAGATGTTTATGCCTAAAGAAAAACCGTCGCAGGTTGGCGGAGACAATATAGTTAAAATGCCCCAGAGCAAGAAAAACAAGCGAATGGCTAAAAGAACCGCTTCGCAGTTTTCTGTCAGCGTTTTTTCGGTTGTTGTTACTGTTATTCTTCTTGGAGCTCTTTGCGCTAATCTTGTGCTGAGAATAAGCGTTAACGAACTTAACAGCAATATTAATAAGGCTAAATCACAACTTGCAATGAAGCAGAGTGAAAGCGTAGCCTTAAAAATGGAATATGAAAACCGTATTTCTTACGTTAATCTCGAAGCAGAGGCAACGGCGTTGGGTATGCGTAAGCTTGACAAAGAGCAGGTTGTTTACGTAAGAGTAAATGATAAGAATATGGCAAGAAACGGTCAGGGTGAACTTTTACTTTCGTCTGAAGAATAATTTACTGAATAGAAAAGCATAAACTATAATATAAATATAAGTACGGGAGTTGAATTTTCAGCTCTCGTTTTACCGCATTTTAGATATTAAAGAAAAGAGGACAAAATATGGCAAGTAAACCTACAAAATTAATGCTTAAAAGAATGTTTATTGTCCTTCTTTGTATTGTTATATTAACTGTAAGTGTTTCAGGCTACAGACTTTTTCTGCTTATGATTGTAAGAGGGGAAAAGTATCAGGGAATGGCGTCTGAACAACAGCTTTACGACAGCCTTATTACTGCTCCGAGAGGCAATATTTACGATAAAAATATGAACGTACTTGCAACCAGTACTACTGCTTGGACGGTTTATATTGCGCCTAACGGAATTCACAATATTACCGACGAGGCTAAGAGAGAAGAGGTAAGAAATCTTATTGCAGACGGTCTTTCTGAAATTCTCGGCGTAGACAGAGAAAAAACCTATAACGATACGGCAAAGCGTTCTTATTACGTTATCGTCAAGAAAAAAGTTGATAAAGAAACCTCTGATAAGGTAAGAAATTTTATAACTGAAAATAAGGAATATAAGCTTTCTAAATATATCGGTCTTGATGAATCTACAAAGCGTTATTACCCTAATAACAATTTAGCTTCAGTGGTACTGGGTTTTGTGGGTGACGACGACCAAGGTCTTGCAGGTATAGAGAGCTATTACGATACAACTCTTACGGGAGAGCCCGGAAGAGTTGTAGCCGCCAAGACCGCACAGGGAATAGATATGCCGTTTACCTATGAAATGGTAGAGGATGCAGTTCAGGGCAATTCCCTCGTATTGACCATAGATAATTATATTCAGTATGTCTGTGAAAAACAGCTCAAACAGGCGGTGGAGGATAATAAGTGTCGTGAACGTGGCGTAGCTATGGTTATGAACGTTAAAACGGGCGAGATTCTTGCTATGGCTATTTCGGGTGACTATAATCCTAACGAGCCTTTTGAATTATCCAGTGCTGACCAAAGCATTGTTGACGCGCTGGAAGGCGAGGAAAGGACGGCAAAGCTAAGTGAACTGCGGAACCGTCAGTGGAGAAACAAAGCCGTTTCTGACGCTTATGAACCTGGCTCTGTTTTTAAAATCATTACAGCAGCGGCTGCTATAGAAGAAAACAAGGTAAGTCTTAATACCTCTTTTACTTGTGTAGGTCATACTCAGGTTGCAGGTCAGGCATATCACTGCCATAAGCGTACAGGTCACGGCGTTCTTGATTTAATGGGCGCAATCAGTAATTCCTGTAACCCTGCATTTATAACCATCAGTCAGATGCTTGGAGCCAGTACCTTTTCTAAATACTTTGAAGCCTTTGGCTTTACTTCTAAAACAGGTATAGATATACCGGGTGAAACCTCTTCAATTTATTACAGTCAAGAAAATATGGGTCCCGTTGAACTTGCCTCTGCTTCCTTCGGTCAGACCTTTAAGGTTACTCCCGTACAGCTTATCACCGCTGTGGCTGCGGCGGCTAACGGCGGATATCTTGTTCAGCCTCACCTTGTATCCAAGGTTCTTGATGAAAACGGCAATGTTGTAGAAAACAAATCTACGTCATATCGCCGTCAGGTTGTTTCACAGCAGACCTCAGAAAAGCTTCGTACAGCTCTTGAGAGCGTTGTTAGCGTTGGTGCTAAAAATGCCTACGTAGCGGGTTACCGTACAGGCGGTAAAACGGGTACAAGTGAAAAAATAGATAAAATGAATCAGACCAATACGCAAGGTCTTTATATTGCTTCCTACGTAGGAATAGCGCCGATAAATGACCCTGAAATTGCAGTGCTTGTGCTTGTAGATGAACCCTCGGCAGGTAATATTTACGGAAGCGCCGTATCGGCGCCTGTTGCCTCTGCAATATTCAGTGAAATTTTACCCTATATGGGACTTGAACCTCAGTACAGTGAAGAAGAACTTAAAAACAGAGCTATTGCTGTTCCTGATGTGACGGGTGCTTCTCTTAGTGACGCTAAATCTAAAATTACAAAAGCAGGTCTTATTTATAAGGTTGTGGGTGAAGGCGAAACCGTAGTATCTCAGCTTCCGTCTTCACAGGATTCTCTGTATTCAGGTGGACTTGTTATTTTGTATACGGATGAAGCTTCTGCACAAAGTGAAACCACCACTGTTCCTGATTTTGAGGGAATGACGGTTTCACAGGTAAATGCCGCTGCAGTAAATGCGGGAATAAACGTTAAGTTTTCGGGAAATACGCTGTCCTCCGCAAATACTCTTGCATACAGTCAGAGCATTAAATCAGGGGAAACTGTCAGCACGGGAACAAGTGTAACGGTGTATTTCAGAGATGAAGATATAGCTGATTTTGCACCGAATGAATAGAGGAATATATATATGCTGTTAAAAGAATTGCTTAAAGATGCGCCAGATAGATTTGCAGATATAGAAATAAAAGGGATAACCGATGATTCCCGAAAGGTATCAGAGGGTTATGTATACGTATGTATCGTAGGAACGGTAAGCGATGGTCATAATTATGCGGCTTCTGCTGTGAAAAACGGCGCATCGGTTATTGTCGCTCAAAAAGATACGGGGGAAGAAAATCAGATTATCGTAGAAGATACAAGAGCCGTTTACGCTCTTATGTCTGCCGCATGGTTTTCTAATCCTGCCGATAAACTTAAGCTTGTAGGCGTAACGGGAACCAATGGCAAAACCTCGGTAACACATATAATAAAGCATATTCTTGAAGCAAACGGCGAAAAGGTGGGTCTTATCGGCACTATTCAGAATATGATAGGTGATAGGGTTATACCTACCGAAAGAACCACACCTAACTGCTATGAGCTGAATTCTCTTTTTGCCGATATGGTAAATGAGGGTTGTACCTATGCTGTTATGGAGGTTTCTTCCCACGCTCTTGACCAGAAAAGAGTATATGGTATGAACTTTGAAGTAGGAATTTTCACAAATCTTACTCAAGACCATCTTGACTATCATATAACTATGGAAAATTATCTTGAGGCAAAGAAACGCCTTTTTGGTATGTGTAAATATGCGGTAGTAAATAATGACGACTGCTACAGTGAAAAACTTATAGACGGTCTTTCCTGTGAGGTTTTAACTGTTTCTGCACAGTCACAAAGTACCGATTATTTCGCCAGGGAAATTGACTACAGAGCTGACGGGGTTAGCTTTGTGCTTGACGGAAAAGATAAATTAGAACTTTCACTTTCAACTGGCGGAAAGTTTTCAGTATACAACGCTATGTCTGCTGTTGTGGCTTCCTTGGCTCTTGGTATAGATGAAAAGGTTATTAAAGATGCGGTATGTGCTCAGCAGGGTGTAAAGGGTAGAGCAGAGGTTTTTCCCTGTCCCTTTGATTTTACCGTTATAATAGATTACGCTCATACTCCCGACGGACTTGAAAATATACTATCTACCTTTAACGAATGTAAAAAGGGAAGACTTGTGGTTCTTTTCGGTTGCGGCGGTGACAGAGATAAAACCAAGCGTTCTATAATGGGCAGAATTGCCGCGGAAAAAGCTGACTTCGTTATTGTTACAAGCGATAATCCGCGAAGTGAGAACCCAACGGCTATAATAGAAGATATTTTGGTAGGAATGAAGGATACAAGTACGCCTTATGCCGTTATTGAAAACAGAATAGAAGCTATAAACTATGCTGTAGATAATGCTGTAAAGAATGATATAATCGTTTTAGCAGGTAAAGGACACGAAACCTATCAGATTTTAGCAAATGAAACAATACATCTTGATGAAAGGGAAATACTTTCTCAGGCTATGGAAAAAAGAAAGGAAGTAAAATAATGGCAGATATAACTCCCGTAGTAACTGCGCTTGTTTCTTTTTTGGTTACAGCACTTCTTGGTTTTAAGGTTATTCCTTATCTTCATAAGCTTAAATTCGGACAGACTATACTTGATATCGGTCCATCGTGGCATAAAAACAAACAGGGAACGCCTACAATGGGTGGAATTATGCTTATGGCGGCTGTTATAGTGTCTTTAATAATAGGAATCGTATATTCGGTTATAATAAAAGGGGCTTTAATAAAAGAATTTGCCGACTCTAAAAGAGCAGCTATGCTAATTGCAGGTGTGGTAATGGCGTTGGCTATGGGCTTTATTGGTTTTCTTGACGACTATATTAAGGTTGTAAAAAAACGCAATCTCGGTCTTACTGCAAAGCAGAAAACCTTTTTACAGAGCTTTGTTACGGTAGCGTACCTTGTTTCTCTTGCTTTTGCGGGAATGAACAGTACGTGGATTCCCTTTGTGGGCAATATATCTATAACACACGATGTTGGGCTTATATTCTGGCCAATAGCATTTTTCTTTATTTACGGCTTTGTAAATGCTGTAAACCTTACCGACGGTCTTGACGGTCTTGCTTCCTCGGTAACCTTGGTTGTAAGCTGCGCTTTTATGATTATTGCAGGTGTTGCAGGTTCTCTTACGGGAATGAACTGCTTCGCTTCGGCAGTTGCGGGTACCTGCGGAGGCTTTTTGGTATGGAATATGCATCCTGCGAAGGTGTTTATGGGTGACACGGGTTCTATGTTTTTAGGCGGCGCCGTTGTGGCTATGTCCTTTGGAACCGAGAGACCTGTTTTACTTATTCTTATTGGTATTGTTTATCTTCTTGAAGCTTTGTCGGTAGTGTTACAGGTCACTTCCTATAAGCTTACAAAAAAACGCATATTTAAAATGAGTCCTATTCACCATCATTTTGAAATGAGTGGCTGGAGCGAAGAAAAAATTGTGTTTGTTTTTTCAGCAGTGGGATTTATGGGCGGACTTATAGCAATTCTTACAGTTGTTTTATGATTTGATTATTGGAGGTCAGTTGTCAGATGAAGGATAACCTTTTGGCAAGAATACTTAAAAAATTCGGAATATATCAGGAGGGACAGCTGGATATACAGTTTTTGTCTCTTGTGCTTGTTTTACTTGCTATAGGTATTGTTATGCTTTTTTCTGCAAGCTATGCCTACTGTTACGCCCAGTATTCAAATAGTTATCATTTTATAATCAGACAGTCAATTTTTGCAGTTGTTGGCATTGCTGTAATGCTGGTGCTGTCAAGAATAGATTGCCGTATATACAGAAAATTTTCTTTTGTTCTCTATATAGTTTCGGCTATTATGTTGGCTGTAGTTCTGGCTCTTCCGCCAATGCAGGAGGGAATGGAGCATAAGCGTTGGCTCGTTATTGGTTCATTTTCCTTTCAGCCCTCTGAAATAGCTAAATTTTCCATTATACTTTTGTTTTCTCATCTTATAGCTAAGAACTATAAAAGAATGGGAGAGTTTAAATTCATAGCGTTATTACTTTTTTTACTTGCTGTTATCTGCGGTCTTGTAGTTGTGGAAACCCATTTGTCAGCAACAATCCTTATACTTCTTATCGGTGTTGTGCTGATGATTGTGGGTGGTATGGCGGTTAAATATATTATCGGCGGTGTTATTGCAGCGGCAGGTGGAGTAGCTCTTATCGTTGTTACCGGTCTTGTTAAATATGCTATGAGCCGTTTTCAGTATTGGCTTGACCCTTGGGCAGATGCAACGGGTAAAGGCTATCAGACTATTCAGTCGTTACTCGCTATTGGCTCGGGAGGTCTTTTGGGAAGAGGAATAGGGCAGTCCAGACAGAAGTATTCCTGGTTGCCTGAGCCTCATAACGACTTTATTTTTTCTATAGTATGTGAAGAGCTTGGTCTTATAGGCGCTCTTGTGATTATCGGACTGTTTTGCGCACTTGTATGGAGAGGCTTTAAAATAGCTATGCATTCGCCCGACAAGTATTCATCCCTTATGGCTATAGGTCTTACCTTTCAGGTGGCTCTTCAGGCTTCTCTTAATATTTTGGTTGTTACCAACACGATACCAAATACGGGTATCAGTTTGCCGTTCTTCAGCTATGGCGGTACGGCGCTTCTTATATTACTTGCGGAAATGGGAATTGTACTTTCCATATCGCGACGGGCAAATCTGGAAAAGGTGTAGTGATAACGTATGCATATTCTTTTTGCGGGTGGCGGTACAGCGGGACATATTAATCCTGCTTTAGCGGTTGCAGATTATATTAAGGAAAAACATCCTGATGCTAAAATCAGCTTTATTGGAACTAAAGACAGACTTGAAGCTAAACTGGTTCCTGAAAAGAATTATCATTTTTACAGTATAAAGGTACAGGGCTTCAGAAGAAGTCTGTCACCGTCGGGAATTATTCATAACGTTAAAACCGTAGCTTACGTTATGTCTTCCTCTGTAAAGGTGAGAAAGCTTTTAAAAGAATTAAAGCCCGACGTGGTTGTGGGTACGGGCGGTTATGTCAGCGGTCCTGTGCTGAGCGAGGCTGTAAAGCTGGGTATTAAAACGGCTATTCACGAGCAAAACGCTTTTCCTGGGGTTACCAATAAAATGCTTTCTCAAAAGGTTGACAGGGTAATGCTTGCAATGCCTGAGGCAGAAAGCAGAATGAAGTTTAAAAATAATCCTTATCTTACAGGAAATCCTGTAAGAAAAGAGCTGACAGAAATAAGCAAAACGGAGGCTAAGGCAAAACTCGGTTTTGACGAGCGTCCCGTCTTACTTTCCTTTGGCGGAAGCCTTGGAGCCGAGAAAATCAATAATGCGGCTGTGACGATAATCAAAGAGCTTAGTTCAAAGGGTGAATTTTATCATATTCACGGAACAGGAAAAAGCGGATATGAAACGGTTAAAAACAGCCTTGGCGGTTTAATTGAAAAAGAAACCGTTGACGTACGCGAATATATTAAGGATATGGACGTTTGTATGGCGGCGGCTGACCTGATTATCTGCAGAGCGGGAGCAATTACCTTAAGTGAACTCGCTGTATGCAGAAAACCGTCTATTCTGATTCCATCGCCTTATGTGGCAGAAAATCATCAGTATCATAACGCTTTTACCTTAAAAAATGCAGGTGCGGCGGAGATTATCGAAGAAAAGGATTTAACAAACGAAAAGATAATCGAAACTGTTGATAAACTTATTTGCAATAAAGAAAAACTACGTGATATGAGCAAAAACGCCGATAAAGTAGCGATTGATGATTCAAAAGAGCGTATTTATAATATAATTATGGATTTGCTCAACTAAATTTTGTCAAATTCTTAAAAGCGGCATATTATAAAATATAATGATTTTATAATTTGCGGGGTGCTTTTATGGGAGTTTTCAAGGTTGAAGGCGGTAAAAAGCTTAGTGGCGAACTAAAGGTACAGGGAGCAAAAAACAGCGCCTTACCTATTCTTGCCGCCACATTGCTTATTAAGGAAAAAAGCGTACTACATAACTGTCCCGACCTTACGGATACTATGGCTGCTTTGAAGATTCTTGTTACGCTTGGATGTGTCTGTGTACGGGATGAATCTACCGTTATCGTTGATGCAACAGAGTTGGCAAATTATGAAATAAGCAAGGAGCTTATGCGTGAAATGCGCTCTTCCGTTGTGTTTTTAGGCGCCATTGTTTCCCGTATGGGTAAAGCGGTTATCACAAATCCCGGTGGCTGTGAGTTGGGTCCCAGACCTATAGATTTGCACATTGCGGCTCTTAGACGTCTTGGCGTGATTATAGAGGAAAAGGACGACAAGATTATCTGCACAGCGCCAAAGGGGATTGTCGGCGCGGAAATAGACCTTGATTTTCCAAGTGTGGGCGCTACTGAAAATATTATTATTGCCGCTTGTATATCTAAGGGTACCACGGTAATAAAGAATGCTGCCAAAGAACCTGAAATCAGCGATTTAGCTGATTTTCTCAACAGAGCAGGAGGCAGAATTAAGGGCGCGGGTTCCTCTACCGTAGTTATTGAGGGTGTTGGTAAACTCTGCTCTACAGAGCATACCGTAATGCCTGACCGCATAGTAGCGGCAACCTATCTTTCGGCCGCCGCAATAACGGGCGGACAGATAAACCTTAAAGACTGCAGTGCGGTTAATATGATGTCAATTATCAGCTTTTTCTCACAAATCGGCTGTGATGTTAAAAGCAACGGAAAGGATATATATATCAAAGGCAAAGAACGGTATTTGCCTACTTCCAGAGTGGTTACAGACGTATATCCCGCTTTTCCCACCGATGCAGGACCTATAGTGGTGCCTGTCTTTTCAAGAATTGACGGAATGATTTCTATTAAAGAAACTATTTTTCAAAACAGATTCAGATATATAGATGAGCTTAATAAATTCGGCGCAAAGTTAGAGCTTAAAGATAATGTGGCAACTTCACGCGGAATAAGTAAGCTTACGGCAGCAAATGTGAAATGTACCGACCTTAGAGGAGGTGCCGCCCTTGTTTTAGCGGCGCTGTGTAGTGAGGGGATATCTACTGTTTCTGATACACATCACATTGAAAGAGGCTACTGTGATATATCGGGACAGTTAAGGATTTTGGGTGCAAATATTTCGGAGGTGTAAAATGGCGAAAAAGGATAAAAAAAGAGTTAGCAAGAGAAAACGAAGGAAAAGAGCGATACTGACGTTCTTCGTACTTGTTGCAGTTTCCTTGCTGTGCGGACTTTCTTTTACGGTATTTTTCCCTGTGAAAAATATAGAGGTACTAAACAACAGTATATATAATACGCAGGAAATTATTAACGCCTCTTTAATTAACAACGGTGATAATCTTCTGAGACTCTCCGAAAAACGCGTTCTTGAAAATTTACAGGAAAGTCTACCGTTTGTTGACGGTATTGTACTTGAGAAGAAGTTACCTGATACCGTTATTATTGAAGTGACTGAGGCAACCGAATACTGTTGCTACAATATAGACGGTATTTACTATTCAACCGATATTAACGGAAGAGTATTAAAGGAATACTACGAAATACCATCTCTTGTTTACGTTGAATGTAAAGCATCGCTGTCTAAGGATAATATCAGAAGCGTTGTATTGGAAAGCGATAATCATAAAAACGTACTTAACGAAATTTTAAACAGTGGAAAACTTGATAATACTAAGCTTAACTATATAGATATCAGTAATCTTTATGATATAAAAATCGGCATTGATAACAGATTTACCATAGAGCTTGGGGAAGACAGATATATAAATGAAAAACTTGCTCTGTTTTCTAAAATGGCTGAATCAAAAACTCAAGAGAACAGCGGTGTTTTCAGATTTAATATGTGGGAACCGAATAATCCGCAAGGCTCTTACGTTGAAAATAAAAGATAATCTATTTATATAATGTCGAAAAAGTTAAAATAAATTAATATTTTTTAAAATAAGCTATTGAAATTTTAAAATAACTGTGTTATTATTATTTTGTGTTTTAATAGTTTTAATGGAAAATACTGTTTAAATTTTAAAAATGGAGGAATTCACAATGCCTAACGGATTCGAAAATGTTAGTGAAGATGTTGTACAGATTAAGGTTGTAGGTGTCGGTGGCGGCGGTGGAAACGCCGTTAACCGTATGGTTGATGCAGGTGTAAAGGGTGTTGAATTTATTGCTATCAATACCGATAAAGCTGCTTTGTTCCTTTCTAAAGCCAATAACAAGCTTCAAATAGGTGACAAAACAACCGGTGGTAAGGGTGCCGGTGCTAATCCTGAAAAGGGTAGAGCTGCTGCTGAGGAGGCTGCTGATGAAATCACAGCTGCAATCAGCTCTGCTGATATGATATTTATTACTGCCGGTATGGGCGGCGGTACAGGTACGGGCGCTGCTCCTGTTGTTGCACGTATTGCTAAGGAGCTTGGCGTACTTACCGTTGGTATCGTTACAAAGCCTTTTGGTTTTGAGGGTAAAAAGCGTATGCAGCAGGCTGAAGCAGGTATTGCTGCTCTCAAAGAACAGGTGGACAGCCTTATCGTTATTCCTAACGAGCGTCTTAAGTTTGTTTCTGAGCAGAAGATTACCTTTAAGAATGCTTTTGATATTGCTGATGACGTACTTCGTCAGGGTGTTCAGAGCATTACCGAGCTTATTAATGAAACCGCGCTTGTTAACCTTGACTTTGCTGACGTAACGGCTATTATGACTGATGCAGGTTATGCTCATATGGGTGTTGGTTATGCAACAGGTCGCGACAAGGCTGAAGAGGCTGCACGTGCTGCTATCAGCAGTCCTCTTATCGAAACCTCTATGGATAATGCTAAGGGTGTTATCATCAGCATTACCGGTTCTGAGGATATCGGTCTTGAAGAGGTTGAACTTGCTTCCAATATTATCGCTGATATGGCACATCCCGATGCAACTATTATTTGGGGTGCTAAGTTTGACGATACTCTTGAGGATGCTATCCGCGTAACAGTTGTTGCTACAGGTCTTGGCGATGAGGCTGAAGATAAAAAGGATAACGACCTTGCTTCTAAGCTTGGCGGTCTTGTTCAGAATAACGAGGACGAGGGCGACGATTATATCGATATTATTGATATCTTCAAGAACAACTAATATTTTAAAGGGGATGAAAATTTCATCCCCTTTATTTATTTTTAATTCAAAAACGGCATTACCGTGTTGGTAATGCCGTTTTGATGTTTTGTGGAATGGAAGCGCTTAGCAGCAGCCATTATCACAACCGCAACCGCAGCCACAGTTGTTAGCGGTAGAAGTACCACCGCAGCCGTTACCGCAGCAGAAGAGAAGAAGAAGGATTACGATAATCCAGGTACAATTATTTCCGATACCGTTACACATTTCATTTACCTCCTTTCCGTTATATTACATACTATGTAGTTATACAGAAACTGTTACAAATTATAAAAAATGAGCAAAAAGGCAAAAAAAGAAGAAAAACAAAGCAAAAACAAGATTTGTCTTTCTTTGACCTTTAAAACTCTTGATTTTGGCTGATATTGATTTTTGACTTTCTCTGACTTTAAATTTATAATAAGGTCAGTAAAGGTCAAAGTGAGGAATTCTTTATGAAAATGAGCGATATAATAACACAGGCAATAATTAAAATGCTTGATGAATCGGGGGAAAACCGCGCTGAGATTCAGCGTAATGAATTTGCAGAAATGATGGGCTGTGTGCCTAGTCATATTAACTACGTGCTTTCATCACGCTTTACCGCTGAGCAGGGATACACCATTGAAAGCTATCGCGGCGGAGGAGGGTATATCCGTATAACGAGAGCAAAATTTAATCAGCCTACGGCTATTATGCATATTGTTAATTCTATTGGAAATTCAATCGACCCTATGACTTCCCGTATCGTTATTGAAAACTGTCTAAGAACAGGTCTTATAAGTGATGAAGCGGGAACAATTTTAAAAGCGGCTGTGTCCAATTCGGTGATGGCTGCCGTGCCTATTACCTGTAGAGATGAAGTTAGAGCTGCTATTATAAAACAGATTCTTTTAACTCAAATTCAGTAATCGGAGGTTATTTATATGTTATGTCAGAAATGCGGTAAAAACACTGCTACTACTCATATTCGCACCGTTATTAACGGTGTTGTCAGCGAAAAGCTTCTTTGCGCTTCCTGTGCAAAGGGGGAAAGCTATCATAAAATCGGTCAGAACAGTCTTATGGATATGCTGACCTCTATGCTCGGTGACTCTCTTCTTATTGATTCTCATATAGGTGAAGAAAAATGTGAGTGCTGTGGCGCTACCTTTTCTAAAATTGCTTCCACAGGTAAGGTTGGCTGTCCTAAATGCTATGAGAAATTCAGAAATCAGCTTCTTCCTTATCTTAAAAGGGTTCACTCAAGTGTAAATCATATAGGCAAAAAGCCTTCTAAGGAACAGCTTATCGTGACCCCTACGGATAAAATAAGTGAGCTTAGAAAAAAATTAAATCTTCTTGTTAAGAATGAAAAATATGAAGAAGCGGCAGTTGTTCGCGATGAAATTAAAAAATTCGAGGAGGAGAATGGTAATGAGTAATTGGTACAGTGTAGCTGCTAATGATAACGATATTGTGGTTTCCACCAGAGTTCGACTTGCAAGAAATATCAGCAATACTCCTTTTCCTTCTTATATGAACGAAGAAGAGAGAGTCGCTCTTAACGAAAAGGTTAAAAAGGCAATCGTAGAAAGCGATACCCCTTACGCTAAGAGTCTTAAATACATTTCTATGAGCGACATTCCTGAAAATGAAATATACGCAATGGTAGAACGTCATATTATCAGTCCCGATTTTGCAAAAAATCCTAAAAACAGGGCTATAATTATATCAGAGGACGAAAGCATTTGCGTTATGATAGGCGAGGAGGACCATATTCGTATTCAGGTAATAAAAGCGGGTCTTCAGCTTGAAAAAGCTTACGAGATTGCAGACAGCATTGATAATCTGTTAGCCTCCAAGCTTGAATTCGCCTATGATTCTCAGCTTGGCTTTTTAACCGAATGTCCTACAAATTTAGGTACCGGTCTTCGCGCTTCGGTAATGCTTCATCTCCCACTGCTTTCAAGTGGCTCTCTTATGGCAGAAATGGCTGAAACTGTAGGTAAAATTGGCTTTACTGTACGAGGTATGTACGGCGAGGGAAGTAAATCGAAAGCTTCTCTTTATCAGATTTCCAATCAGATTACCCTTGGCATAACCGAAAAGAATGCGATTGAAAATCTCAGCGTAATAGCAAGACAGCTAATGGCAAGAGAAACGGAAGAAAGAAATTCGTGTGACAAAGTTGTGTTAGAAGACGCTGTGTGGAGAGCGTACGGAATTCTAAAAAACCAGCGTATTCTTTCAAGTGATGAAATGATGAAGCTGGTGTCTAAAATTAAAATAGGCGCTTCTATGGGTATTTTGCCTATAGACAGCGTATTACCCATTAAAATACTCATAGAAACTCAACCGTTTATGCTTTGTCGTAAATGCGGTGATAAAACCCCACAGGAAAGGGATATACTGAGAGCAGAAACGGTCAGAGAATTGTTAAGGTGATGTAATATGAAATATAATTTCAACGGATTTACAGGGAAAGCAAACGAGGCGTTAAACCACGCTATAAATTCCGCAGGACTAATGGGTCACACCTATGTTGGAAGTGAGCATATACTTTTAGGTCTTGCTAAGGTAGGCAGCGGTGTTGCGGCTTCTATTCTGACAAAGTACAATATAACTGCCGATAAGGTGGAAGAATTAATGACTCTTAAAATCGGCGCAGGAACTCAGACCAGTCTTTCACCCGAATATTTTACTGCAAGGGCAAAAAAGGTCCTTGAAATAGCAGTGGCGGGAAGCAGAAACCTTGGCAAAACCGAGGTTGGTACTGAGCATCTTCTTATTGCGGTTTTAAGCGAAGCAAACAGCTATGCAGTACGTTTCGCCAAAGAGCTGGGCGCAGACGTGTCCTCTATGACAAGAGAAGCATTAGAAGCGGCAGGCGCTTGGAACGAAGAGGAAAAAACTGCAGGTAAAAATAAGGGAGATGTGGGCGAAAATCTTAAAAAATTCGGCCACGACTTGACACAGGACGCAAAAGACGGGAAGTTAGACCCTGTTATCGGCAGAGAAACCGAAATAACCAGAGTTATTCAGATTCTTTGCAGAAGAACTAAAAACAATCCTTGTCTTATAGGTGAGCCGGGGGTTGGTAAAACCGCTATTGCTGAGGGTCTTGCTATAAAAATCGCAAAGGGTGATATCCCTGAAATTCTAAAAGATAAAAAGGTGGTTACCCTTGACCTTACGGGAATGGTAGCAGGTACGAAGTACAGAGGCGACTTTGAGGAAAGAATTAAAGCCATAATAGACGAAGTAAAAAAAGCAGGAGATATAATTCTGTTTATAGACGAAGTGCATACCATTATGGGCGCGGGAAGCGCTGAGGGTAGTACCGATGCCGCAAATATTTTAAAGCCTTCTCTTGCGAGGGGTGAAATGCAGATAATAGGCGCTACCACCATCACAGAATACCGAAAAAATATCGAAAAGGATGCGGCTCTTGAACGACGTTTTCAGCCTGTAACTGTTGGCGAGCCAAGTGTCAGCGACAGTATAGAAATCCTTAAAGGACTGAGAGAAAAGTACGAAGCTCATCACAATGTTAAAATTACTGATGATGCCATAAAGGCGGCGGTAGAGCTTTCTGCCCGTTATATAAACGACCGATATTTGCCCGATAAGGCTATCGACCTAATTGACGAGGCAGGTTCAAAGGTGCGTCTTACGGTGTTTGCAACTCCCGACAGCCTTAAAGACCTTGAAGATAAAATAAAAGAAAATGAAGAACAAAAGGATACTGCTATTGAAAATCAGGAATTCGAAAAAGCGGCAAAATTAAGGGACGAGGGAAATGCTCTTAAGGAAGAACTTGCAAAGAGCAAGGATATGTGGAAGGAAAACAGTCAATCCGTTGCGGCGGTGACTGAGGAAACTATTGCCGAAATTGTATCTCTCTGGACAGGTGTGCCTGTTTCGAGTCTTACTGAAGAAGAAAGCGAACGACTCTTAAAGCTTGAAGACGAACTTCACAGACGGGTTATCGGTCAGAGTGAGGCGGTTACGGCAGTTGCAAAAGCTATCAGACGCGGCAGAGTGGGACTTAAGGATGAGGGCAGACCCATAGGCTCGTTTATTTTCTCAGGTCCTACGGGCGTTGGTAAAACCGAGCTGTGTAAGGCTTTGGCTCAGGCAATGTTCGGCAGTGAAAACGCAATGATTAGGCTAGATATGTCAGAGTATATGGAGAAGCACACCGTTTCCCGTATGGTTGGCTCTCCTCCCGGTTACGTTGGCTTTGACGAGGGCGGACAGCTAACCGAAAAAGTAAGAAGAAATCCTTATTCCGTCGTGCTGTTTGATGAAATTGAAAAGGCGCATCCCGATGTTTTCAATATTCTTTTGCAAATTCTTGATGACGGTATTCTTACCGATTCTCAGGGCAGAAAAGTTGATTTTAAAAATACTGTAATAATTATGACCTCTAACGTAGGCGCAAGAATGATTACAGAGAAAAAACAGGCTTTTGGGTTTGCTGAAAATTCTTTTGAGAGTGAGCATAAGGACATTAAGGAAAAGGTGCTAGGCGAACTCAAAAAAGCCTTTAAACCTGAATTTCTTAACCGTATTGACGATATAATCGTGTTTACTAAGCTTAATAAGGAAGAAATCGGACAGATAGCAGGTAAGATGCTTGACGGTCTTGCTAAAAGACTTGAAAAAATAGGAGTAAAAGCTGTCTTTGACGATTCCGTCCGTGAAAAAATGGCAGAGGTTGGATTTGACGATGTTTACGGCGCCCGTCCACTGCGTAGAGCTATACAGACGAAAATCGAAGATGCACTCAGCGAAAAGCTTTTGTCGGGTGAAATAAAATCCGGTAGCAGTATAGTTTGTCGTTATGAAGATGAACTGATAATAAAATAGTAAAGAAGCAACAGAAATGTTGCTTCTTTTTTGTAGTTCGCTTGACTTTTATTTTGTTGTAATATAAAATTTACTGGGAGGCGTTATTATGAAAATTGTTATAACCGATGCTTCAACCGTTACAAGCGGGGACATATCCTTTGACGTTTTTTCGCAGTTCGGTGAAGTTTTAATATATGATTTGACAGACAGCAGTCAGCTTAAAGAACGCATAAAGGATGCGGATATATTGCTTTGTAATAAAACGCTAATTACAAAAGAGGCTTTAAGCTATGCCGATAAGCTTAAGTATATCGGTCTTTTTGCTACGGGCTTTAATAATATTGACCTTGACGCCGCAAAAGAAAAGGAAATTACGGTATGTAATGTTCCCCATTATTCCACCGAAGCGGTTGCACAACACACCTTTGCTCTTATTCTTGAAATTGCCTGTAGAGTTTCTGAATATAACAAAACCGTTAAAGAGGGAGACTGGGTTAAAAGCCGCACCTTTTCTTATTTTCCCATACCACTTTTTGAGCTTAGCGGAAAAACTATCGGTCTTGTAGGTCTTGGAAGTATCGGTAGCAGAGTTGCAGATATTGCCCTTGCTTTCGGTATGAACGTTCTTGTTTATAAGCGTAGTAAGACTGATGATAAAAGGGTAAAACAGGTAAGCCTTGACGAACTGCTGAGTAAAAGCGATATTGTTTCTATGCATTGTCCGTTAAATAGCGAAAGCGAAAAAATTATGGACCGCGACGCTTTTGCAAAAATGAAGGATAAAGCGGTGTTTATAAATACTGCAAGAGGCGGACTTGTTGATGAATATGCGCTTAAAGAGGCTCTTGTATCAGGTAAGCTTCTTGGAGCAGGTTTAGACGTTCTTTGCAGAGAGCCTATGGATATAAACTGTCCTTTGCTTAACGTGGAAAACTGTATAATAACCCCTCATATTGCTTGGGCAGGAATTGAAACGAGAGAAAGGCTTATGAGGGTTGTTACCTCTAACATTGACAGCTTTTTGAAGGGTAAGCCTGTAAATACTGTTAATTGACAATGTTGAGTTTTGTGGTATAATTATTTGGTTAGATTATTTTAAGGAAGTATCAAAATGGCAAAAATAGAAAATTTACGTAATATTGCAATTATCGCTCACGTTGACCACGGTAAAACAACGTTGGTTGACCAGCTTTTAAAACAAAGCGGAACCTTCAGAAGCAACGAACAGGTTGACGAAAGAGTAATGGACTCTAACGACCTTGAGAAAGAAAGAGGAATTACTATTCTTTCAAAAACCACAAGCGTTTACTATAACGGTATTAAGATTAATATCGTTGACACCCCCGGACATGCAGATTTCGGTGGTGAGGTTGAACGTATTCTTATGATGGTAGACGGCGTACTGCTGCTTGTTGATGCATTTGAGGGTTGTATGCCACAGACACGTTTTGTGCTTAAAAAGGCTTTGGCTCTTGGTAAAAAGGCGGTAGTTGTTGTAAATAAAATTGATAGACCTATGGCAAGACCTGCAGAGGTTGTAGACGAGGTTCTTGACCTGTTTATCGAGCTTGGCGCTGATGATGACCAGATAGAATTTCCTGTTGTATATGCATCGGGCAGGGACGGATATGCTTCCTATGATGAAACGAGGGGTGAAAATTTAAAACCTCTTTTTGATACTATAATTAAAGAAATTGATGCTCCTGAGGGTGAACCTGACGGACCTTTGCAGATACTTTTTTCTAATATTGAATATGACGATTATCTTGGCAGAATAGGTGTTGGCAGAGTTCAGAGGGGTACCGTAAGAAGCGGTCAGAACGTAGTGCTGAGCCATCGCGACGGTACAACGAGTAATGTTAAAATCGGAAAACTCTTTGTTATTGAGGGACTTCGCCGTACAGAAGTGGGAGAAGCAACGGTAGGCAATCTTATTCAGGTTGCGGGACTTAGTGACCTTAATATCGGTGAAACCGCCTGTTCTCCTGATTGCATAGAACCTCTTCCTTTCGTTAAAATCGACGAGCCAACCCTTTCTATGAACTTTATGGTAAATAATTCTCCCTTTGCAGGTAAAGAGGGTAAGTTCGTTACTTCAAGAAATCTGCGCGACCGTCTTTTCAAAGAGGTTGAAACCAACGTAAGTCTTCGTGTTGAGGAAACCGATTCTGCTGATACCTTCAAGGTTTCGGGCAGAGGTGAGCTTCATCTTTCCATTCTTATTGAAACTATGCGCAGACAGGGCTATGAATTTCAGGTTTCTCCTCCTGAGGTTATTTATAAACGTGAAAACGGCGTTCTTCTGGAGCCTATTGAGCTTCTTATGATTGAGGTGCCTGAGGAATACGTTGGCGCCGTTATGGAGCGACTTGGCTCTCGTAAAGCAGAAATTAAGAATATGGGTACAAGAGAGGGCGGAACGTCCCATCTTGAATTTTTGATTCCTGCGAGAGGTCTTCTTGGTTACAGAAGTCAGTTTATGACCGATACCAACGGTAACGGTATTATGAGTCACGTTTTCAGCGGATATGAAGAATTCAAGGGTGAAATTGAGCAGAGAAATACAGGCTCTATAATCGTTCATGAGGACGGTGAGTCTACGGGTTATGGTCTTTTCAATACCCAAAGCCGTGGCAGACTCTTTATCGGCGCAGGTGTTCCTGTATATGAGGGTATGATAGTGGGAGAAAATCCCAAAAACGAGGATATAGTATGTAACGTCTGCAAGAAAAAACAGCTTACGAATACTCGCGCTGCAGGCAGTGACGATGCTTTGCGTCTTGTTCCTCCATCCGTTTTAAGTCTTGAACAATCTCTTGAATTTATCAAGGACGATGAGCTTGTGGAAATTACTCCTAAAAATGTCAGACTCAGAAAGCGTATTCTTAACAAGGAACTGAGAATGAAAGCGGAATCGAGAAGCAAACAGAAATGAACATTATAATTCTTGATTTGGAATGGGACAGCGCGTACAGTGTTAAAAATCAGCGTTTTATCAATCAGATAATACAGATTGGCGCCGTAAAGCTTGACCTTAATTGTAATATTATAGATACCTTTTCGGTAACGGTAAAAAGCCGACTTTCCAAAAAACTTACAAAAAGGTTTATTGAACTTACGGGTATTACAAATGAAATGATGCGTCAGGGTGTTCCCTTGAGTGAGGCGGTTGAGCAGTATAACAACTGGGTGGGGAAGAATACCCTTACTATGACCTGGAGTACCTCTGACCTTTATACCATTATAGAAAACTGTCGGTATCTGCTTACTCCGTCAACGAAATTCCGTATTGAAAAGTACGCTGATTTACAAAGCTACGTCCAGAACGAAATGAGAAGCGAGGGCTATGTTTTTTCTTCTCAGATTTCTCTTTCTAATGCGGCGGCTATGCTTTCTATTTCTTCGCAGGGTCTTGAGCTTCACAGGGCAAAGGACGACTGTATTCTGTCGGTAGAGCTGCTCAGACGTTTTTATAACACCGATAAAATGCAGAGCTATATAAAGGATGCTACAAATCCTGAATTTTTCCGCCGTCTGACCTTTAAATCCTACACATTGTCCAATATTAAGGATGATAATATCAAGGCCGAAAACCTAATTTTTAAGTGTGATAGATGTTCTAAGGTTGCAAAATGTATGACAGGCTGGAAATACAGAAACGGTTGGTTTTCTGCAAATTTCAGATGTGTGGACTGTAAAAGGACTTTTATTGGTAGAGTTTCTTTTAAGAAAACCTATGATGACCTTGTGATAAAGAAAAAAATCGTTGATATTAAGGCGGTTGAAAAGAAAAATGAAAATGCTGTGCAGGGCGTGTCCGAGACAGTGCAATAAAATAAGACGGGAAAAGGAAAATGAAGGCGGCTACTGCGGTATGCCGCTTTTTCCCGTTGTAGCAAAGGCAACCTTGCATTTTTGGGAAGAACCCTGTATAAGTGGGAACAGAGGCTCAGGCACCGTGTTTTTCAGCGGTTGCTCACTTAACTGTGTTTACTGTCAGAACTATGAAATAAGCCATAACAAAAAAGGTGAGCTTATAACACCCAAAAGGCTTTCTGAAATTTTCAGAGAACTTGAGGAAAAGGGAGCCCACAATATAAACCTTGTTAATCCCACCCATTATTTGTGGGCGATAAAAGAAGCTCTTTCACTATACCACCCAAAAATCCCTATAGTTTATAACAGCGGCGGTTACGATTTGCCCGAAGCTATAAATGAAAATATTTTTGATATATACCTAATGGATTTAAAGTATTTAAGTGAAGAAAAATCTTTTAAATACAGTAACGCAAAAGACTATCCTTTGTATGCTACGGAGAGCATCAGGGCGGCTTATAAGCTGTGCGAAAAGCCTGTTTTTGATGACGAGGGTATAATGCAAAAAGGACTTATAATAAGACATTTGTGTCTGCCTCTTAATATCAAAGAGGCTTTGAAGGTGGTTGATTGGGTAAAAGAAAATACCCCTAATGCCTATTTGAGTATAATGTCACAGTATTTTCCTACGGCAAAGGCTTATGAGTATAAAGAAATAAACAGAAAAATCACCCAAAGGGAATATGAAAAGGTACTTTCCTACGTGATGGAAAAGAATCTTGAGAACGTCTTTATTCAGGAAAGAAACAGTGCAGATAAAGGCTACGTGCCTGTATTTGACTTACAGGGAGTAAAAAATAAACAATATATTTTAAAAATAAATAAAAATGCTTGACAATGGGTGGCTATTTATAGTATAATTGCCTTTGTAAATATTACCCCTGCATAAATGCGGAGGGAGGGAATGTATTAATGAGTCAGGTTCGCCTAAAAGAAAATGAATCACTTGATAATGCTTTAAGACGCTTCAAACGTCAGACTGCTAAGGACGGCGTAATTCAGGAAGTTCGCAAGAGAGAGCATTATGAAAAGCCTTCTGTAAAGCGTAAGAAAAAGTCGGAAGCTGCACGTAAGCGTAAGTTCCGCTAATAAGTGATACTTAAAAAAGAAAGCAGCTGAATTTCAGCTGCTTTTGTTTTTGGAGAAAGCTATGTTTAAACCGAATATAAAATTGCACAGAATAACAGATGTAACGGCAGAAATGCTGAGAAATAAGAATATAACGGCTCTGATTCTCGACGTTGATAATACCTTGTCTACCCATCACGGTATGGAGCTTGTGAACGGACTTATAGACTGGATAGAGAAAATGAAAAAAGAGGGCATAAAGCTTCTCATTCTTTCTAATTCTAAAGAAGAAAGGGTAAAACCCTTTGCAGAGAAAATCGGTCTTGATTATTGTTCTCTTGCCTGTAAACCTCTGCCTTTTGGGTATTATAAGGCTGTTAAAAAACTTGGTATAAAAAGAAAAAATGCGGCAATAGTCGGCGACCAGATTTTTACCGACGTTCTTGGCGGACGTTGTTTTGGTGTGACTACCATAATGACCGACCTTATATTGCCTGAAAATAAAATAAGCTTTACTGTCAGAAGAAGACTGGAAAAAATACTACTAAAACTAATGAAGGTGGAAAACGGATATGGGCGCTAAATTCGGTCCTGCGGGAAATTCAGAGAGCTTTGCACTGAAAGGATATAAACATAGTTTGCAGGTGCCTTTGTATCTTACAGAAATGGGACTTGACCATTTTGAGTATCAGTGCGGCAGAGGAGTTAACGTATCTGAGGAGAAAGCAAATCAGTTCGGTATTGCCATGAAAGAAAAAGGCCTGACCGTATCCCTTCACGCTCCGTATTATATTTCTATGTCTTCTGTTGAAGAAGAAAAACGTCTTAATTCCGTTAATTATATTTTACAAAGCGCAAGGGCTGTAAATGCAATGGGCGGTGACCACATTGTAGTTCACACAGGCTCTTGCTCTAAAATCAGCAGGGAAGAAGCCTTAAGCCTTGCAAGTGATACTATGCGGATTGCTCTTGATGCCTTGAAGGCTGAAAATCTCGGTCATATTCATATTTGCCCAGAAACTATGGGAAAAATCAATCAGCTTGGCACTCTTGAAGAAGTAATTGCCCTTTGCAAGATTGATGAAAGTATTATTCCTTGTATTGATTTCGGACATCTTAATGCAAGAACTATGGGCGAAATAAAAGGTAAAGAAGATTTTGAAAATATACTTCTCACTATAGAAAATAAGCTTGGTATTGACAGACTTAAGGTTTTTCATTCTCATTTTTCTAAAATTGAGTACACGACGGGTGGTGAAAAGCGTCACCTTACTTTTGAAGATACTGTTTTTGGTCCTGATTTCGAACCTTTGATGGAGCTTGTGTATAAGAAAAATCTTTCACCTGTTTTTGTTTGTGAATCTGCAGGTACGCAGGCAGAGGATGCTCTTGCTATGAAAAAATATTATAACTTGTTAGGAAAGTAATTATGCTTAATTTAGATAAATTTATCACTTCAAACAGCGCAGTGCTTATTTGCAGTGAAACTAACAGACGGTATTTAAGCGGTTTTAAATCCTCTCTCGGTTATCTGCTGGTATGTGAACTTGGTAATTTTCTTTTTGTTGACGGAAGGTACATTGAAGCGGCAAAGAAAAACGTAAAGAATGATATAAAGGTAGTACTGCTTGAACGGCTTTCAAAACAGCTTGGCGATTTACTTAATCGGTTTAAAATCAAAACTCTTTATACCGAAACAGAGATTACCGTAAGCTTTCTTAACAGTTTGAAAAACGTTATACACTGTGACCTTTTGCCCAGTGAAGAATTAAGTCTTTATCTGCTAAAAAGCAGAAGCGTTAAGGAAAGATATGAAATAGAAAATATTATATCTGCTCAGCGTATAGCCGAAAAAGCTTACGCGAATGTTCTTAATATGATAAAAGAGGGAATAAGCGAAAGAGAAATAGCACTTGAACTTGATTATCAGATGCAAAAGATGGGAAGCGAGGGCATTTCCTTTGAAACTATTGCCGTATCGGGTAAAAATTCTTCTCTGCCTCACGGTGTGCCTACCGATAAAAAGCTGGAAAAGGGTGATTTTCTCACCCTCGACTTCGGCGCGGTTGTAAACGGATATCACAGTGATATGACAAGAACCGTTGCGATAGGTTATGCTACTGACGAAATGCAGGAAATTTATAATCTTGTTTTATCAGCACAACTGACGGCGATTGAAAAAATAGGCGTGGGTGTTGACTGTAAGAGCGTAGACGCGGCGGCAAGGGATATAATTACACATAAAGGCTACGCGGGTAACTTCAATCACAGTACAGGACACGGCGTGGGACTTGACATTCACGAGTACCCCACACTTAGTCAGCGAAACAACGAAGCTTTACTGGAAAATCAGATAGTTACGGTTGAACCGGGCGTGTATTTACCCGATAAATTCGGTGTAAGAATAGAAGATATGATAGTTGTTTCGGGAAATGTTAATGAAAACTTGACAAAATGCGAAAAAAAGCTTATAATTCTTTAGAAGAATAATGTTCTTTTAATTAAGAATATATATTGGAGGAAAAAATATTATGGTAACAGCAGGCGATTTCAGAAACGGCGTAACCTTTGAAGAAGACGGTAACGTACTTCAGGTTGTTGAATTTCAGCACGTAAAACCAGGTAAGGGCGCTGCTTTCGTAAGAACCAAAACTAAGAATGTAATTACAGGCGCTATCATTGAAAAGAGCTATAACCCAAGCGCAAAGTTCCCTACCGCTTTCGTAGAGCGTAAGGATATGGAATACTCTTACAGTGACGGCGGACTTTACTACTTTATGGACCCCGAGTCTTATGAACTCGTTCCCATTAACGAGTCTGAGCTTGGCGAAGGCTTCAAGTTTGTAAAGGAGAGCATGGTTTGTAAGATTCTTTCTTACAAGGGAAAGGTATTCGGTATGGAGCCTCCTACATTTGTTGAGCTTCAGGTAACCGAGACTGAGCCTGGATTTAAGGGTGACACTGCTACTAATGCAACCAAACCCGCTACTTTGGAAACAGGCGCAGAAATTCGCGTACCTCTCTTTATTAACGAGGGCGATATGATTCGTATAGACACCCGTACAGGTGAATATATGGAAAGAGCGTAAGGAGTATTTCTAATATGATGACAATTGCCGAAAAAGCTGCATATATCAAAGGTCTTGCAGAGGGTCTTGAGCTTGATAACTCTACTAAAGAGGGAAAAATCATAGCTGCTATAGTTGACCTTCTTAATGATATTGCCGTTGACCTTGAGGATACAGAAGATGCTTGTGCAGAACTTGCTGAGCAGATTAATGCCGTTGATGAGGATTTAGCTGAGCTTGAGGACTTCATCTACGAAGAGTATGAAGATGAATACGATGAGTGCGAGGGTTGTTCTTGTTGTGATGACGACGAGGATGATGAGCTTTATGAGGTTGAATGTCCTAACTGTCATGATATAATTTATATTGACGACAAAATGCTTGAGGATGAGGGTATGACTTGTCCTAACTGCTCAACAAATCTTGAGTTTGAATTGGAAGAGGATTCCGAGGAAGAATAAAAACCAAAAAGCACCCAACGGGTGCTTTTTGTTTAGAGGTAGATTATGCCAAAAACAGAATTTGCTATTGAGTATAGCGTTAAAGAAACTGAAAATGTGGGTGTTCCTGTTATTATTGTTGCAGCAGGTTCTTCTTCGCGTATGGGCAACGTTAATAAAATGTTTTCTCTTTTGTGCGGTATTCCCGTAGTAGCGAGAACAATGCTTGCTTTTGAAAGAAATTCCTATATCAGTGAAATTATCGTTGTTACAAAAAATGAAAGTATTGCAGATATACAGCGTATTGCCGATAATTATATGATAAGCAAACTGACCTGCATTACGGAGGGGGGAAGTGACCGTCTGTCTTCGGTTCTTTGTGGACTCAAATGCATTAAAGCGGCAAAGGGTGTCCTTATACACGACGGTGCTAGACCCTTTGTGAGTCAATCGCTTATTGAAAAAATGGTAAAGGCGAGTGAAACTGCTGACTGTGCTGTATGCGCCGTTAAGGTTAAGGATACAATTAAGGAAGATAGGGACGGCTTTATAAAAACCGCCGACCGTAATAAGCTTTATGCCGCGCAAACTCCACAGGCGGTTAACTTCGGTATATACAAAGAACTTTTAGAAAATTGCGAGGACAGGTCAAGGTATACCGACGACGCTTCTGTAATGGAGGCGGCAGGGTATAACACCCTGATTATTGAGGGCGAGGAAAATAATTTCAAAATTACTACTCCTTATGACCTTAAGATAGCTCAGTTTATTTTGACGGAGGGCAAAGAATGAGAATCGGACACGGATACGACGTTCACAGATTTTGTGATGACAGACCACTTTATTTAGGCGGTATTAATATTCCTTTTGAAAAGGGATTGCTTGGTCACTCTGATGCTGACGTGTTGCTTCACGCTATAAGTGACGCACTGCTTGGCGCTGCTGCCCTTGGTGATATCGGGCATCTGTTTCCTGATAACGATAATAAATATAAAAATATCGACAGTAAAATTCTGCTCAAAAAGGTAGCTGAGGTAATAGCTGAAAACGGTTATAAAATCTGCAATATTGATGCTACCGTTATTGCTCAGAAACCAAAACTTGCGCCTTATATTCAGGATATGAGAAACACCGTTGCAAATGTTTTAGATACTGATGTAAATAATGTGAGTATAAAGGCTACTACCGAAGAAGGTCTTGGTTTTACGGGAGAGATGCTGGGAATTTCTGCTCACTGTGTTTGTATTATAGATTAATATTCAGTCGATTTTCATCATACAATATGTATGGGTGAAAAAATGAAGGTTTATTTTTCTGTTTCAAAAAACTATGCTTTGATGCTTTGTATAGTTATGCTTTTTTGCTTCGTTCTGCTTTCTCTGGCCTCTGCTCAAAGGGGAGGGGTAGGCCTTAAAACAGAGGAAAAAAGAACCTCCTATCTAAACTCAATGGGTTATGGCGACTATGAATATATGGAAAGCAAAGAGGTTTTTATTCCCTATACCTTTAGTGATAAAATGCAAAGGTACAATGCTGTAATAAAAAGTAGCGGCTATGACCTTTATGAATATGCAGGAAATTCTGCAACCCTTTATACATATTTTTTTGAAAACAACTGTATCCATTTACTGTGCTTTGAGGATAAGCTTATATGCGCAGATTTATGTGATTTTGAAAATAATAATATTTATCCGTTGAAAGAGAGAAAAAATGGTTAAAATAAGACTTGATAAGTATATTTCCAATCAGACCTTATTCAGCAGAAGTGAAATCAGGAAAATGATATTTAAAGGACAGGTTACGGTAAATGCAAATATTGTGACACAGCCTGATTTTAAGGTTATGGAAACTGATGCCGTTTGCCTTGACGGACAGGAAATATCCTATCAGAAATTTGTTTATATCGTAATGAACAAGCCTAAGGGTGTCCTTTCTGCAAGTGAGGACAAGAATTGTAAAACGGTTGTGGACCTTTTACCAGAAAAGTATTCTAAAAGGAATATTTTCCCTGCAGGCAGACTGGACAAGGATTCTACGGGTATGGTGTTGCTTACAGATGACGGCGATTTTGCTCATAGAATTACAAGCCCGAAGCATCATATAGAAAAATCTTATATAGTAACACTTGATGCGCCCGTAACGCTGGAAATAATCGACGGTTTTAAAAACGGTGTTATACTTGCTGACGGCTCTCGGTGTAAACCCTGTATATGTGAAACGGTAGGTGAAAGGGTCGCAAGAGTGATTCTTACCGAAGGCAAGTACCATCAGATTAAAAGAATGTTTGGCGTGTATGACGTAGGCGTGGTTGAATTACACAGAGAAAGAATGGGCAATTTTTGTCTACCGTCTACTCTGGGATATGGCGATTTTATGGAGATAAACCCTGAAATTTTGTCATAAAATTAATAAAATGTTAATTTCTTATGCAATATAGCTAAAATACTGTGTATAAGATTTTCTATTTTCACTATAGTAATTTTCAAAACCTTTTGGTATAATAACTTAGTAATAAAATGTTTACATTTTTAGGAGGTCACAAAAAATGGCAAGCTTATCCCTTCGCAACGTTTACAAAAAATACCCTGGTGGCGTAGTAGCTGTTTCTGACTTCAACCTTGAAATTAAGGATAAAGAATTTATAATTCTTGTTGGTCCTTCTGGTTGCGGTAAATCTACTACTCTTCGTATGGTAGCCGGTCTTGAAGAAATTTCCGATGGTGAAGTTTACATCGGCGACCGTTTAGTAAATGACGTTGCTCCTAAAGATCGTGATATTGCGATGGTTTTCCAGAACTATGCTCTTTATCCTCATATGTCTGTTTTTGATAATATGGCATTCGGTCTTAAACTTCGTAAAACATCTAAAGACGAAATTCGTCGCCGCGTAGAAGAGGCAGCTCGTATTCTTGACATTGAGCATCTCCTTGAAAGAAAGCCAAAAGCTCTTTCGGGTGGTCAGCGTCAGCGTGTTGCTTTAGGTCGTGCAATCGTTCGTGAGCCTAAGGTATTCCTTCTTGACGAACCTCTTTCAAACCTTGATGCTAAACTTCGTGCGCAGATGCGTACTGAGATTTCTAAGCTTCATCAGAGACTTGGTACAACCTTCATTTACGTTACCCACGACCAGACTGAAGCTATGACAATGGGTACAAGAATCGTTGTTATGAAGAACGGTTTCATCCAGCAGGTTGATACTCCTCAGAACCTTTATCTCTATCCTTGCAATCTCTTCGTTGCAGGCTTTATTGGTTCTCCTCAGATGAACTTCATCGACAGTAAGCTTCTTAAAGAAGATGACAAGTACTTCGTAGAATTTGGTAGCGAAGATACCAAGACTCGCGCAGGTGTTAAGTTCAAGATTCTGCTGCCTGAGAGCAAGAACAAGGATAACTGTCTTGATGCTTACGTTGGTAAGGAAGTTATTATGGGTATCCGTCCTGAAAACGTTCACAATGAAGAAGACCTTCTTGAAACCTATTCTGACGGTATTGTTGAGGCTAAGGTTGAAGTTACCGAGCTTATGGGTGCTGAAACATATCTCTATATGGATTGCGAAACCCATTCTATCAACGCTCGTGTTGCTCCTACCAACACAGCACGTCCCGGTGATATCATTAAAATTGCTCTTGAACCTGAAAAGATTCACCTTTTTGATAAGGACACAGAGAAAACTATCACCAATTAATTTTACTAAAAAAAGAGCCGAAAGGCTCTTTTTTTGTTTTATTTATTTTGCTCATTACAGTGTTTTGCTGAATTTGTAATAATTTTGTAACTTTTTCGAAAATACCTCTTGAATTATTGCTGATTTTTGTGTAAAATGGTAATGTGAATGATTATATTTCAGAAGGGGATGTATAAAATGTCAAATCGTTTGTTTCAGGGTGTAATTCATCAGATGAAGGACTCTATTGAAAAAACTTTCGGTGTTATTGACGAGAACAATACTATTATTGCGTGTAGTGAGCTTGGAAAAATCGGCGAGGCTTTAAACGTTTCTTTACAGCTTCCCGCAGGTAACGAATGTTTAAAGGCAGAGGGCTATACCTTCAAATCCATCAATCCCAGTCAAAGCAATGATTATGTAATATTTGTTGAGGGCGACGATTTACTTGCAGAAAAATATTGCTCTGTTATTTCTGTTGCTTTTATGAATATTAAGTTTTATTATGATGAAAAGTACGATAGAGGTAATTTTATCAAAAATATCATTCTTGATAATATTTTGCCGGGTGACATTTATTTGAAGGCAAGGGAACTTTATTTCAATTCCGACGTTATGCGCACCGTTATTCTCATCAGAGTAAACGACCCAGGAGACGTTTCGGTTTACGACGTTATTCAGAATCTTTTCCCCGATAAGTCTAAGGATTTCGTTGTTAATATTAATGAATCGGACATCGCTCTTGTAAAAGAAACAAAGCCAGGTATTGAATCAAGAGATATTGAGAAATTGGCTACTACTATTGCTGATACTCTTACAGGTGAATTTTATGCTCATGCAAATATCGGCGTAGGTACTACCGTTGATAATCTCAAAGACCTTGCCCGTTCCTTTAAAGAGGCACAGGCTGCTCTTGAGGTTGGAAAGGTATTTGATACCGATAAGACTATAGTTTGCTATAACAATCTAGGTATTGCCCGTCTTATCTATCAGCTTCCTACTACACTTTGCGAATCCTTCCTTAAGGAAGTGTTTAAACGCGGTTCTATAGAAAGTCTTGATCAGGAAACCCTCTTTACTATTCAGAAGTTCTTTGAGAATAATCTTAACGTTTCCGAAACCTCAAGAAAGCTTTTCGTACACCGCAACACTCTTGTTTACCGTCTTGAAAAAATCAAGAAAATCACCGGTCTTGACCTGAGAGAGTTCGACCATGCTATTATCTTCAAGATAGCTCTTATGGTAAATAAGTATTTAAAATCTAACCCCATTAAGTATTAATATCAGAAAGTTGGTAAATTTATGTCAGAGATTCAGTCGGGTTTTAACGTAGTAAAACCTGCTATTGAATTTAAGGGTGTTTCAAAAATATATCAGACGGGTACCCACGCTCTGAGCGATGTAAATATCACCATAAACAGCGGCGAATTTGTGTTTGTGGTGGGTTCATCCGGTGCAGGTAAAAGTACCTTTATGAAGCTTATAATGCGTGAAGAAAAATCAAACACAGGCATTATAAACGTAAACGGCTTTAATCTTAATAAAATACGTCATAATCAGGTACCTATGCTAAGAAGAACAATGGGCATAGTTTTTCAGGATTTCCGACTTATTCCAAATATGACAGTTTTTGAAAACGTTGCCTTTGCTATGCACGTTACGGGCGCTCAGAGCAGGGATATCAGAATTCAGGTGTCAAAGGCGCTTTCTCTTGTAGGTCTTGGCGATAAGGCACGTTCTATGCCAAATCAGCTTTCGGGCGGTGAGCAACAGCGTGTCGGTCTCGCAAGAGCTTTAGTTAACAATCCCGAAATTATTATTGCGGACGAGCCTACGGGTAACGTAGACCCTAATATGTCCTATGAAATAGTTACTCTTTTAACAGAAATAAATAAAAGAGGTACCACAATAATAATGGTAACTCACGACCACAATCTCGTTCGTGATTTCGGTCATCGCGTTATAATGCTTGACCAGGGTAAAATAGTTGCCGATAATGCGGGAGGTAAGATAAATGAAGCTTAGTAGTATTAAATATCTTACCAGAGAGGGTCTCAAAAACGTTTGGGTAAACCGTCTTATGACTATTTCCTCTATCGGTGTTCTTGTTGCCTGTATGGTACTTATCGGTCTTGCAGTTTTGCTTTCTCTCAACGTTACACAAATTATCGGTAACCTTGAACAGCAGAATGTTGTTATGGTTTTCTTTGATGATTATAATGCTGCTCGTTACGACCTTAACAAAAGACAAGTTCCTGAGGGCGCAGAGCTTGATGAAAACGGTCTGTGCGCTGAGATGTATCTTATTCACAACAGCGATGAAGCAAAGGCTGTGTGTGAGGAAATTAAAGCTATTCCAAATATTGCTGACGTACAGTATGTATCAAAGGAAGAAGCTTTAGAAATAACCAAGAAAAATATGAACGATAAAGCCGACGTTGCACTTGAATCCTTAGAGGGAGAGGATAACCCTCTTTCCGACGGCGCAAGAGTAACGATGGTTGACCTTGAGCTTTTTGATACGACTCTTGAGAAAATCAAAAACGTAAAGGGTGTCAACACTATTCAGGCGCAAAACGACCTTGCTGATGCTATTACGTCTATTAAAAACGGTATATTTATTGCAGGTATAGCAATAATTTCAATTCTTCTTATTATTTCTCTTGTAATTGTTTCTAATACCATTCGTGTTACGATGTATAACCGTAAGCTTGAAATCAGCATAATGAAGGCTGTGGGCGCTACGGATGGATTTATCAGATTGCCCTTTGTTGTGGAGGGTATTGCAATAGGTATTATATCAGCAATTATTTCAGAAGGACTTCTTTACTGTTGTTACAGAGTAGCTGCTGAGGCTATTCTTTCAAACGCAGGTTCCTTCCAGCTTATATCCTATTCTTCACAGGCGTTTATGCTGTTTGGTATATTTATTGCAATAGGCGTGCTTGCGGGTACTGTAGGTAGTCTTATTATGATAAGTAAGTATTTAAAACGCGAGGGCAGTGAATTTGCCGCATTTTAAGGAGTAAAAATGAAATTAACAATTATAAAAATTATTGCTGTGTTTTGTTGTGTGGTTCTTTTCAGTACTGTTGCTGTAATACCTCAGCCTGTTTCTGTAAACGCCGCAAGTTCAGCTCAGGAAAAATATAATCAGGCTAAAAAAGACCTTGATGATGCTAAATCCAAAAAGGCGGCTCAGGATAAAATCAAAGCTGCTTTAGATAAAAAAATTTCAGCCACACAGGCTCTTATTAGTGAATGTAACAGTAAAATAGCATCTCTCAACAGCAAGATTTCAACAAAACAGGCTGAAATAGATGCTAAAAACAAGCAGATTGAAGCCGATAAGGAACAATTCAGAAAGCGTGTACGCGCTATTTATATGAGTGGTAGTCAAAGCAACGTTCAAATACTTTTGGGCGCTGAAAACTTTTCTGAGTTTTTGATTCTTGCTGAAATGACCTCTAATCTATCTGCAAGAGACAACGAATTGATTGAGAAAATTAATGAATCCATTTCTGCTATTAAAGTTGAACAGGCAGAAATTCAAACTTTGGTTGATGAACAAAAATCAGTAAAACAAGAACTTACTGCGCAGAAAAAAGAGCTTGACAGCGACGTTAAAGAGGTTAACGCTATCATTAACGGTTTGAAGAGTGATATTGCCGCCGCGCAAAAAACTATGGAGGAAACTTCAAAGCAAATCAACCAAGGTAGCTCTGGTAATAAAAATATTTCTTTCGCGGGTGGCTTTTTGTGGCCGGTAGCAGGGCATTATTATATTTCTGCGGGTTGGAAGAGTAACGATAACGTTCATAAGGGTAAACACGGAGGAATTGATATTGCAGGTGGTGGAATCAGTGGAAAGCCTGTTCGCGCTTCAGCTGACGGTATCGTTTATATTTCAAAAAACGGCTGTGACCATAACTACGGTAAATCAAAATCCTGTGGTTGCGGTGGCGGTTACGGAAATTATGTAGCTATTGACCACGGTAAAAACAGCTCTAACGGTAAAACCTACAAAACTCTTTACGCTCATATGTCTAAAGCTATTGTAAGTAATGGTGCTAATGTAAAAAAAGGAGATATTATCGGTTATGTTGGTTCAACCGGTTGGTCTACGGGATATCATTTGCACTATGAAATTATCGAAAACGGCGAAAAGAAAAATCCTCTCAACTATTCTTTTGATAAATAATGATACGAGATAGAGTTGAGCACCCGAAGAGTACCATATTTTTTCGGGTGCTTTTTGCATTAACAACCGTTTCTATAATGGCGATTATATTTGTTCTGTCATCACAGGATGCTGTAAAATCCAGTGAGGTAAGTGGAAATTTTATAGAAAAAATATTTGATTTATTTCCTTTTTTACAATACGGTAAGGAAATGGATTTTCTTGTATCGTCGTTACAAATTTTTGTTCGAAGCTTCGCACATTTTGCTGTTTTCGGCGCTCTCGGTGTATCGGTATGCGCTTTTGCTTCTACGTTTAACGTAAGCGGTTTAGTGAAATTTGTATTATGTCAGCTTTTCTGTAGCTTATATGCTGTCAGCGACGAGCTTCATCAGAAGTTTTCCTTGGGCAGAAGCTGTCAGATTAAGGATATGGTTGTAGATAGTCTGGGCAGTGCTTTCGGTATTGTTTTTGTTTTAATTTTGGCGGCTGTTATTTCTAAATTGACTTTCAGGAGGAGTAGTATGAGAAAAAAGGAACTTATAAAACAGGTGGAGCTTTTGACTCAAAAACTTTTTGAGGCAGACAGGCTTATTGCTCAGCTTCAAAATGAGATAGTTGACAGAAATAATGATATTGCACTACTTAACGAAAAGCTTGTTAAATCTGTTGAACGAGCTGAGAAAACGGAAAGTCAGGAAGTCGAAGTTGATAGCGGCGAGTCAGATACAAAAGAAAGTGATGAAATCGTCGAAGTAATACAAACAGCAGAACAGGAAACTGTTAAGGAAATAGAAGTACCCGTTGATGAAAAGCCTGAGGATAAATCTTGTGATGAAGAAAAAACAATAAAGGAATACTGTATAAAGGCTATAAGCAAAATTATTTCCGAATCCGTAAAGGTCAGCTGTGCGCTAGCGACTGCTAATAGCGAAAAACAAAAGGAGCTTTTGAATTTATCTCTTGGAAGAACCGAGGTTGCAAAGGAAGAAATTTCCTGTTTAAGTGAAACAGAGCTTCCTTTTGAGGAACTGAAAGAGTGTGTTGACAAACAGGTTGCAGACACGCTTGAATATTATAAAAATATTTTATCTCAAATTTAAAAAAATAAGTTTAGTTTTCAGACATCTGGTAATAATTCTAATAAGAATTGTTGGAGGTGTCTGTTATTTTTACCGGTAAAGTTGAAATTTGCGGTGTTGATACATCGAAGCTTAAGGTATTAAAAGAAAAAGAGAAAGAGGAACTGTTGCGACGCTTTAAAAACGGTGACAGTAAAGCCAGAGACGAGCTTGTTATGGGGAACTTGAGATTGGTTCTTAGCGTAGTTCAGCGTTTTTCGGGCAGAGGAGAAAATATGGACGATTTGTTTCAGGTGGGCTGTATCGGACTTATTAAATCTATTGAGAATTTCGACGTCAATCAAAACGTAAGATTTTCAACCTATGCCGTGCCAATGATAATCGGTGAAATCAGAAGGCACCTTAGAGACAATAACCCAATTCGAGTAAGCCGTTCGGTTAAGGATACCGCTTACAAGGCGATGAAAGCAAAGGAAGAATATATAAACAAATATCAGAGAGAACCCCGTATCAGTGAGATAGCGCAGATGCTTGAAATCAGCGAAAGTGAAGTGGTGATTGCTCTTGAAAGCATAGTGGAGCCGATTTCTCTGTACGAGCCTGTGTTTTCGGAGGGCGGGGATATGGTATACGTTCTTGACCAGCTTGGAGATAATAGCTCTGCTGACCAGTGGATTGACGAGTTCGCTATGCGTCAGGCTATACACGACCTTGATGAGCGTGAAAAAAATATCCTTACAATGCGGTTTATGAGAGGTATGACACAAACTGAGGTCTCTAAGGAAATCGGTATTTCACAGGCACAGGTTTCGCGACTTGAAAAAAATGCTATTGATAAAATAAAGGGACAGTAATTAAAATAACGGCCGTTTCATATTTTAATATGAGGTGGTCGTTTTGATTTATAATGTTGCAGATTTTAAAAATAAACAGGTGGTCAGTACCGAAAACGGCTCGGTTGTCGGCTACGTGGGTGAAATAGAAATTGATACGCAAACAGGCAGTGTGGCAAATATTGTGATTTTTGGAAAACAAAAGCTCTACGGAATTTTAGGAAGGGAAGACGATATTGTTATTCCTTGGTCAAATATAGTGGTTATCGGCGATGAAACGGTGCTTATAAAAGGTATTGTCACTCAAAGACCTCGAAAATAATTTTTAAATCATTTGGAAAATTTATTAATGCTTTTAAAACTTTTTATCGGTAATACTAAATTACGGGTGAAAAAAATGAAGCTAAAAGGTTTAATTAAATTTTTATACGGAGTGTTTGCTGTTTTTGTATTGATTCTTACCTTTACAGCAGGTTATTATGGGTACAGTATTGATGATACTTATAAAATAACAAAGGGCGGAAATGTTAATTTTGACACTCTTATACCTGTTACGGCGCAGTATAACGGAGTGGTACTGTCTGAGTGCGAGGAAATAAATTCTGTAGGCAGGTCGATGGAGGTACAGGTCAAGCTTTTTGGAATTATACCTGTTAAATCCACAACCGTTGAGGTGGTAGAGGAAAGCTATGTTGCCGTACTGGGAACTCCCTTCGGTATAAAAATGTATACCGACGGTGTTTTGGTGGTTGATATGCAGGAGATAAAAACTGCAGACGGAAATAAAAATCCCGCAAAGGAGACGGGAATAAAAATCGGAGATTATATAGTATCCGTGGATAATCAAAAGGTTTCTTCTAATGAGGATTTGAGACGGCTTTTCAGTTCAAGCGAAGGTAAACAATTAACTGTAGTACTAAGAAGAAATAATGAAAAAATCAGCGTAGTCATAACACCTGTACTTTCGGTTGAGGATGGTACCTATAAGGCGGGGATATGGGTGAAGGACAGCTCCGCAGGAATAGGAACACTGACCTTTTACTGTCCGTATAATAACGTAATTTGCGGTCTTGGCCACGGTATATACGATAATGATACCAAAGAAGTGATTGATTTCAGCAAAGGCACTATGGTAGGAGCAGAGATACTGTCAATTACAAAGGGTACGCGAGGAGTCCCCGGAGAGCTAAAAGGAAAACTGTCATATTCTTCGGTTGCAAATCTTAAAGCAAATCTTAAAAACGGGGTTTACGGACAGGCTGCCTGTTTCGTGGATACCACGAATCTTACTCAGGTTGCTCATAAACAGGATGTAAAAAGCGGAAAAGCAACAATTATTTCAACGGTAGACGAAGAAGGACCTCAGTCCTACGCCTGTGAAATCAAAATCAACACTTCGAAAACGGGCAGCAATTCACAGGATATGACGGTTACTGTTACCGATAAACGCCTTATTGATAAAACCGGAGGCATTGTACAGGGTATGTCTGGGTCGCCAGTCGTGCAGAATGGTAAATTAGTAGGTGCTGTAACCCATGTTTTAGTAGACGATCCAACACGTGGATATGCAATTTTCGCCGAAAATATGTTGGAAACTGCTCAATCAGTAGCAGATCAACAAAAGTTAAAAGAAGCATCATAACAGTTTTAACGCAAAATGTCGAAATTACAAATCGGCATTTTGCGTACATATAAATATAAGTTTAATAAACAAATTTTGGAAGAAGGAGGCATAATTATAATGACAATTTATAGCACAGTAAGTTTAAAAGAATACACTGCAAATTATAAAGAAAAAGGAAGTGATTTTATGGCGAGAAAAAGCCGAATACCTGAGTATAACAAAATCCCTATGCGCAAAAAGATTGGGGTAGACGTAGGAATTTATGCACGTTTATCGGTTGAAGATGAAGACAGTGCAATTAGCGAGTCTATTGAGAATCAAATTAGTCAGGCAAAAACCAAAATTGAAAATGATAGTGCTCTATTTCATGTGCATACATATATTGATGATGGTTACACAGGGTTGGATTTTGACCGTCCAGGGTTTGAACAAATGATGCTTGATGCGGAAAGGGGCATCATTGACTGTATTATGGTAAAGGATATTTCACGAATTGGTAGAAACTATAAAAGTGTAGGCGAACTTTTATGCAGAACCCTTCCTTCTATGCAGATTCGATTCATTAGTATTTTAGATGAATATGATTCTATCAATGACGAAGATGGCATGCCAACTTTGGGTATTATCCTGAAAACAGTTCTTGAAGAAAAGTTTTCAGTCGATATCTCAAAGAAAGTTTTTTCATCTATTCAAGCAAAAATAGTTAATGGTGATTTTTTGCCTGCTGCAGGTAGCATTCCTTATGGTTACCTACGTAATGATACGCAAAGAACCTATGACATTGACGAGGAAACATGGTTGGTTGTTCGTACAATCTTTAAAATGCGTTCCGAGGGTGAAAGCATATCTGCCATTACAAATCATCTAAATGAACAGAACATTCCTAGTCCGGGAAAACTTCGTTTTCTGCGCGGAATGACATCAGATGAAAAAATGAGAACGAGTGTGTGGGCCAGGGCTACAGTTAGAAAAATATTAGAAGATGA
This sequence comes from Acutalibacteraceae bacterium, assembly GCA_036307305.1. GTDB lineage: Bacteria > Bacillota > Clostridia > Oscillospirales > Acutalibacteraceae > SIG607. The sequence continues at coordinate 85,913 of JAXJXV010000014.1, forward strand.
GGCGTATATAGGCAATCGTATTCATGGACGTCGTACAAAGAAAGTCGTTACTGGTCCGAAGGTAGTCAACGATTCGGATAGTTGGACGGTTATTGAAAATGCACACCCACCAATTATATCGAAAGAACTTTTTGATGCTGTTCAACAGTTTAATAATACTGAAAAGGACAAGCATGCCTGTCAGAATCAAAGAGCCGAAGTGGAACACGATTATCGCAAATTGTTTGCAGGCAAAATATTCTGTGCTGAATGTGGTTCACCGATGGTTCCAAAAAAGAATACAACGCACCTAAATTCAGAACAGACCAGTTATTATTACTATGAATGTAGTACATATTTAAACTCGAATAGAAATAGATGTGCAGCTCATTATGTTCGTGATTCACAAGTTTATCTTGAGGTCAAGAGATGTGTTGAAACGTATGCAAAAAAGCTTTTATCCAAAGAATATCAAAAAGATATAATAGCACCTTTGAAGAACGATTTGGTAGATATTCGTCGCAAGGTGTTAGACATTCGTGAAGAGATAGAGTCTAAATCTTCAGCACTTTTCTCCTTATATGAAAAATACGCCGATGGGATTATAGATGGAGATGAATATCTTGATGCAAAGAGAAATGATATAGAAGAGAAAGCTATCCTTGACAAAAAGGAAAGAGAATTGAGCACGGCAATGGTAGCAATGGATGACAAGTATGACGAAATTTATGCAAAAATAAAGGTTTGCAGGCAGTATGGTCTTACAAACTCATTAAGCTTATCGCTTATGAATTTGGTTGTTGAACGTATTGAAATCGGCCGGGATAGAGGAATAAAGGTTATTTTAAAATAATAAAAGAAGTCGGAGGAGTTTGACTCTTCCGGCTTTCAATTTAACCATACTATCGTAAAAGTATGAAAACATTTTGCATAACAGTGCTGTCACCACAAGAATTATGATTATATTTGTAAACAAATTAAAATATTTGTCCCAAATATATTGACATTTGTCCCAAAAATGCATATACTATATATTAGTTGGAGGTGCTGTATATGAAAAAGCAAAATGTTTTAAATTTAATAAAGTACCACGTTGAAAAAAATGAGAATTCTTTTAGAAACGAAGCTATAAATATAGCTCGATATTTTGATAGTATCGGTGATGAACAATTAGCAGAGTATATTATGGGATTAATCGCAGAGTCCAATATGTATACTCCGCAAAGCAGCGATTTTGAAAGCGAATTCTTAAAGCAAATTGATACACGTATAATGGATCCATTAAACCTTCCTGCTGAAATTTCAGAAGATGTAAAAGGAATTATTAATGCGGTTAATCATAATGTGGGGATTAATAAATTTTTATTTGAGGGTTTGCCTGGAAGCGGAAAAACCGAGGCTGCAAAGCATGTGGCTCGCTTGTTGGACAGAACTTTGTTTTGTGTTGACTTTGATAATTTGATTGATAGTAAATTAGGTCAAACGAATAAAAACATTTCACTGGTGTTCAATGAAATCAATATGATACCACATGCAAATAAAGTGGTTATTTTGTTCGATGAGATCGATGTTATTGCGCTTGATAGAATAAACTCAAACGATGTTAGAGAAATGGGTCGTGTCACATCAACAATCTTAAGAGAGCTTGATAGATTAACCGACTTAAATAAAGAAATAGTTATTATCGCCACGACCAATTTGTTTGCAAATTTTGATAAAGCCTTGATTAGACGTTTTGATGCGGTCATCAACTTTAATAGGTACAGCAAAGAAGATTTAATTGAAGTGGCAGAATTTTATTTCTCCTCGTTTGTTAAGAATTTCAAGAACGTTTCAAAAGATATACGATTGTTTAGAAAAATTTTAACAGTCGCGCATGAACTTCCTTATCCCGGAGAATTAAAAAACATTATCAAAACGTCGTTGGCATTTAGTGATGTTAATTTGGAACATGACTATTTGAAACGTCTTTATAATAATCTAATTGGTGAATTAGAAAAAACAGACATAAACCAACTTTATGAAATGGGATTCACCGTGAGAGAGATTGAAAAATTAAAGGGTGAATCGAAAAGTTCAGTTTCTCGAAAATTAAACAAGGAGGATGAACAGAATGAATAATATGCTTGAACTAAAAGGCAAGCGTTTTGTCCAAGCGTCAAAAAAACCTGGCGGTGGCGGAGCGTCTATGAATAGCAAATCTATTGTTACAAGTGAGCTGTTACTTCGATTAGAAGCAAGATTACAACAAATTAAAAAGTTTTGGGAAGAAGAACAAAAACCATTTCAAGGGGTTTTAATTAGCGTTCATTACAACAAAATAGTTGCCAAGACAAATCGTATTGCTGGTTTGTTTAAAGGCGAAGATTCGAATTTAGCGATAGTTGGTGCAAAGTTCAATAGTGATAAAACTAAGCATATTATCACATATTTTTTAGACTCCTACGATCTTGATGAAACAATTAATTATATTTTAATTGCCAATCAAATTGTTCGTTCTCTATTTAAGGATGGAATTACTAAAGCGGTATTTGATAACAATAAAGAATTGTTTAATAAAATCAATCCTAAGACGCATCACATGTCCAAATCGGCATTTAAGCAAATAATTGCAGATGTCTCCTATATTGAAGATTTTGAGGTGGAAAAAGCCCCTCAACAATTCAAAGAAAGCATCATTACGCTTTATGACACCAAAATGGATACCCAACTTCTGTTCAAAAAGATTGGCATTGATATTCTTTCAAGCCGCATTTTGGATAACAGAACGGTGTTTTTGGACGAAAATCAAGCAAAGCTTTTGTACGAGAAAGCGCCATATCTTGTCGCTATGGCGACAGAAAATTTATTAGATTTATCTCCAGAAGATTTTATGCGCAGTTATGATGACGGAATGATTCATATTCCAAGTCCTTCCATAGAACCAACAATCGGAGTTATTGATACCTTGTTTGATACAGGAGTATATTTTAGTGAATGGGTTGAGTACCATGACATGGTAGACGATAATATTCCGAAAACATCTAAGGATTATCAGCATGGAACCGCTGTTTCATCCATAATTGTTGATGGGTCACGGTTAAACCCGTGGTTGAATGATGGCTGCGGAAGATTTAGAGTTCGCCATTTTGGAGTTGCAACAGCTTCACAATTCTCTTCATTTACTATAATCAAACAAATCAAAAGAATTATTGCAGAAAACAAAGACATAAAAGTCTGGAATATTTCTCTTGGCAGTGATAAAGAGGTAAACGATAATTTTATATCTGCCGAAGCAGCTATCCTTGATCAGATACAATATGAAAATGATGTAATTTTTGTTGTTGCTGGTACTAACAAGCCTAATGATAGTGTAGTTAAAATTGGTTCTCCTGCGGATTCTATAAATAGCATGGTCGTAAACTCGGTTACCAAAAGCGGATTATCAACAAAATATTCTCGAAAAGGTTTGGCTCTTTCGTTCTTTGCAAAGCCAGATATAAGTTATTATGGTGGAAGCGAAGAGGAGTATATTCGAGTTTGTGAGCCTTTGGGCGCAGCAAACGTTGCGGGAACCTCATATGCGGCGCCTTGGATTGCTCGAAAGCTGTCATATCTTATTAATGTGTTGGGATTTAATAGAGAAGTTGCTAAAGCAATGATTATTGATTCTGCACGAGCATGGAATGAGGCGCCTACGCCTGAAGAAGTTGCGCTGTATGGTCATGGTATAGTTCCAATAAAAATCAATGATATTGTTCAAACAAATGATGATGAAATAAAATTTGTTGTCACGGATGTAAGTGAGAAATGGAATACATATAATTATGATTTTCCCATTCCAATGCAAGATGACAAATATCCATATGTGGCAAGAGCTACTATGTGCTATTTTCCTGTATGTGACCGAACACAAGGCGTTGATTACACCAATACCGAGTTGAATCTGCATTTTGGTAGAATCCAAGATAATGGCAAATTATATGAGATTAATGATGACAAACAAAATCCTGATGAGGATGAAGGCGGTGCAAGAAGCTATATTCTCGAAGGTGAAGCAAGAAAGAAATTCAGAAAATGGGATAATGTCAAATATATTTGCGAAAAGCCAACCAAAGATAAACAAGCAAAAAAATCATACAAAAACAAAAACTGGGGAATGGAGATTAAAACCAATAATCGGTTGGACCCTAGGGATGGAATTGGGCTTCGTTTTGGTGTGGTTGTAACATTAAAAGAGATTAACGGTGTGAACAGAATTGATGAATTTGTTAGGAACTGTCATTTGAACGGATGGTTAGTTAACACTATTGATATCCAGAATCGCATTTATATTCATGAGAAAGTTAATGAAGAAATCGAATTTAGTTAAATCAAACTGAATGTTAAATATTTGTGTTTTGATGTTCAAAGAAAGGAGAATATATGTGGGACTTGATTGTTAATATGTGGGACTCGATTGCTAATTGGATATATACCAATGCGGCGGCCATCTTTATTTCAGCCCTTGCATCACTGCTGATTTCAAAACATTATTTTGACAAAGCAAACCGTGATGGTGTTCTATCTACAATCATCTTTCCAATTGTGAGGATTTTAGAAAAAAGATTTTACAGTCGTGATAATTACGAAGAACTTTTCAGAATAAATTCTTCGCATTCTGTAAAATACCTTCGAAAAGACGAAAGAAAGAAGTTGCTTGCTTTATTAAGTTCATACAGAGCCGTGTGTAAATATACTAAGGAAGCGGCGGATACCGATTGTGTTATGTCATATTTTGTTCACAAATTGGAGAAGAACGGGATTAACCCAAAACCGTGTGCAGAAAAAGATGATGAGGGAAACCTTTTGTATTATGATTTTCCTCCAGAATATAATTACTTGGAGAATTATGTGTATGATGTAATTTCGTCATATGAGTTTGTGAATTCGCCAGCTGATTGTTGTAAAAAGATTACAAAAGAATTTAAACGTTATACAAAAGAGTGTTACACGGATCAAGAAATACAGTTTTTTGATGATTATTCAATTACTGAGGTTATCGCTCGTTCTCGTGTCACTCAAAAATGGGAAGATAAATTTGCATTAGCTGATAAATGTAAAGCCGAATTTTTAGAATTGTCTATTTGTGAAAAAGCAATAAAAATTATCAGGGAATCAAGTGTGAACGAGTATGATAAGAAAACAAAATCGGAATAATGAAAGAAATTAATTTCTAAAAATAACTAATGGCAAAAGCGTCGCAGAAATGCGGTGCTTTGCTTTTATAGAAAATCTTGACAAATTTGCTCTAATGTGTTAGAGTGTATATGGACTCTAACGAGTTAGAGAAAGGGGCGTTCATTATGAATACACCGAAAGTTTTTGAAAGCGAATATCGTTTTTGTCTGATTTTGTGGGAGCACGAGCCTGTGAAAAGCAGTGAACTTGTTGCTCTTTGCAAGGAGCAGCTCGGTTGGAAACCCACCACTACATACACCGTTATTAAGCGCTTATCTGAGCGTGGTGTGCTCCAAAATGAAAATACTGTGGTAACTTCTCTTGTTAGCAAGGACGAAGTGCAGGCAGCTGAAATCAATGAAATGGTAGAGAAAACCTTTGAAGGTTCTCTGCCGGCATTTGTGGCTGCTTTTACCAAACATCAGAATATCTCCGAGGAAGAAATCGATGCGGTGCAAAAAATGATTGACCGCTTCAGGAAAGGAGAATAACAATGGCTGATATTTTCTTGAAAATTATCAATATGAGCATATCTGCAAGTTGGATTGTACTTGCAGTATTGCTTTTGAGATTATTACTTAAAAAGGCTCCTAAATGGATCACTGTGCTTCTTTGGGGTATTGTTGCTATTAGGCTGATTTGCCCTTTCTCTATCGAGAGTGTAATGAGCCTTATCCCCAGTGCCGAAACAATTACCAAGGCACCGGATGCCCCAAGCCCTCATTTCGAGTCCGGTGTTACCATAATTGATAATCAAGTAAATGATTATTTGGGCGGACATTATTATGAGGGTGTTACAAGGCCTACAGGGCATTTTGTAGATATTACAAACATTTTAGCAATTGTCTGGCTTGTGGGTATTGTTGTGTTTTTAGCTTATACAATTATCAGTTACTTTAGAGTAAAAAATAAGATTGGTACAGCGGTTCTTCTTCGCGATAATATTTATCAAAGTGAAAATGTTGTGTCTCCCTTTGTACTCGGTATTATTAAACCGAAAATTTATTTGCCGTTCAATATGAATGAGCAAGATATGGAACACGTTATTGCTCATGAAAATGCTCATATCCATCGTAAAGATCATTTGTGGAAACCATTTGGATTTTTAGTTCTCACTCTCCATTGGTTTAATCCTTTGATGTGGCTCGGTTATGTATTGCTTTGCCGTGATATTGAACTTGCCTGCGATGAAAAGGTAGTAAAAGAATTTGATAACGATCAAAAAGCCGATTACTCGCAGGCACTTTTGACATGTAGTGTAAACCGCCGTATAATTGCGGCCTGTCCTCTTGCTTTTGGTGAAGTTGGTGTAAAAAACAGAGTAAAATCGGTTTTGAATTATAAAAAACCTGCCTTTTGGATTGTTGTAGTCGCAATTATTACAAGTATTGCCGTTGCAATATGTTTCCTTACGAATCCGAAAACAAAAACGTGGCAGTCTGACAATTACACAATTATGTGCAATGTTATAAGCGCTGAGTGTGATAACGTTGTATATGAATATATGTATGGTACACTTAATGTAGATTATCCGTATATATGTGTAAATTGGACTAACAACACCAACGATACTCTTTGTTTTGGCGATGAGTTTATCATTTATAAAAACGGTAAAGAGCTTAAGCCAAAGGACGAAATTGGCTTTGATGCAATATTGCATGTTGTTAAACCGGGTAAGAGCAAGTCTGAAAACTACGTACTATCCTCTTATGATCTGGAAAAAGGAGCAACTTACCGATTGGAAAAAAGCTTTTATTTAGAAAGCAATCCAGAACAAAAATATACAGCATTTATCAGCTTTAGTGTTGATACAAGATTTTCTTTTATAGGCAAGCAGTATGCAGGAGAAAAAATAGTGTATGAGAATGGTAGTTTTTCATCTATCATATACACAAATGATAATATCCCACAATTTAAGATATCTGAACAACTTGAATTTCTTTATAAAACAGAAGAAGCCCTCAATTACGAGTGGGAGAAAATCGATGGTATTCAAAAAATCAAATTGGAGAAATCGAATTTTGATGACTTGTTTACAAGTGAAATATGGCACGATGGTATCACGGCAAAAACAATAAGGAAAAATAATCTTAATGCTTTTTCTTCATTCGATCTAAACGGAACAAAGTATTATCTACTTGAGCAGAAAAATGGAGATATTTACATTGCTCAAAGTAATGGAAATACAAGTGATTTTCGTTGGTTGTTTAAGATGAAAGAGATCAGCAAAACAAGTTCTGCCGAATTGGAGAACAATAATGCAAGTGCGAATCTTAGTCAGTTGAAAGAAAAATATCCTCAATTTTTTAACGTTTCAACTGATGGCGGTTTGACAGTTTATATTTGGCAGATGTCAAAGGATAACTACAGTTGCCATCTTGCAAATACTTCTATGGAAGCAATATCTGACAACAGTTTTGCATATGACATTGGTACTACTATTCCAGAAATGCGCGCTATTTTAACCACGTATGATATAGATCAAAAAGATATTACTGTTCAACCAGTTATTAATCCACTATCAAGCTATTACTATGAGATAGATGACGCATACCGTACGAAGATTAAAGAATTGTTTTGGCAGGGTAGTTACCAACTTAGCAGTACAAATCAGATAAATCCACATAACCAAGTGTATGACGTAACCCTTTCGTTTGCAAATTGGACAGATGACAGCAAAATTTATACGGGCTCGTTAAATTTAAGCAAAATGCAATCAAATAGTATTCAACATCTTCCTATCTACAAGTTTGATTCCTTGAAAGACTTGAAACAATTCAAAGAAACTTTTAATGATATACTGACAATGGATAGTGGTTGGGATGAAGTTCCGTCGTTTAACGAGGCTACCGCAAAATATGATACGAAGTTTTTTAAAGATAATAGCTTGATGCTAGTTTATGTTTCTGCATCAAATTGCACCCATCGTTTCGGCTTAGGTAGCATTGGCTGGGATGAAAAATCATTCTGTATCAATGTAGTAGAAACCACTGGTAAAGAATTTGTTGATGCAGCTATGGCCGGTTGGTTCTTGACTGTTGCCGTAGAAAAAGAAACTATTGCAAGCTGTACGGAATTTGATGCAGATTTGAATAATGAAATAAAACTGTATTAATTTATTAGATTATAATTGTTTCATTAGCGATGAAACAATGCATATAGCAACGAAACAAAGGAGGTTTCCTTTATGAGAAAATGTTTAAGATGTGATGTAAGTATGGTTGAAGATTTAGCCGTTATGGTTACCAATGGTGGCTATGGTGTGGATGTTCGCGAAAAAGGAATGTTCAAAGGCTCATTAGGTAAAATCAAATGCGCCGTATGCCCTGAGTGCGGTTATACCGAAACATACATTGAAAACACCGAAAGCATTAAAAAGTTAGTTGCGAAAGATAAGTAAATTCTTATTTAACAAAGGAGCGTAATTATATGCTGAATATAATTAGTCTTATTTTAGGCATAGGTGCTTGGGCTGTAGCTGCTATTGCAATAGTAAAGCCGTCCTATTCGCATAAAAATACTATCGTAAGTTTTGCTCTCTGTACGTTCTCTCTTATATCTGAGTTCTTTGAGATAAGTCGCAGAGTGAATCTTGGAGATTATGCAGCTATTGAAGATACAATCAGAGCAGTAATAATTGCATCCATCGTCTTAGTGGCAGTTACAATCATCTTGAACATCGTTGCTTTAGTCAAATCTAAGAAAAACGTTTAGGAGGTGTGCTATGAGCAAAATTAAACGTGCAATAATAATTATTGCAATCATTTTAACCGCAATGTTGATCATACCGCTTATAACTGTAAATACTGTTAAGGCAGATGCGGGGATGCTAGTTACAATGATGCTGTTTTTCGTTGTGCATCCGATAGTATCGATAGTGACAGGTGTTCTTGCGGGTAAGGATATTAAGTTCTTTTGGTTCACGCCTATACTCGTAGCCGGTCTGTTTTGGGCTTTTTCGTCCTTTACTTATGTAACCGCATTTCCGATCGTGTATTCAGTGGCATATCTCGTGATTTGCGCGATTAGCATGTTGATTACTTGGTTTGTGATTAGAAAAGAAAAATAAATAGTACGAATGTTTTATATTACTTTGCTTGTTTCAGTAGTTATGAAACAATGTATATTACGATGAAACAAAGGAGTGTGATTGTATGAAAAAGAAAATTATTATATTAATTGTGATAGCCGTTTTGATAGTGTCTTGGGGAAGTATCTCGTATTCCGATTATTCTGATGTTGCTATAAGTTTTGATAAACCACGCTTTTGTTTTTCTATAATGACCGCTGATGATGGCGGTTCAGGTAAATACATTGGCTTAGGTTATTCGTTTGATATTGATGGGCATTTAGAGAGTACCGGAAAGTATGAGGTAGATACATATACATACAAAATTTTTGGCATAACCATTAAGCAGGGCAAAGCAAATCCCCAAAAAGGATAAGCGCTTTATCGATTCAATTTTGATAAAGGAGGTACAGTTTATTTGTCCGGCAAGTGCCGGTAAAATTAAATATCAGAAATACAGGAATGTGTTTCCGGTGTTAGACTTTGCGCTGACCACGCAAATATTCATTGACCACACAAATAGCAGTAGGCGAGAGCTTGCTGCTATTTGCATTTAAAAAAGTGTTTTTATAAAAGTTTTTAAACCATATTTTGAGAATGTTTATATTTTGCACTTTTCTTGTGTTTTGGCTTTATGTGGGGATAGAAACCTTTTCTATATATTCTGAAATATCGTGTAGAATTGTATCTCAGACATTTTTCCTCAAAATCTTAAAAACAGACATATATCGGTTCGCCAATTCTACACCAAAAAAGTAAAATGAACTTGAAAAAGCTAATTCGTGCGTATTTAAGGGTCAAAAGGCGTATTTTTAGGTAAAATACGCCTAAAAACACCTCAAAAAAGGTGTTGTATCCTACTTGACACACTCGTGTCGGGCAGCCCTATTATCCAAAACGGCAAACTTGTGGGTGCGGTTACTCACGTTCTTATTGACGACGCTACAAAGGGTTATGGCATCTTTGCGGAGAATATGCTTGAAACGGCACAAAGTGTGGCAGAGGGCAATAAATTTAAAGAAGCTTCATAATAAACGCCCAGAGACGCGCAACAGCGTCTTTGGGCGTAATTTATAGTATTTTACTTTTTGTATTCAAGCCTTCAAAGCTTTCATTAAAAACAGCAATATCAATATCGTCGATGTTACAAAGTCTGTGTAGTGATGTTTTGTTGAATTTCTCATTATCACATAAAAACACAGATTTTTTTGATGATTCAATCATTAACATTCGTACATAGTTTTCTTCTTCAGTAGAATCGGAAATATCACCATTTATATTAAGTGATTGCGAGGAAAAAAACAGAATATCGGCCTTTATATTCGAAAGCGTTTTGTATGTTTCTGTTCCTGAAAGAACAACCGAATCATTTATTGCATGCCCACCAATACAATATGTGTTTATACCTAATTCGATAGCCCTTAATGCGGTTGATAGATTGTTAGTAAATATTGTGATGGAACTAAATTTAGCTATGTAAGGCAACATAAACGTTGCTGTGCTTGAACTGTCAAGAATAATGTTTTGCCCTTCTTTTAAAAGAGTAGATGCTTTTTGCGCAATAATTCTTTTTTGTTTAATATTTTTGTGCGACCTATCGTGAAAACTTGCAACACCTTTTATCGGATTTGGCATAGAAACGCCACCGTGTGTGCGCTGGGCAAGACCATTATTTTGAAGGTATGTTAAATCTCTGCGAATGCTTGAGGGAGAAGTAAAGGTTAGTTGGGAAAGTTCGTTAACAGTTATAAAGGTCCGCTCATTTAAAATATTTAAAATTTGTTCTTGTCTATTTGTTATGCTCATTTTAACCCTTCTTTTGCGCGTTTATCAATTATAACGCCATATATTGCTCGTTTATGAGCACTGTAATATAATTATACATATAAAACATTAAAATGTCAAATGGGGGAAAAGTTATGTTAGAAGCAATGAAAGAACGCGTGTATAAAGCAAATGTTTTGCTCAAAAGCAGCGGACTTGTTGTACTTACTTGGGGTAATGTTTCAGAAATTGACCGAGAAAAGGGATACATAGTTATAAAGCCGTCGGGCGTTAGTTATGATACTATGACGGCGGACGATATGGTTGTTGTGGATATGGAAGGAAATGTGGTTGAAGGCAAACTCAATCCTTCTTCAGATTTGCCGACACATATTGAATTATATAAGGCTTTTCCCGAAATAGGCGGTATAACTCACACCCATTCAAGATGGGCAACCATATTTGCACAGGCGGGTAAATCCGTAAAGGCACTTGGCACCACTCATGCAGATACATTTTATGGCGATGTTTCTTGCACAAGAAAGCTTACACCCCAAGAAATAACAGGGGAATATGAAAAAGAAACGGGAACTGTTATTATCGAAGCATTTAAAGGTATTGACCCGTTAAGCATTCCTGCTGTTTTAGTGAATTCTCACGGACCTTTTACTTGGGGCGCTAATGCTGCAAAATCGGTTGAAAATGCGATAATTCTTGAAGAGACTGCTATGATGGCATGGCACACTATGAAACTTAATGAAAATACAGAAATTCAGCAAGAACTGCTTGACAAACATTATCTCAGAAAACACGGCAAAAACGCTTATTACGGTCAAAAGGAGAAATAAAATGGTAATTGATAGTTTGAAATATAATGGTCTTTGTTCTTGCGGTAGAGAACATAAAATGGAAACAGTTTTTTCGGTTGTTGAAAACGGATGTCTTAAAGATGTAAACCGATATATGAAGGAATACAATTTTCAGGGTTATACTGTGGCGGTATATGATGAAAACACGTATAAAGCTACGGCGGATAGACATCCTGACACAGATTTGGAAATTATCTTAAATCCTCATAATTTACACGCCAATGAACACGGCGTTGAATTACTTTTAAAACAGTTGCCACAGAATACGCAAGTTTTAATAGCGGTAGGCTCGGGAACTATTCACGATATTGTAAGATACTGCGCTTATAAAAAAGGTATTGATTTTGTTTCTTGTCCAACAGCTGCGAGTGTTGACGGCTTTTGTTCATCTGTTGCAGCGATGACTTGGAATGGCTGCAAGAAAACATTGACAGCGGTAGCACCAAAAATTGTGATTGCTGATATTGATGTTATAAAAAATGCTCCGATTCGCTTGGCTAAATCGGGATTCGGCGATATTGTTGGAAAATATGTAGCTCTAACCGATTGGAAAATATCAAATATTATTAAAAATGAATTTTATTGTGAAAGAATTGCCCAAATGACTTTAGAGGCGACCGAGGCGGTTGTTGAGTCCGCAAGTGGAATTCTTAAGGGAAACGAATCGTCCTTTGCTAATTTGATGTACGGATTGTTGCTGTCTGGTCTTGCAATGCAAATGATGGGCAATTCAAGACCTGCGTCAGGTGCTGAACACCATATATCACATATAATAGAAATGGAGCCGATTGGGCTTAATGTTCACTCCGATGCCCTTCACGGTGAAAAGGTTGGTGTGGGTACACTTTTAGCCATAGCAGAATACCAAAGAATATGTAATTGTTTGGATGTTCGCTTCAGAGATTACGAAACATATAATGCTGATTTTTTATTTGCAATTTTCGGCGAAGTGATGTCTAAAGAAATTTTGTCAGAAAACGAAAATGATGTTGCAACGGGTATTACGGCAAAACTTTTAAGAAACAACTGGAAAAAAATATCCGTTGAGGTGAATAAATTACCGAATATAAAATGGATGGAATCTTTGTATTTCGATTTGGATGTGAAATCCAAACTTTCTCATATTGGTGTCGACGATGAAAAAGCACAAGAAATATTAAATTGTTCACCAACCGTGCGAAACAGATTGACCCTAATGCGACTTAGAAAATGTTTGTGATTTGTTGGTCCTATTATAACACGTATAGACAAATATAGAATTCCCATCATACAAAGAAATTGCACCTAATCGCTGCGATTTCTTTGTGTTTTATGGAAGAATTTGAAAAAATCGGTGTAAAAAGATGTTGGTCCTATATTGACACACTCGTGTCGGGCAGTCCGATTATCCAAAACGGAAAACTTGTCGGCGCCGTAACCCACGTCCTTGTCGACGACCCTACCAAAGGCTACGGCATCTTTGCCGAAAATATGCTCGAAACCGCGCAAAACGTTTCTGAACAACAATTAAAAGATGCATCATAACAAAAAGCTGTGCAAGAAATAATTCTGCACAGCTTTTTACTATAATATTAAATTTATACTTTGTTACCTAAAAAATCTACCCAGAGTTTTTTATCAGCGTCAATGCAAACCAGCATCTTGTTGAGGTCGGTATCAAAAATTTGTTGACCTAATGATGGATAATATGTATTTCTTTCGGAGGTTGAGCAAACGGTTTTGTGGCAGTTATTTATAGTTTTAATTTTGCTGCCAGAACCATTACTTTCCCATAGTTTAAAATTAACATCATTTATAGCACACCACGCAGGTTGAGCGGTAAATTCAATTTTTCCGCACCAAGAACCCGGGATTTCCTCTTTCATTAAATCTCCTAGTTTGCCACCCGGTGTTTGCCCTGCGAGACGTTCAATGTTAAAGCCGATTAGAAGTATTTCTTGATTACCAATTATTCTTTCACTATTAGCATTGTGATCGCCACACCATTTGCCAAAATAAGGAAGATTTATATTGCGTTCATCCAGACAATTTATAAGTGTTATAGGATGATTACTACCGTTGTTTGTTTCATAATTGCCAAACGTAAAACCGTAATTACCAATTGTAGCCCCGCAGTTTACACAAACAACGTGCTCACCGCCTACTTGTATACCCTCATCAAAACCCCATGCCTGAACGTTGGTATAATTGCTGTAATCGTAGTTGCTACCATCTGTCATTGTAAGACCAATACATCCTTTTGCAGGGATTGGGGGAGGAGTTCCAAGCCCTACGTTGCTATCTGGCGAAATACTGTCACCATATGAAATAAGAGATATATTTTTAACATCAACACGGTCTGTTCTTCGTAAATCAACGCAGCGTATGGGATGACTGTTATTTGCAAGAACAACCGCTATATTTTCCATATTAAGCGAAGAACCGTTTTGCATACCGCTATATGTCCATGCGCCTCTTATAACATCTACTGATTCAGTAGTTATGGTATTTAGTGCATCATTAGATACATAAAAAACAACACCATTATCATATTTTTTTTGACAACCGTATTCGTGATTTTGTCCTATTATCTTAATTTCTCTGTGGGCATTAGGGATACAGATAGCTGATAATGGACCGTAATCTTTGTGATTATGAAATGCATCAATTATATATTTACCATTAAGAATGTATAGGTTTTTATCCTGTTCAATACACAAATTAATCGCTTTTTGAATAATTAATTCGTCATTTTTTCCTGAGCATACGAAATGGGCTTTGGATTTATGTTCCTCTGCACTATTGCTAGCAGCTATATAAATGTAACCAAAATTCATATTATTACCTCCTAAAAATTTATTTGTATTATATCACAAAAAAATAATTTTTGTATTGCAAAAAACGCGTTATATATAGTAAAATAATAATAAACACTTTTTAAGGGGTGACTTTATGACTTTTGACCATGTTGTGTCTTACGATAATTCTTCATTATTACGTATAAATAATATTGGTTGCAGTGATGACCCTCAAAATAACCGTTTTGGCCCTGGTATGCGAGATATTTGGTTAATTCACTATGTTACTAAGGGTAAAGGTTATTTTAATGGTCATATTGTAAATGCAGGGCAGGGTTTTTTAATTAATCGCAGGCAATTCGAAAATTATTTCCCAGATAAAATTGAACCTTGGGAATTTTTGTGGATTACCAGCGATGATGACAGTATAAAATATTTTTTTGACCAATACGATGTTGATGAAAAAACACAAATATTTAATTATGATTTCACTTTTGTTATTAAAAATATAATGCATTATATTAAAGAAAATCATAATAAAATTTTAAAAAATGAAGAAATTTTAGAGATATTTTTACATATTTTTAATTATCATAATAATCAAAAAGTTAAAAACAAATCAAATGCAGACAGGTATATAGATTTTTTTGTTAACTATATTAAAACTCATTTGCACAATCAGTTAAAAATTAAAGCAATTTCAGAGATTATAGGCGTTAGTTCAACATATTTATTTCAAATTTTCAAAAACAAATTTGATATATCTCCAAAGCAATACATATCAAATTTAAAACTTCATACCGCAAAGAATCTCCTTATGCATTCTAATTTATCAATAACTGAAATTTCTAATTCTGTAGGGTTTAGCGATGTGCTTGTTTTTTCTAGATTTTTTCACTCAAAAGAAGGTATATCTCCCACAGAATACAGAAACCAATCACAAAAAAGTATGTCATAACTTGTTGGTACTATATAGATAAGCTAGTGAGTAGCAGTCCTATTTTGCAAAACGGCAAGCTGATTGGCGCCGTAACCCACATCCTTGTCGACGACCCTACCAAAGGTTACGGTATATTTGCAGAGAATATGTTAGAAACTGCGCAAAACGTGGCGGAAAGTAGTGAAATTAAAAATGCATCATAAAAAAAAGGAGGTTACTCCTCCTTTTTTATATATCGCTGATAACAGATGTGACATCACAAGTGTTACAGAGTGTGTTTAAATATTTTTTGTTGAATTTTGATTTATCGCAAAGCAGAAATGTTTGTTTTGAGTTTTTTATCATAATTCTTCTGATTGAGTTTTCCAATATTGAGTTATCTGTAGCCAGACCATCTTCTGTAATACCTCTGCAAGAAAAAAATGCAATATCGGCGTTGTATCTATTTAAAACATCTTCGGCATCGGTTCCTACGTAGCAAAAAGACTCTAAAGTAATTTCTCCGCCTGTACAAATAGTTCTAATACCCATTGATGCTGCTTCCAAAGCGGTCTTTGCGCCATTTGTTATAACAAAAATATTTTTAAAATTTACAAGGTGTGGCAAAATGTGAAAAGCAGTTGTCGAAGAGTCAAGCATTATAACGTCTCCATCTTTTATTTTCTCCGTTGCTTTGAGTGCAATTTCTTTTTTTGCTTCGCTTTGTTCAAGGTCACGTATGAATAAAGGTATTCTTTGGTCAGGAGACTTTTTAGATAATTGAACAATTCCTCTGTTGCAAATCACAAGTTCTTTTTTCTTCATAACTGAAATATCTCTTCTGACAGTTGGTTCACTGATGAATAATTTTTCGGAAAGCTCACGTATGCTATGCGACCTTTGAGCAAGAAGATTTATATAATGAGCCTCGCGGTGATATATTGACATATTGACACCTCTTAAAATTCAAATAATGATTATTATGTTCAATATTATAATCAATTTATGAGTTAATTGTCAATATAATTGTTAAATATTGAAATTTTTATATTGAAATGTATAATAAGGTAGTAATGTATAAAGGGGTGTGGAAATTGTTTGAAAAATTAAATAAAAATAATTGCAGATGTGGAAAGGCGCATACCTTTACTTCAAAAATTGTGATAGAGAACGGAGCAATAAACAGATTGCCTGATATTCTTGAACAATTAAACTACAAAAGTGCATTTGTTATTGCTGATAAAAATACATATTCTGCTGCGGGCGAAAAGGTAATTGATGTTTTAGAATCAGCAGGCATTAAAACAAAAAAATATATTTATTCTAAAGAAAACCTTGAGCCTGACGAAACTAATGTAGGCCTTGCTGTTATGAATTTCGATCCTGCTTATGATGTTGTAATCGGTGTAGGTTCAGGTGTTATAAATGATATAAGCAAGATAGTTGCCAATGTTTCGGGCAAAAAATACATAATTGTCGGTACAGCTCCTTCTATGGACGGATATGCATCTGCCACTTCTTCTATGACGATGGAAGGACTTAAGATTTCGCTTAATAGCAAGTGCGCAGATATTATTATTGGTGATATCGATGTTCTTTGTAATGCACCCATAAAAATGATGATATCGGGACTTGGAGATATGCTTGCTAAATATGTTTCAATTTGTGAATGGCGTATTTCTAATCTGATAAACGGAGAATATTACTGCGAGGATATAGCAAATCTGGTGAGAGATTCACTTAAAAAGTGTGTGGATAATGCAGAAGGTTTATTAAATAAAGATGAAGGTGCAGTTAAATCTGTATTTGAAGGGCTTATAAATTGCGGTGCCGCAATGAAATTTGCAGGACTTTCACGCCCAGCATCTGGAATAGAACATTATTTATCTCATATCTGGGATATGCGCGGAGTTGAGTTCGGAACAAGTGTAGAGTTCCACGGCATTCAATGTGCAGTGGGTACGTTGATAGCGATAAAGCTTTATAAAAAGATAATAAACATTACACCTGACAAAGAAAAGGCTTTAAAATATGTTAAGAACTTTGATTTTGTTCTGTGGAGTGAACAGTTAAGAGAATTTCTCGGGAAGGGCTGTGAAAGTATGATAGCCCTCGAAGAAAAAGAGCAAAAATATAATGTTGAAAGCCATAAACAACGTCTTGATATAATTTTAGATAAATGGAATGAAATTATAAAAATCATTGAAGAAGAGTTGCCGGAAATTTCATTTTTGGAAGATTTATTCGATAATGTGGGAATTCCTAAAACTATGAAAGAAATTGGCATTGATGATGAAAATTTGCCTATGACTTTTAAATCTGCAAAGGATATTAGGGATAAGTATGTTTTACCTAGACTTTGTTGGGATTTAGGAATAATTGATGAAATTTTGGAAAGTTAAAAGGAGATAACGGTAAATGGGCAGTGTCTTTAAAACAATAGAGTATAATTGCGATTTATGTATTGTCGGCGGAGGTCTTGCTGGAACTATCGCTTCTTTAGCGGCTGCAAGGAGTGGCGCTAAGGTTGTGTTAATACAGGACAGACCTGTTCTTGGTGGTAATTGCTCCTCTGAAATAAGAATGTGGGTTAGAGGTGCTAAAGGCGTTTATAACAGAGAAACGGGTATTCTTGCTGAATTTGAAGAAGAAAATATATATCGCAATCCCACACTTGCACCAACCATTTGGGATAGCGTACTTTACGGAAAAGTTAAGGAAAATGAAAATATAACATTGCTTTTAAATACGTCTTGTTTAGATGCAGAGAGTGAAGATGATACGATAAAAAGCGTTACTGCTTGGCAGATGACTACATACACGTGGCACAAGGTATCTGCAAAATTTTTTGCCGACTGTTCGGGGGATAGTGTTTTAGCTCCTCTTACAAGCGCAAAGCACAGAATTGGTAGAGAAGGAAACGAAGAATATAACGAAACCATTGGACCAAAAGTTGCAGACCATAAAACGATGGGAATGAGTATTCTTTTGCAAGCGCGTGAAACAGACCATCCCGTAAAATATATACCTCCGGAATGGGCAAACGTTTATGAAACGGACGAAGATTTTGCCAGTATTCCGAATATTAAATCGCAACATTCTACATTTCGCGACCATAGTATCGGTACATCGGGGTGTAATTTGTGGTGGATGGAACTTGGCGGTGAGGGTCCTGCAATTTCAAACACCGAAGAAATGCGTGATGAACTGATGAAGGTGGTTTTTGGAATTTGGGACCATATAAAAAACCGTGGTGAGCATGGTTGTGATAATTGGGAGCTTGAATGGATTGGATTTTTACCAGGCAAAAGAGAGTCGGTTCGCTATATCGGAGAATATGTATTAACGCAAAATGATATTTTAAATGGCGGAAAATTCGAAGATACTATAGCGTATGGCGGTTGGCCTATGGATGACCATAATCCTAAAGGTATGTTTGCTAATTCATCTAATGAAACTCCGTCAATAATGCATCCTGCTCCGTCACCGTATGGAATTCCTTATAGATGTCTTTATTCAAAGAATATTAAAAACCTGTTTTTTGCGGGTAGAAATATAAGCGCAACACATGCTGCTATGAGTTCTACAAGGGTAATGGGAACCTGTGCGTTGCTTGGACAAGCAATGGGTACTGCCGCGGCTATGTGTATTGCAAAAAATATACTGCCAAATGATATTAAGGGCTGTTTAATAGAAAAATTACAACAACAGCTATTAAATGATGGCGTTTTTTTACCTGAATTTAAAAGAATGATTCCCGAAATTACATTGAGCGCCACAACCAATCTTACCGAACAAAATCGAAAGATATTATTTAGCGGTATAGACAGACCGAGAAGTGATGAGGAACAAAATATGATTACTCTCGCTTTAGGTGATAGCATACAGTTTAATTATTTACAGCCGACCGAAATAAAAGGATTAAGGCTTCAGTTTGACCTTGATTATAGTCGCAAGTCTGTTTCACCAAATATGAAAATGCAGTTATTTGCGCAAAAATTAAATGTCGGACTTGATTTTGTGCCAATGAAAGTAGCTTCCGCTATTGTTAGAGAATTTGAGGTTTATGCAGATGATGAACTTATTTATAAGACCGAAAAAAATTATAATTCTTTGGTAAAAATACCGATAGGTAAAAAGGTTACCTCGCTAAGTGTTAAATTTATAAAAACTTGGGGAGAAGACAAAATAAGATTGTTTGCGTGTGATTTGTATTGATTAATAACAATATGTAATTTTAATGGCGTGAAAGTTTTTATAAAAAAACATCCCGATTAATTTCGGGATGTTTTTACATATTGACTTGGTGAAACACCTTTATGCTTTTTAAAGCAGTGGCTGAAGCTGTATATATCAGAAAATCCGCACTGTATAGCAATATCCGTAATGCTTTTTGAGGTGTTAAGAAGCATAATTTCTGCTTTATTTATACGGAATTCCTGCAAATAATTGTATGGAGTTTTTTTATGCACGTCTAAAAACAAACGTCTTAGATGTTTTTCACTTAAATAAGAAATTTTTGCTAATTGATTTACACTTAAATCGGGATTTTCGTAATTGTTTTTTACGTATTCTATTGATGTTTTGAGTTTTTCGGCTTTTTGAAAATCGTAAAATGAGGTAGAGTGTTCGTTATATAATAATCCAATTATTTGGGCGATTATTCCATTGCAAATTGTCATATAACCTGGTGTTTTGAAAAGAAAATGATTGAGCGCTTTGTTAAACAGGTTTTCGTATTCATTGATAATTCCTTTTGAACAGAGCGCATCGAAGGGAAGAGTAGGCGTATGATTAGCTTCATTAAATGAGAAATTAATTGCAATATAAGAAACCTTTTCGCAGTTATACGGTGAACTTTTATCAATTGAGCCGCGTTCTATATAACCTACCTGTCCTTTTGGGATAATTGTGCTAATATCGTCTTTTTCATAAAGCATACTTCCGTTTGTGACAAAAAATAAGCTTTCGTGATTTCTTTGGGTATTGGCAATATAAGGCTTCGATTTCCTTAAAGAATCGGTAAAAATCACCGTTGTATCATCTAAAATATAGTTTAAATATTGCTTTTCCATATCTAACACCCTTTAAAATTATAGCATACTACGTTTGGTTTTTCAACATAAATGTCCGATTTAAACAAATGTTAGATATTATAAACATTGTTATTCATATAGAAAAGTATAGAATATAAGTGAGGTGATTTTATGTTAAGAGGAACAAAGGCAATTGTTACAGGCGGAAGCCGAGGAATTGGATATGAAATTGCAAAACAACTGGTTAATGACGGTTGCAGAGTAGTTATCACAGGACGAAGGTTAGATACTATTAAAAAAGCAGCCGAAGAAATAGGAGAGAACGCTATTCCTATGGTTTGGGATGTTGCAGATATTGAGTTGGCGGAAGAAAAAGTTAATGAGGCTGCTGCTCTTTTAGGAGGACTTGATATCCTTGTAAACAATGCAGGAATATTTTGTCTTAATAACGAATGGGGTAAAGATACCTTACTCAGCACGACGGTAGAACAGTGGGAAACTGTTATGAAAATTAATACCAGCGCTGTTTTCTTTGTAATGCAGGCGGCAGTTAAATATATGCTTAAAAATAATATTAAGGGCAATATTTTGAACGTCACTTCAGTAGCGGGGTATGAGCCTGTTTATGGGGCGTACAGTGCTTCGAAAATTGCCGCCACATCTCTTACGAGAGGCTGGGGCAAAATGTTTGCAAATGACGGTATAACAATCAATGGTATCGCGCCCGGTCCTGTTGCTACAGAAATGAAAGACTGGCATGAGGGCGATCCGATGGAGAATTCAAGAATTCCTTTCGGCAGATTTGCAACGGCGCAGGAAATTGCAAAACTTGCTATGTATCTTTTAAGTAAGGATGCTCAAATGGTTTGCGGTGAAACAGTTACTTTAGACGGAGCGTATCATATACGGTAGGTGTTGTTATGAACGATAGAATAAAAATACTTGTGGATAAAACCGTAAAGGGCGAAATGCGTGTTGAATGTACTAAAACGGAATATGACAGAACCGATTTATTCCTGACGGGAGTGAAAATGTCAGGTAAACGGGTGTGTGAATATATAGATAATCAGGAATTATTAATTCTTGAGGAGTCTTGCTTCACGGGAACTCTAAGCTTTGACGGTAGCGTCGAGGGAGATATATTCACAAGAACGGGACATAAGAATTTCGTTATGGCTCTACAGAATTTTTACAATAAGCCTGTTGATAATTTGCTGATTTTTGAATGGCAACATTCGGTTGGTGACTTTGCTAAGATTATTAATTTGGGATTAACAGGTATAAAAGAAAAAATAGAAAAATCTAAAGAAGTGCATAAAGATGATATATCGGCTTTAGAATTTTTGGAAACCCAAACCGATATATGCAATACAATTATAAAAAGAGCCTGTAAAGCATCAGTTAAGGCGCTTGAAATAAGTGAGCGGACAAAAAGCAAGGAATATAGAAATAACCTTGTTTTACTTTCTGAATCTCTTAAAAAAGTGCCCGAAAAACCTGCGGAAAGCTTTTATGAGGCTGTGCTTAGTCTTTATTTTGTTTATCCGTATATTCCCGACAGTATCGGTCTTATCGACAGGTATTTATATCCCTTTTACAAAAAGGATATAGAAAGCGGAAAACTTAAAAGAGAAAAGGCTAAGGAATATTTGCAAGAGCTTTTCTTGATGCTTCAGGCAAGAATAAGTATAGCTAGTGACCGTTTTTATAGAGGCGGAGAATCGCATTTTTGTATAGGAGGCTATCTTGAAAACGGTGAAGACGGCTTTAATGACCTGTCAAAGCTTATTGTAGAAGCTCTTATGGAGTTACCCATCTGGATTCCTCAAATTTCTTTGCGTTGGACAAAAAAGACACCTATAGAAGTTTTAAGATATATGCTTGACTGTGAACGAAAGGATAATAACAAAAGAATAGCTTTTGTTAATGACGAGCCGAGAATTAAGGGACTTATGGATTATACGGGTATATCTTATGAGGAAGCGGTTAATTACACAATGATGGGTTGTAATGAACTGGCGCTTCCTGGTGGCATGGTTTTCGGATTTGACCCTATGAACATAGTTCATCCCGTGGAAAGTACGTTCCATAAACGCAGTGAGGATATAATAAAGGCGAAGAATTTTGATGAATTTTATTCTATCTTTGAGAAAGAGCTATTTAGTGATTTATGGGCTGCAGAAAAAATAGGTAAAGGGCTGCAGGAAATACGAAGCAGAGATTGCAATATTGTAAGCAATATTTTTCTTGAGGGCTGTATTGAAAATGCAAAAAGCTGTACTCAGGGTGGGCTTACAAGATATATAGCCGTTGGTTTGCCTATAGGCATTTCTAACGTTATAGATTCTTTGTCTATTACCAAGCAGTTTGTTTTTGATGAAAAAATCGTTTCTATGGAAAGGCTTGTTGACGCACTAAAAAACAACTGGTGCGGTTATGATGAACTAAGAAGGCTCATACTGAAAAAAGGCAATTTCTTTGGTAATGATGATGATTGTTCGAATGAGATGGCTGTAAGATTTACACAAAGCCTTGGCAAATGGAATAACGATGATAACTATTTGAAGAAAAAATGGGTATTTGGTAATCTTATCGGTTATAATGAGCATAATAAGTTTTTTGGTAATGCCACCAAGGCTACCCCTGATGGTAGAATGGACGGAGATATTACAAATTTTGGTTTAGGACAAACGCAGGGTAAGGATAGAAAGGGTATTACTTCGCTTTTAAATTCAGTTGCAAAGTGCGACCCTGAAGCAATTCTTACAGGACCTAGTGTTACAAATATATTACTTGATGAAAAACTGATTAAAGATGATTGCAACTTTGAAAAGCTTGTATATGTTTTTAAAACTTATTTTGAAAACGGAGGCACTCATTTTCAGCTCACATACGTTTCAAAAGAAGATTTAATAAATGCAAAAAAAACACCCGAAGATTATAAAAACTTACGTGTTCGCGTTTCGGGATTTTCTGATTATTTCAATTTCCTTAACGATGCTTTACAGGATGAAATAATTGAAAGAACACAGAAAAATAGCTAAAACAACCCCCAAGGAAGAAAAAATCCTTGGGGGTTCTGTATTGTTATGACAGCGTTGCATTGTTCTTTGAAAAATTACTTGGAGAAACGTTAAAATAACGTTTGAATTTTCGTGAAAAATGACAAGGTTCAAAATATCCGCACATTTCTGCAATTTCACTTATGGAAAATTGTTGACTTATAATAAGCTTTTTGGCGTAATCCATTCTACGCTTTATTATATATTCCTTAGGGCTGACTGAGTATTTTTCTGTAAATAAACGGCGGAAATATGCAACACTAATACCACATATAGCCGAAAGATTTTCAACGGTTAAATCCCTGTTCATGTATTGGGTATTCATAATATCAACTGCAGGTTTTAAGAGTAAGGTTTTCTCACTAGGTATATATTTTTTGTCATACTCTTTTTTTATAGTTAACAGTATTTGATACAGATTTTTTCGTATTATCATATTACTGTAATCGTTTGAGTTATAAAAAGCAGTAATGGATTTTTTGAAAAGCTCGGTTAATTGTTCGGTATTTTGAAATTTAATCACAAAGGGCTTAGTATTTATCTCGTCAAGTAAATCAAAGTTGATAGCCCAACAGCCTTCGCCGTGCGAATGGGTAACAACGGTATAGTCAGAGCCTTTTGGCAAATATAAAATATCGTTTTCCAAGGTTTTCAGTACCGTACCGTCAGAAAAAATAATATCAACATTTCTGCCTTTACTACTAAGCACCAACCCATGAAAAGGTCTGTTGTTATGAATAGCGGTTCCCGTTCCGGGCGCAACGTACATAGCGATAGCTATTTTTCCAATTATGAGATTGTTGAAATTTTCAAACATATATAATCACCATGTGTATAGTAACATATTGTAGCGATTTAGTCAAGTTGTTGCGATTTTTCTATTCAAAATAACGGCTTCCTTTGATATACTTTCAGTATAAAAGTATTTGGAGGTTGTTTTATGGAATATATCAAGAATGCAGATTACGATTATATAATGAACAAGTACCACTCACAAAGCGAACCCTTTGATGCCTTTAGTAGATTTATCAGACACGATGCGGTTTTCGATGAAAGCACAGGCTTATCGGGGGAAGAAATTATCAGCGGTATAAAAATAAACGATGAAGCCTTAAAGGAATTATCTCACCCCGTTCGCAAAGGAAAAGCCCTTGAATATATACTGAAAAATACCCGTATTAACTGTGATAAGCGTGATATTTTTCCTGCTATAAACATGGTAGACAGACCTTTAAATAAAACTGTTATTGATGATTGGCGTGAAAAAGTGTTTTATGGGAAAATTCCTGAAATTGAAAAACAGAGAAACTACTTGTGTAATAACGGTATTGCTACCGTTTGGCCTGACTATGATCACTGTGTTCCTGTATGGGATAGAGTTTTTGATTTGGGCTTTATTGGTATTCTTAAGGAAAGTGAAGAAGCACGTGATAGAATAGATAATATTTCATTAGAGCAAACCAATTTTTTTGATGGAATTAAAATTACCTACAATTCAATTTTGATGTTTCTTGAAAGGTTGCGTATTCAGTCGGAAAAACAGGAAAATTTCCGTATGGCAAAAGCCCTTGAAAATTTAATAAGTAATCCTCCCAAAAGTTTTTACGAAGCTTTGTTGCTTGATTATATTTATTTTATGATTTGTGAGCATATAGAAGGTTTGCAGGTACGTTCGCTTTCGAATTTTGACCGTAATTTTTATAGATTTTATAAAAATGATTTACAAAATGGAATTAGCGAAGAACAAATAAGAAAAGACCTTGCGTATTTCTTCCTACAGTTTACAGCTATAGGTAACTATTGGGGACAGCCTGTTTATTTGGGTGGTTGCAAAGAAGATGAGTCTACAATAATTAATGAACTGTCGTATTTGTTTCTTGATGTGTACGATGAAATTGGAATATATAACCCTAAAATTCAAATCAAGATTGCAGAAAGTACTCCTAAAGATTTTATCTTAAAAGCTCTTGATATGATTCGTCGCGGAAACAATAGCATTGTTTTTGTTGGCGATGCCACAATACGCAAGTCTCTCGAAAATTTCGGTTTCACACCCGAACAGGCAAGAACCTGTGACGTAAAAGGCTGTTATGAGTATTCTATTCAGGGCGCCTACGGTTCTGCAGCTATGAACTATGTAAATCTACTTAAACCTCTCGAATATGCTTTGCACGAAGGCTGCGACGGTGTAAAAGGAACCTTTGCAGGCGTTAAGAGTCCTAAGGTTGAAGATTATAATTCTTTTGAAGAATTTTTTGCCGAATATAAAAAACAACTCTTATCTGTAATCGAACAGGTTGTTAATGTTACAAATTCTTTTGAAATTTATCTGTCAGAGATAAATCCACAGTCGATGCTTTCTGCTACAATACCATCCTGTCTCAAAAAAGGCAAGGACGTTATGTGTGGCGGCGCTGAGGCTAACGGAAACTGTATGATGTTCGGATTTATGGCTGATATAGCAGATTCTCTTACTGCAATAAAGAAATATGTTTTTGATGACAAAAAACTTTCTTTAGCTGAGCTTCGAGACGTATTAGATAGCAATTTTGAGGGTCAGGAAAAGTTAAGGCTTATGTTGCTTAACGACTGCGATAAGTACGGTAATAATAGAGAACTTCCTGATTCTATTGCTGTTGAAATAGCTGATTTTTTGACAGCAGAGGTTTGTGGCAGACCGACATCTGTTGAGCGCGGTGGCAGGTGGAATATAGGCTTCCACGTTGCGCGTATGTCGTATATACAAGCGCCTCATACGGCAGCTTCTCCCAACGGACGATTAAGAGGTGAGGAACTTTCTAAAAATCTTTCTGCTTCTATGGGTATGAACAGGGAAGGGGCAACAGCAGCTATCCTTTCAATAACCAAAATTGATGCAACTAAGTTTACAAGTGACGCTACTCTTGACCTTGGACTTTTGCCTTCTGCTGTAAAAGGAGAAGACGGACTTGAAGCTATGTACGCGCTGCTTATGACCTTTATGAAACGAAAAGGTCACGCAATGCATATAAACGTTTTTGATGCGGATACCTTACGTGCGGCGCAGAGAGAACCTGAAAAATACAGGGATTTGCAAATTCGTGTTTGCGGATGGAATGTGTTATTTAATAATATAAATAAAGAGGAACAAGACGGATTTATCCGTCAGGCTGAGGGGTTAGTGTAAAATGAAATCTTTTTTACTTATGGGACAATCAAATATGGCAGGTCGTGGTGATTTTGGTGAAGTGCCTGAAATTGTAAATGATAAATGCTTTATGCTTAGAAATGGTAAGTGGATACAAATGAGCGAACCTGTTAATCCTGACCGTCAAATTTTTGGATATTTTCATAGCGGTGTAGGATTATCCGCAAGCTTTGCTGATGAATATGCAAAACATTACGGAGAAAATGTAGGTTTAATACCCTGTGCTGATGGCGGTACTGCTATTAGTGAGTGGCAACCGGGTGAACTTCTTTATGAAAATGCAATTTCTCAAGCAAGGTTAGCCCAGAAAACCTCTGAAATAGTTGGTATTCTTTGGCATCAAGGGGAAAATGATAGTGGTAGCATTGAAAATGTAGAGGCTTATTATGATAAGTTTTTTAATATGATAAATTCTCTTATAAAAGATTTGAATTTACCTCACGATATACACATAATAGTAGGTGAATTAGGAGATTTTGTAGGCGAATATAAAAACGGAAAATTGAAATATTATAAAGATATAAATTCCGTTTTGCATAAAATATCTTCAAAACTTGAAGGTGGTGGAATAGTATCTGCAAAGGGTCTTGTTTGTAAAAATGATGGTATTCATTTTGATTCGAAATCTTACCGTGAGTTTGGCAAAAGATATTTTAATGAGTATTTAAGAATAAAAGGTTAATTATGAAAATATTATCCGAAAAACATTGTATTATAGGCGAAGGTCCTGTTTGGAACGAATTTAATAATAAGTTATATCAGGTTAATGGTTTTGCTAAAGAAATTCTCCAAATAGATATATCTTTAAATGAGGTTAAAACGCAGAAGCTTCCTTTCGGCGTATCTGCAATAGCCTTTTCAAAATCGGGTCAAATGCTTGTTTCCTGTATGGACGGCGCGTTTATTTTGAACAGTGATTGCTCACGCACACCGCTTTATGATACACAAAAGTATGAAATAAGGTTTGGAAATGATGCAAAGGTCGGTCCTGACGGAAGATTCTATATAGGAACACAAAGCAGTAAAAGAGTCGGGTTGGGACAGGAAACTGACGGAAAGCTATATAGCATTGATAAAAACGGAGAAGTTAAAACCTTGCTTGACGGACTTATCTTGTCAAACGGCTTTGATTGGTCTATGGACCAAAAGCGGTTTTATCATACCGATAGTGATACCCAGATAATAAAAGAATACTGCTTTGACAAAGAAAAAGGTGAGATTTCGTTTACTGGAAGAAAGGTAAGAGTTGACGGTGTCGACGGGTTAACCATTGATCAGAATGATTATTTGTATGTTGCATGTTGGGGAGAGGGATATATTGCTGTAGTAGATACTGCAGATATGCAAATTAAGAAGCATATCTCGGTTCCTGCAACAATTCCTGCAAGTTGTTGCTTTGCAGGAGAAATTATGGATAAATTTGTCGTTGTGACTGCAAGTTACGGCGTGGATTTGAACAATGATAAAAACGCGGGTTGTACGTTTATAAGTGAATTAAAATACAAAGGCAGAAAACCTTTCTTGTTTGGATAAGCAGTCATTAATTGAAAATTTTTGTTTACAAATACGAACTGCTCTGTTAGTATTAGAATTAATTTTTTCTATTAACATAATTGATAGGGAGTTTAAAAATGAAGAATAGCTTAAAAACAATATCACTTTCACTGCTTGTAATGGCGCTTTGGGGTTCGCTTTTTCCTATGGTTAAAATAGGATACAGTGCATTTAATATCAACTCAGCCTCTATTCCCGATATTATAATGTTTGCGGGTGTGAGGTTCGTTATTTGCGGACTTGTTGTATGTGCATATAGTTATCTTAGAAAAGAAAGAATTGCTGCCCCAAAGGGTAAAAATATTCTGTATATTTTTATTATGGGACTTTTTTCTATAGTGCTTCATTATGCCTTTACATATATTGGTCTTAGCTCTACCGATAGCTCGAAAACCGCACTTATAAAGCAATTAGGTGTTCTTATTTACGTGTGTTTTGCTTTTCTGTTTTTCAAAAACGAAAAGTTCAGTGCATTGAAAATCGTTGGCGCGGTTATCGGCTTTTGCGGAATAATAGCTATTAATTATAATCCTGACGGAATTAGATTTTCTGTTGGAGATATCCTTATAATTGCCGCTTCTGTTTGTACCGTTATTTCAAGCATTATAAGTAAAAAATCCGTAGAGGGTAATTCTCCTTTCTGGATAACGGGTATCAGTCAACTGACAGGAGGCATCATTCTTTTAGTTGCGGCTTTTGTTATGGGGGCAGAGATGCTGACCTTTGATTTTAAATCAATTTTAGTTTTTGCATATATCTGCACAGCATCAATTTGTGCATATACACTGTGGTATTACGTACTTAAAAACAACAGCTTATCTAAGATGTTTATTATCAAATTTGCCGAGCCGTTATTTGCCTGTATATTCGGTGCAGTATTTCTTGGCGAAAATATTTTTAAGATTCAGTATTTGTTGGCATTTGTCTTAATATCAACAGGAATTATTTTAGGTAACAGAAGTGAGGTAAGGTCTTAATGAGTTTAAAAAAGGTTTTATTAATCGGTGATTCAATAAGAATGGGATATGATAAGTACGTAAAGGATTATCTTAAAGATTCTTGCGAAGTTTATTTCCCAACCGAAAACTGTCGCTTTGCCCAATATGTTTTGAGATGTCTAAGTGACTGGCGAAAAGAATTAAAAATCGGCGAAGAACTTGATTTAATTCATTGGAATGCAGGTCTTTGGGATACCTTAGAGCAATATGAAGACGGATGTCTTACTCCACCCAAGTTTTATGAATATTTTATTGATAGAATATGCAACCGTATTAAGATTCTTTTTCCAAAGGCAAAGGTTATTTTCGCTACATCTACACCGATTCTTGAATGTAAAATATATGACCCAAAGATTTTTACTAGAAAAAATGATAAAATCAGAGAGTATAATGATATAGCTGTTAATGTATGTAAAAAATATGGTTTTGAAATTAATGATTTATATTCTGTAGTTGAAAATGTACCAGAGCTTTATTATTCAGATATGACCCATCTTTACACTCCTGAGGGGACTCAGCTTCTTACCGATGCAGTTGTGAAAAAAATTTGCGAGGTGCTGGAAATAGAATATAAAGAGTTTACCTTAGTGGATTATCAGAATGTGAAAGAGGTTATTGGAATATAATGAAGGGTATAATTTCGGATATAAAGAGGTTTGCTGTTCACGATGGTGACGGTATCAGAACAACAGTGTTTTTTAAGGGCTGCTCTTTAAAATGTGTGTGGTGTCATAATCCTGAAGGGATTTCGTTTAAACCGCAACTTGCTTACTATGAAAACAAGTGTATAGGTTGCGGTGAATGTGCTTCGGTATGTCCTTTTAATGCTCATAAAATCATAGATGGTGGACATTTATTTGAACGTAGTTTATGTACAGCGTGCGGAAAATGCGCGGATATATGCTTAGGCTCTGCGCTATCGTTTTATGGTAAAGAGGTAACGGTAAAAGAACTTCTTCCAATATTACTAGAGGATAAAGAGTTTTACGAAACATCAGGAGGAGGAATTACTCTTTCGGGTGGAGAATGTCTGTGTCAGGCGGATTTTTGTGCCGAGCTTTTGATAGCCTTGAAAGAAAACGGCATAAATACAGCGGTTGATACCTGCGGGTTTGTGCCGAGAGATGCTATAGATAAAGTTTTGCAATATACCGATACGTTTCTTTATGACATTAAAGCAATAGATGAAGACGTACATATTAAATGCACGGGGCAGTCCAACGAATTGATTTTAGAAAATTTTAAATATTTAGACTCTAAAAATAAGGCTATTGAGGTGCGAATACCTTATGTTCCTGATTTTAACGATAGCCAAATTGATAAAATATCTGATTTTTTAAAAAATTTTAAAAACGTAAAAGCAGTAAAGGTTTTGCCATACCATAATTATGCAGGTTCGAAATATGATGCTTTGAATATTAAAAATACGTTGCCTGAAAAAATACCGTTAAAAGAAGAAACAGATACAGCACAAAATATGTTTAAGCCACAGTGATAAACTGTGGCTATTATTGATAATTGAATATAACATATAATGTCGACTTTGTTATTATAATGTGATATACTATAGAAAACTATTTTAATGATGGAGATAATATGAACACAAGACAACAAGATATACTAGCTGATGATAACAAAGTGAGTGTTAATAACGGGGAGATTTTCAGACTTAAAGCGGTTATTGATACAGCAGGTGAAGAAAAGATTGGTTTTTGAGTGAGAATGGATGATGAAAACGGTAACAAGACTGAAATATATTACGATTCTAAAAAGCAGAAACTTGTTTTTGATGCAACGAAAAGTGGTAGTAATGAGTGGAACATTGTGGAGGAGGCCGCATCATTACCCGAAGCATACGCTACCTCTTATCTTAATTTGTTTATTGAAGGACATCTTGAGAAGGGGCAGACAGCCTTCATACCTGCAGGAGCAAGTGGACTTGCAAGTGTGGCAATACCTATGGCTAAAGCCTTTGGCGCAAGGGTGATTACGTCGGTATTGTCAGATGAAATTGCAGAGAAAATAAAACCTCTTGGCGCAGATATAATTATTAATTCATCTACACATTGCGTTGAAGAAGTACTTAAAAAAGAAGAGAAAAAGGGAACACCCGTAAACGTTTCGATGGACTGTCTGTGCGGAGAAACGTTGGGAAAAAGTCTTCCTTATATGGCGTCAGGCGGATACTGGATAGTTATTTCCACCCTTGCGGGAACAGAGACGAATATACAGTTAAGACCTCTGCTAACTAAGGGGCTTCATCTTGTGGGTTCAATGCTGAGAAACCGCAGTCCTGAGTTTAAAGCATATATTTTAAGTGAACTTGTACAAAAGGTATGGCCCAAAATAGAAAAAGGAGAGATTAAACCGTCGGTATATAAGGTTTTGTCTATTGAAATGGCACAGCAGGCACACGAAATTTTACAACGAGGAGAAAATATAGGTAAGGTAGTACTTAAAATACAGTAATAAGGCGGCATACTTTTTGTGTGCCGTTTTTATTTTTATGACAAAAAAACAGTAACTTTTTGTTTCTTTTTATACTAATTTTGGATTATGAAAATAATTGTTGAAATTTATGTATACGCAATATTATAATATATATATATTACCTGTTTTTAGGGGGACTGTATTATGTATACGTTTTCTGCTTCTGCGCCGCTATCTTACGAGGCTGACGTAATTGTAGTTGGCGGCGGTCTTGCCGGTTGCGGCGCCGCTTTAGCTGCTGCGCGTAACGGTGCAAAAACCTTACTTATTGAAAAAGACGGTATGCTTGGCGGTATGGCGACTTTAGGTCACGTTTCACCTCTTGATGCCACGCACAAGCTGAACGACGAATCCTTTGGCGGAATTTGCGAAGAGATAGTAGAGGAAACGAGAAATATGACCCTAAAATACGGTGGCGATAGCTATTTTCTTTTAAAGGTTGCGCCTGAGCTTTTAAGGCTTGTATTACTCAGTAAGCTTAACGATGCAGGGGTTGAAATTCTTTTCCACGCTTCCCTTATCGGCGCTCACAGAGAAGACAGAAAAATAGACCATATATATTTGTCAACCAAAAGCGGTATTGAAGCTGCCAAAGCAAAGGTATATATTGACACAACGGGGGATGCTGACCTTGTAGCCTTTGTAGGTGAGGAATTTGTAAAGGGCAGTGAACCTGGCGTTTTTGACCAACTTTATGAGGGTGAGCTTGATAAAATACATTTTAACGAAGGTAAAGACGAAGCCTACGGCGGATATAACAGCGACGGACTTATGCAGCCTGTTTCCGTAATGTTTACTATGGGTAACGTGGACTGTGAGGTAGCTCAGCAATATGTAAATAAATTTCTCACCTATGCCGACGTAGGAACGACAAAAGAAGAGGTTATGAAGCTTTCTTATTTCGGTAAGGTTGGTTTTGAGGATAACGGAGAATATTTGCCCTTGCCTCAAGGCAGAGTGCTTTTTGTTAAACACGGAGTTAAGGGAAGAAGCGCTCTCATTAATATGTCAAGAGTAATAAACGTAGACGGTACAAACGCAAAGGAACTGAGTAAGGCGGAAAATGATGCACAGATGCAGATTATATATTTGTGCGACTTTTTGAGACGTTTTATACCCGGCTTTGAAAACGCTTATCTACAGGGGTCGTCTCATACTCTTGGAGTAAGAGAAACGCGCCGTCTTAAAGGTAGATACGTGCTTAAGGGAACTCAGGCAATTTTCTGTGAAAAGTTTGAGGATACCGTTGCAGGTGGCTCTTATATTATTGATATACACGACCCGCAGGGTAAGAAAAAGGCTATTGGCGGTAGGCTCAAAGGGGATTATTACGATATACCATACGGTTGTCTTGTACCTAAGAATACCGATAATCTGCTTGTGGCTGGAAGATGTATATCTGTTGACCATATTGCACATTCAAGTACGCGAATTCAGGGAACCTGTGTTATGACGGGACAGGCGGCAGGTACTGCGGCTGCGGTTTCTGTTAAGGAAAACAAGGGTTGCTATGATATAGACGTTTCAGAGGTTCAAAAAATACTCAGAGAAAGCGGAGTGAATATATAAATGATTCTTGTTGGTTTTGATATCGGTGGGACGAAATGCGCTGTATCTGTGGGTACCTATGAAAACGATGAAATAATTATCGAAAGTAAAGAAGGCTATCCTACTGATTTTTCTATAACTCCACAGGAAATGATTTTGAAGATGTGTGACAGTGCAGAAAAATTGCTGTGTGGCAGAAAACCTGATTCTATCGGTATTTCCTGCGGAGGCCCACTTAATTCTACTAAGGGTGTAATTCTTTCTCCGCCAAATCTGCCAGGTTGGGATGAGATATATGCTGTCGATATTGTTAAAAGCCGATTTGACTGTCCCGTCAGTCTTGAAAACGACGCTAATGCCTGTGCTTTGGCTGAATGGAAATTCGGTTCGGGAAAGGGAAGCAGTAATATGGCGTTTATGACCTTTGGTACAGGTCTTGGTGCAGGTCTTATTCTTGACGGCAGACTGTACAGAGGTACCACTGATATGGCGGGTGAGGTAGGGCATATACGTTTAGCCCCCTTCGGACCTATCGGATACGGTAAAAGAGGCTCGTTTGAAGGCTTTTGCAGTGGCGCAGGAATAGCTCAGCTTGGCGACACTGTTGCAAAAGAGTATCTGCAAAAGGGAATTAAGCCATCGTATTATTGTTCTGATAAAATAGCCTCTGCTAAGGAGATTGCACAGGCGGCAAGAGATGGTGACGAAGCAGCTCTTGAGGTATTTAATATTTGCGGAACAAAGCTTGGCGAAGGTCTTTCTGTAATGATAGATATTCTTAATCTTGAAAGAATAGTTATAGGTAGCATTTTTACTCGTTGTGAGGATTTGTTACGGGAAGCTATGAATAAAGTAATTGATTACGAGGCACTTTATCACTCGAAAATCTGCTGTCAGGTGCTTCCTGCGGCATTAGGTGAAAAAATAGGTGATTACGCCGCAGTAGCGATTGCGGTAACTAATTTGGAGGTATAAAATGAACCATATAGAACTTCTTATTCAAAGATATGAAAATTTAAAAAGCTGTCAGACGGATATAGAGTCTGCCTGTGAGGAAATTATTTCAGCATTTGAAAGAGGTAACAAGCTTCTAATTTGCGGAAACGGCGGAAGTTGCAGCGACTCTTATCATATTGCAGGTGAGCTTATGAAAGGCTTTCTTAAAAAGCGTCCTGTCAGTGAAACCGAAAAAAATGAAATGAAAAAAAGAGAGCCGTCTCTCTCCGATGATACTCTTTCAAAGCTTCAAAAGGGATTGCCTACAGTAGTTCTCAGCGACCTTGTTGCTCTTAATACTGCATTTGCAAATGACGTGGACCCAAATCTCATGTTCGCTCAACAGCTTTTCGGACTTGGCAAGGAGGGTGACGTGCTTCTGGGTATTAGTACGTCGGGTAATGCCAAAAACGTAGCTGAGGCTGTAAGGGTGGCTAAGGCTATGGGCATAAAGGTTGTCGGTCTTACAGGAGGTAAGGGCGGATTACTTAAAGAACTTTCTGACGTTAGCATCATTGTTCCCGAAAGTGAAACCTATAAGGTACAGGAACTTCATCTTCCCGTGTATCACGCAATTTGCGCTACTGCAGAGGAACATTTCTTTAAAGAATAACTAATATAAATAAAATAAAACCTCAACGAATTTTTCTTCGTTGAGGTTTTTATTGTTTGAAAAAATTAATCCTTTTTAACGGGTGGCTGAGCCTTAAGAGAAGCTCTGGTCTTTCTGATTTCACCGAGATTAGCAGTCAGACCCTCGTCGGCTCTGCGCATAATGTCATCAACAAAATCCTGAGCAGCTTTGCGCATTTCACGGCTTTTAGCCTGAGCGTTTGCAATGATTTCCTGTGCTTTTTCCTGTGCAAGACGGGTGATTTCCTGTTCTGCAACCTTAGCCTTGGCTTGTTCCTCAGCAGAACGAACAAGACTGTCAGCTTCCTGTTTTGCATTGCTGATTATGTTTGCTCTGTCGGTAACGATACCGCGAGCCTGTTTGATTTCGTTGGGAATGTTAAGACGGATTTCGTCAATAACAGCTCTCAACTTTTCGATGTCGACAAGTACCTTTTTGCCGGGCATTTTAATTCCGCCCTCAAGAACTTCGTCAAACTGTTCAAGTAATTCTTCTAAGTTCATTTTTATCTATCCTTTCAGTCTATTAATTATTTGTTTATGAATGATATCAGGAACAAAGCCGCTGATGTCACCGCCCATAGAAGCTATTTGTCTTACCATACTTGAGCTTAAATACATATTTTCCGCTTTAGTGGTAAGGAAGAGTGTTTCAACGTCGGGATTTAGCTTTGAGTTGGTAAGAGCCATCTGAAATTCGTATTCAAAATCAGAAAGAGCGCGAAGACCTTTAATAATAGCACCTGCATTTTTTTCCTTTGCATAGTCTGCAAGTAAACCGTCGGAAAATTCAACGTAAATATTATCAAGGTCTTTTGTGCATTGGCGAATAAGCTCAACACGTTCTTCGGGAGAAAAAGAACACTTCTTTGACGGATTTACCATTACTACGACGATAAGCTTATCAAAAATTTTTGCGGCGCGGTGAATAATATCAAGATGACCGAGTGTAATCGGGTCAAAGCTGCCGGGATAAATTGCTGTTTCAGTTTTCATCATCATCCTCCTCGACAGAGTATTTACTGACAATTATGTTGGAAAAACGGTACTCTTTAATCTTTTTCAGTGAACCGTAGTTATCACTGAGCTTAATATCCTTAGGATGCTCACACATAACCTTGCCGTAGGGCTTCATAATCCTAGGTAATGCATTAAGAACCTCTTCGTAATAGCCGTTATGATAGGGAGGGTCAAGAAAACAAATGTCGAATTTTTCACCGTTTATACCAAGTATGGTGGAAAAATCAGTTTTAAAAACCTGAGCCTTGTCTTTAAGCTTAGCATTTTCAAGATTTTTGTTTATTATTTCAAAAGCATCCTTTGAGTTATCACAAAAAACAGCAGATAAGGCGCCTCTGCTTAAAGCTTCAATGCCCATTTGTCCGCTACCTGCAAAAAGGTCGAGAACCCTTGAATTTTCGAGTTCAAATTGTATTGAACTGAAAATAGCTTCTTTTACCTTTTCGGTGGTAGGTCTTATATCCTGTCCGTTGGGGGAAAGAAGTCTTGTCCCTCTTGCAGAACCGGTAATAACACGCATACAAAAACTCCAATATATATTTACTTATAATATATTATCACACTAAACCTATGGTTTTGTCAATAGAAATTTGTCTGAATTTGAAAAATAATTAAAAAACAGCAGTTGTGGACTGCTGTTTAATGTTTGTTATTTTATTTTGTTTGCTGTAGTGTCTTTCTGAATAACGTCGTGAGCGCCGCCCTCAATAATACTTGTTGCAGAAACAAGGGTGAGCTTGGCTTTTTGTTGAAGCTCAGGAATTGTAAGCGCACCGCAGTTGCACATAGTGGACTTAACTTTCATAAGTGAAAGATTTACGTTATCCTTAAGTGTACCTGCATAGGGAACGTAAGAGTCAACACCTTCTTCAAAGGATAGCTTTTTGTCACCGCCAAGGTCGTAACGCATCCAGTTTCTTGCTCTGTTACTGCCTTCGCCCCAATACTCCTTAAAGTAGTTGCCGCCGATGTTAACCTTATTAGTTGGGCTTTCATCAAAACGCGCGAAATAACGTCCAAGCATAAGGAAGTCGGCACCCATTGCAAGAGCAAGTGTCATATGGTGGTCGTGAACGATACCGCCGTCAGAACATACAGGAATATAAACGCCTGTCTTTTCAAAATATTCATCTCTTGCTTTGCAAACGTCAATAAGAGCAGTAGCCTGTCCGCGACCGATACCCTTTGTTTCACGGGTGATACAGATAGAGCCGCCGCCTATACCAACCTTTATAAAGTCAGCGCCGCATTCAGCAAGGAAAAGAAATCCTTCTTTGTCAACTACGTTACCTGCGCCGATTTTAACGCTGTCGCCGTATTTTTCTCTTACAAAAGCAATAGTACGTTTCTGCCATTCGCTAAAGCCTTCGGAGGAGTCAATACAAAGAACGTCAACACCTGCATTGATAAGAGC
Source organism: Acutalibacteraceae bacterium (assembly GCA_036307305.1). Taxonomy (GTDB): domain Bacteria; phylum Bacillota; class Clostridia; order Oscillospirales; family Acutalibacteraceae; genus SIG607. Next base: position 123,427 of record JAXJXV010000014.1, read on the forward strand.
AGGAATTCTTTCCTCATAATCTCTTGTGTTGATACCTGCGCCGACTACGTAACGCTTCTCGCTGTCAAGAAGCTCGTTTACGTTTTCCTTATGGGTGTCGTAGTCCTTGCGGAATACCATATACTTAAGATGTCCGTCTTTAGTGATAATGGGAAGGGAATTAAGTTTATTATCCCAGATAATATCATTAGCCTGTTTAAGAGTTGTGTTTTCTTCACCACAGATAAGCTTATCAAAAGGAGTCATAAACTCTTTAACCTTGGTAGCCTTGTCCATACGGCTGATTCTGTAGTCTCTGCCTGTTACAATACCAAGAAGCTTTCCGCAGCAGGTACCGTCATCAGTAACGGCAACGGTAGAATGTCCTGTAGTCTCTTTAAGAGCAATTATGTCAGCAAGAGTTGCTTCGGGAGTAATGTTGGAATCACTTACAACAAAACCTGCTTTATAATTTTTTGCTCTGGCAACCATAGCAGCTTCGTCTTCAATAGACTGGGAACCAAAAATGAAGGAAACTCCGCCTTCTTTAGCAAGAGCTACTGCAAGACGCTCACCTGATACAGACTGCATAATAGCACTGGTAAGGGGAATGTTCATTGTAATAGCGGGTTCTTCACCTTTTTTGAATTTAACGAGAGGTGTTTTTAAACTTACATTTGACGGAATACAATGCTCGGAGGAATATCCGGGAACTAAAAGGTATTCGTTAAAGGTGTGTGATACTTCTTCAAAATAAAAAGCCATAATTTCCTTCCTTTCCGAAATTAAAAAATATATTATTATAATTATATTCAAAGGGCTGTCCTTTGTCAACAACCCTTTAAATAATTTCTGTTTCTTACTGTTTTAAGACTGTAAAATTAAAAAATTTGTTTAAATTGCAAATTATTTGGCATTTGGAAGATATGTTCCAAGCTTTTTAAGTCTGTTTCGAAGCTCTTTTGAGTATTGCATAATTACACCTCAGCTAAATAGTTATTAAGATAATTTAAAACCCGTTTTTTATCGGCACTCCAAAGGGGTGCAATAAGGTCTTTTTTTGCGCCGTCGCCAGTAATACGGTGTACTACAAGGTTCTTTGGTAATATTTTAATGCAGTTACCAAGAATTTCGGCATACTCATTGAGGGAAAGTGTAGAAAATAAACCATTGTTATAGTCTTTTTCAAGGTCGGTACCGCGAATAACGTGAAGAAGATGAAATTTTATTCCGTCTGTTCCCGCAAGAACTGTTTGCTCAACAGTTTCAAGCATCATATCCTTTGTTTCAAAGGGAAGACCCAATATAATGTGTGTTACTACCTCAATCCCTGCATCTTTAAGTCGTTTTACAGCATCAAAATATACTTCGGTTTTATAGCCTCTGCGTATATAAAGGGCGGTTTTTTCGTGAACTGTCTGTAATCCAAGCTCTACAGTGACAGGCTTGACTTTATTTATTTCCTTTAAAACCTCTATTTTTTCTTGCTGAAGACAGTCAGGGCGGGTAGCAACAGATAGACCCACAATGTAATCAGGTGCGATTGCAGAGCTGAAAAGACCGTAGAGCTTGTCGGGAGAAGCATAAGTGTTGGTAAAGGACTGAAAATATGCGATATATTTTCCGCTTTTGTTTTTGGCGCATACCCTTAGCTTCGCTCTTTCAAGCTGTTCTGAAATATCACATCGGTTCTTTTCAGCAAATTCTCCGCTACCCTTATCAGAACAGAAAATACAGCCTTTGTCTGACAAAGTGCCGTCGCGGTTAGGACAGGTGAATCCGCCATCCAGAGAAAGCTTGTATACCTTGCAACCAAATTTTTCTTTGTAGTGTTCGTTAACAGTTTTGTATTTCATAATGTAATCATTATAAAATGCAAAAATATAAAAATCAACATTAAAAAAGTATTTCCCCCAAAAACGAATAATTGGAATATAAATAGCATAAAATTATTTAGAAAATGTGCTTGACAAAGGAAAACCGCTGTGTTATAATTGTCAGCGTTGATACGGCACCATAGCCAAGCGGTAAGGCAGAGGTCTGCAAAACCTTTATGCCCCGGTTCAAATCCGGGTGGTGCCTCCAAAAATCCCGTTCACGTAAGTGGGCGGGATTTTACTTATTACTTCTTACCTCTTCACTCTTACCTCATCCAAAAACCACACGAGATTTTTGGGAAGTAATAAGTAAGAAGTAATAGGTAATAAGTTCGGTGTGGCTTCGCCACAATTACAAATTCAAGGCTTTGCCTTGCTCAAAATGGAGATGGACGTTAAGAAGGGGATTCGTGATGAAGAGAAGGAATATGTTTCTCTAACTCATATTGCAAGGCAGAAGAATTTTGAAAACCCAAGTTATGTTATCCAATCTTGGCTTAGAGACCGTAACACACTCGATGTTCTTTATCTTTGGGAGATAGCGAATAATCCGAATTTTCGAAAGGATGGTTACGCGAGTATTATTAATAAACTTTCAAATCCTTCCTTTACGTTAACTGCAAAAATATGGAAAGAAGAAACAGGCGCCACCGGAATAATATCCAAGCAGGGTAATGGAGGAGGCACCTTTGCCCAGGAGGATATAGCCATTGATTTCTATGCTTGGACTTTTCCGCAGAAGCGATATCAACTCGTTAAAATAATATCCGGAAAGGCTGCATTTTTAGATTTGATACACGAGGACTTGGAACAACAAAAAGAAAGATATAACAATATGACACTAAATGAGCTTTGCGCATCCCAAGGTATTACACTTGTAGATAATTTGGGGAATAAACTGCGAAGATAAATATAAAGCAAATTCTCATTTGAAAGAATTTATGATATACTGAAATTTACGAAATTATACCCACGCACAAATGGGTTTGAAAGAAGGTGGCGAAGTGCTTAAAATCGCTATATGTGACGATGAAAAAGAGTTTTGTGATTCGGCTGAGCGTATGCTGAAACTTTATATGGAAGAAAAGGCTGTGCCGTACCAGGCGGATGTTTTCAACGTTCCGTCAGAGCTTGTTGACATGACCGAGAAAGGCACTATATACGACATTTATCTGCTGGATATCTATATGCCCGGTGTTACGGGTATGAGTATCGCCACGGAGCTTCGTAACCGTGATATAAAAAGCCCTATTATTTTTCTTACCTCCTCCACCGATCACGCTCTGGAAGCCTTCGGTGTAGATGCTACCCACTATCTGCTTAAGCCCTATACAAAAGATAGTTTTTATGTGGGTATGGATAAAGCGATGCAGAGCATTGCTTCCCACAAGAACGATAGCGTGATTTTGAAAGTAGATAATGATTACCGGAGCATCCTGGTATCTAAACTGATATACTGCGAAGCAGAGGACAAATATCAGCGCTTATATTTGGAGAACGGAGAAAGACTGCTTGTCCGCATTAGCGGCATGGAACTTTATAAACTGCTTTCGGAATTTGACTCCTTTTATCACTGCGGCAGAGCGCATATTATCAATCTGAACCATATCAGCCGTGTCACACAGAGCGGCGCCGAGTTCAAAAACGGTATGAAGCTGAGCCTTCCCCATACGGTGCTGACAGGCCTTAAAAAAGCGTTCTTTGACTATTTCAATTAGGAGGTGGGACGAATGCAACATATTCTGTTTTTAATACTTACCGTGCTGTCCCACATTGGAGCCTCTTTGTTTTTTGCCAAGCCCCGTTTTAATAAGATTATAACGGTCGCAATTTGGCTTGTTTACGGCGTTGTCTTTTTGTTGTTACCGCCGGATGTGGCGTATGTGAGCTACTTTATTTCCTTTGCGTTGCATTTAGTGCTATTCTTCATCACTACCACAGGCCGCACGGTGGAAAAAGGATTTCTGTTTTTCAGCTACGCCACCACCTACACCTGTTTCAGTACACTGTTTAATATGTTGGATAACACAGTGAACAGTATGGTAGCAAAGCTCATAATCGCCGTTATCCTCATGGCAATTATGCAGTATATTTTGTATCGGCTGTTGTTACCGTCTTTCAGAAAGGTGGCTATGTATATTCGGGAAGGTTGGGGCAAGTTCTACGCAGTAGTTTTAAGCTTTTGGGTGCTGATTGTTGGGCAGTCTGTATTTACTATGATGCAGCCAATGAGCAATGAAGAAAGCATTGTTTTTTTATTTACAATGCTTGCTTTTTGTATTACCTATATTGCTATATTCAACAGTATGAAGAACATCGTGGAGTTATCCCGCGAAAAGCAAAAGTCATTACATACCGAGCTGTTGCAGGCACAGGTGGATGCGCAAGCGATGGAAGCCGAGCAAGTGCGCCAAAACCGCCACGATATGCGTTTTCACTATCAAGCGCTTATGACCTTAGCCAAAACAGGTGAAACCAAAAAAATTGTGGACTATCTCAGCACCCAAAGCAAAAGCTTGGAAACGACCACAACCGGGCGGTTTTGCGAAAACGAAACCATTAACAACATTTTGAAGGTCTTTTATGAAAAGGCCACCGCGCAGAATATCACGATGGAAATTCGTGCGGCGGCAAAGCCGGATATTTCTGTGCCGTCCCCGACACTTGTAACCATCGTCGCGAACATTTTGGAAAACGCCATTCACGGTGCCTTGGAAGCACACGCAGAAAAGCCATCAATTACTGTTTCTATCAAGCACAAGTCAGGCCGCTTGGTTATTTCCTGTGAAAACACCTGCGCCCCGTCCCTCAATTTTGAAGAAATGCCCGAATACTTACAAGGTATCGGAATACATAGTATTATGTCGTCGGCTGAAAAACATAACGGCTCTTGCCGTTTTTCTGCCACCGATGGCGTGTTCAGTTGTATGGTAATTATGGATGAATAATTGAATAGTGAGTCCTAAAATCCCTGTCAATCGACAGGGATTTTTTGATTTTAGAGTCCCAATATCAGCTTCACGACAAAAAAAGGGCACTTCGCGACATTTTTTCGTTACACGGGAGCTTTTGCAGTATCATTACAGTGTAAAAATATAATTCCTTGGAGGTAAAACTATGAGCAAAAACGATTCGCAAATTGTAATTAGCAAAAAGACACTTATTGTTACTTTGATTGTTTTATTGCTGCTCGTTGTAGGAGCTGTGACAGTAGCACTTAATTGGAATAATTGGTTCGGTGATGTACCTGATGGCCCCTCATCGTCCCAAACAGGAGATTTGGATATTGACCCCGGTGCTGATGATTGGAACGGCGAAAAGCTTCCCGATAAAACCGACGATGCACCGGCAGCAGGTATCAAGATTCCTGGTTACCCGTCCATTACATTGCCGAAGGGTCAAAAGACAGTAAATGTAGCTCTCTTAAATCCAGAAGGCAACCCCTGCTACTTTACCTTTGAAATCGTGCTTAAAGACACGGGCGAGAGCCTTTATAAATCAAAACTTGTTCCTCCCGGCAAGGCAATAAATGAAATTACTATGAGCCGCGTCTTTTCTGCCGGTGAGTATGACGCAACCATTAAGATAACAACCACCTCAGTAGCCGATGGCTCGGCGATGAACGGCGCAAATGTGGAAACTGTCTTGATCGTGAAATAAGGTGAAACTATGGAGAAAAATTTAAGTAAAAGCGGACAGGAGATTATGCGAAACGATACTTGTCCCTACTTTGCGGGAAGGAAAAGTATTTTAGCCATTGAACCGATTTGTTGGTTCTGTAAGTATGCAGGCTTTGACTTAAAATCCGATAAGCTTCCTGAACGGGGTGCTTGCTGTTACCCCAAAGAACAAATCGAATGAAAGGAGTGTGGAAATGAGACGGTTTAGAGATTTAACAACAAAAGAGAAAATAGAATATTTATCCATTCTCTTTTTGTTACCCTTTGCGTATATCGGGCATTTATTCAGAAAGGCAAATTTCCGCACTTTGCCAAAGCGTGCCGTAGCGGTTTGCCTTGCGGTGGTTATGATTGCAGTGATGTTGCCCACCACGGCCTTTGCGGCAGACACCCATACCCACTGCATCTGCGGTAAAACGCATAAGAATGTGGGCGACCACGCTGCTGAGGTTTCCACCACATTCACCGCCGTCACAGATCAGAATGGGCTGCAGAATGCAGCCACCAACGGCGGCAGTGTGTATCTGGCAAATGACATTACCATTAACGCGGCCATCACCGTGACGGGTGAGCTTACCCTTTGCCTGAATGGAAAGACACTGAAAAATACTGCGACTAACACGAGAGTAATCCATATCGACGGCGGCACCCTGAACCTTACTGACTGTGGCAGTACCGGTACCATCACCGGCGGTAGTATTACCGGTAACGGCGGTGGCGTGTACAACCAAGGCACCTTCGCCATGTACGGCGGCAAGATTACGGGCAACACTGCAAATATAGGCGGTGGCGTGTATGTACTTGGCGATGGCTTTATCATGTACGGCGGTGAGATCTCGAATAACACTGCAAAGTATAATGGTGGCGGTGTTTATAACGCAAGACTAAACACCATCATAGCAGGTGGCAGCATTAAAAATAACACCGCAAACGAGAGCCCCAGCGGCGGTATCTATATGAATCAATCCATAATGCTTTCCGGAAATCCTGTTATCTCCGGGAATAAATACGGCAGCAATGACGGATATTTCGACATCTATAAGAATTACACGGCAATTCAGGTTACAGAAGATTTTGCACCTACCGGTTCTCCCATCACAGTCTCTGTAGATCCATCTTATAATGATCGTGTGTTCCTGGAAGCGGTAGACAGCGGCGTAGACATCGAGAAGTATATCGGCTATTTCGATTATGTTTCGGAATTCCCCCTCTACAAGAAAGATGGCAAATATTATGCCGGCTTCGCTATTGTTGAGGAGCCGACCGGCGAAAACAACTATACCGTCAAAGTGAACTCGGATAAAGACTTAAGCTGCCAGTGGTATAAAGAAGGATTGGCCAGCAAGGTGCTTACCGACAGAGATCTGTTCCTTATGGATGGAGCGTACGACCCGATTAGTCAGTCGTTCACGATATCCGACTGGGGATTGACAGGGGACATTATACTTAATCCGGGCGATCAGTTGATTGTTTCGTCCCAGTCCGAAATTGATGCAGAGTTGATGGGTGTGGACGGAAAGCAAGATGGAAATACATATACCTTTACAGTGACCAGGACCGATTATTATATGTTATGGGTTGCAGGTGATTCGGGCGCGTCGGTAAAATTGACAAAAAACGGCTCCGACTTCGTAGAGGTTGAAGGTCAGACTGAATTGACACTTGACACAAGCAGCCTGGAAGAGGGCGAATATCAATGCAAATTGGTCTGGGATCTCGGAACGGAGGATCCCGATGATGACATCGAGGCCTGGAGCGAAATTGTGTCCTACACGATACCGACCTACACCGTCACTTGGAAAAACCATGACGGCTCGGTGCTGGAAACCGATACGGGCGTTGTCCACGGCACAGCACCTGCCTATAACGGCGCAACACCTGGGCAGCCGGAGGACGAAAACTTTACCTATACCTTTAACGGTTGGTCTCCTGCGCTTGAAGCGGTTACCGGCGATGCCGAATACACAGCACAGTTTACGGCAGTGAGTAAGCGTGTTGACCCCACCTACACCGTCACCATCCCCGCTACGGTAAACGAGGGCGAAAGCTTTGCTATTTCGGCAAGCGGAGTTGTGCTGAATACCAATGAAAAACTAACCGTTACCTTGCAAAGTGATTTTAAGTTTAGGAACGAACAAGGCGCCGAGCTTGGCTTTAAAATAAATGACGGTGCCATCGTGAACAACGCGCAGCTTATTTCGGTTATGGGCAACGGAGATAAAAACAATCCTCTCAGTCTTACAACCGAAAACCTGGTGGTAGAGATTGCTGAAGAAGCAAAATATTCAGGCACCTATCAAGGTACAATTACCTTTACCATTGCGGTGAATACCGCTGAAAATAATTAAAATCCCGAAAGGAAGATAGATTTATGAAAAAGTTATTTGCAATTCTTTTAGCTGTTGCCCTAATGGCAACAATGTCGGTTACCGCCTTTGCGGCTGAGAGCCAAACCTCAACCATTACCGTGGTTATGAAGGATTCGGGCGGCGACGGATGGGCTGAAGGCGCCTTTGGCTTCGCTTCTTTGTCCACCGATAAACTTGAACTTGAGGTCGCCAGTCAATACGATGTTCCCAAAGGTATTACAAATGCATTTATCCTTGAAGATGGCACCACCGCCACTATAACACACACGGTGGCTAAGGATGAGGTTGTTTATTTCCGTTGGGGTGGCGAAGGCGACGAAGAAGCCTCCTTCAACATTTACCGCGACGGCATTTTACAGTATTCCTGCGATGATGTTACGAAGTTTGACGGCAGTGTATGGGAACTGTTTTTTACAAGCTACCCCGTAGAGGGCACCACCATTACCTATACCGTTAACCCCACCTACACCGTAACCATTCCCGAAACCGTAACCATTGGCACAGACGGCACCGAAAAGACCGTTTCGGCAGAGGGCGTTGTTGTTGAAAAAGGTAAGTACGTTTCGGTTACCCTTGCCGAGAATAACAACTTCACCGTGAAAACCACCGAAGGTGCAGAGCTTCCTTACACCGTAACAGCGAACGGTGAAGCCGTTGCTGCAGGCGGCGAGATTTTGGCCGTTAATCCCAAAGACGGCAAGACCGGCACCGCCAACATCACCTTCGATATTGACGAGAGCGCTATTCAGTACGCAGGTACCTACACCGGCACCGCAACCTTTACCATCGCTGTGAAGGATGCTCCGGAAACAACAATCAATTTTACCATCGATGGCGCGACCTTTGAGGCAGAAAAAGGCATAACTTGGGCAGAGTGGGTAGAGTCTGCATACAACAATGGCGGATTCTATTCTGCATATGAATCAGTCTATTGGGGTGAAGGTTTCTGGTTCATTTTGTGCAATTACGGCAAAACCCCAATCGATGATGACTACTACGTTAATGCGGCCGATGTGATTCAGGCGAACACTGATTACGTTCGCGTTGAGTTGAGTGAAGGTTAATTGTTGATCATAAAGGAGGAACAAACCTGTGAAAAAACTATGTGCACTTATTTTAACCGTTTGCCTTTTGGCAACCATGTCCGTCACCGCTTTTGCGGCCAACACCACCGGCGGCAAAACCGAGGTTTCCTTTAACGTTGACCACACCTATACCGTTACCATTCCTGCAACCGTGGAACTGGCAAAAGAGACTGCGGGGGACGGTACCGTTACCTATGAAAACGACTACACCATCGAAGCTGTTGCCGGTGTAAGACTGAAGAAGAACGAATCCATCGAAGTTACCGTTGCCAGCGATTTCATTATGACCACCACCGAGGGCGCAACTCTCGCTTATAGCATTACTGCAGGCGGCAATGCTGTTGCCACGGGTGGCGTGGTAGCCACCTTTGGAACCGACAAGGCGGCACAGTCCACCACCATTCACATTGCGGCAAACGATCCCGATTACGCCGGTGAATACAAAGACAACGTTACCTTTACCATTGCCGTAAAGGATGCGCCCATTACCTTTAAATGCTGGGGAGAGCCTTTTACTGCAGAGGCTGGTATGACGTGGGGCGAATGGGTCAATAGCCCTTACAACGATGGAAATAATGCGTACGACTGGGTTTTCGATACAGACGGGGAACATATCTACGCAGTCCCGACATACTATGTTCTCGACGACAATGGTGAAGTATCTCTCGCAGATGTGATTGTAGCCGACTACGAATACTGGAGTTATGCATAAACAAAGGAGAAGAAAACCTATGAAAAAATTATTTGCACTTATTTTAACCGTTTGCCTGCTCGCGAGCCTGTCCGTCACCGCTTTTGCGGCTAACACCACCGGGGGAAAAGCTGACATCACCACCAGCATCGCACCTACCTACACCGTGACCATTCCTGCTGATGTGAATGTTCAGTTCAACGCTACCGAAACCGCTTTCGGTGCAATCGAAGTGGAAGCTTCTCAAATCCACCCCAACAAATGCATCAAGGTTGCCCTTACAACCGATAATGAGCTGAACAATGCTATCGATAACACCAAGGTGATCCCTTACGCCATCAAGGACAGCACCGGTGCTGCATTTACATCTGCTACTTATCTGACAGAGGGCGACAAGACCGAGCTTTCCATCCACATTACCGCTAACGACTGGAACGCCGCTTACGCAGGCGAGTATTCCGATACCGTTACCTTTACCGTTTCCTACGAAAATAAATAAGGAGGCGGTAATATGAAGAAATTAACAGCCCTGCTGTTATGCTTCTTGACTTTATGCACGTGTTGTGTGACCGCCTTTGCCGCAGAGCCGGAAGCCGAGGAAACAAACACCGTAATCTCCGTTACCGTTCCCGACAGCCACAAGATCACCGTTACGGCAGAAAATGCCAAGGTGTTTTATGAGGGTGTCAGCGGCGATAGCTTTACGGTAGAAAGACTCAGCACACCGAGATTATTGATCCGAGCCGAAAGCGGAAAGGTCATTAAGACGGTTATGCTGAACGGTGAGGACGTGACCGCAGAGCTTCACGGCGGCTATCTTGACCTTGCGCCCGTTTATGAGGATAAGGAGATTACCGTTATCACCGAGGATGAACCGGTCGCCCCGAAGGAGACCTACGCTGTAAACGGTAAGGTTACGCTGAACGGTCAGCCTCTCAGCGAGGTGGACTTAGAACTGCGTTCCACCCTAAAGACCACCAAGACCGATAAAAACGGCAACTTCGTCTTTGCCGATGTAGAGCCGGGCAAACACTCGCTGACGGCACTCCGTGACGGCAAGGTTATCGGATATTTGTCCTTTGAACTGAAAAAGGACAACAAAGAAGATGTTGTATTGTTGGAAGACGGCACCTACACCGTATCGGTTGCGGAAAACGGCGCAGGCGTGGAGCTGCATCTGGTACTGAACGAGGAATCGGGCACCCTTGCCCCGACCGAGATCGGCACCATCGAAAAAGCAGATCCAAACTCACCCCAAACAGGAGATAACACAAACCTCTCTTGGTGGTGGCTCTTGGCTGTACTCAGCGCCACCTGCATAGTAGTTTTAGAAACCTACCGCAGAAAGAAACAAGTTAACTAAACCAAAAGAACCGACCGCTTCAGCGGTCGGTTCTTTGTTTGTTAATTGAAAATGACTGATGAGCCCAAAGGGAAGTTTATCGGCAAAACGTGGTACATTCCTGAGGATGCACAAAAGCCGGAACGTGCAAACAAGAAAAACGATACACCTAATAAAATCTTGGAAGGTATTTTGCATATTCACGGCAAAGGCACATTTCGAAAAGTGAAATGTGCCTTTGACTGAGAATTCAGTTTGCCTGTAAAAAATTATCAAGTCTGCGCAATTAAGAGATGTGCAGAAACCGGATGAGTTCCTTCTTCAAGCGGTATGATAGTTAAATATCAAATGTTTTAAATATTACCAATCAACTCTATAATTTGATTTATATTTTTCTTACCGAATGAAACCTTATCATCGTTAATAACAAGGCAAGGCACGCTCATCACATTGTATTTGTTTTTGAGTTCTTCAAAATGCTGAAGATCGTATGCTTCGGCACAGATATTGGGATTTTCTGTTGCGATGCGTTGACAGGCAACGACCAGATCGGGACACATTGTACAGGATAATGATACCAATACCTTCATATCCACTGAATTCTTAATATCTTTAATTTCTCGGTAGGTCTGATCGTCGATTTTTTGCCCCGGACCGGAAGCGTTGTAAAGACTAAGAATAAAGGAAGTAAATTCGTGTCCACCGGGAACACCGTGAAACGCAACACCGGTATCCTCGTCGTTTTCAAGACAAACCCTCACACAAGGAGCTCCGTTGCTTGAATCGTTTCTTTTGACTACTGTCATCGTAAGTTTGTCCGATAGAGATGCAAGTTTTGCGGTAAAACTTTCTAACTCGGCTGAAATAGGACGGTTATCAAGAAACAGTTTAAGAATTAGATTACGCTCCATTTTACTGAATACGCCTTCTAACTGCTCTTTCATCTCAGCGGTAAAGGTTTCGCCTGAAGAATCCGTCGGGTGAACACTTTCAGTTACAGCGGCATTATCCAGTTCTTTAGCTACGGGTGGTTTGGGGCGCAAGCCTGTTTTTCTCTGTATGGCTGCAACATATTTTTCAAGTTCTGTAGCTGCCAAAGCGCCATCTCCGGTTGCTGTGACAACCTGCCTAAGCGGTTTAATGCATACGTCACCGGCAGCATACAGTCCATCAATATTGGTTTTTCGCGCCGTGTCGGTGATGACATATCCTTGCTCATTCAACTCGGCAATGCCCTTAATCAGCGCAGTATCGGGAGAATATCCGGCAAACACAAATACACCGAAGGTGTCTCCGGTGTCTGCACAGTATTCTGTAACCTCACCGGTTTTGGTGTTTTTATAACGGATATAATCGAGTCCGTTTTCGCCCGACACTTCTTCCACGACCGTATTGGTCAAAATGGTGATTTTATCGTGTTTTTTAGCTGGCTCTGCCACTGCTGCCGCACAGGTGAAATCATCGCCGCGGATGAGGATCGTTACATGTCTGGCAAATTTTGTTAAGAATACGCTTTCCTCAGCGGCAGCATAACCGCCGCCGACAACGAAGATCTCTTTTCCGGTAAAAAATTCTCCGTCGCAGGTGGCGCAATATGCCACGCCGCGTCCCTTGTGCTCTTCTTCGCCCTTAAACCCGATCGTTCTCGGATGTGCACCGGTTGCTATTAAAATACCGAAACAGTCATAATCACCGCGATTGGTATGAACAGTTTTTACATCGCCATCTATATCCAAGCCGGTGGCTTCTGCCAACAGAAACTCGGCTCCAAAGGCTTCTGCCTGACGGCGCATAGTTTCGGTGAGTGCCTTGCCGCTTACTTTTCCAAGTCCCGGATAATTTACCACCTCATTTGTGATGGTGATCTGTCCACCAAACTGCTCTTTTTCGAGGACTAATACGCGGTATTTAGCCCTCGCAAGATATAGTGCGGCGGTGAGCCCTGCAGGACCGCCGCCTACCACGACCACATCGTATAAATTATCGGGAGTATAGTTTTTTGTGCTCTCCATTATAACTGACCCACAAGGTCAAGACTGGGTTTTAATGTCTCGGCACCCGGCTTCCAGTTGGCAGGACACACCTGATCACCGTGTGCATGGACAAATTGGCATGCCTGTACTTTACGGAAAAGCTCTTCTGCGTTTCTGCCGACATTTCCGGCCGTTACCTCATAGCCTACAATTTTGCCTTCGGGATTGATGATAAATGTGCCACGCTCAGCCAAACCGTCTGCCTCAATGAGAACCTCAAAATCCTTCGAGATCGCATGCGTGGGATCGGCAAGCATTGGATAGTTAATCTTTTTAATACGTTCGGAAGCATCGTGCCACGCTTTATGCACAAAATGCGTGTCTGTGGATACAGAATACACCTCGCAGTCTACGTTTCTAAATTCTTCATATTTGTTTGCCAAATCTTCAAGCTCGGTAGGACAAACAAAGGTAAAATCAGCCGGATAGAAAAAGAAAACACTCCATTTACCAAGAATATCTTCCTTGGAAATGGTCTTGAACTCTCCTGCGTGAAACGCGTAAGTTTTAAAATCAGAAACCTCTTTGTTAATAATTGACATAGTCATTCTCCTTATTGTGATTTATTATGCCTTCCAAAGGCTGTGTTTGTTACAAAAAGCGTATACCGCTTTTATTTTATCCTTTTCGGATATTAGAAAAGAAAGGATCGGTTCCATATTCGGCTTTAATAGTTTATATTGAAGTCCGTCTTCGGTCTCTAAGCATACCCATTCAATATAATGCTCGGGTGTCATGGGATGCGCAACCTCACCAACGGTAACGGTAACTTTTCCATTCTGCACATCATAAACAGGAATATGCTTTTCCTCAGCGCCATCACTTGTTCCCGAAATGATTTCTTTCATTTTTTCTCCGCAACACTGCACAGCAACGCCCTCGTCTCGTACCTTTACGATAATGTTGCCGCAATGCTCACAAATAAAAAATCGTTTTTCCAAAGCAAATCCTCCTTTCTATGGAAAGTATGCCCACAGATGAACAAATAAATACATCCTATCAGGTTATACTATCCACAGAACGAGGTGATTTTTTTGAATACAAACAATAGAGCAAACTATTTGTCGGGTTTTGTACCCTTTGCTCTCGCAGCATTTCTTGTTGGTATTATAGGCGGATTCACTACTGTGCTCGGTCCCGCATTTGTAAAGAACTTAAATCTTGATTATAACAACACGACTTGGACGGCACTGGCAATGGCTATATCGACTGCAGCTGGTGCTCCTATACTTGGTAAACTAGGAGATGTTATCGGTCGCAGAACCACATTACTCATCGGGATTGCGGTGTTTTTAATAGGGAATCTTCTGACAGCTGTAGCACCGTCGCTCCTTTTTATGCTGATTGCGCGCTTTATTGTTGGTGTCGGCAGTGCCGCAATAGCACCGGTGGTCATGGCCTATATCGTAACGGAATTTCCGCCCGAAAAACAAGCAAAGGGCTTTTCGCTTTATATGCTTATATCCAGTTGCGCTGTCATTTTTGGCCCTACACTTGGCGGCTTATTGATTGAGTTCTACGGATGGCGCGTTATGATGTGGGTGTGTGTTGGCATCTGTGCCGTTGTCTTTTTGTTATGTTTTTTTATACCCATAAAATCTTCATCGAAACCGAATAACCTCGTGGGATTTGATAAATTAGGTTCACTGTTTGTTTTTATATTTTTTGGCATTCTTCTTTGTCTACCGTCCTTCGGGCAAAACTTTGGTTGGACATCCAATTTGTTTATTTTGATTTTAGTAGCGGCCGTTCTATCGCTTTTCGGTCTATTATTTGCTGAAAAAAGGGCAGAAAATCCGATTTTGCAATGGGATTTTATGAAACGTAAGGTGTTCATTTTTTCATTACTCGCGCTATTTTTGACGCAAGGACTTATGCAGGCAAATATGACGAATATCATTGTGTTTGTCAACTACACGCAACCGGAAAACACCGTTATATCCGGGTACGCTATTTCCATTATGTATATAGGAATGGCTTTGGGCTCTGTTTTGATAGGACCTCTTGCAGATAAATATGAGCCGAAATATGTGCTCGCCGGTTCATTGACTCTTACAGGTATCGGTTGTGCGCTTATGCTGTTATTTACTACGGATTCCTCCGTGGTGTTGCTGGCGGCTGCACTTGGTATTTTAGGATTTGGATTGGGCGGTAATGCTACGATTTTTATGAAGGTAGTTCTATCGGGTGTGCCGAACGAAATGGCTGGCTCAGGAACGGGCACCTACGGACTTTTCAGGGATCTGGCAGCTCCTCTCGGTGTAGCTGTGTTCGTGCCATTGTTTACCAATCGTGTCACGGCTAATGTAGAAAGCGGTTTAACGGAAACCATCTCCGCCGTGAATTCCATTAAACTTATCAGTTTTATTGAAATTATTTGTGTTGCTATAGGTATATTTATTGTATTTTTATTGCCGAGAATTTACAAAAAGAATAAAGGAGTAAGTATATGAGATTAAAGGATAAAGTCGTTTTGGTTACAGCGTCTACCAGAGGTATCGGTCTTGCTATTGTTAAGGCTTGCGCAAAAGAAGGCGCCTGCGTTTATATGGCGGCGAGGAATTTGGATCTTGCCAAAGAAGAAGCAGATAAGCTTATTTCGCAGGGGTATACAGTAAAATACGTTTATAACGATGCCGGAAAGCCGGAATCGTATGCTTCTATGGTGGAAGAAGTCATAAAAAGTGCAGGGCGTATTGATGTGCTTGTCAATAACTTTGGCACATCAAATCCCGGAAAAGACCTTGATTTTCGGAACACCGATACCGAAGTTTTTCTGGATACCGTAAATATAAATTTAAGAAGTGTGTTTATGGGCAGTAAAGAGGTAGTTAAATATATGTCCAAGCAAGGGGGAGGAAGCATCATTAATATCTCCTCTGTAGGTGGACTTGTCCCCGATATTTCCCAGGTGGCGTATGGAACAAGTAAAGCAGCCATCAATTATCTCACCAAATTGATCGCGGTGCACGAAGCAAAGAATAACATTCGATGCAACGCAGTTCTTCCGGGAATGACAGCTACCGATGCGGTAGAGAAAAATCTGACAGAGGAATTTAGAGAACTGTTTTTGCGACACATTCCTTTAAAAAGAATGGGAACTCCCGAGGAAATTGCCGAGGCGGTCGTTTATTTTGCAAGTGACGAATCCGCCTATACTACAGGACAAATACTCACCGTTTCAGGAGGCTTTGGCTTGGCAACGCCTGTATATGGGGATTTGTCGGATAAAACGAGCCGCAGATAATGTCTGCTTTGGTAATACGTTTTAAGCATAATCGCAAAAACAAAGAGAAAAAAGAATTGTGTATGTAATCAGTGTAAAAAAGGAATAACTTTCTGCATTTTTATGTTGCGGAAAGTTATTTTTTATGGTATAATTAATTTGTAAAGAAAAACTGGGAAAACCCAGTAAAATCAAGGGTTTCTCACCAGTTCTTTTTTGGACACGAGAGCCAAAAATCCCGTTCACGCAAGTGGGCGGGATTTTTACTTCTTACTTCTTACCTCTTCACTCTTACCTCAAATAAAGTTTGATACGGGATTTTTGGGAAGTAATAAGTAAAAGGTAAGAAGTAATAAGTAATAAGTAATAAGTATTGCGGCTTTGCCGTTTTTATGCTATAATAACCTCAAGGCGATGGTGGTGTGAAACAATCGAATAGAAAAGAATATTACCTAACAAAAGCGCAGGAAAATCTACCAAAATTAATTAATAGTGATATCTCAATATTAAACGAGGTCAAGAAGGTTTACAACAATGACAATTTTGTGATAGATTTGGGAAATCACTATGTTGGTTATTTTTCCTTCTTTTTAGGTTATACGGATAGGTATCCTGACGCACCTGTTCGCTTAAAGATACGGTTTTGCGAGAGTAAGGATGAAATAGAAGCTGATTTTTCAAGCTATCACGGCAATCTTTGTCCAACGTGGTTACAGGAAGAAATCATTAACGTGGATTTTGTTGGAGAGTACAAAATGACGCGCAGATATGCGGCGGCGTGTGTATGGCTTCGTACGTTAACGGGCAAAAAATTAAAGACAATGGAATTAGAAAATGCCGATAAAAAGCTTCTTAATAAAATAACTCAAACTGTAAACAAAGCTGTTCGTTGAGAACGGCTTTGTTTTATTTATGCTTGAATTTTCAGATATTATATGATATATTTTAAATGAAAGGGGTATAAATATTATGGCAAAATTTTTTGGTAACAATCAGAACACAATAGCGGTTTCTCAAAAAGAACAGCTACAGGGGAATTACAGCAAAAGCGTCGGCAATCTCTTGCTTGTAATTGTTTTCACTGTGGTAAATATAATTTTACTTGTATCTAATTCAAATACATATTTTCTCTTCTCGGCATTCGTACCTTATTTTATTGCTGATTACGGTATGTTTTTTACAGGAAAGTATCCTGAAGCTTATTACGAGGGAATGACCGATTTTGAGTTTGTTGATATATCTTTTCTGTATGTAACTTTAGCAGTATCAGCAGTTGTTATCGTGCTTTATTTGCTTAGTTGGATATTTGCAAGAAAAGGGAAAATAGGTTGGCTGTATGTTGCTACCGTTATGTTCGTAATTGATACACTGGCAATGTTTGCTTTAACGGGTTTTTCCACCGAATCAATTATTGATATCGTATTTCATGCGTGGGTTCTTTACTGTCTTATAAACGGAATTGTTACTTTTAATAAGATTAAAAAGCTTCCCGATGAAGAACCTCAGTTGGCAGAAGAAATTCAGATAAATGGCGAAACATTAAATAAGTCTCAATCATTTGAATAATTAACCAAAAACGTCTTGAGTTTAAAATATTAAAGGTGTTGTAAGTATCACTAAGCAAAATTAATGCTTAGTGATATTTTTTATTGTATTATAAAGGTTGACAAATGGGGTATATATTTGGTAAAATATAATGAATAATATGGCTTATTATGTCAATTTGGAGGCAAAGGTTATGGCTAACAGTATGACAGGCTACGGCAGAGCTCAGGTTCAGTCGGAGGCGTTTGATATAACGGCTGAAATTAAAGCTGTAAATCACAGATATTTTGAACTGTCTGTTAAGGTACCGAGAGGGTATTCTTTTCTTGAGGAGAAGATCTCTTCTTTCCTGAAGAAGAAAATCTCAAGAGGAAAAATAGAAGTTTATGTTTCCATAGTAAATCTCGGTGAGAGCGATACGGTTATTGAAATCAATAACGAGTATATGGATGCGTATATGAACGCCTTGAAACAGTTGTGTGCGGATTATAATTTACAGGGTGATTTTCCTGTTATGAGCTTTGCTCAGAATCCCGATGTGTTTAAAATCAGCAAAAAACAGGTTGATGAAGAACAGGTAACTGATGAGGTTTTGGCGGTACTTGATATAGCCGTTAATAACTTTATAAGTATGAGAAAGCTTGAGGGACAACGACTTTGTGAGGACGTTGTTTCAAGAATTTCCACTATTGAGAATTACGTTTCATTCGTAGAAGAAAAATCTCCCGAATCGGTTAAACTGTACCGCGAACGTCTTGAAGCAAAAATTAAAGAGGTTATCGGTGACGTTCAGATTGACGAGCAGAGAATTCTCACGGAAGCGGCTATTTTTGCTGACAAGATTGCTGTTGCTGAGGAAACTGTACGTCTTCGCAGTCATTTAAAACAGGTTGTTGAACTGTTGGGTAAGGACGAGCCTATCGGCAGAAAGCTTGATTTTATAGTTCAGGAAATGAACAGAGAAGCTAATACAACAGGCTCTAAATCTCAGGATATAGATATTACAAACGCTGTTGTAGAAATCAAAGCGGAAATTGAAAAGATTCGCGAACAAATCCAGAATCTTGAGTAGGTGAAGTTATGAAGCTAATAAATATCGGTTTTGGTAATATGGTGTCGGTAAACAGGCTTGTTGCTATAGTGAGTCCTGAATCTGCGCCTATAAAAAGAATGATTTCTGAGGCAAAGGAAAAAGGCAATCTTATTGATGCTACTCACGGCAGAAGAACGAGGGCGGTAATTATTACCGACAGTGACCATATAATTCTTACCTATTTGCAGTGCGAAACCGTGGCGAACCGTATTGCAGAGGATTCTATTGAGGAGGAAGAAGATAGTGAGTAAAGGTACTGTTTTTATTATTTCAGGACCGTCAGGCTCAGGTAAGGATACTATAATGACGGCTCTTTTTAAACGTCATCCTGAAATTAAACTTTCTATTTCCTCTGTAACGAGAGAAATGCGTGTGGGTGAGGTAGAAGGTGAGAAATACCACTTTATTTCCCGTGAGGAGTTTGAACAGCAACTTAAAGAGGATGCGTTTTTAGAGCATAATCTTTTTGTGGATAATTATTACGGAACCCCTAAAAAGCCCGTTATCGACTGTATCGAAAATGGTGACGACATTATTGTTGAAATCGACGTTAACGGCGCCGCGCAGGTGAGAGAAAAGCTTCCTGAGGCTGTGAGTATATTTATTATGCCGCCTTCTTACGAGGAACTTAAAAGACGTCTTATCGGAAGAGGTACTGACTCTCCTGAGGTTATAGAAAAGCGACTTGCTTCGGCTCTTAGTGAAATAGAAAGAGCAGTGGAGTACGATTACGTTGTAAAGAACGATATTGTTGACAGATGTGTTGATGATATTATTCATATAATTCTGACTCAAAGACTAACTGTCTGCCGTCAGAAAAAATTAATTAATGAGGTGCTTAATAAATGTTAAATCCTGCTATTGGTAAACTTATTCAGAATTGTGAGAACCGTTACGGTCTTGTAAACGAAATCGCAAAACAGGCAAGAGAGATTGCCGACGATGCACAGGAAAAGGGTGAAATCATTCTTGAAAAGCCCGTATCTCTTGCAATTAATAAAGTAGCATCTAAGCGCGGACTTCTGTAAAAAACAAAGTAAAGGGGAAAGGGGGATGTCTGTTGTTTAAGATTGCAAAAGTTGTCATAGACGGCGCAACCACTCAGTTTGACAGGCAGTACTCCTATATTGTTCCCGAAGATCTACAGAGTGACTGTGTTTGCGGAATACGCGTGGTTGTCCCGTTTGGACGCTCAAACATTAAAAAACAAGGCTTTGTTATGGAAACTGAATATACCGATAATGTTGAAGGGCTTAAGGCTGTTTGCGGTATATTCGATGCTTCGCCTGTTTTAAACGGTGAGATGATAAAGCTGTGTCAGTTTATGCGAAAGCAAACCTTTTGTACGTATTATGATGCAATTCATACCTTGCTTCCTGCAGGAATAGGTATGAAGCTTGTTAAGCTATATTCTGTCAGTGTAAATTTTGATACTTCCTTGTTAGATGAACAGGAAAAGGCTGTTTATACCTTTGTAAGCAAAAAGGGCGGTAACGTTAAAAAAGAAATTATCCTTAATTCTTTTGCTTATGCTGATGAAACCTTCCTTCAAAAGCTTTGTAAAAAGGGCGCATTGGTGGCAGAGGATGAAGCTGTAAGACGCGCTCACGATGCCACTATGAAAATGGTACGCCTTTGTGTAGACGGTGATGAACTCGACTCACTGAATCTTACCGCAAAACAGCGTACAGTAACCGATTATCTCGTTACACAGACAAGCGGTTCCGTTAAGGAAGTTATTTACTATACAGGAGTAACCTCTTCGGTTATTTCTACTCTTGAGAAAAATAAAGTTGTAGAGCTTTACGAAAAAGAGGTTTTCAGATTACCCCATAATTTTTCTTCACCTGCAAAAAGGAAGGATATTATCCTTACCGATGAGCAAAGCAAGGTATACGCAGAGCTAAAGGAAAAGCTTAACGCTCAGGGCGGCGCCTGTTCGCTGCTTTACGGAATTACGGGAAGCGGAAAAACTCAGGTATTCTTAAAGCTTGTTGACGATGTTGTGGACTCAGGCAAAGGCGTAATAGTTATGGTGCCTGAAATTTCCCTTACACCGCAGACGTTATCTCTTTTCGGTGAAAGATATGGAAACAGAGTTGCTGTCTTTCACAGCGCAATGTCACAGGGACAGCGTATGGACGAATGGAAGCGTGTGAAAAACGGCGATGCTGTTGTGGCTATAGGAACGCGTTCTGCTGTTTTTGCTCCAATGGATAATATCGGACTTATTGTAATGGATGAGGAACAGGAGCATACCTATAAATCAGAGCAGTCCCCACGTTTTCACGCCCGTAATATTGCTAAATTCAGAGCAAATCAGCATAATGCTCTTTTACTACTTGCATCTGCTACTCCGTCTATGGAATCTTATTACGCCGCAAAAAGCGGCAGATATTCTTTACACACCTTAACTCAGCGTTACGGTGGTGCGCAGCTTCCCGATGCGGTTACGGTGGATATGCGTTCCGAAATCTTTTCGGGTAATAACGGCAGTATAAGCAGAAGACTTGCCGATGAATTGGATACTGTTTTGAAAAATAAAAAACAGGCGATACTCTTACTGAACAGAAGAGGCTATAACACATACGTGTCCTGTTCGGTCTGCTCTTACGTGGCTACCTGTCCTAACTGTAGTATTTCTATGACCTATCATTCTGCAAATAAAAGACTGATGTGTCATTATTGCGGTCATTCGGTTCCTGTTTTTAATAAGTGTCCCCAGTGTAATAATGAGCATATGCGCTTTTTCGGTATGGGAACTCAGCGCGTTGAGGATGAACTTAAAATGCTTTTCCCGGAGGCGAGAATTTTACGTCTTGATGCTGACAGTACTCTTGCAAGGGATTCCTTTTCTAACTATCTCAACCGTTTTGCAAATGGCGAGTATGATATTATGCTCGGCACACAAATGGTTGCTAAAGGACTGAATTTTCCCAACGTTACCCTTGTTGGTGTAATCGGTGCAGATCAATCTATGTACAGCGAGGATTACAGAAGCTTTGAGAGAACCTTTTCACTGCTTACACAGGTGGTTGGCAGAGCCGGTCGCGGCGGTTACGAGGGAAAGGCGATTATTCAGACGATAAATCCAGAAAGCAGTCTTATTCATCTTGCCGTTAAACAGGATTATGATGCTTTTTATAACGACGAAATACTCACACGAAAAATGATGGTGTACCCTCCGTACTGCGATATAGCCTTGCTTGTGGTATCGTCCTGTGACAGAGGTCTGGCTGAGGAAACGGTATATCAGATTTTTGAAAATATAAAACAGCTTATTGATGATGAATACTCTGACGTAAAGCTTGTTATTTTAGGACCGTCGGCGGCTTCGGTTGTTAAGGTTAATACCCGTTACAGATACAGAATGATTATAAAATGCAGATGTAACGCCCGTTTTCGTCAGATGATTGAAAAGGCAATGGATATTAAACGAAAAAACGATTTGTCGGTGTTTATAGATATAAACCCCGAATCTGTTATATAGGAGAAATTTATGGCTACAAGAAATATAACCCAATACGGCAAAGACCCGATTCTTAAAAAGGTTTGCCGTTCACAGCTTAGCTTTGACGACCGTCTTGCAACTATACTTGATGATATGGCTGAAACTATGTATGCGGCGGACGGAGTAGGTCTTGCGGCTCCTCAGGTTGGTATATTACGCCGTTACTGTGTCATCGACGTTGGCGAGGGCATTGTTGAGCTTATTAATCCCGTTATTGTAGAGGTGGACGGAGAACAACTGGGGCAGGAGGGCTGTCTTTCTGTACCGGGCGTATATAAGGATGTAAAACGTCCTATGAAGGTTAAAGTGAGAGCTCAGAACCGAAACGGCGAGAATATTGTTGTTGAGGGCGAAGGTCTTATGGCAAGGGCTCTTTGTCACGAAATAGACCATCTTGACGGTGTGGTATTTTTAGACCGCGCCGAAAAATAAGAGGCGATTTATATAATGAAAATTGTGTTTATGGGAACTCCCGATTATGCAGTTCCTACCCTAAAGGCTTTGATTGAAGACGGTCACGAAATTGCCGCTGTTTTTTGTCAGCCTGATAAGCCTGTTGGCAGAAAAAAGATTTTAACTGCACCTGCCGTAAAGGTTTGTGCAGAGGAATATAATATTCCCGTTTATCAGCCTCAAAGTGTGAAAACAGATGAGGTATACGATACGTTGCTGAGCTTTAAGCCTGACGTTATTGTTGTGGTGGCATACGGAAAAATTCTTCCTGAACGTGTGCTGAATATTGCACCGTATGGCTGTATAAACGGTCACGGCTCGATACTGCCTCGGTACAGAGGCGCGGCGCCTATACAGTGGGCTGTTATAAACGGCGAAACCGAAACAGGCGTTACCGCAATGTATATGGACAGCGGTATTGATACGGGAGATATTATTGATATAGAAAAAACACAAATAGGTGAAAACGAAACGGCAGATATGCTGTTTGAAAGATTATCGGTGATTACTGCTAAGCTTTTGAGCAAAACTATTAAAAAATTGCAAAACGGAGAAATTTCCCGCGTAAAACAAAGTGAAGCAGAGGCTACCTATGCGCCGATTATAAGCAAGGATATGGCTCTTATTGACTTTTCAAAGTCGGCTGACGAGGTGCGCAATGCTGTCAGAGGCTTTAATTCTTGGCCTGTAGCATATTGCTTTCTTGACTCTAAACGCTTAAAGGTATTTTCTTGCTCGGTTGTAAAAGGGACTTTTTCCGACTGTGGAAAAGTTGTAAAGAGTGATGGTCAGCTTGTTGTTTCCTGTGGGCAAAACGCTGTTGCTTTTGAGGAAATTCAGCTTGAGGGTTCAAAGAGAATGAATATAACAGATTTTCTAAAAGGAAAAACCATTCCTGTGGGAACATCTCTTGTTGAGGAATAAATAAGTGGCAGATTTAAGAAAAATAGTAGTGGAAGCGCTGCTGAGAGTTGAACAAGACGGTTCTTATTCCAATTTAACTCTTAATAGCTTATTTAAAAAAGAAGCGCTGACGGTAGAAGATAAGAGATTTATTACAGCTTTGTTTTACGGTGTGCTTGACCGAAAAATAACTCTTGATTTTTATATTAATAAGCTTAGCAAGATAAAGGTAAAAAAGCTTGACGCTGTGACACGACAGGCATTAAGAATAGGAATTTATCAGCTTTACTTTATGGAAAAGGTGCCTGATAATGCGGCTGTGAATGAATCGGTTGAGCTTGTTAAAAGTTCTGTTGAAAATAAAAATACAAGCTTTGTAAACGCTGTGCTGAGAAGCGCTGTTAAAAGAGAAATATCACTTCCGAAAACCAAGGATTTATATTCTCTGTCCGTTAATTATTCCTGTCCTGTTTTTATACTGGAAGA
This sequence comes from Acutalibacteraceae bacterium, assembly GCA_036307305.1. Classification (GTDB taxonomy): domain Bacteria; phylum Bacillota; class Clostridia; order Oscillospirales; family Acutalibacteraceae; genus SIG607. Next base: position 147,700 of record JAXJXV010000014.1, read on the forward strand.
GCTTATAAAGGATTACGGTATAGAGAAAACCGAAGAAATAATTAAGGCTTATTTGTTGTCTTCTGACGTTAATATTCGTGTAAATACATTAAAGACAACCCCCGAAAAGTTATCAGAGGCTTTCAGTAATCTGAATATAAAGCATAAAGCATCTGAGGATAAAAACAGTTTTACCCTTGTTGGCGGAATTGATTTTAACAACAATTTGCTTTTTAAAGACGGAATGTTTTACGTACAGGATACTTCGTCGGTTAATTGCGCATTGGCTATTGGTGCAAAGGAGAATGAAAGAATTCTTGACGTTTGCGCCGCGCCCGGTTCTAAAAGCTTTACAATGGCTTTATCTATGAAAAATAAAGGTGAAATTATTTCCTGTGACCTTTACGATAACAGAGTTTCTCTTATTAAGGCTTCTGCTCATAAGCTTGGTATTAACTGTATAAAAACACTGGTAAATGACGCTACTGTTTATAATGAAAAGATTGGCGAATTTGATGCAGTATTGTGTGACGTGCCTTGTTCGGGATACGGCGTAATAAGACGAAAGCCTGAAATTAAATATAAAAACGAAAATAATTTTGAAGAACTACAGGCTATCCAGTATAAGATACTTGAGACGTCCTCACGATACCTTAAAGAAAAGGGAAGATTGCTTTATTCAACCTGCACTTTAAGAAAGGCTGAAAATGAGCAAATTATTAAGAAATTCCTTGCTTGTCATAAGGATTTTTACTGTGATTATATGCATACGGATTTTCCCTGTGATAATAACGACGGCTTTTTCAGAGCCTTGCTTATAAAAAAATAATGGAGGTGAAACTTTGGATAAAATTGATATTAAGTCTATGACTGTCTGCGAAATTGAAGCACTTATGAAAGATTTTTCTCAGCCGAAATTCAGAGCAGCTCAGATTTTCAAATGGCTTCACAGCGGTGTTTCTTCATTTGACGAGATGTCAAATATATCCAAAGAACTCAGAGCCTCCCTTAATGAAAAATGTTATATTGCAGATGTGCAGATTGTAAGGCGCCTTGAGTCGCAAATCGACGGTACAATTAAATATTTATACAGACTTTTTGACGGACAAACGGTTGAGTCTGTGCTGATGAAATACAATCACGGCTATACGGTATGTATTTCTACTCAGGTGGGTTGCAGAATGGGGTGCAGATTTTGCGCTTCAGGAATAGGAGGACTTGTAAGAAATCTTACCGCTTCTGAAATGCTGTCCCAGATAATGATGGCGCAAAAGGATAATGATATTCAGGTTTCAAACGTTGTTATGATGGGTATGGGTGAGCCACTTGATAATTTTGAGAATAGTACGCGGTTTTTAAAGTTAGTATCTGATGACAACGGAATGAATATAGGACTAAGACATATTTCTTTGTCTACGTCAGGCGTTGTTGACGGTATATATAAATTGGCAGAGCTTAATTTACCCATAACATTGTCGATTTCTTTACACGCCCCAAGTGATGAAATACGAAGCAAGACGATGCCTGTAAATAAAAAGTGGAATATTGATGCGTTGCTTAAAGCCTGTAAGGATTATCAGAAGGTAACAACCCGAAGAATTTCTTTTGAGTATGCAATGATACAGGGGGTTAACGACTCCACTGAGGATGCGCTGCTTCTTGCAAAACGACTTAAAGGTATTTTGTGTCACGTAAATCTTATACCTGCAAATCCCGTTGTTGAAACGGATTTTATAAAATCAGAACATAAAAGGATAGAAAATTTCAAAATAAAGCTTGAGCAATGCGGTGTGACGGCGACAATAAGAAGAACGCTGGGCGCTGATATTAACGCTTCGTGCGGACAGCTCAGACGACAGGAACAAGGAAAGGAGGAGGTTTAGTGGAATTTTACGGAATGACTGACGTAGGAAAAATGCGTCATTCCAATCAGGATGATTGGAAAGCGGTTTCGCTAATTGACGGCACTGCAGTTCTTTCTGTCGTATGCGACGGTATGGGTGGTGCGAATGCAGGAAACGTTGCAAGTACTATGGCGAGTAATGAAATTAAAGAATATGTTATGAGGTCATTCAGACAGAATATGACCTATACACAAATAGTTAATCTGCTTAAATCTGCAATCATTTCCGCTAATGCTGCTGTTTATGAGGCCTCCTGTAAGGATAACGAATTAAAAGGTATGGGAACTACTGTGGTGGTTGCGCTGATTATGGAAAATGTTGCATATATACTGCATGTTGGTGACAGCAGAGCATATATATATGATACTCAGCTAAAACAGATTACTGTTGATCATTCGATGGTACAGAATATGGTTGACAGTGGCGAAATTACTGCTGATGAGGCGTTGCATCATCCCAATAAAAATATTATAACAAGAGCTATTGGCGTTAATGAAAACGTTGGCGCTGACCTCAACGTAATTGATTTGAATAACGGTGATGTTTTACTTATGTGCAGTGACGGTTTAACAAACTTTGTTACTGATGAGCAAATTGAGAACGAGCTTAAAAATTTCAGTGAGCTGACTCCACAGAAATTGATAGCTTTAGCAAATGATGGCGGCGGCGGAGATAATATTACCGCAGTTGTCATAAGAGTATAGTTACAGTATTGAAAGGAAATTCAATTATGGAAAATTATATCGGTAAAAAGCTTGACGGTCGTTATGAACTTTTGGAAATAATCGGTATAGGCGGTATGGCGGTTGTTTATAAAGCCTATGATAATTTGGAAGCGAGAATTGTTGCTGTTAAAATACTTAAGGAAGAATTTACCTCAAACGATGAATTTATCCGCCGTTTTACTAATGAATCAAAGGCTATAGCTGTCCTTTCCCATCCTAACATCGTTAAGGTATTTGACGTAAGTATCGGTGAAACCGTTCAGTATATCGTTATGGAGTATATTGACGGTATCACTTTAAAACAACTTATTGAACAGCAGGGAAGTCTCAGATGGAAGGATGCACTTCATTATGTAGTTCAGATTCTTCGCGGCCTTCAACACGCGCACGATAAAGGCATCGTACACAGAGACGTTAAACCGCAGAATATAATCGTGTTACCCGACGGAACTATTAAGGTTACAGATTTCGGTATTGCGCGTTTTGCAAGAAGCGAACAAAAAACAATAACCGATAAAGCAATAGGCTCTGTTCATTATATAAGTCCCGAACAGGCAAGAGGGGATAATACCGATGAAAAGTCTGATATTTATTCCCTTGGTGTAATACTTTACGAAATGCTTACGGGTCAGCTTCCCTTTGAGGCAGATAGCGCTGTTTCTGTTGCTATAATGCAGTTACAGCGTGAACCTAAGCTTCCTACAGCTATAAACGGTTCGATTCCTGAGGGCCTTGAGCAGATTACTATGCACGCTATGCAGAAAAACTGTGACAAGCGTTATAAATCCGCTTCTGAGATGCTTCTTGACCTTGAAGCCTTTAAGCGCGACCCGTCTATCACCTTTGATTACGGTTTTTATGTAGATGAGCAGCCTACTAAGTTTGTGGACGATACCGTTACCGAAAAATCCCCGAAGAGTATTCCGTGGCTCCCCATTATTGCAGGAATTACGGTAACCTTCGTAGCCGCGCTTATAATTCTTATTGCAAGTTATATTCCAAGACTTGTGGGTCGTACGGAGGATATACCGTGTCCCAACTTCGTTGGTCTTAAATGGGAGGACGTTCAAAAGGGTGAATATGCCGATATGTTCGACTATACCACCAAGTTTGAACCCAGCGATATTGAAAAGGGAACGATTATTGCCCAGTCAATAAATAAATACCACGACGTAAAGAGAAATCAGCCTATTACTCTTACCGTAAGCAGCGGCGCTAAAACCGTTCTTGTAACCGACGTAGCGGGTAAGGCTAAGGATATTGCCGCAAGTCTGCTTGAATCTGCAGGCTTTAAGCCTATATTCGTTGAAAGCTCGGATAATGACGTTGAAGCGGGATTTGTTATAAGAACCAATCCTGAAATCGGCACGTCAATTCCTGAGGGAAGTGAAGTTACCGTATACGTCAGCACGGGTAAGGCTAAATCAAAGGTATCCCTTCCTGACAGCGTAGGTCTTAGTAAGGAGGCTGCTATTGCTCAGCTTGAGAAAAGCGGTCTTGTGGTTGGAAATATCAGAGAGGCAGATAATACCGATAAATATTATTCTGCAGGAACGGTAATGGCTCAGCTTCCTGCGTATTCGGCAGGAACTAAGGTTGACTACGGCTCTGCTGTTGACCTTGTAATCAGTACCGGTTATTATCAGGGAACCTTTACAATGGAAATACCCAAGAATTTAAGCTATATTGACTCAGTGGGATATATAGGTATCTGGTATAATGATAAGTGTATTGCGGTGTCTAAGGCTGTTGATTTTAAGAATAATTCAAGCTACACTCTTAACTTCACAACAACCTCAAAGAAGCTTGATAGATGCGTAATTAAAATCAGCGCTGATAATAAAGAATTTGTAAACTATATGGTTATTACGAATTTCGACTGCCTGACAGGTAAGTATACCGAGTCTGACGAAACCATTCTCGGTTGATTATGAAGGGTCTGTTGTGTAAGGCTATTGCAGGGTTTTATTACGTTCATGCCGAAAATAACGTGTATGAATGTAAAGCAAGAGGTAACTTTCGTAAAGAGGGAATTACTCCTCTTGTTGGCGACTTGGTTGAAATAACGGTAGACAACAATAACAAAGGTGTTATTGAGTATGTTTATCCGCGAAAAAATTCCCTTGTCAGACCTGCCGTTGCCAATATTGATAAGCTTTTTATAGTTTCTTCCTATACGACTCCGTCACCCAATCTGTTTATAATAGACCGATTATCAGCCTTATGTATATTTCATAATATCAAGCCTGTTATCGTCTTTAATAAATGTGACCTCGGCGATTTTACGGAGTATAAAAACATTTATGAAAAAAGCGGTTTTACAACAGCAGTTGTTTCTGCTCAAAGCGGAGAGGGAATAGATGCTCTCAAAGAGGAACTGAAAGGCTGTGTATCTGCTTTTACGGGTAATTCAGGAGTAGGTAAGTCCAGTTTGCTTAATATACTTTTCCCGACCCTTAATCTTCAGACGGGCGAGGTCAGCGACAAGCTTGGAAGAGGTAAGCATACTACGCGACATACCGAGCTGTTTGCCCATTGCTTTGACGGATACGTTGCCGATACACCGGGTTTTTCCTCCCTTGACAGTCAGTTAGGCACTATTAAATTTAAAGAAAAGCTTGTGCAGTGTTTTCCCGATTTTACAGATTTCACATATGAATGTAAATTTTTGGATTGCGCTCATATTGGAGAAAAAGGGTGCGGTGTGTGTAAGGCGGTGCAGGACGGCAAAATAGAAAAAAGCCGTCACGAGAGCTATTGCGCTTTGTACAACGAATTAAAAGATTTGAAATCTTGGGAAATTTCCAAAAAAAGATGAACACTTTTCACCTTTTTCCGTATAATTACATTAGGAATGTTTTATTTCCGAACAAAAAAGAAGGTGTGGTTATATGCGGAGAAAACCTATAAATAAAGGTGTAATTGCCGTTTCTTTCTCGGTGGGACTGTTGCTATCCTGTTTTTGTTCTGCGAGAGTGCTTATAGCGATTCTTGCAATAGCCGTCATTATTCTTGGCTGTTCATTTGCTAGATGTCATTAGGAGGCAATTATATGAAGATTGTATTAGTCAGAAGTCCTAAGTTTTTAAGCGGTATTCTAAGAATGATTTTTAAAATAAAAAAAGAGGAACCCGTAACATAATTTTGTAAAGAGATGCACTGCCGTGTATCTCTTTAATTTTTGTCATAACCTTTCTTTGTTTTAAATACAATATAACGAGAAGAAATATTGTATTTTTTAAAAGTGAGGGAAATTATATGGATTACAAAACTGTTAAACAGGCGCTGAGTATTAACGAAACGGTTTTCAGTACAACAGGTGAAATTTCGGTGGACGAGGATTTTGTCTTGCCTGATTTCTATCCTGAAGTGATGAAAATTCTTAAATGCAAGGCTCAGGCAAGAGTGTCTTCAAAAGGTATAAACGGCACCTCTGTTACTTTAGACGGTCATATTTGTGTGGATTTGATGTACTGTGATAAAGATGGAAAAATCAACAGCTTTCAGCAGTTATTACCGTTCGGTAAATCCTTTGACAGTCAAACAGACCTTACAGGCGGATGCATAACGTATAAAATCAAGACCGATTATCTTAATTGCAGAGCAGTTACGGAACGTAAGATATCGGTACATTCTGCGATTTCCGTTTCATTAAGCGTAAAAACTAAAAAACAGCACGAAGTAATAGTTGATATTGAAAACGATGCGGTACAGACCGATAAAAACGAGCTACCTTTTTTGAATGTAATAGGCACAGCTGAAAAGGGATTGCTTATAGAACAGGAGTTAGAACTTTCATCAGGTCAACAGTCGGTTGATGCAATACTAAGATGCGAGGCTACGCCTCTTATTACCGAAATTAAATCAGTAAGAAATAAAGCGGCTGTAAAGGGAAATCTTATTGTCTCGGTTTTGTACAGTAGCGGTAAACAGTGTGTACCCTATAAATCAACCATTCCGTTCAGTCAGTTTATTGATATACAGGGTATGGATGAGGAATGTGTCTGTACAGGTAAGGTGCAGTTAAGCTATTTGGAGGTTAAGCCTCATAATGTGGACGGTCAGTGCAGAAGTATGTCTCTTTGTGCAAAAATAAACGTCACTGCGCAGACCTACTGCGAGGGAGAAGTGCCGATTATCAATGACGCCTATTCTACTGAAAACGAATTGGCGATTGAAAGGAACAAAGTGAATCTTGAGCGTGTAATGGGACATATATCTGATAATTTTATGGTTAAGAAAACCTTTGAATTTTCTCCTGATACTTTCGGTAATATTATTGATTGTTGGTTAGAAACGGAAATAGATAACTGTAAGGCTATGGATGAAAACTTGGAAATTGACGGAAATTTTATTCTTTGTCTTCTGGTGTACGATGCCGATAACCGAATCAGTTACTTTGAGAAAAAATCTGATTTTTCATTTACAAAACCCATGCAGCTTTGTTGCGAGGGTAAGATTAACTACGAACCCGTTATTGAACCCGTTACAACCTCTTACACAATTCTCACAGACAGCAGTCTCGAATTCAGGGTTGAATACCGAATAAATATTTCCTTAAGAGAAGAGAAGACTATTTCGTTTATAACAGAGGTTAAAGGGGAAGCAAAGGAGAAGAATAAGGAAAACGGTATATCGCTGGTTATGTATTGCGCAAGAAAAAATGAAAGAATTTGGGACATAGCTAAAAAATATAATTCAGATATAAATCAGGTAAGAGAGATTAATAATCTAACTTCAGATAGCGTGGAATGTGACAAACAAATTTTAATACCGATATTGTAAAAAACAGGATGGCAAAGCCATCTTGTTTTTTTGCGCCTCCGAAAAAGGTGGTAATTGTCTTGAATTTTTAAATGTATTAATGTATAAATAAAGTAACAATAATAACATGACGTAATCGTAGAAATAGACGGACAGAAATTTACCGTTTATTCAGATACAATATCACGTAACGTTGAGTACCTTAAAACATTCCTGTATTAACGTCTACCGACGCAGTGAATTTAATTAATCGTATTACTATTTTCCTTTTTAAGCATCAATAGGATGCATTGTCGGATATCCACTATTTTTTTCATTAATACAAAAAAACTCTCTCCTTTGTGGAATTACGGTAAAAGCTGACTCACCTCTTATGAAGTGAGTCAGCTTTTATATTCATTGATTAATAAATAAATTAATTAATTAATGGAATTGTTGTATAGAAGCTAGTCAATCTTGACAGTAAAAATAAATAATAGTATAATTACTCAGAGATTAGTGAATGATAAACCTGAGGTCGAATATATGTTGGATTTTAAAGCTTTAAGTAGAACGGATATACCTTTGATACAGGAAATATGCAGAAATTTCTGTGAATATTCCTGTGAATTCTCTGCTGTTAATTTACTTGTATGGAATAAATATTTCGGTTTTGAGTTTTGTATTGAGGATAACGTTTTGTATAGTAAAAACTGTATAAACGGTAAAACTACCTTTGGTATTCCGTTTGCTAAGGATATGCCGCGCGCAGTTGCTAAATTAAAGGAATACGCCCAAATAAACGGGTTGCCTTTCGTTATGTTCGGCGGACAGGGAGAACGCCTTGATTTACTTTCAAAACAAATGCCCAATATCTTTACTCTTTTTACCGTAAGGGATTCCTTCGATTATATTTACAGCTATGAGGATTTAAGTGAATTAAGGGGTAAAAAATATCATTCTAAAAGAAATCATATTTCAGCCTTTAAAAAGAAATATAACTGGAGCTATGAGCCGCTGAGCGCTGATAACAGTTCTGACGTACTTAAAATGCTTTATCACTGGTATGACAGCTATTCTGAAAAGGCTGCTGAGTCTATGGAAAGCGAAAGACAGGGTCTTACCGAAATACTTTCAAATTTCAGTTTGAGTGGTGTTCGCGGCGGTGTGCTAAGGGTAGACTCAAATATAGTTGCCTTTACTCTTGGGTGTGAAATCTCTGACAGCGTATTTGACGTAAACTTTGAAAAAGCTCTTGTTGAATTTTCGGGAGCTTACGCTATGATTAACAACCTGTTTGTTGTAAATGAACTTAAGAATTATAAATATATTAACCGTGAGGAAGATATGGGTATCGATGGGTTGAGAAAGGCTAAGCTTTCTTATTATCCTGAGATATTGCTTGAAAAATATATTATTACCGAGGCTTAAAACTAATGAATGGAATTTATGAAAAGTGCAAGGCTCTTTATTTAGAGGCGTTTGAGGATGATGAAAGCTTCACCGACTTTCTGTTTGAAAGCTGCTTTGAAAAATGCTGTTATTATCTGACAGACGGTGATGAAGTCGTTTCGATGTTATTTGCCTTTGACGTGTTTCTGAATTTTCACAAGGGCAAATATATATACGCCGTTGCAACTAACAAGCAGTATAGAGGTAAAGGCTATATGAGAAAGCTGTTCTGCAAAGTTGAAAATGAGCTTAAAGGAGAATATTCTTTCTTTTGTCTAAGACCTATGAATGAGTCATTGTTTGAATTTTATAAAAAGCTTGGCTACGAAGAAAAATTTTATAATCGCGAGATAGTTCTTAAACCTTGTAAAAGCCATTCACAGCAGTATATTGTAAAGGATACGGAATTTATAAGAAAAATAAGAAAAGCTTTTTGTGATGAAATTTATATTGAATACAGCGACGAATTTTATTTACTCTTGATGTGGTATTGTCATATTATAACCGATAGCATAGAAAACCCGACATATATTGTTATAAAAGAAAAATTATCGGGTAAAATTAAGGAATTTCTCGGTAGCCAAAGCAATCTCCCGTTTGAAATTAAGGGAAAGGCAACAACCTGTAATGGCAATCAAAGATATGCGGTGTTTAAAGGCTTTAATTCTCAAATTGACGGCAAAGCTTATTTAGGTCTTGCTATGGATTAATAAAAGTCCCATAAGGAGCTTCCTTATGGGACTTAATTTATATATTCAGCTTTGTTTCTCTGGCGTAGTAAAACAAGTATTGTTGCGCTATACCTGCATAATTCTTTGCGCAATCGGGAAAATCACCGTCATAGAATATACTTAATGCGCGTTTAATCCACACGTCCTTAGGGCATACGTCTATATGCCCAAGACCAAAGAGTAGGGTGCAGTCGGCAACCTTTTCGCCTACGCCGTATATCGTTGTCAGTATATCTCTGGCTTCGTCTTTATTTGATGTTTTTAAAAGGCTTAAATTCACTTCTCCCGATGCTACCTTTTTTGCGGCGTCAATTATATATTTGGCTCTGAAACCGCTCCTCAGCGGAGCAAGGTCTTCAATAGTAAGCTTTGCGAGAATTTCTGCTTTGGGAAAGCTGTAACCCTTTTCGGATTTCTCACCGTAAGCTTCGCACAAACGCGAAATTATTCCTTTAATTCGGGGTATATTATTGTTTTGGGAAATGATGAATGAGCAGAGAGTTTCCCAAGGCTCCTGATTTAGTATGCGTATGCCTTTTGAATATTCTCTTGCAATGTTTAAGGTTTCATCTTGCTGAAATGCGGTATTTATTTGCTCGTAATCCCGTCCCAAGTCAAAGTAATCGTACCAAAGGCTGTAGAAATCCTCCTTTGTGCAGGGGTATAAAATTATATCTGAATTTTCTTCTTTTATATTAATATAATGACTATTGACTATTCCGTGCCATACGCCGTTTTCGTCCTCATCCCAACGGAAGCACTGTCCGCATAAAAAGGTTTTTTTAAGGTCGAAAAGCTGAGGATTTTTTATAATCGCGCAGTCATTTTCAAAAACAACATTGAACATATTATCACCTTTGACGATTATACCATATTATTGTCGAATAATAAAGAAAAATATATTTTGGTTTACATAATGTGGCAAATTATGTTGAGTTTGATAACCAAAACCCACTGTTTATCAATAGTTACTGTAGTTATTGACAGAGTTATCAACAATTTTATGTAAACCTGTATATTTAGAGAAATAGCTGTTAAAAATAAAGACAGTAATTTACGGAGGTATTTTATGGTTAAAGGAGTTAATAAATCGGTGATTGAAATAACTGATACGGGAAATAGGTATTTCTCAAAAATAATACTTTTCGTTTCCCCACAGTATGCAAACAATAATTCCCGAAAGCTGTCTATGGAAGCAGGGGAAATTGTTAGAAATCTTCACAATTCTGACGATGCATTTTCTCTTAGAAAAGCAGTCGCACGTGAAAGAAAAAGGCGAAAAAAAGTTCTTTTTTGTTTAATGGGAATAGGAATAATGCTTCTTGTGGCGGGAGTATTGGCGGTAATTTTGTAAATTTATTGTAAAAAAAGCAAGTAAACGGCTGATTTACTTGCTTTTTTATTACTTATAATGTATAATTACAAGCGTATTATAACTTGAAAGGTTGTTTTTTCTTGATTAGTCAGGGTGCAAAGCTTTTTACTAAATTTGCCATAGGCGTTGTTATGTGTCTTTTCGTTCTGTTATCATTCAATTTTGCCATTACAGCAGGTTTTAGCGATACGGTAGGGTATAACGTCTATCGGTACAACAGCGAAACGGGTAAGGAAGAACTGATTTGTCAGCATAACGAAAATGATGAAAATCCCCCCGACTGTAAATGCTCTGATATACCTGACGACCAGCTCAGCAAAATCAGAATTACCCAGCTCTCTGATACAAAACAGACTGTGTCTGCGGTGCTATCGCAAATTTTTGGTTTGGTTATGATTACGGGAATTCTTTACGGCAGTATGTGGGATATAGGTAATAAGGATATATCCGCTGTTAAGTTTGCAAGAACTACCGAAAACAAGCTCAGAGGCTTGTATATAGGAATGATTGCCTGTATTCCTTCTTTAGCTGTATATATACTGCTTGTTTTATCTTACGCGCAGGTGTTCAGCCCTAAATTTTTAAGTACATACAGACTTTTAAATTCACATTTCCACGGTATTATTTCTTGGGTTTACGGCGGCGCTGAGATTGCTACTCAGCTCAATTTTGGACAGCTTTTGCTGTTGTTCGCTTTAGTTTTATATTTGCCTTTACTTTCCTGTATTGCTTATTATTTAGGCTACAAAGATGTTAAGCTTGTGGAAAAGGCTGTTTTTAAAAAGAAATAAGGGGTTTTATTGATGGGACTGTTTTATAACTATAATAAAGAGGGACCTGGGGTAAGAAAAGACGGACCTAAAAAGCGTACTTTCGTAGTTTTCCTTGAAACTTTTTTCAGAAACGTATGGAAGATGATTCCTGTTTGTTTTATGTACTGCTTATTGTTTATTTTACCGGGGCTGTCTGCTGTTGGTATGACATCAATTACACGAAGTCTTTCTCGAAATAAGCATACTTTTGGCCTTTCCGACTTCTTTTCAACCATAAAAAAGAATTGGAAACAGGCTTTGCTAATCGGCATATTAAACGGTATTATCACTGCGCTTTTAATTCTTGATTTTGATTTCTTTATAAGCAATCCTGCGGTTGCGGGTAAGTATGTCGGAGTTATCGGACTGGGTATCTCTATCTTCCTGATAATACTGTTTACTATTATGAAGTTTTATATTTGGTTTATGGTTATAACCTTTAATATGAAGGCTTCTCAGATTTATCTAAACAGCTTTAAGTTCTTTATTATAAATCTGAAAAACAACGTTATTATGCTTATATGCATAGGAATTTATTGGATTATAGTTTACGGACTGTTTTTGCTTGGTCTTATTACCCCTCTTATAGCAGGTATACTTGCCGTTATAACGATTTTCGTTTATCCGCTTTATCATTATCTTGTCGTTCAGTTCGGTGTATTCGGCGCTATCAGAAAGTATATAATAGACCCTTACTATGAAGAAAATCCTGATGCCGATATTGAACTTCGTCGAAATCTCGGACTTGATGTAGGGGATGACTCTGACTCTGATTTTGAAGATTTAATATAAAAAAGAAAGACCCGAAAAATCGGGTCTTTTTTATATCAAAGGAGTGTTCCGGTAATTCAGGGATAATGAACATTACCGCCGGATTTATCAGGATATCCATAAGTTACTCCTGTTTTATTATATGCGGAAATCAGTTTAAGGGTGACTTGCGAATAAATAAAACTCCAAGAGTGTTTTTGCCGCAGTGAGCTGAAACGGTGGAACCTGCTCTGGTAAAGTGTATTTCCTTGAAATCGGCAAGGCTTTTAACCTGCTCGATACAAGCGTCACAGATGGACTGTTCGCAACCTGCATGGGTAACGAAAACGTGGTCAAGCTCAATATCCGTGGCATCGCCAATCATATCCTTTATATATTCAAGAAGAACGGTTTCGAATTTTCCGCGATATTTCTTTATAACGCCCATTTTGCCGTTACGAACGGCAACACAGGGCTTGAGCTTTAAAAGATTTGCGCCCAGAGCTGCGATTGCGCTGCATCTTCCGCCTTTGTGTAAAAATTCAAGATTGTCAATAATAAAGGAAGCGTCAATTCTTGAAGCGAGTTCGTTGCATTTTTCGGAGATATCCTTAGCTTCAAGACCTTGCTCTGCCATTTCTGCCGCAGAGATAACCATAAGTCCTCCGCCTGTAGAAAGGTTTTTAGTATCTACAACGTATACGTCTTCAAATTCCTGTGCTGCAAGACGGCAGTTATTGAAGGTGGAAGACATTTCAGAACTGATTGAAAAATGCACAATAGCATATCCCTCATCAACAAATGATGCAAAAAAATTAATGCATTCATCAATATTAACGGCTGAGGTTTTAGGAAGCTCACCTGTTTTGTTATAATTTTCGTAAATGATATCGGGATTGATATCAATACCGTCTCTGTAGGTTTTTGAGCCTAGAGTAATACCGAGAGGAAGCACCTTTACGTTATAGCGTTCAATAAGTTCGGGACTTAAATCGGTTGTGCTGTCGCTGGTTATTAATACCTTTTTTGCCATAATAGCAACCTCCGTAAATGAAGTATTTGTATGATATTTCGAATTATACCACATTAATATTGAAAACTCAACAAAAAATTACAACTCTGTACAAATAGTCATAAAACCCTTGAAAAAATATCAGATAAATAGTATAATAAATCTATATTATCTTCCAATACTATGTATGTATTTTGTACGGAGGGTAATAAATTATGAGTAAAGACATTGATAAAGAAAACGGCAGTATATACGATGAATTTAAAAATATGGGTTCCGTGACCTTTTCTCGTAACAATAAGCGTATTTTTTGCATCACGATTATAGGTGAAATTGAGGGGCATACGGTTCTCTCAGAGCAGTCAAAAACCACTAAATACGAACACGTGATTCCTCAGCTTGTGGCTATTGAGGAGGATGCGTCTATTGACGGATTGCTGATTATTCTCAATACCGTTGGCGGCGACGTTGAGGCTGGTCTTGCACTTTCTGAGCTGATTGCGGGAATGAAAAAGCCTACGGTATCTCTTGTTCTTGGTGGGGGACATTCTATCGGTGTTCCGCTTGCCGTGTCGGCTGATTATTCTTTTATAGTTCCGAGCGCTACCATGACTATCCATCCAGTCAGAATGAGCGGTCTTGTAATCGGTGTTCCACAGACTATGAATCATTTTCAGCGTATTCAGGACAGAATAGTGGATTTTGTTACTGAAAACTCCAACATTTCTGCGGAAAAATTCGGTCAGCTTCTTATGAATACTAACGAGCTTGTTACAGACGTTGGGAGTGTATTAAACGGAAAAAACGCCGTAGAATGCGGTCTTATAGATTCAATAGGTTCGTTAAGCGATGCAATTTCAAAGCTTTATCAGTTTATAGATAATTCTAACGAAGGAGATAATAATGGCTAATCAAAAAAAGAAATCAGGTAAAAAAACGACTAAACAAACACAATCAAAACCTGCAGTCAATCAGATGGTGGCTGTTATATGGTTTGCGGTAAGTGTATTTATGTTTGCTTTGGCTGTATACCCAGGCGGGAAGGTATGGCTGAGCTTACATAATTTTATTTTCGGTTTGTTGGGAATAACTGCTTTTGCTTATCCTGTGTTTATTTTCACTGTTGCTGTGGTTTATTCTATGGGTAAGCTTAACGGCTTGTTTAAGCTTAAAGCTATTGAGGCAGGTATACTTACTGCTGTTATAGGTACAGCTGCAGATGTTTTTACAACTGTGGATAATATAGGCTACTTAGAGCATATTGCAAATGTTTTTGGCGCTTCAACATGGAAAGGCGGCGGTGTTTGCGGTGCGATTCTTGGTAATGCTCTTTATCAGCTGTTTGAGAAAACTGGAGCAATTATTATAGTTTTAATTTTACTCGTTGCACTGCTTATGATAATTACAGGTACAAGCGTAGCAAAGCTTTTCAGAAGCGCAAGTGTTCCCGTAAAAGCAGTGGGTAAAAAGGCGGAGGCTACCTTTAATGAGGTTATTGAAGAAAAGCGTAAGAGAAAGCTCGTTGACATTCCCGTAGACGACGCGGTAGAGCCTGTAGCTACAGAGCCTATTTCCGTAAAACGTAAGCGTCTTGTTGATACATATAACGATGAAGAAAACGCGGCTGTTGCGGATAATCAGATTTCAGAAGTTGTTGCAAAGGTTACCGAAAAAGATGCCGAGCCTGAAAAAATTGTAATGACTGCCGAGGAAACGAAACAGGAAATCGACAGCGTTAAAAAAGAAGTAGAGGAAACTATGGAAATTACCGAAGAGGAAAGCTATGAGTTTCCGCCAATTTCATTACTTAAAGAACAAAAGAATGAAAATGGTCTTGCGGCTGCCAGTGAGCTTGAAGCCACCGCCAACAGACTTGTTGAGATACTTCGTAGCTTTGGCGTAGAAACAAAGCTGATGGATATCAGCAGAGGTCCTACCGTTACAAGATTTGAACTTCAGCCATGCGCCGGTGTAAAAATCAGTAATATAACGAAGCTTTCTGATGATATCGCGCTTGGCCTTGCAGCTGCAGGTGTCAGAATAGAAGCTCCTATTCCAAATAAAGCAGCTGTAGGTATCGAGGTTCCGAATAAGGTTTGTAATACCGTTAGTATTCGTGAAATTATTGAAACAACCGCCTTTGCAAATGCTAAAAGTAAGCTGACGGTTGCTATGGGTAAGGATATCGCAGGTAATCCTATTCTTACCGATATTGCGAAGATGCCTCACGGTCTTATTGCAGGTCAGACAGGCTCAGGTAAATCCGTTTGTATCAACTCTATTATTATGAGTATTTTATACAAGGCTGCTCCCGATGAAGTAAAACTGCTTATGATAGACCCTAAGGTTGTTGAGCTTGGTATCTATAACGGAATACCTCATTTGCTTGTTCCTGTGGTTACCGACCCTCGAAAAGCCTCGGGTGCGCTTGGCTGGGCTGTTACTGAAATGGAAAGAAGATACCATTTATTTGCCGATAACAACGTACGCGATATTATAGGCTTTAACCGTTTGTGTGAGCTTGACTGTGACCTTCAAAAGCTTCCTCAGATTGTTATAATTATAGATGAACTTGCCGACCTTATGATGACTGCTCCTCATGAGGTGGAAGACTCTATTAACCGTATTGCCGCTAAAGCAAGAGCTGCAGGTATGCATCTTCTTATTGCTACACAGCGTCCGTCGGTAAATGTAGTAACAGGCGTTATTAAGGCTAATGTTCCTACCCGTATAGCCTTTGCTGTTGCTTCGCAGATTGACAGCCGTACCATTCTGGATATCGGCGGTGCGGAAAAGCTTCTCGGCAGAGGAGATATGCTCTTCAATCCTGTTGGCGCATCAAAACCAAATAGGCTTCAGGGCTGTTTTGTAAGCGATGAAGAAGTTGAAGCGGTTGTAGAATTTATAAAAGGTAATCGTTCTTCTGATTATGATACCGATATACAGGATGAAATTGAAAGACTTGCTACTGCTCAGAAAAAGGATAAGGGCGGTATGGGTGATGATGCTGACGGAGCAGGGGATGAAGACCCAATGCTCAAGGAGGCTATTCGCGCAGTTGTTGAAATGGGACAGGCCTCTACCTCGTTCCTTCAGCGTAAACTAAAGCTTGGTTATTCAAGAGCTGCTCGAATTATGGACCAGATGGAAGCCAAAGGTGTTATTGGTCCCTTTGAGGGAGCAAAACCGCGTCAGATTCTTATAACTATGGATGAACTTTTGGAACAGGAAGCAAATGAAGACTGAGAATATATTTCCAAATATCGTACGAATAGTTCTTACTACCGTCTTCGTAATAGCTGTCACGTGTTTTTTAATTATTCAATTTGTGGATTTACCCTTTGTTCCTACTTGGAGCAGAATTTACGGAAGCGACTCTGAGTTTGATACCGAGAGTGATAGCGTTACCTTTCTAAACGTCGGTGAGGGCGATTCCATACTTATAAGAAGTAACGGCAGATTTGTTCTTATTGATACCGGTGACGGTGAAAGTGTGGATATTGTCCGCAAACTTAAAGGATACGGTGTTACTACCATTGATGCACTTGTTCTTACACATTGGCATTCTGACCATATTGGCGGCGCTGTGAGTGTTGCCGAAAAATTTAACGTGCTTAATGTGGTTGCACCTGCTTTACCCGATATTAACAACGAAACTTATAAAAATGCAGTAGAGGTGTATGATAACCTTAGAAGCCAAAACGTAGATTTCACTTATGCCGTTGTAGGTATGAGAATCAACGTAGGAGATTTTAAGCTTTCTGTACTTTACAGCGACCGCACTAACGCTGAGGAAAACGACAGAAGCGTTGTGATGATGGCAAATTGTCGCAATAAAAAATTCCTTCTTATGTCAGATGCTGAGTTCCTAACCGAAGCAGAGCTTATATCAGAAAGTATAAACTTAGACTGCGACGTTATTAAAATAGGTCATCACGGCTCAAAAAATTCTACCAGTGACGACTTGATTGAGGCTGCATCACCGCAATACGCTGTGATTTCCGTTGGTGTTAAAAATAAATACGGACATCCGTCTGATACCGTACTCAATAAGCTTATCTATAAAGATATTTTAATATATAGAACCGACCGTTTGGGTGACGTTAAATTTTTAGTTGAAGAAGAGGAAATAGCGGTTTATGAAGGAAATTCGTAACCGTATTTCCTTTTTTTACTTTACTATTTCTGTTTTGTCCATTGAAAATATGCGGTAATTTTTATATTATTTTGAGTAGGGAGGTTGTTATATGAATAAGAATTGGAAAAACTTTTGCTTAAATGGAAAGTGCCGTCTTTATATTGAAGAAAACTGTAAGCTTGACGGTACGGTATATACAACGTCAAGTCAGCTTGAAAATACCGGTTTTTTGAATATTGAAGGCAGTGTTCCTGGAAATTTTGAGCTTGATATGCAAAAGGCAGGTCTTTTGCCCGACGACATGTTTTATTCTGATAACGCGCTTTTACTGCAGAAGCTTGAAAACAGACATCTTTGGTATGTAATGAAATTTGATGCTAAGCTGTCTGATAATAAGCAGTATCTTCGTTTTGAGGGAGTAGATACCTTTTCACAAATATATCTGAACGGGGAACTGATAGGTACTACCGACAATATGCTGATACCTTATGAGTTTGAGGCTACCTCTCTTAAGAATGGGGAAAATGAACTTGTAATACATATTATACCCGTATTTTTAAAGGCAAGAGAAGCCGAGAATGAGGCAGGTGTTGTTATTCATCAGTTCTACAATGCCGAAGCCGCTAATATACGTAAAGCTCAGCATATGTTCGGTTGGGATATTATGTGCCGAGCTATGTCTGGTGGGCTTTACAGAAACGTTTATCTTTTTGAAAAACCTGCGGACTGTATTGAGGACGCTTATATAGCAACCGCTGCTGCTAATGAAAACAATGCTTTGTTACATTTTTACTTCCGCACTAAAATCAGTGCTGATTTCCTTGAGGGATATACTATAAACGTTAAAGGAAAATGCGGAGACAGTGAATTTGAACTTGGGGAAAAAGACCTTTGGCATACTGAAAGTAAGCATTATATAAAGGTGTCTGAACCTAAGCTTTGGTGGCCTAAGGGTATGGGTCAGGCAAATCTTTACGACGTTACCGTTGAGCTGAAAAAAGACGGTAAGCTTATAGATGAATATAAACTGCGTATCGGTATCCGTACCTTTAAGCTGTATTTAAGCGATATCATAGACGATGACGGAAATGGTAAATTTGAATTTGAAGTAAACGGCAATAAAATGTTTGCAAGAGGAACAAACTGGGTGCCTCTTGACCCGTTCCATTCCCGCGATTTAGAGCGTATGCCCATGGCGTTGAAGCTTCTTGACGAAAGTAACTGTAATATGGTTCGTTGCTGGGGTGGTAACGTATACGAGGATGATGCTTTCTATAATTTCTGTGATGAACACGGTATTGCTGTATGGCAGGACTTCGGTATGGCTTGCTGTATGTATCCTCAGGGTGATGAATTTGCCTCTCAAATCAGAAATGAAGCAGAAAAAATTATCAAACGACTTCGCAATCACCCCTCTATTGCCGTATGGGTAGGGGACAACGAATGTGATGAGTCTCGCGTACTGTGGCATCCCGCTGCAAAGTTTAATCCTAACGATAACCGTCTTACAAGAGAGGTTTTACCAAGAGAAATTCAGCGTTTCGACCCGTTCAGAAGCTATATGCCAAGCTCTCCCTATATTTCAAAATATGCTTTTGAAAGCGGACAGTATGCGAAAACTCCTGAAAAGCATCTTTGGGGTCCAAGAGGATATTTTAAGGCAGACTTTTACAGCAATGCAATCTGTCGTTTTGTGAGCGAAACGGGTTATCATGGTTGTCCTGGCGTTGAATCCCTTAAAAAATTTATTTCTCCTGAAAATCTGTGGCCGTGGCAAGATAATCTCGAATGGATTTTCCATGCAACTAACATGGAAAAAAGTCTGAACGCTAATTACGCTTATAGAATAGGCGTTATGGATAGACAGATTAGTTGTTTCTTCGATTTTCATCCTGATAATCTTGATGATTTTGTTATTGCCAGTCAGCTCACTCAGGCAGAGGCGGATAAATACTTTGTAGAGAGATATAGACTTGGTAAATGGAAAAGTACGTCGGGCATAATCGTATGGAATCTTATGGACGGATGGCCTCAGTTCTCCGACTCTGTGGTTGATTACTACGGTACTCCTAAAATAGCATACAATGTACTTAAAAACTGTCAGGAACCTGTGTGCGTGATTTTCAGAGAACCTATTGATAATAAGCTTACACTTGCTTGTGCTAACGATACTCTCGGTCAGATAAAGGTTAAGTATACTGTAACCGATATGTTTAAAAATGAGATGGTTTTGGAAGGCACTGCAGATGTCAGCGCTAACGTGACCGCTGATATTGGTGAGATGATTTGTGATACAGCAGTAAACACCTTCTATCTTATTGACTATGAAATTAATGGTAAAAAGTATTTTAATCACTATATTTGCGGTAAAGCTCCGATTGACTTTGATGCTTGTAAAAAAGCATATAAGCAAATGGGATATATTAAATAAACAAAAATCCACCTGCTTTTAGTAGGTGGATTTTTTAGTTTATTAGCGTTGGGCAGATGTTCTTTCTACGTCGCGGTCGGTAAAACTGCGGACAAGTAAAGATATACACCATATACCTGCAAGTGCAATTACTATATATACGATTCTGCTTAAAAGCGCTGCACTGCTGCCGAAAAGCCATGCTACAAGGTCAAACTGAAATAAACCTACAAGTCCCCAGTTAAGAGAACCGATAATAACAAGAGCAAGACAAATTTTATCGAACATACCTACACCTCCGTGTAAATCAGATTCTTTGAAAAAAGTGCCCTATCAAACTTTGAGTTTAGACAAGGCACCTTTATCTTAAAGTTTTAATGAGTTATTACTTCATGCTGTTTTCATAAGATTCAATCATCTTTTTAAAAGTGTGTCCCGTACTGCAATCATTGACAATACCGTTATCAGAGGACTCATTTTCATCGGTTTTTTCAGCATTTTTAATAGATTTATGGCGTTTTCGCAAGGTGGACAAATGTTTCTCAACCGTCTCTCCCGAGAAAATCTTCACCGAAATTTCAACAGTGCCTTCTTCAGTGGGCGTTACATAAATCTTGTCAATATACCTGTTTATGAATGCAGAATCAATCATATTTTGACTTGCTTCATTCTCGGCTTTAAGCAAAATATTGCGTATTTCTTCAATCTTTTGCTTATATTCGGAATGTGAGTTGATTTCATATTCAATTTCCTGAATAGCCGAGTAAACTTCTGCAGATTCGTCAGTAATCTGTTTGTTCATCTCAACAAAATCTCTATCGCTGATTTGACCTGCAATATTGTACTCAAGCAACTTCGATTTTTTCTTCGAGAGAAAATCAAGTCGGTCTTTTAGCTTTTGCAGTTCGCCCGATGAAGTGTCTTTGGATAAAACTTCTGCATACATATTTGTATATTCTTCAATAATTAGCTTTGCATCCTCTGCGGTGTCCTTAAATACCTCGTAAAGTACTTCCTTAATTTCTTCTTCGTAAATGGTGAATGACGGGCAGGAGTCTGTGCCGTTGTTGATTTTACCACTGCATATCCAACGAGAAAGCACATTACCCTTGCGGTCTTTACTATCTTTGCGGTAGTATAGCTTTCCACAATGGGTGCAATACATTTTACCGGTCAAAAGATTTGGGTGGTTGCATAGATTCTGTCTGTTCTTGACATCACGGCTACGCCTTCTAAGAACAGTGTTGGCTTTTTCCCAAAGTTCCTCATCAACAATAGTAGGAACGATTTCGCCTGTTTCGTCCTTAAACATAACCCATTCCTCGGGCGGTAAAAACTTTTGCTTTTTGGTAAACATATCAATAATTTTTACCTTGTTACCTACATAATAGCCCTTGTATTTGGGGTTAGAAATGGTATTAGACATTGTACTGTGGCAAATACGCTTGCCGTTGTTATTGCGGTAACCTTTGTTCCAAAAGATTTCCTCAATCTGTTTCATGCTGTATTGGTCGGTAGCGTAAAGCTCAAATAATTCACGAACCATCTCTGCTTCTTTTTCGTCAATAACCAACCTTTTGTTGTCCTTGCGGTAGCCGAAAATACGGCTGTTGCCAAGGACAACATTTTTCTTTATGGCTTCTTGATGACCAAACTTAATACGGGAAGATAACTTACGCAATTCATCCTGAGCAATACCAGACATAATAGTTAATCGAAGTTCGCTATCTTCGTCAAGGGTATTGATGTTATCGTTCTGAAAGAATACACCTACACCGTAGGAGAGTAGGTCACGAGTGTATTGAATACTGTCAAGGGTGTTACGGGCAAAACGGGTGATTTCCTTTGTGATAACAAGATCAAAGAGCCCTGCCTTTGCATCACTTATCATATTATGGAAATTCTCACGCTTTTTGGTGCTCATACCCGAAAGACCTTCGTCAATATATCCCTCAACAAACTCCCAATTAGCATTTTTCTTTATAAAATTGCGGTAATAGGATATCTGGTTGTCAAGTGAATTCAACTGCTCGTCCTTTTCAGAAGATACACGGGCATAAAAGGTAACACGCATCGGTATCTCATATATACTTTTAGTCCTCATCATCTGACGGACAGAATGTACATCCATAAAATTCAAATCTCCTCTCAAAATTTTCGTCAATAAATCATTTGTTGTTCATTGTCAAATTACGATATTATATTACCACAACCAAAAGAATAAATCAACACTTTAATAAAAAAGTTTTGTGAGGCATGTGATAGTTTTTAATCTTTAATGACATACATTGCAAAAGTTTAAATTAGCGGCTACAAATCCATCAAAACCGTAACCTTAAAATAGATAAATGGTTCGATTATAGAATGTTTAGGTGCACCAAAGCATTCAAACCCGAACCTTTTACCGATTGGTGAAACGTTCGGGTTTGTTGTTTTCTTAAAAGATGTTAAATAGCCTTTGTTTGTGGCAGTACAGAGTGTTTTTCTCTGTACTGCCACTTCTTCGTTTCAAAGAAATTTCGTACACAAAGGAGATTTGAAATGAAGATTTTTAAAACAATTGTATTAGCATTAATGATAACAATAAATTTACAGACTGGATATTATGCTTTATTGTATAAGGTTCAGATAGCTACAGGCACTTTTCTCATATGCTTAGGTTTGACATTGTTTGTTGCAAGCGATGGAGGTTTAAAAAGATAAAGTATAAGAGCCCGCAGATTAAATCTCATAATCTGTAGGCTCTTAAAATTTTAAATCTCTAACCACTTATTTCTTATTTCAGAATACTCATTAAGGTCATCTTTAAGAGACTGCCAATTAAGAAGATGGTCAATTATTTCGGGTTTGTCTTGATTCTTCTCGTATAAAATATACGCTAACGACATCGCAGCACTTCTTAACTGTAAACATTGATTTGTTGTACAACCGAGGATATCATTAGATAATTCAGTTTCAAAAATTAAATGTTCTAAGCCAAACAACAAATTATCAATGATCTCATCGCAGATTGGTAGCAAGTCACTATAAATAAGATTGTGGAACAAGTGAATTACAGATGTTAAGCCCTGTTTGCGTCTAATCCTAATATTCAAAGATAGTTTCTTTAATAATTCGGTTATTACTTGTTGATGTTCTGCTTTTTGCATACTTACAGTGGTGTATATGGCATCACACGCAGCAACAATTTCTTTAACATTAGAACCGCAGACAATATCGTACATATTATTTAATGCATCTAACTCCTGATTCACAAGAAGTTTCAACTGAACACAAGGTAAGTGATACTTACTGAACTCGATCAAAAGGTTTAGGAGTTCGTTATGTTTTGTAGGATCAAGATTATTAGATATTATAACTTGTGATAATATATTATCTACGGATTTGTATTTATCAAATAATCTTGCAAATAATTCACTGACTTCGAAATTTTCTTTTTCTCGCTCGGAAAGCAACGAAATATCATTATTCCAAGCATCCAAAATTTCTTTAACTATAATATCTAATTCGGCATCATTCCATCTTATCCCCTCCGGATAATCAAAAGAACAGGTACATGTTTCAAGTTCTAACAAAAACAGCGGCTTATTATATGCAGATACGGTTGTGACTCCTTTTTGTTCTCTAGGTACAGTAAATAGTAATGGATATTTGATTACCGATAAAAGTAAAGGTAAAATGTATTTTAGAAGCGATGGTAATTTATCACGAGTAGACGATACTTTTGGAAATACTATTGAAATAACCTATAATTCCGCATCAAAAATATCAACTATTAAAGATGGTGCAGGTAGAAACTATAATTTTGCCTATAATTCATCAGGTTTATTAAGTTCTATTACTAATCCAGCAAACAAAGTAGTATCGTTTTCGTACACTAGTAATAATCTTACATCAATCAATTATCCTGATGGAAAAAATACAACATTTGTTTACGGAAACTATGGTTTAGAACGGATAAATAGTCCGGATGGAACTTACACAAAGATTGGTTATACACATTCTGCAAACCATCTTTATACAACAACCTTAGAATATTATGGTTCCAATAATGTTCTCAATACTGATTATGACTTAGAATATCAACATAACGCCACAACTGTAACCAGTAATTGTGACAATACGATAAATCATACTTACCAATTTGATAATTATGGAAGAACTGTTGGAGTAATAAACAATAATGTTTATGCGGCAGAATACTATAATTATGGTGCGCCGGGCGGAAATGCTACAGGTACAGAAAATAAACTTTTAAGTGCTTCAAAAACAATTCAACCAACATATACATACTACAATGACAATGACAGTTATAGTGATTCATCTAAATGGTATGCAGAACCAAACTCTACAGATACCACAATAAGTATAGACAATAATCGAGGTCGTAACAATGCACCTTCACTTAAAGTTTCACAAACAAATGAATACGGTGGGTATAGTGCAGTAATTTTCGATGCAGGTGTTTTAAAAGGTGGATACGACTACAATTTTAGTGCCTTTATAAATACAAACGGAGTTACAATAAATGCCTCATACGGAATATGCGTTGATGTATATTATTATAATTCAGAATACGATTATAATGAATATGGTTTTACAGGTGGTAGTGTTTTAAGTACATTTGAAGATGATTGGATATATTCCAATTCTCAATTAGGTCTTGATGAAGACCAGCACTGTTATGTAGTAATAGGCTGCTATATGGATTCCCCTGGAACATTCTGGGTTGATGACCTTCAAATCCAATTAGGTGATGGTACGAGTGATTATAACTACATAAGAGACAATGTATTCTTAGATGGTTATAGCAACTGGGTATATAAGAGAAATAATTCCGTTGCTACAGATAATTCTTTGACTTTTTATACCGGTTCAACTTGCACTTTTGACGGTGCATATAATGAAAAAAGAAACGTAAGCCAAGAAACGAATTGTAAAGGAAAAGCCGGCGACACTTTGATTTTTGGAACGAGAGCTGTTGCGTATTCTGTTCCTACAAATGTTACCAGAACCGGTGCAGCCGGCCAATCAACATTTAGAGCTCGTATAGAATTGAAAGGTCCTAGTGGTACTGCAACATTTTCTAGTGGAGAAAACATCCTAGATTTTAATCCGTATTTAGATGAATGGCAATTCATGAGTAAAGCATTGATTGCTCCTATTGACTTTACCAGTGTAACATTTTATTTTGAATATGATTATAATGTTTATTTCACCATGTTTAGTGAGCCATTTATATTCAAGGAATCTTATGGTCAAAGCTATACATACGATTCTAACGGAAACGTAGTTAGTACCGTTGACCTTGCTGAAACTGAGGCAACATTTGCATATCAAAACAACAACTTATCTCAAATGATAAATCCTACAGGCTCGAGATATTCATATGCGTATAACGAAACCACCAATGCATTAGAATATGCTAATTCTTCTGATGGTCAATTATTTGCTTTCACTTATGACCAATATGGTAATGTTTTATCATCTACAATAACTGCAAAAAGAAATGCAACACAGTTAGAGAATGATAGCACATATTATATTCGAAATTTAACTACAGGAAACGCAATGAAAAATGCAAACTCTAAGTTGGTTAATGGAACATATGCTGCTCAAAACAATACAATTCGTTGGAATTTGATAAGTGCCGGTGAAATAGATGTATATTATATCCAACCTGCTGGAGATACAACAAAGTATCTAACAGTAAAAGATGCATCAACATCTGATAAAGCTGAAATTACTGTATCTGAAATAAGTAATAGCGATAGCCAAAAGTTTAAGATTACTTCAAATAACGATGGCACTTTTTCAATATTAACAAAGGTTTCCAACTATACTAAAGCAATCGATGGAAGAGATTTAAACAATAACGGAAGCACAGAATTGAATAAATCTATGGTTCAATACACAAAAGATTCAAACTCCGGTAATCAAAAATGGAGTTTTGAAAAGTATATTGTTAACAATCCGGACCAAGAAAAGATTACAAGCTCTTCTACATATACAAGCGATGGCAACTATGTAAGTACAGAAACTGATGTTTTCGGTGATATAACCTCTTATCAATATAATAATGATGGTACGGTTCATTCGGTAACAGATGCAAAGAATAATACAACTACATATTCGTACTATAATAATACTTCGAATCTCAAATCGGTTACAAGTGGTAATTCCACCAACACCTATACCTATGAAAATGACCAGTTGAAGACTATTGAAACCGCTAACGGTATGGTGTATACGTTCATATATGACGCATTTGGCAGGAATACATCTGTTAAACTAAACCGAAAAAACAGTACCGCAGAGCCCCGTACCTTGGCAACATATAAATATAAATCCGATATAGAAAATCAAAATGCATATGGCGGTCAAAATAATCTTTACGAAGTGGTTTACGGTAACGGTCATACTAACTTTATAGAATATAACAGCCAGGGTTTAACTAGCTTAAATGGCGGTACGGAATATTCTTACAATAAAAACGGTAATGTTATAATGAAAGATTCAAATATGGAGCTTAGAACACATTATAACTATGATTTATCGGGAAGAGTAGTTAATAAAAGCCTTCTTAATATGTTCAATTATTATATGACAGGCTCTTTATCCTATAAATATGTAGACCAAAAGAATCTGCTTGACAGTTATCGGTTTTCCAATTCTGCAAAAGATTTGACAACTTCCTTTATTTACGGTAATATTAATAAAGGCGAAATACCCGAAACGGTTTATGGTGTTAAGCTAAACGGTGTTTTAAAGCTGGGCTACAATTATGACGACTTTGCACGTCTTTCCAATCGAACGCTATATACAGGCAATTCTTCTGTTGTTACGAATTACAGCTATAAGGCACCAACTGCAGATACTACAAGCTATCTTGTGGATACTGTAACAGAAAACGGATTCACCTATAACTATACCTATGATGCCGTAGGAAATATTACTGCCTATACCAAAACGAATGCTGCCACTAATCAGGTGGTTGAAAGCTATATTTATCAGTACGATGATAAAAACCAGCTTACCTTTGCAGGTACAAACGCTCAAAACGGTACAAGGTATACCTACGATGCAGGCGGTAATATTTTAACTAAAACTGATACAGCCACAGGTACTACTGTAAACTATGGATATACCGACCCCACTTGGACAGATCTTTTAACCTCCTATAACGGACAAACCATAACTTATGATGAAATAGGTAATCCTCTTTCCTACCTAAACGGTATGACAATGACTTGGGTTGAAGGTCGCCGCTTATCATCTATCGTAAAAAACGGTATGGATTATACCTATAATTACGACTCTGAAGGCAACCGCACATCAAAATTTAAAGGCCCAGTAATCACAGATGAATGGGATGGAGAAACACCCGTAACTGGAATTACTACAACCGACTTTACCGTAATTGATGGTGTAATGTACGGTGAAGAACGTGTTGATTGGGATACAGGCGAAACTATAACCATTTACTATTTATATGATGATAATGAAAAACTTTACGGTTTCGAACTTAACGGTGTAAATTATTATTATCAGAACAATCTCCAAGGAGATGTTATAGGTATCTATAACACTGATGGACAACTTGTTGTAGAATATAAATACGATGCTTGGGGTAAAGTTTTATCTGTAACTGGTTCACTTGCTTCTACTGTTGGTCAAATAAATCCTATTCGCTATCGTGGATACTACTATGATGATGAGACGGGGTTCTATTATGTATCCAGCCGTTATTACGATCCTGAGATCGGTCGGTGGATTAATGCAGATGGATACATTTCCACAGGAAATGGCGTATTAGAAAAAAATATGTTCGCATACTGCCTAAACAATCCTGTGAATATGGTTGATCCATCTGGGGAAATCGCAATAACAACATTGATCCTTATAGGTTCCATAGTAGCAGGAGTGGCCGTTTCAGGTTATACTGCATATACAAGTCATAAGTATACTGGTAAAGTAGATTGGAATAACACAATTCTTTCAGGATTAAGTACATTTGCCTTTTGTTATACTTATGGCATGTCGGCCTACGGTATGTATGTAAGTTACTGTGATTATAAAGGTTATACTCCAGTAACAAACATAGGATCAGCCCCTAAAACAAATCCCGCTCCTTATTCTAATTTACAAGACCCTAGCAATGTTGCTCCCGGAAAAGATTTTACAGCTTCACAAAAAGCTCAAATTATTCAACAAAATAAAATTAATAATAACGGTGTAGTGAAATCTGATTTATCGGGAAAAACTTTAGTTCCACCACAAAAAAGCATGAAAGGTGTTACGCCGCCTGCAAACGAGTGGCAAATAGACCATATTATCCCCAAAAGTGCTGGAGGAACTAATAGTTTTTCTAATGCACAAGTCCTTTCACGCGAAGAAAACAGAATAAAATGGGATCATTAGGAGGTGTCATATGCAAGTTACAAAAAACGATATATATAGCGGCTGTTTAATAGCTTCAATTTCTCACGCAATAATGACAAATGTATACCCTGAATTGTCCTATGAACAATCTTGGGATGGAGCAAACTATTCAATACAAAATTCGTCAGGGATGCGTGGGACAATAACATTTGAAAATGATTTTTGTGTCGGAGCTATTCGAAATGAGATGTCTACTAGTATCGTAGGAGGAGAATCTATCCAAGAATGTATGAGAAATTTCCCTCAAAAAGTGGTTTGCAAGGCTTACGAAGAAACGCTTCAATACTTACTGATGGAAAAGAAAGGAATCGTTGCACCATATGTGACAAGTGTATTTTGGGCAGATTGCAATACTCTCCATTATGAAGAAAAGTACATTGATTATATTGAAGAAGATTTTGCTCTTTTGGAAAATATAGTATTATCCCCCAAAATGGCGATAAAAAGATGGAAAGAATATTATGATATGGATTCAAAAGTCGTTGAGTTAGTTGACATTCTGTATCAACTAAAGATGAAGGATTTCACTTCAATAATAGAATTGAAGGAAAACCAAAGAAAACTCATTCCTGGAACTTGCATTAATAGTCAGTGTATTGAAGCATTAAAAGAGTTGAATATTATTTTTTGAAATGCATACTAGCAAGCATCGCGTTTGGTCACCCAAACACAGACTTGTCAGGAATATTCCTGAAACCTTTAAGGGCTTGGGATTATCCCAACAAACTGCCTTTTGTCCCCAAAAGGCGATGCTTGCTGGTACATAACAACTCTGTTCCCCTATCAGTAGATTTTTTGTGAAGATTAAGCCTTAACGGTTACAAAATCGCCTTTTAGTGAGGAAACAGTTGGAGCGTATTTATCCTCTGACTGTTACTCTCACGAAGAAGGAGGCAATTATGCGTAAGGTGAAATTGATATATGGTGAGGTAATTTATGGAAAACGATTGGAGATTAACAAATCAAACTAGTTATTTATATAAAAAAAGGTTAGTTAAAAAACTTTTCATAAGTTCTGATATGCGTGACCATGAGCACTGCTCTTTTTGTTGGTATAAGTTTTACGAACCTAACGTTTATGGGTATTGCACTCTTGATGGGCAACACTTGGCTTTGGTGAAGGAATTAAAGCATTTTTTGGTGCTATAGATGATGCGATGGTGTACATATGGAATTAAATAATTATAGAAATAAATATGGAAAATTTAATATAAAAATGTATTTGTTTCAATTAATAGGAATAATCGTATCTTCTTTACTTGCAGTTCTTATAGCATATTGTGAGCGTCAATATATCTTTATTAGTTTATTAATATGGATTTATAATATTTGTTGGGTGTTAGTTATTATTTCTCCCTATTTAGAGAAGTATCATATTGACTACCCGAACATATATATACAAAAATTGACAAAAAGTAACATAATAAAAATCCCCGAACAATATTCACTTATAATCTCTTCTATGGAAATAAGACCTATTTTAAGTATTCAGGGATTTCATAGCAATAGTTACTGCGTGTCAGTTGTAAATTCAAATAACCTATCTGAAATCACAGGCTTATTGCACCAGAAATATGTTAAAAAGTATTCTAATTCTACTATAAAAGGCAATTTGGGGAATCTTTTTATTACGGATTTCGTATATGATAAGTCTCTTCCTTTTGATCTATTCCAAAAAGCGTCATTTGTAATTATTCCAAAGACAATTAATAATTTTTTGGAATTGTCAGGAACCAATATTATTTGTGACACACAATATTGATATCCTTAAAATATTTTTTAATCTTAAATAATGTTTTATGAAGAGACATATTTAACAAACGCGGTGAATTAAGGTGATGATTTATGCCAATTACCTTAATTCACTCATAAATTAACGAGATTTGAATAAAAATTCTCTACATATAAAAGGAGTTGGTTATTTGAAAAAAATTATCACTTTAATTTTCATAATTTTTGTATGCATCAATTTTTCTGCTTGTTCATCTCCTTCATCAGAACAAGCAATTGCATCTTCTAATTCCGATAAATCCAATCTTTTATCGCATAACACAGGGGACGGTTCTCTGTGTTGAGTAAAAACTAAATTTTGACGGGTAACACAGTAGGTGTGAATCTGCTGTGTTACCTCGGTACTAACGGACAGGATACTGCACGTGTTGAAACCTTTAACAACGGTAAGGATGTATATACCTATACCTATGATAACTACGGTAATATAAGTACTGTAGCTAAAAACGGAACGGTTATTGAAAGCTACTGGTATAACCTATATAACCAACTGGGCCATGCAACAATAGGTAATGATGAATATGAGTATACATATGCAAACGGTGCTTCAACTAATCTTGAATTTGTATACAAAAACGGCACTATGATTAAAACCTATGGGTATATGTCAGCCGATGATAGAACTTGGATAGATAAGTTAAGCTCATTTACCGGAACGGGTATTGACTATGATGCGATAGGTAACCCACTTAACTGGCGGGATAATATGTCTTTTACCTGGGAATACGGCAGAAGACTTGGCAGTGTAACCAAGGGCACAGATAATATTACTTATACCTACGATGCAGACGGGCTTAGAACAAGCAAGACGGTAAATGGTACAAAAACCGAGTATTACTGGCTTGACGGTATACTTCAGGGCCAGAAAACAGGAAATGAGCATATTATCTTCCTGTATGACGAAAACGGCAAAGCCTACGGTATGCTGGTTAACAGTAACGGTACTGAGCAGTATTATTACTATCTGTTTAACCTGCAGGGTGATGTTGTGGGAATAATGAACAGCACAGGCGAAACTGTAGCTGAATATTCCTACGACGCTTGGGGTAATGTGCTGTCGGTTACAGGCACTCAGGCGACCACAATAGGTCAGCAGAATCCTATACGCTATAGAGGATATTACTATGATGCTGAGACGGGACTCTACTATGTATCCAGCCGTTATTACGATCCTGAGATCGGTCGGTGGATCAATGCAGATGGAGAACTTTCAGAAGTAGGCGGAGATATCCTTGGATATAATCTGTTTACTTACTGCTTAAATAACCCTGTTAATATGGATGATCCAAGCGGAGAATGGCCGAAGTGGGCAACAAAACTAATTTTAGGTACCGCCGTTATTGCAGTAGCTGCGGTATTGACTGTTGCTACAGCAGGTTCAGGAACCGCCTTGGCTTGTTTTGCAGTCGGTGCATTAAAAGGAGCAGTTGTCGGTGCTGCGATTGGTGCAGCATCAGGTGCAGCTACGGGAGCAATAAGTCATAGAATAAAGACTGGCTCTTGGAAAGGATCCGGCAAAGCAGCTCTTGAAGGAGCCGCAGATGGATATATGTCCGGAGCAGTAAGTGGATTCATTTCTGGCGGGTTGACTAGCAATGTATGTTTTGTTGCAGGCACATCAATCTTGACATCGATAGGTTATGTAGCTATAGAAAATATTCAAATTGGAGATATGGTTTGGGCTGAAAATCCCGAAACAGGGAAAAAAGCTCTTAAAAAGGTTGTACAAACATTTGAAAATGAAACTAATGAATTGGTGCATGTGTTTGTTAATGGTGAGGAAATCATCACGACCCCAGAACATCCTTTTTATGTTTCAAACAAAGGGTGGATTAGTTCTATTGAACTTCGTGCTGGAGATATTCTTGTCCGACAAAATGGTGAGTATTGTATTGTAGAAAAAATACAGCACGAGATTCTTGAAACTCCGATTACGGTTTACAACTTTGAAGTTGCTGATTTTCATACATATTATGTGGGCGAAAACTCAGTTTTAGTTCATAATGTGTGCGGAGGTAAAAATACACCTGATCAAGATGCTGTTATAAAAATAGCAAAAGAGTACAAGAATGGCATTACTAGGACTGATGCGAATACACTGGTAGGTTGGGCAAAAGAATATGGATTAAATCATCATTACCCAACAATTCACGAAGGAAGGAGAGGTATTTGGGGTGTTGTTGAACATATTAAAATATTCAACATACATATACCTATTGTAAAATAATAATGGAGATGGTGAATTATAATGTTCTATATGAGAATGACAAATCCGATGTCGATATAATATGCGTTCCTGTTCTCATTGCAGACAAAATGGAAATTTTATGTCAAGAATTTCTAGACTGGCTACCTTATGCAAAAAACGACATCTATTGGACAGTAATAGATGGAGAAAAAATTTCGGTATGTGAAACCGAGGGATTTGTAGAATGGCTAAACAGTAAATATTGTGATAATATTTGGCCGGTAGCAATAATTAATAAACATGTCCATTTTGTCGAAGAATATAAAACAATAGAGTTCTAAATTCGTGGGCAAATTGTCTATAATTAAACGAGGTGAAGAATTGAAAAAAATATTACAAATTATTTTTTGTGTGTTTTTATGTTGTTTCTTCTCGGCTTGTTCTTCAAACGCACCCAAACAAACCGCGACAAATTCTAACCATGAAAAATCAGATTTATTGGAGCAACAATGGGAAGATGACATTCGTTATGATGAATCACAAAATTCATCTTCCAATAGTGATTTTATTAAAGAAATAGAAGTTTCTAAAAAATTTACCCAAATATTAAAAAACGGAAAAGTTTATATTTACGACTCTAACGGTAATAGTTTAATAGCATCTAAAGAGAAAAAATATGATAACTTTTCCAAATTGACAAAAAAAGATTGTCACAATATTTTAGGTTCTAATTTAAGTGGTTTTAAATTACTTGATTTTAACAAAACTTCTATTATAGGTAAAAATGCTATTCGCATTAAGTTTGAATCATCAAAAAATGATGAAAAATTTCTGAATCTTTGTTATTATTTAGATTGTGATAATAACGGAATTAAAATAATGATTCAAGCAAAAACAGACAAAATTCTTAAAGAATTAGAAGAAACTATAGACACAATAAAACTTAATTAAAATGGGAGGCTGTATTTTTGTGGTACAGCCTCTTGCCTTATTAAAATATAATTTTTTGTCACCTATTGAATGATTTAGTTTGTTGTATTGATAGGGGGTCTTTAAACAATCGCCCCTTAAATTAATAGAAAGGAGTTGAAAAAATGAAAAAGCAAGTTAAAAGAATTTTTGTTGCCATGTTAATTTTGTGTTTAACAATTGTTCCTTTATCTCCTGCATCCGCCGCCGTTGCAGATGGAAATGAAATAATGCCAATGTATAACAATGTTAGTAGTGCAAGTGCGAATATTAGTATAAATAGTAGCGGCAAATTGACAATAAGTTATAGATATGTTGGCTCATCCACTGTTACAACCAAAGCTGTAATAACAACATACATAGAGAAGAAAACTTTAGGATTGTTTTGGACACGTGTGGATATTGGTACCACTAATGATGAATGGGTAGATACCAAATACGATTCTACATATATTGGTTCTAGAACACATCAATTATCTTCAACAGGAACATATCGCGTAACAGTCGTATACAAAATATACGGCACCGGTGGCTCAGCAGACGAAATTGAGTGTCGGGCACAAGACTCATATTAAAATATAAGCACGATGCAACTGCATCGTGCTTATATTTTACTCAATCGACATTATCATTTGTTTAATTTCCTCAAAACTTATATTTCCTGTACAATCAAGTGTAAAAACATATCCATTTTGAGTCCACATTGCTGTTTTGGTATCATACCATTCTTTAAAGTCTACATTTATACCGTTAATAGTTTCTGTATTTAAATCACCATTCTCGTTATCAACAAAAAAGCCCGTGTGAGAGTCCGTTGTCGATTGTGAAAAATAAATTGTGTAGTCTAATTCATTTTTATATATTGTTACCACAGAATTATCAGTTGTTGTTTTATCTATTTGCTCATATCCGTAAGGTATTTGATGTATTGAAAATTCTTTCTCTATAAATTCTATAGTATCACCATCAAAAGTGTAATGCGTAAATGATTCATATACTTGTTTAATAAATTCTATAATTGGTTCACGAATTGCTTTCACACTGAAGGCTGCTGTAAACATTGTAAATATTGCCAAGAAAATGATTGCAACACGTTTCGATGTAGTGCTTACTAAATTCCAATAAACTTTTTTCTGTGCTTTAATAAGCTTTTCCATTCTTCTATTAAATTTTTTCGAAAAAGTATATTGGATACTGTTTTCATCAGTTGGGATATGAGAAAATTCTAAAGACACAACTTCTCTAAAAGCCTGCTTAAATTCAGCTTTAGTTATTGCCAATATTCTCAACTCCTTTTAATATCAAGAAAATTCAAAAGCATCTTTTTGCCTCTAACTAATTGTTTTTTAGTTGTTGTCAAAGTTTGATTAAGTGATTTAGCTGTTTGTGGTACTGACAATTCCATAACAAAGTGATAATATAACACATAACGATACTTTTCTTCTAAAGAATTTATAGCTTCTACGATCTGCTCATAATCTATTTTATTGCAGAGGAACTCGATGAAACTATCGTCAGACAATTCTTCAATGTTGTCCATATTGTACTCAATAACAGTATCTAGTGATACATTTTCCTTCTTCTTTTGTTTTATTTTATTAATCACAGTGTTTTTAGTAGCTTTAAGTAAATAGTTGCGCAAGTCGGTTTCATCCTTTATTCCGCGCACCACATCAAAGTACTTTTGTGCTATCTTCAAAAACACATCACCCACAGCATCTTCTGCATCACTTTTATTATTTAACATAGACAATGCTAATGTTACCATCTGATTTTTATATGAATTAAAAATCTCCTCAAACAATTCTTTGTCTTTATCATCATCAAGATAAGCTAAATATAGAGCCAGCATTTGAAAGTCCCCTCTAACCCTGCCTCTGTATATACAACAATTGATACAAAGGAATAGGGTACAAAATTTAATAAACAAAATATCCCAATTTTTTTACTTTATTGAAAAACAATAATCTATAAGTGTTTTAAATAAAGAAAACTAAGCACCAAATAGTTTTATCAATCTCTTGTTTACTTTATGCTTCTTATTATTGTTTTTGTTGTTTTTATAATTTCAATTATAGCACTAATTTCGGTTGAAGTGCAATCGGAAATTAACTCATTTATTGTATTAATTAAAACATGTTCATTTTTTATTAAACTATCATAAACGATTTCATCAAGTGACACTTCTAAAGCGTTCGCTATATTTATAAGAGTAGGTAAACTGACCTTTGTGGCAGCACGTTCTATATGAGAGATATTTGATGGTTCAATTCCAGATTTTTCTGCTAGAGTCGCCTGATTCCAAGATCTTTTAACACGAAAACTTCTGATCGTTTTGCCTATAGACACATAATCAATATTCATTTTATCACCTCAAAAACACTTTAAAATTATTGTATATCCTATTAGGATATAACCAAATAACACAGAAATCCCAAAAGGATACACAATAATATATTGTGCGTTTAAGATAAATTTTTTAGTCTGAAAACACAATTTAATATACTTAGGTGTATGTAATAAATAGAATTTTTACTTAAAATTAATGATTTCTTGAAACTCGAATATAACCTTTTTTACATTTTTATCAAAGAGTCGCGGTGGTCGCGGCTCTTAATTTTTTATGTAAAAGAGGTTTTTGTATGTTAGACAGAACAGAGTATGAAAATTTTTGGTACGCGTTCCAGAAAAAGTTGGACAAAATCTTGGCGGAACGTAATATGTCCTATCGAAAACTAAGTATTGAACTTGGTAAATCACCAGGATATATCTACGATATTGTCAACCGAAGGATTGATCCTTCGGTTATGTCCTTATTAGAAATTGCAGCATATTTTAACTGCACAATATGGGATTTTTTAAATATTACCAAGTAAAAGTCCCGGGGCATCGTTTGTCAAACAACACATCGGGCAAATCTATTGACGCTGAAAAAATCACATGCTAAACTGACTATACTTCATTCATAATTAAGAAGGAGTGAACACAAAGAGCAATAAAAATGATTGTATATTATTGTTGCTCTTTGCCTACTTTTATGTTTTGTCTTCGGTAAGTGACGGAGCAAAAAAGAACCATAAAAGGAGGATTCAAAAGGCAGAGCAATTCATTTGCTAAATTGTGATGGGAAGTTAGTTGCACCAATGCATTTTGGTGCCTTGGTGCCGAGTACAGCAGTCTGAATTCTGCAGCAGATTGTGAATCACTAGCAGAAAACCTTTGAAGTTAAGGTATAACTTCATCAGCCGATGCTCTAAAGCTGATTATCCGTAGGACCACAACATATTAGGAAATACGGAATTAAAGAGCTATCACAGTTACGGCAACGGACAATGTGATATATGGAAGATAGGAGAAACATTTTTAATCGACCTATTACGTTGCTCGATTTTATGATTTCCGTAAAAAATCATAACCCACTTTCACGCAGTGGTCCGAATGTTGATAGTAGGAAAAGTCGTGATATACAAAGCCCTTCACAAAGGTGATGTGAATTACAGGCTGACAGGAGTTAAACACATTACGGTTTCGCTCGTCGCCTCTTCCCGCTTTACTTGCGCTCATTCTTGCAAGGAAATATCCTTACTGCGAATTTCACGCTTCGTCCTTCTGAAAAAGGCGAACGGAGAAACTCTTCGACCTGCAAATAAATAATTTTTTGAGAGGTCGAAGCCGAAGAATGCAGTAATACTTCCGTATTACAAATGATGAGGCAAGAAAAAGCAGGAAATTATTATTTGACAGGCGTGATGGATTTAACTTCCGTCAGCCTGCTGTGCGGATAGCAGAGCCGTTACGAAACAAGGATTGTTCGACTGCGAAACTGTTTTCACTTATACCAGTGTCTGTGAACGAAAATAAGTGCGTAACGGTGGCTTGGATTCAGCCATAAGTTATTGACGAAAATTTACGGAATCCACGACGTTTGAGAGTTCCGTCGGTAAATAAAACTGCTCAAACGGTGGTGCTACCGTCCATTAAGGGAAATTTCCAGCCCTTACGGAAATTGCATACGAAAGTTACGGGGTTTAATCGGTAATGAAAATCCCCGCCGAACGAGCCCTTAGTCTCGGCCAGGCTGAAATGCCTTGCACTCGGCGTAGCGTCAGCAAATAATACAAGGTTGTTTACACTCTTAAATTCAAGAGAACACGCACGGAAAATCTATTAATCTTGCGTTAAAGTGTAAATAGATTAAGCCACCTACTAACCTTATTTTATAGCAGAATACCAGAAAAGAACTTTCGCTTCGGGATGATTTATGACTGTCTCTTCGAGAGTGTATGATTCACTTTTCGAGAAAAAGTTGCACCTGCGCCAAGTATAAACTTGGACAAGATTAAAGCTTTTCGGCTCTCTGCAAGTTGTCATTCGTATTATGAATGACAAGCTGCAGGAAGCCGAAGAAGATAACGAGGAAACTCAAGAAGCAGGTGCTATGACTATCATTTCTATGATGATAGATGATTGTCCTTTAGAAATGATTTATGACTCTCTTTTTGGGAGCCGAGCCGTTTCTATTGGACGAAGTCAGATAGAAACGGCTCGGAGACAACGTCGGAGAGCCGGGATGAGCAGGGCATAATACCCCGCGTCAATAAAGAATTAGTAAGAAATGAAGGTTCGTACACACCATTGACAGTGGGTGTATTATGCCCTGCGGAACTTTCCTTTTAAGAGCCATATAGAGTAATTATAGAATAATATTAGATAACATTTAACAATGACTTTAATTTGTATATGGCTCTTGTATGATTGACGATTTACTTTTCGATATGCTTGATGATAATAGTTTTGAAATGATATTTTGAAATTACTATCATTCCCTCAAAAATGGATTGTGCTGACCGTCCGTTTGAGATTACTTACTTTTCGAGTTTGGGTCAGCACAATCTGCTATAAGATTTTTGATGCTCATCGGTTTGATATGCTATATGACTATCGTTTGCAAATGAGGGGACAAAATTTTTCGTTCACAAAATTATTTTCGTCAGGAATTCTTGAAGAAATTTATTGACGAAAATGTCCCGCATGAGCGGGGCATTGGGTTAGAGAATATAATCGGTTATGGAATCGTACCAATGAACATAGGTTTCGCCGTTAACGATGAGTGTTTCGTTGTGAGGAAGCAACTCTGTCCACAGTTTTCCGTAATGTTTGTTTGCCCAATCATTTTTGTTAAATCTTCGCCAAAGAACTGTTCGACCGTTTTTATCAATATATTGTTCTGTCAACGCTCCATTCTCGAAATACTCCATCGTGCATACTGTGTCAAACTCGTTTTTGAGAATTTTAACTTTATAACGTCCCACAACATCGATAATGTGCTTATCTGTGGATACCGAAACTGTATTGCCGTTTCGACTTATAACTCCGTGGGGTGCGAGATGCGTTTCACTACCAAGATTGTCCTCACCATAACCCCATTCAGATATGAAATCATCTCCGTCCAAAAACGTAAAAAGTCGTTTGGCTCCATTTTTATCTACATAGCTTTCCCCAAGCCAGCGACAATGTGAGTTTGTAAGCTGTGCATAGTAGTTGTGCGGTGCATTATCAATATATTTGCCATCTTTGCTTTCAGAATTGGTCAAAATTTCCACACCTTCAATACCATGGATGAATGCTACAGAAGTTACTTTAGAATGTACCCTTTCAGTTATATTTCTGCCGGGCATATCATAACTTGCCCATATAATTTCTTCTCCCTCCTTTGGAATAATAAACCAGTTTGGAAGTTCTTCAAATATAATCGGAAATACAGGGTCGGAGATGACCTCAATATTATATTCAGGTAAAGTATCGGGTAATTTTTTCATAATTATTTCTCCTTTCAAGTTTTCTTTACTGAGATAATGCTGCTTGAATTTTTCTTTCGCATGATAGAGCCGACTTTTGACCGTACCAACAGGAATGCTTAGTTTTTTTGCAATATTCTCTTGTGACAGATCCTTGAAGAAATACAAATACAAAATCTGCTTTTCTTTGTCGCCGAGAAGATCCAAAGTGTCACGTACAACACTTTTTTCGGTAATACCGAATCGTCCTTTACATAACATTGATTCGGTCATAAGCTCCAAGGGAATATTTAAGTTCTTCGCTTTTTGTCTGTAATAGTCGTTGCATTTGTGATTTGCAATACCAATTAACCATGCCTTGAAAGCCGATGCGTTTTTGATGGTTTCAAATTTCATCGTCGCGATAAGGCAGACATCTTGAATAATATCCTCTGCATCGTGCTTATTATTAATTTTAAACTTAACATATCGTTCAAGAGGCACAAGATTTTCCTGCAATAACCTTTCAAATTCGTTCACATTATCACCTCCTTATTGATTGGTCTTGAAATCGATTTCATTTATATAGTCGATTCAAAACATCAAAAGGTTCAATTATAGAAAATTATAACACAAAATTTTTGAAATTTCATTCAACGCTTTGTAATACTTGTGATATATCCTACTGTATCATAGTTTTCGTCAGGAGAAACATAGATATTTTATTGACGAAAATGCCCCGCAGAAGCGGGGCAAAAATTACAAGCCAATTGGATAATCTCCGTATCCCATACAACAGGAAATGCCTCCCAGCGAAAAGCGTTGCATTTCAATTGTTGCTAAAAGAATGCAAATACATGTATGGTACATACTGTTGATATCATAGGTAAAGCCTAAAGATTTGTGTTTGGATTTCTTTTCAACAACAATTTCTACAGCAATTAATTCATCAAGAGCTTTTCTTAAAACATCTTCATCAAAGCATAATTTTTCTTGTAGTTCTCCAAGGCTAATATCACTCATGGATATTATACCAAGACAAACATTAAGATTGTTCTTGTCTGAAAGGACGGGCAATACCTTCTGAGCAAATTCCACTGTGTCTTGATTAATGCTTTCAAAAAAGTCTCTTGTAATAATTGCACCATAACCTTTGCCTGACAACAATGATAAGCCATTTTCATTAGATAAGTGAAGCGGTTCATCATACATGACGGGAGTTCTATTTTTATTATTCCATCTACTTATGCCGTGATGAGCATACGCAAAAATTGTTAGAGCTTCTTTGTACGACTCTTTACTTTGTTGAGAATGCTCTGCTACCTTATCCCAAATCTTATTATAAATATCGTTGTAAGCGTATTCCTCACCATAGAAAAGATAATCAATACTGGTTTCAAAGTATTCTGCAATAAGAGGAAGAGTTTGCGTGTCGGGCTGAGATGTGTTCGTCTCCCATTTTGAAACAGCCTGTGGAGATATATTCAGCGCAACAGCTAACTGTTCTTGTGTGATACCTTTTTTCTTTCTTAAATCAGTGATATTCTTAGAAATGTTAATTTCTTTCATAATATTTGTTCCTTTCAACATACTTGCCGTGCGCGCTTCGACTGTAATTACATTGTATATGTAATTCAGTTTGTAATCAACAACTTGTTCGTATGCAAACTCAACCACCAGTTGTCAATTTTCAGCAAAAACTATTATCAGTTGTTTTTATTATATCATAATATCATATTATCGCAAATAATCTTCGTTTATTAAATACACTTATTACTATTTTAGTTCACAGCTTTTTACGCAAGGCTTGGTCCCTATCCTTGTGTTGAAATAAAATTTTTAGAGAAAGGAGACGGTTTGCTATGTCAGATTCTAATAATATTACAGTGTTAAACCCAGGCTTGTATAAGAACTTACTTGCTCAAGTCGAGTCTATCTATAGGCACAGCAATGAGC
Source organism: Acutalibacteraceae bacterium (assembly GCA_036307305.1). Taxonomy (GTDB): domain Bacteria; phylum Bacillota; class Clostridia; order Oscillospirales; family Acutalibacteraceae; genus SIG607. The sequence goes on from JAXJXV010000014.1 coordinate 188,854, forward strand.
TTAGCTTTAAAACAAGGGCTCGGTATTTTGAAGCAACAAAGAGATTCTGTAAGTTTTTAGCCGATAATTTTCGTCTTCAAAACTTTAAGAATGTGGAAGACCGACACTTTAAAGCATATGTGGAGCATCTAAAAGAAAACAACTCCGCAGCAACTATTCAATCCGATTTGTCAGGCATACGGTATTTCCATAGAAAATCCGGTAGTAAAAATAGACTTTCAAAAAATGATAAGCTATCACTGCCTAAACGTGCAACAGGCGTTAAAGACCACTCGTGGCTGAAAACCGAGATTGATAATATGCGACAGTTGGCTATCGAGCAAGGTCGACAGGACGTGGTGATTGCCATAGACTTTGCCCATGAGTTTGGTTTACGGCTTGAAGAGATTTGTACCCTTAGAGTTGAATATCTTATGTCTGCCTTAAAAACTGGGCAACTTGTTATAAAGGGCAAAGGCGGTCAAACAAGAGCTATTGATTTAAGTGCAAAGCAACGCAGTATTATTACTAAATATTTGGATTATGCACGATGCTCGGGCCGATACCCGAGAGATTATTTAATCTCGGGTAGTGAAAAAGGCGGCGTACAGCGAGAAAAGCGTTCTTTGCAGAATTGGATGAGTTATAACCGGAAAAGTTTCATAGTAGAAAACCGTGAAGATTTATACGAAGACGGTAAAAAGAAAAGAACCGAGACGATTTCATGGCACGGACTCAGACATACCTATGCACAAAGAACCTACGCTGAAGCGTTGCAAGAAAGGCCAAAGAAAGCACGAAAGATTGTAAGCGAAAATTTAGGTCACCACAGAACCGAAGTAACAAGAGTTTACTTGGGTGATAAGCCGAAGAAAAAGTAAGCTATTAATTAAAATGATGAAGGAATTTTTTAAATTGACTACAACATCCTGCTGACGAAAATCTGTAGGATTGATATATAGGGACAATTAGGAAGAATGTAACGGCGGTGGCATCCGTCACCGCCTGCAAGGAGAATTTATATGTTATATGTTTTGAGTAAAGTAAATAAAAAACGTCCATACTACTAGTGAGTAGAAAGGAAAATATATGAAAAAAGATAATAAGCTCGAAGTTGAGATTATGACAAGAGAGCTTAGATTGCTTTATTATAATGATTATCTTTTTAAGAATGGTGTTATAACAAAGCGTGAGCACGATAAGATGAATCTTGCTATAATCTCAAAATACGGAAAAAGACGTCGCAATGAACTTGGCGAAATTTCGTTAGAAGATCGTCTTTCTTCCGCCCGGCACATTTAATATGTGCCCTTACATAAAATTCATTAGAGTTTATTATCAATTTATTAATGAAAAATAGTTTGAAGGCACAAATGCATTTCATGCAAAATGACACCGCTACGGATTCCGTGGTGGTGTCTTTGCTAAACATCTAAGAACAGTTTTTATATGTTTATAATTGTAAATATTATGATTTTTTCCTTGATAAATCGATGAATATGTGGTAAGATAGTAAGTAAGATAATAAGCAAGTTGGAGGATATTAAAATGTCATATGTACCGCCATATCAAATAACAGATAAAATATTATCGCTTGTGGCTGAGATTTCAGAAAAAATCGGCAAAATTAACGAACGCACCAATTTAGATTCAAAACCACATTTGCGTAAGAACAATAAAATCAGGTCTATTCATTCATCTCTTAAAATCGAGGCTAATTCTTTGTCATTGGATGAAGTACGTGATGTTATAAATGGTCGCACTGTTATAGGTGCGCGTAAGGAAATACAAGAGGTTAAAAATGCTTATGCCGCTTATGAGCTAATCGGAAAGTTCGATATTTATAACTTAGAAGATTTTAAGCGTTTACATGGCATTATGACTAAATACATCGAGGATGAAAGCGGTAGCTTCCGTAAGGGTGAAGAAGGTGTCTTTAACGGAGATATGTGTATATTTATGGCACCACCCGCAAGATTTGTTCCTGAGCAAATGCAAAATTTGTTCGATTGGATGAAAAACTCTAATAATAAAGTGCATCCACTGATTCTTGCATCAGTATTTCATTACGAATTTGTTTTTATCCATCCTTTTTCAGACGGTAACGGAAGAATGGCGAGACTTTGGCATACAGCAATACTTGCCGCATGGAAACCGATGTTTGAATTTATTCCGATTGAAAGCCAAATTGAGAAATTTCAGGATGGGTACTATGATGCAATCGCTAAGTGTCATATAGACGGTGCTAGCACGGTGTTTATTGAGTTCATGCTAGCACAGATTAGTGCAGTATTGGATGAAATATTAAATACTGCCGGGTCTTCTGCTGATAATCTTTCGGAATATGTTAAGAAGTTACTTTCAGTTATGGAATATGATACTCCATATACTGCAAATGCTATTTTGGATTTATTAGAGCTTAAATCAAAAGAAACTCTCCGCAAAAATTATATAGGCCCTGCTATCGAAAATGGTCTTATTAAAATGACCTTACCAGATAAACCTAATAGCAGAAATCAGAGATATATTAAGATATAAAAAAGCAAATTATCGTTATAAACTCATATTCTTTGAGTGAATTTATATGGGAAAATGGAAAGCAGAAAATTTCTAAAATTAACACTAATTAGAGGAAAGTTTTATGGATGTTAATATAGCAAATTCCGTAGGCGGATATTTAGAAACTTTGTATGATGTAAATGTAAAATTAATAAAGTTATGCGGTTTGGATATAATGAGTTCGTATGAAAAAGATGAAAGATTGGTTTTGGATATCATTCAAGACATTTTTAGATTATTTCCATATAGATTTGATAAAAGAAATAAAATATTAAAGCTTGATAATAATGGTGGGTTACTTGAATTCAGCGATACATTTAATTTTCTCGAAAACGATTTTTCTGATATTTTAAAAAAAAATTATTAGTTTTTAGATTCAATTAGACAAATCAGAAATAAATACGAACACAAAATGCATGAAGTTAAAATAGTCGGAGAAGGAGATGGGACATTTTCACTTTTTGATTTTGAGTTCGTTGTTGGAGAAATACATATTACTTTATATGCAAGAAACTTTATTGCTATATTAACTCAATTAAACGCCGTATACTCAAAAATCCAAAGAGATGTAAGCTTTTTTGCTCAAGAAAATGATAAAACAGAATATGTTTATTATAGGCGGTTGACACGATTAGATTTTAATGATTTTTCAAAAATATATAACGATAACAATTTACGTTTAATTGGCAAATTAATGCACAAATTCTAACATAACTTAAAAGGTCCTTTCAAAAGAAGAAAGGACCTTTTTATAATACTACACAACCAACCTAAAGCTATATGTAAACTGCTTTTCGTGGCCGTTTACCCAGCGGTAGTTACGAGTGAAATTCATATGTCGTACAGGACAGATGTTATTAACCATCTGACCGCCGATAGAACCAGCCTGCTTGGAAGTAAGGTCGCCGTTGTAACCCTGTTTGAGATTAACGCCTACCTCACTTGCAGCTTCCATCTTAAAACGGTTGAGAGCTTCTTTAGCCTCAGGTACTACATTTTTAGCCATTTCATTTTCACTCCTTTTTTGTGTTTCTTTGCGTTTGCATTATTATTGTTGTCGATATGACGAAAAATATAAAAGGAAAATATATCAAAATATTTGGAAAATTTTATCTTGTTATTGACACGATAACATATTTGTTTTAAAATTATAAAAAACATATTAAGGAGTATTATATATGATTTCTGTGAGAAGTTTTGGAAAAACGGTAAATGGTGATGAGGCGCAGCTTTTTATTCTTGATAACGGGAATATGAGTGTTTATATCACTGATTTTGGTGGTCATATCGTTGCTCTTAATGTACCTGATAAGGATGGAGTTTTAACCGACGTCGTTCTGGGAGCTGACAACGTGAAGGCTTATTCCGAGGGTATTGATTATATGGGAGCTACTGTTGGCAGATTTGCAAACAGAATTGAAAAGGGAAAGTTCACTCTTAACGGTAAGGAATACACTCTGGCTGTTAATAACGGTCCCAACCATCTTCACGGCGGTATAGTGGGATTTAATAATAAAATGTTTGATGCATTTGTTGACGGTGAAACCTTAAAGTTGTCTCTTGTTTCGCCAGATGGGGAAGAGGGTTTCCCAGGCAACCTTAATTTTGAGGTTAGCTTTACCTTAAATGATGACAACTCACTGTTGATTGAGTATCGGGCTGATTCTGATAAAGATACGGTTGTAAACTTTACAAATCACGCCTACTTCAATCTTAACGGCGCAATAACCGAAAAGACTGTTTATAATCACAAATTACAGATAAACGCTCAGGCTTTTTGCAGAGGTGACGGCGATTGTCTTGCAGACGGCACCATTGTTCCCGTAAGAAATACCGATATGGATTTCCGTGAGTTTGCAAGTCTTGATGAACGTCTGCATAGCGACTATGAGGATATTAAAAGTACGGGCGGTATCGACCATAACTTTGTTTTATCTATGGAAAAGGGTATTTATAAAGAGGCTGCAAAGCTATACTGTGAGGATACGGGAATTCTTCTTGAATGCTTTACCGACCAGCCCGGTATTCAGGTTTACACAGGTATCGGAACAAATTACAAAAACGGTAAGGGTGGCGCGTATTACGGTAAACACAGCGCTGTTTGTCTTGAAACCCAGAATTTCCCGAATGCAACGTCATTTGATTATTTCCCAAGTCCTGTGTTAAAAGCAGGGGAGAAATTTTATAGCAAAACCGTTTATAAATTCTCAATAAAATGATTTTTAAACCGCCGTTTGTTCGGCGGTTTTTAAAATGTCCTTGTATGAAAAACAGATTTATAAACAAAATCGCATAACACGGTGAAAATTTATTATAAATATTGTTTATTTCGCTGATAATGTAATTTTTTCTTGATTTATTTACTTTATTGTGTTAAATTATTATAAACACATTTTTGTGCAAAAATACATATAGTGTTTTTGTATGGGGGACATTTTAAATAAGAGGTATTCCAATGATGAACATTGCTATTTTGGGATTTGGAACCGTTGGCGTTGGTGTGTACGATATAATTGCAGAGCGTGATGATATCTGTGTTAAATATGTTCTTGATATTAAGGAGCATACAGGACTGACAGCAATTTCTACCACCGATATTAACGACATTCTAAACGATAAGACTGTTGATACCGTTGTGGAGGTAATCGGCGGACTTCATCCATCCTATGAATTTGTATCTTCTGCTCTAAAAGCAGGAAAAAATGTAATTACAGCTAATAAAATGCTTGTCAGCTCGTATTATAAAGAGTTGACGACTCTTGCTTTTGAAAATTCGGTAGCCTTAAGGTATACTGCTGCTGTAGGCGGAGGAATTCCTTGGCTTGTCAATCTTGAAAGAGTTGCAAGAGTATCTAAGGTTTGTGAAGTTAGCGGTATTATGAACGGCACGTCAAATTACATTCTTGATGCTATGCATACTGAAAAAGCCAATTTTGATGAATGTCTTAAAATAGCTCAGAATCTAGGATATGCTGAGCGTGACCCAAGCGCCGATATTGATGGTATTGATACCTTGTGTAAGGTTGTGCTTTCTGCAAATATAGCCTTTTCCTGCGTTCTGGATAAAGAAAAAATTGATGTTGCAGGTATCAGGTATATAAAGGACTGCGATATTGCAGTATGCGAGGAGATGGGCAGAGTCACTAAGCTTATGGGATTTGCTTATAAGAAAGACGACTGTGTTTCGATTTTTGTTGAGCCAACCTTTATAAGCGATAAATCCTTAGAGGCGTCTGTTCATACAAATCTTAATCTTATATCCTTTGAGGCTGAGCATGTAGGAAGAGAAAGCTTTTATGGATTTGGCGCAGGACGTTATCCTACCGCATATACTGTTGTTGAAGATTGTGTTGATGTTGCAAACGGCGTTAAAAAAGCCTATAACGAAGTGATGAATACGCCTGTTATAAACAATACTGAATACAGTCATAAATATTACGTTCGTACCGATTACAGCAATGAATGGTTTGCTTCTCTTAAAACAGAAAAATGCGGTATGGGTGTTATTACCGAAGAAGTTTCCGTTGCGCTTATGCACAAGTTCTGTAAGGCAGCACTCAATAGCGGTAATGATTGTTTTATAGCCGGTATAAACGACTGATAAAAGGAGAATAAAAATGTTAAAAGTACTTAAATTCGGCGGAACCTCTATGGCTGATGCCAAGCAGTTCGCAAAGGTTAAAGCTATTGTTGAAAGTGACCCCTCAAGAAGAGTTGTTGTTGTATCAGCTGCAGGAAAACGTTTTGCTGATGATCATAAAATTACCGACCTTCTTTTGCTTTGTCATGCTCATATCAAATACGGTGTTTCAAGCGACAGCGTTTTTGAGCTTATTTCTAAAAGATATATTGAAATTCGTGATGATTTAGGTCTTAAAACCGATATAGAAAGCGACCTTAATAAAATTGCGGAAAAAATTAAAACAGGTATTACAAAGGATGAACTTGTTTCAAGAGGTGAGTATCTGTCTGCTCGCTTAATGGCAGATTATCTCGGCTTTGAGTTTGTTGATTCTGCCCATTGGGTGCGCTTTAAATTAGACGGTTCCATAGATACCCAGAAAACCTATGAGCTTCTCGTTCAGCTTGCTGAGGGAAGAAAGGTTGTTATTCCTGGTTTCTACGGCACTATGCCAAACGGTACTATTCGTATTATGAGTCGTGGCGGTTCTGATATTACAGGCGCTCTTGCTGCAGCCGCTCTTGAAGCAGACGTATATGAGAACTGGACAGACGTTTCGGGTATTTTAATGGCTGACCCAAGAATTGTTAAAGACCCAGAGCCTATTAAGAATATTACCTACGAGGAACTTCGTGAACTTTCTCATATGGGCGCACAGGTACTCCACGAGGGAACTATTTTCCCTGTAAGAGAGAAGTGCATTCCTCTTAATATCCGCAATACAAACGCTCCTGAGCATCCGGGAAGTCTTATTATGGAAAAATTCCCCGACGATGAAAACGATAAACAGTTCGTAACGGGTATTACGGGTAAAAAAGGCTTTGCTATCGTTACAGTAGCAAAAAGCGGAATGTCTTCTGAGGTTGGATTCTTACGTAAGGTTCTTGAAGTTTTTGAAAAATATAACGTGAGCATTGAGTACGTTCCGTCTGGAATTGACAGCGTTTCTGTTGTTGTGGCTGAAAAGTCGGTATCTGATTGTCTTTACGCTATTCTTGGCGATTTACAGAAGTCTGTAAAGCCCGACAGCATCAATGTTACAGAAAATATAGCAATAGTTGCCGTTGTAGGTCGTAAAATGGCTTATAAGCCGGGTATGTCAGGTAGACTGTTTGCGGCTCTTGGCGAAAGCAATATCAATATCCGTATGATTTCTCAGAGCTGTGAAGAGCTTAACATCATTGCGGGTGTCAGCAATGATGATTTTGAAAAGGCCGTACAGGTTCTTTATAACAGCTTTATTAAAAAGTAAGGAGTATAATATAAAATGAAAAAATGTAATATAGCTATTCTTGGCGCAACAGGCGCAGTTGGTCGTGAAATGATTAAGGTTTTACAGGAAAGAAATTTCCCCGTTGGCACCGTTAAGCTACTTGCAAGTGCAAGAAGCGTGGGTAAAGAGATTGCTTTCGGTGATAAAATTATTAAGGTTGAAGAAGCAAAGGCTGATTCGTTTGAGGGTATTGATATCGTTCTTGGTGCCGCAAGTAATGCTCTTGCTAAGGAACTGGCTCCTCATATAAAGGCTGCAGGTGCCGTGTTTGTTGATAATTCAAGCGCTTTCCGTATGGAAAAGGACGTACCGCTTGTTATTCCTGAAATCAATCCTGAGGACGTAAAGAAGCATAACGGTATTATTTCCAATCCTAACTGTTCTACTATTATTACCCTTACTGCTGTTAACGCTATTAATCAGGCAAGTCCTATTAAAAGTATGATAGCAAGTACCTATCAGGCTGTATCAGGCGCAGGTGCAGGTGGACCTGTAGAGCTTCTTAATCAGACTGAGGCTATTTATAAGGGCGAAGATGTTAAAAATGAAGTATTTGCTCATCAGATTGCTTATAACCTTATTCCAAAAATCGGCGGCGTAGCTAACGAAGGCTATACCTCTGAGGAAATGAAAATGCAAAACGAGGGCGCTAAGATTATGCATCTTCCTGACCTTAAGGTTAGCTGTACTTGTATACGCGTACCCGTACTTCGTTCTCATTCTATTTCCGTTCTTGTTAAAACCGAAGAGCCTGTAAGTGTTGAAAAGGCTATTGAGCTTATCAGCAATGCTCCCGGTTGTCGCTACGTAGAGGATATGGCTAATGAGATTTATCCGATGCCGCTTGAAACCAGTGACCAGGATATCGTATTCGTAGGAAGAATTCGTCCTGACCTTACAGATGAAAACGGTCTTAACATCTGGTGCTGTGGCGACCAGGTTAGAAAAGGCGCCGCTACAAACGCAATTCAGATTGCAGAGCTTTTGCTTGAGGATTAATTTATATTATAAAAAAGGAGCGGAATTTCCGCTCCTTAATTTTTATTTAATAATGTCTTTTACTACCTCTGAAGCCATAATCATACCTACGACGCTAGGCACGAAAGACATACTTCCGGGTGGAGTTGTTCTTACCTTCGGTTCTTCTTTAGAGTATACGCATTTAAGCTTTTTGACACCTTGTTTTTTTAGATTTGTTCTCATAATCTTAGCAAGAGGGCATACACTTGTCTTATAAATATCGGCAACCTCAAATTCTGCAGGATTTAACTTATTACCTGCTCCCATTGAGCTGATAATAGGTGTGTTGGCTTTTTGGGAATTGACTATGAGTAAAACCTTTGACTGAACGCTGTCAATAGCGTCAATTATATAGTCGTACTCTGAAAGACTGATTTCATTTTGCGTTTCTTCACCGTAAAAAACAGGGAAACAGTTAATGCTTAGTGATGGATTAATATCAAGTAGACGCTCTTTTAATACGTCAATTTTTTTGAGACCTACCGTACTGTGAAGAGCAATAAGCTGTCTATTAATGTTAGATAGGGAAACCATATCAAAATCAATTAAATCAATCGAGCCTACTCCTGCTCTGACAAGAGCTTCTGCGGCATGACCGCCAACACCGCCGACACCGAAAACGGCGACCTTTGAATTATTTAATTTTTCTAAAGCTGACTCGCCGATTACCGAAGCGGTGCGGGAAAATTCTTCTGTCAATAATATCATCTCCTACCAGTATATAATATAGTATTATGCCTGTTTTTGCAAGAAAAAATATTGACATATAGTTCCCTGAAGCTTATAATTTTTAAAAGATAATAATGTTTATTGGAAAGGATAATATGAAAAAATTTACTGTAAAAGGTATGAGCTGCGCCGCTTGTAGCGCCAGAGTGGAAAAGGCTGTATCAGCACTTGAAAATGTCGATAGCTGTAGTGTTAATCTGCTTACAGGTACAATGCTTATTGACGGTAACGTCAGTGACAGGGAAATAATTTCTGCCGTTACTAATGCGGGTTATTCTGCAGAGAGTTACGGTGAAAAAATAAAAAGCGAATTGCCTATTGATAATACAGGTGGTATGGTAAAACGCCTTGTTTTTTCTCTGATTTTCCTTATTATTCTGATGTATGTTACTATGGGACATATAATGTTGTCATTTCCTCTTTTTTGGGATACACATAAGTTTCCCGTTGTCACAGGTCTTGTTGAGTTGATACTGACTGTAATCGTGCTTATAATCAATCAAAAATTCTTCGTAAACGGCTTTAAAGCGCTTGTTAAGCTGTCGCCTAATATGGATACCCTTGTGGCTCTTGGCTCGATGTCGGCGTTTATTTACAGTCTGTATGAACTATTTATGTTGGCTGTGGATAATGATGCTTCACGACTTCATAATATGTATTTTGAATCCTCAGCAATGATAGTTACACTTATCACCGTGGGTAAAATGCTTGAAGAACGCAGTAAGGGTAAATCTACAGCCGCGCTGTCAAAACTTATAAATTTAAGACCTAAAACTGCAACGGTAACTCGAAATTTAAAGGAAATAACCGTAGCTGTTGATGATATACTAATAGATGATATATTCAACGTTAAGGCAGGGCAAAGTGTTCCTGTCGATGCAGTTATAATCAGCGGAAGCGGTGCTGTAGATGAGTCAATGCTTACAGGGGAGAGTATACCTGTAGATAAAACGGTTGACAGTAACGTTTTTGCAGGGACTGTAAATAAATCGGGATATCTGACCTGTCGGGCTACAAAAAACGGTAACGATACAACGCTGAATAAAATTATAGAGATTGTTAATCAGGCGACTTCTACAAAGGCACCCATAGCAAGAGTTGCAGACAAGGTAGCTTCGGTATTTGTTCCCGCCGTAATCGTTATTGCGATTATTACGTTTTCTGTGTGGATGCTTCTGGGCGAGACGGTAGGAAATGCACTGCTAAGAGCAATTTCCGTGCTTGTTATAAGCTGTCCATGCGCATTGGGCCTTGCTACTCCCGTAGCTGTTATGGTGGGAAGTACGGTTGGCGCTTCTAACGGAATTTTATATAAAACAGCTACAGTTTTAGAAAATGCAGGAAAAACAAAAATAGTCGTATTTGATAAAACAGGCACTCTTACAACTGGCAATCCTGTTGTGACGGATATATACCAATACTCAGAAAATTTACTAAGCTATGCCGCTTCCCTTGAACAGAAAAGCGAACATCCTCTCAGCATTGCTATAATGGAAAAAGCAAAAGAACGCAAAACAGTTCTGTTTGATGCCGAAAATATTGAAATTTTTGCAGGACTTGGTATTTCTGGTGAAATTCAGGGTGTAAAAATATACGGCGGAAATATCGCTTTTGTTAAAAAACACACTGAACTTAAAGGTGAATATACAGATATTGTAAGAAAAATTTCTTTATCGGGAAAAACTCCCGTGCTTTTCTGTACAGATAGTGAATTTTTGGGTATAATTGCAATAGCCGATACTGTAAAAACAGATGCAAAAGAAACGGTAAACAGCTTAAAAGAACTTGGTATCAAAGTAGTGATGCTCACAGGGGATAATTCAGTTACAGCCGAGGCTATTGCTGAAGAACTACGTATTGATGAAGTAATAGCAGAAGTTTTGCCTGACGAAAAAGCCTTGAATATAATGAATTTAAAGCGTCGTGGCAGTGTTATGATGGTGGGTGACGGAATAAACGATGCGCCGTCATTAGCCTTGGCAGATACAGGCGTAGCACTATCAAGCGGCACTGATATTGCAGCGGACAGCGCTGATATCATGCTTATGAATAACAGGCTGTCTGACATAAATTTTGCTATAAACTTAAGCCGTAAGGTGCTTAAAAATATAAAAGAAAATTTGTTTTGGGCATTTATATATAATATTATTTTTATCCCCGTAGCAGCAGGTGTGTTTTATCTGAAAATAAGTCCGATGATATGCGCGGCTGCAATGAGCCTTTCAAGTATATGCGTTGTATCTAATGCTTTAAGGCTGTTGAATTTCAAAAAGAATAAAATTAAAGTAAAAGAGTTGAAACGTATGAAAATAATAAAAATCGAAGGTATGATGTGTCCGCACTGCGAGGCCAGAGTTAAAGAAATTTTAGAAGCTACCGACGGTGTGGAATCTGCTACTGTCAGCCATAAGGACGGTACTGCAAAAGTAACTTTAAGAAACGACGTAAACGACGATATATTAAAAACCGTTATAACTCAGGCGGGTTATAAGGTTATTTCTATAGATTGACGGTGAATTGTTGTGAAAATTTTTAACAGTATAAGTGAGCTTGTAGGACATACTCCCTTGCTTGACGTAAGCAATTACGACTATAGCGAAAAGTTTGCTAAAATTTATGCAAAGCTTGAATACCTTAATCCTGCGGGAAGTGTCAAAGACAGAGCGGCGCTTTCTATGATTGTTGATGCAGAAAACAGAGGTGTTCTGAAAAAAGGCTCCGTTATAGTTGAGCCAACGAGTGGGAATACCGGTATAGGACTTGCTGCTATTGCGGCTGACAGGGGATATAGGGTTATTCTTACTATGCCTGATACTATGAGTATTGAAAGAAGAAAACTTCTAAAAGCGTACGGCACGGAAATTGTGCTGACAGACGGCAAAAAAGGTATGTCAGGTGCTGTACAAGAGGCTGAAAATATTGCAAAAAATACTGAAAACAGCTTTCTTGCGGGACAGTTTATTAACGTCGCAAATGTTCTTGCTCACTATAATACCACAGGTCCTGAAATTTATAGTGATACTGATGGAAAAATAGATATTTTCGTTGCAGGAGTCGGAACGGGCGGTACCCTTACGGGCGTAGGAAAATATTTGAAAGAAAAAAACAAAAATATTAAAATTATAGCTGTTGAGCCTGAGGATTCGCCTCTGCTTTCCTGTGGAAAAGCAGGACCTCACGGTATTCAGGGAATAGGAGCAAATTTCGTTCCTCAAATTCTTGATAGAGAAATTATTGATGATATTATAACCGTAAGTACCAAAGATTCTTATAAGTCAGCCAGACTTCTTGGGGAAAACAAGGGTGTGCTTGTTGGTATTTCTTCGGGCGCGGCTCTTTATGCGGCAACCGTTCTTGCAAATAAACAGGAAAACGAAAATAAAAATATTGTAGTTTTGTTACCTGATACAGGTGACAGATATTTATCTACAGAACTTTTTGGGTGATAAAATGGAAAAAATAGCAAGTTTTAAAATCGACCACACTAAGCTTTTAAAGGGAATGTATATTTCCCGTGTTGACGGAGACGTAATAACGTACGATGTTAGAATGAAAATACCCAACGGTGATGACTATCTGTCCAACGGTACAATGCATACTTTTGAGCATTTGTTTGCAACCTATGCAAGAAATTCACAGTTTAAGGATTATGTAATTTATGTGGGTCCGATGGGATGCAGAACGGGATTTTATCTTCTTATGAGGGATACGGTTTCTGTGGGTGATACCATTAAAATGGTGAAAGAAGCCTTTGAATTTATAAGCAACTTTGAGGGTAAAATTCCCGGTACCGACCCTATAGAATGCGGTAATTATAAAGAGCATGATTTAGACGGCGCTAAAGAGGCTGCAAAGGATATGCTGCGCGTTCTTGAAAACTGGACGGAAAAGGATATAAATTACTAAAAAAACGGGCAAAAAATTGCCTGTTTTTTTATTTTTACAGCACTTGCATATTTACTTAAGTTATAGTATAATATATATAATTATTGTTTAAGGAGCATTTGTTTGGAACTAAAAGATTTCAGAAATGAACAACAGGGCTATATTTCACGTATGCCCGATTTGCTAAAAAAAACTTATTCAGAAACTCCGAAAGCCTGTGTTATCACTTACGGTTGTCAGCAAAACGTCAGCGATTCTGAGCGTATGAAGGGTATGCTCTCCGAAATGGGATACGTTATGACAGACGAGCCGGAGGGAGCTGATTTTGTTCTGTATAACACTTGTGCCGTTCGTGGACATGCAGAGGACCGTGTGTACGGTAACGTGGGCGCTATGAAGCATTATAAACGCCGCCATAGCGGAATGATTATTGCTATCTGCGGATGTATGGCGCAACAGGAAGCTGTTAAGGAGAGAATAAGAAAAAGCTATCCTTACGTTGATATAGTATTCGGTACACACTCTCAGTACCGTTTACCTGAATTTCTGTATAAACGTCTTAGCGGGTCACCGAGAATTTTTGAAATACCTGAGGGCGAGGAGATTGTTGAAAACGTTCCCGTTCACCGCGATGGAGATTTCAAGGCGTGGCTGCCTATTATGTACGGCTGTAATAATTTCTGCAGCTATTGTATAGTGCCTTACGTTCGCGGCAGAGAGCGTTCCCGTCATCCCTATGAAATTTTAAAAGAAGCAAGAGAGCTTGTAGCTAAAGGTTATAAAGATATAACTCTTTTGGGACAGAATGTTAATTCTTACGGTGCAGGTTGCGATTTTAATTTAAATTTTGCAGGACTTCTCAGGAAAATAAATGAAATTGACGGTGATTTTCGTATACGGTTTATGACTTCTCATCCTAAAGACTGCACTATAGAGCTTCTTGATGCAATGAAAGACTGCGAAAAGGTGAGCCGACATTTGCATCTGCCTTTCCAAAGCGGCAGTGACAGAATACTGAAAATGATGAATAGACGCTATACCAGAGAAAAGTATTTATCTCTGGTAAACGAAGCGAGGAAGCGAATGCCCGATATATCCATTACAAGCGATATAATAGTTGGATTTCCAGGGGAAACCTACGAGGACTTTTGTGAAACGCTTTCTCTTGTTAAAGAGGTGGGCTTTTCTTCACTGTTTACTTTTATTTATTCACCGCGTAACAATACTCCCGCCGCTTCTATGGACGACCCTGTAAGCCGTGAGGAAAAGGGTGTGTGGTTTGACGAGCTGCTACGAGTTCAGGAATCAATTGGAAGAAAAATAAATGAAAACTGTGTTGGAAAAATCTACCGTGTGTTATGTGACGACTTTGGCAGAAATGAGGAAAAAATGGCGGGACATACCAACGGAACTGCCGTAATTGAATTTGACGGCGACGAAAACGACATTGGAAAATTTATAAACGTTAAGGTTGAAAAAATATCAAATGTACTTGAGGGTACGAGAATAGATTAAGGAGAATAAAAATGGACGTTATAAAAGCTGCGAGAAATCTTGGAAGCGCTATGCAGGAGGACGAAAGATTCGTTGAGTATGCAAAGGCAAAACTTGCTCTTGATAAGGACGAGGCTCTTCAGGAAAAGGTTGGCGAATTCAATATTGCAAGAATGAATATTGAGAGAATGAGCGGTGAAGAAAACCGCGATGAAGAAAAATTCAGAGAAGCTAATTTAAAGCTTCGTGAAATTTACGATTCTATTATGAATAACGAAACTATGAAGGCGTATAATGATGCCAAAACACACGTTGACAAAATGATGAGTGATATTATGGCGATTTTGCAGATGTGCAGTGAGGGAGCTGACCCTCAGACCTGTGAAATTCCCGAAGGAAGCTGTACAGGTAGCTGTTCTTCCTGTTCTGGATGTCACTAAAGTAATCTTATTTTGAAAATGGTAGGTGTGAAAAAATGGCGGAACTGTCCCCAATGATGAGGCAATATCTTGAGATTAAAGAAAATAATAAAGATTGCATCATTTTTTTCAGAGTCGGCGACTTTTATGAAATGTTTTTTGAGGATGCTGAAAACGTATCTGATGAACTTGATTTGGTGCTGACAGGAAAGGATTGCGGTCTTAGTGAACGCGCTCCTATGTGCGGTGTGCCATATCACGCTTGTGAAAACTATATTCAACGGCTTGTTGAAAAAGGCTATAAAGTTGCAATATGCGAACAGGTTGAGGACCCTGCGGCTGCTAAAGGACTTGTTAAACGTGAGATAGTCCGTATAATTACGCCAGGTACTATTATTGAAGATAATATGCTTGACGAGGGAAAAAATAATTTCCTGTGTTCTGTAAGTGTGGTAGATGGTGTTGCGGGTATATGTTTTGCCGATGCTTCTACAGGTGAAGCTTATCTTACCGAGCTTTCGGGTCAGTCATTGTCCTCTATGATTGCCGATGAAATCGGACGCTTTGCGCCAAAGGAAATTTTACTTCCCGATGATTATGAAAATGATTCTGTTTTGAAAAACCTTACTTTAAATAATTTTGAGTATGTAGTTTCAAAAAGAAGTAAAAGCGAGTTCGATATTAAGGTCAGCGAGTCTGTTATTCTCAGTCATTTTAGAGTAATAAGCGTTCAGAATTTAGGTTTTGGGGGTGAAGCTGCCGAAAGTGCTTTAGGTGCAGTAATACGTTATTTATACGAAACGGGCATAACAGGAAACATTGCCGTTAATCAGGTGAAATTTTATGTCGGCAGTCAGTTTATGCGACTTGATATGACTGCTATCAGAAATCTTGAGATTATTGAAACGATGCGTTCAAAATCACGCAAGGGTTCTTTGCTTTGGGTACTTGATAAGACACAGACGGCTATGGGTAAACGCCTTATGAAAAGTTGGCTTGAGCAACCGCTTATGACCTATAATCTTATTAATTTGCGTCAAAACGCAGTTGAAGAGCTTTATACCGATACGTTTTTGCGTGGTGAGCTTTTTGAGTCTCTTCGCGGTATCAGGGATATTGAGCGTATTATGTCTAAGGTTGTTTACGGGACAGGCAGTGCAAGGGATTTGAGAGCTATTTGTTCTACCATTGAGCGACTACCGGCTGTTAAAAGTAATTTAGAAAAAGTACAAAGCAGAATGCTTTGCGAGGTTAATAACGATATTGACCTTTTGGACGACATCCGCACTCTCATTGATGCGGCTATCGTCGATGAACCACCCGCCCTTGTCAGAGAGGGTGGTATGATTAAAGTCGGCTATAACGACGAGGTTGATTCTCTTCGTGAAATTATGACAAACGGTACGGGCGTTCTTGCCCAGATTGAAGCAAGAGAAAAGGAACGAACGGGTATAAAAACCCTAAAGGTTAAATATAACAAAGTCTTCGGTTATTATATTGAGGTCACTAATTCTTTCCTTGACCTTGTCCCTGAAGATTATATAAGAAAGCAAACCCTTACAGGTGGAGAACGCTTTATAACCGAAGAATTAAAGGCTCTTGAGGGAAAACTTCTTGGCGCTAAGGACAGAGTCATAGCGCTTGAATACGAGCTTTTTGATGAGGTACGTAAAAAGGTTGCCGCAGCTCTTGAACGTCTTCAGAAAACGGCGGCCGCTCTTGCAAGACTTGACGTACTATGCTCCTTTGCAAAGGTTTCTGTAGAAAATAATTACTGCAGACCTCGTATGAATGACGACGGTACGATTCTTATCAAATCGGGCAGACACCCTGTTGTCGAAAAGCTGACCAATACGCCTTTTGTTTCTAACGATACTTTTCTTAACGGTGACGGTGACAGATGCGCTATTATAACTGGACCTAATATGGCGGGTAAATCTACCTATATGCGACAGGTTGCAATTATCGTGCTTATGGCTCAGATTGGTTGCTTTGTACCTGCTCAGAGCGCTAATATTTCTATTTGCGATGCTATTTTTACGAGAGTTGGCGCGTCCGACGATTTGGCTTCGGGCCAATCTACCTTTATGGTTGAAATGAGCGAGGTTGCTACAATCCTTAAAAATGCTACGAATAAAAGTCTTTTGATTTTAGATGAAATCGGTAGAGGTACGTCTACCTTTGACGGTATGTCTATTGCAAGGGCTGTACTTGAATATGTTGCCGATAAGAAAAAAATCGGTGCAAAATCGCTGTTTGCCACCCATTATCACGAATTGACTCAAATGGAAAACGAGATGAGCGGCGTTAAGAATTATAATATCGCTGTAAAAAAACGCGGTGACGATATTATTTTTCTAAGAAGAATAGTACCCGGCGGCGCTGACGAAAGCTACGGTATTGAGGTTGCGAAGCTTTCGGGTATTCCGTCAGGAGTTATAAAACGCGCAAAGGAAATTTTAAAGCAGACCGAGGAAGAGGGATTAGTGACCTACAAAACTGTTGTTGACAGTTCGTCTCAGCTTCCGCTTGAAATGATGAATGCAAGTGAAATTCTTGCAGAACTGAAAGCTATAGACGTAAATACCCTTACCCCTATAGAATCAATGAAAATCCTTTATGACCTTGTGAATAAAGCTAAAGAATAAATGAGGTTTTGTAATGCCTAAAATTAATGTTTTGCCTAAATACATAGCAGAAAAAATTGCCGCCGGTGAGGTGGTAGAAAAACCTGCTTCTGTTATTAAAGAAATCCTTGAAAACGCTATTGATGCGGGTGCTACTGATATTACCGTTGAAATAAAAGGCGGAGGAATTCTTTATATGCGTGTTACCGATAATGGCTGCGGTATTAAACACGATGATGTGCCTACAGCCTTTCTTCGTCACGCTACAAGCAAAATTACTAAAGAGGATGACCTGAATTCAATTAACTCTTTAGGCTTCAGAGGTGAAGCTCTTGCCGCTATTTCTTCCGTTTCTAAGGTCGAGCTTATTACACGAACGGCAGAGGACGTTGTAGGCAGCCGTTATGTTATCGAGGGCGGTCAAGAAATTGCTTTTGAGGAAACAGGATGTGAAGAGGGAACGACGGTTATTGTAAGGGATTTGTTTTTTAATACTCCCGCAAGAATGAAATTTCTCAAAAAAGATACAAGCGAAGCTAATATAATAGCTGACCTTGTTGAAAAAATTGCTCTTTCCCATCCCGAGATTGCTATTCGTTTTATAAGAGACTCTAAAACGGTCATTACTACTACGGGTGACGGTAAGCTGCAGTCGGCAATTTATAGTGTGCTTGGAAGAGAATTCACATCAACTCTTATTGATGCAAAGGGCGGCAGTTCTTTTATAAAAGTTAGTGGTTATGTGTGTAAGCCTGTTTATTGCAGACCTAAAAGAACCGGTCAGTATTTCTTTTTAAACGGCAGAACCATAAAAAGTACAATTGCTATGTCCGCATTGGAAGCGGCTTACAAAAACAGCGTTATGGTTGGTAAATTTCCTGCCTGTGTTCTTAATATTGAGGTGGACCCCGCTTTTGTTGACGTTAATGTTCATCCCGCAAAAACAGAGGTTCGGTTTTCTGATGATAAAGCAGTTTTTGATGCTGTATATTTTACAGTGAAAAATGCTCTTGAAAGTGGCGATACCCGACCTCAAATCAGTATGAAGTCTCCTGCTTCATATAAAACCTTTGACAGAATGACTGCTCAGGAATATAAGCAGTCGGTTATAAGTGAAAAAACTTCAGAGCCTGTCAGGGTCAAGGATGATTCCTATGAAAGAAATATTGAAACGGTAAAATCAACCTTAACCTTCTTTGACAGAAAAGCTGATGAGGTCACTGAAACTTCTGAAGCTACCGCTAAAGAAGTAATTACCGAAAAAAACATTGACGAGATTGTCAGTTACGTGCCTGTTCAAAAGGCTGAGGAAATAAAGCCTGAAGTAGAACCAATAATTGAAGAAAAAACAGAAATTATTCCTGATTTAAGGCTTATAGGCGAAGCCTTCTCGACCTATATAATCGTGGAAAAGGGAAACAGTGTGTACTTTATTGACAAACACGCTTCCCACGAACGTATAATTTTCGAGGAGCTTAAAAAAACTCAAACACCGCAGTGTCAGCAGTTGTTGCTTCCCGTGACTGTCAAACTGTCTGCCGAGCATTACAATGCCGTTACAGGAAACGTTGATTTGCTTTTAAAAAGCGGTTTTGAGGTAGACGATTTCGGCTCTAATACGGTAATCGTTCGTGGTGTTCCTGCAAATCTTACGGGTGAAGACACTAATGATATTTTTTATGAAGTTGCTGACAGTCTGCTGTCTTGCGGCGGTGTGGAAATAGAGAAGCTTGATAGTATTTTTCATACAGTGGCCTGTAAGGCTGCTATTAAAGCAGGTTACAGAACCGACGCACAGGAAATGCTCCGTCTTGCTACCGAGGTGCTGAGCCGTGAAGATATTATGTATTGTCCCCATGGCAGACCTGTGGCTTTTGAAATAAATAAACGCGACCTTGAAAAGCAGTTTGGTAGAATTCAATGATTAATAGTGATGGTAAAATACCTGTTATTGTTGTTGTAGGACCAACTGCATCGGGCAAGACAGGTCTTGGAATAAAAATTGCCCGTGAATATAACGGGGAGATTGTGTCTGCTGATTCAATGCAGATATACAAAGGTTTTCCCATAGCTTCAGCCGCGCCAAGCGAAGAAGAAAAGAAACTTGCAGTTCACCACCTTGTTGAGTTTCTTGAGCCGTCTGTTAAATTTTCTGTTGCGCAGTACGTTGAACTTGCAGGTGAA
Source organism: Acutalibacteraceae bacterium (assembly GCA_036307305.1). GTDB lineage: Bacteria > Bacillota > Clostridia > Oscillospirales > Acutalibacteraceae > SIG607. The sequence continues at coordinate 208,705 of JAXJXV010000014.1, forward strand.
AAAATCAGAGATATACACTTGAGGGGAAAAATCCCTGTAATCGTGGGCGGAACGGGACTTTATATAAATTCACTTATCGACGGTATAGCTTTTAGTTCTCAGGAAACCGATACACTTCTCAGAAAACAGCTTGAAGATGAATATGAGAAAATCGGCGGAGAAGAAATGCTTAAAAAACTGGCAGAGTTTGACAGTTATACTGCAAAGAAGCTTTCAAGCGGTGATAAGCGTCGTATAGTTCGTGCATTTGAGGTTTATAAAACCACAGGAATGACTGTGACCGAACAGAACAGACTGTCAAGAATTAACGGCAGTCCGTATTCTCCGATTATGATAGGCATTAGCTTTTCTGATAGGGAAAAACTGTACGAGCGCATTAACAGGCGTGTTGACGTTATGCTTGAAAACGGACTTATAGATGAAGCTAAAAGCTTTACCCAAAAGGGAATGACAGCCGCACAGGCAATAGGACATAAGGAACTTATGCCTTATATAGACGGTATTATAAGTATGGATGATGCGATTGAAACTCTAAAAAGAGAGACCCGAAGATATGCTAAGCGACAGCTGACGTGGTTCAGAAGGGATGAAAGAATTCGCTGGGTTTATGCTGATACTGAGGATGTATGGAAAAAAACAAAAGAGATAATTAATGAGAAAGGTGTAACAAATGTTTGAAAACCGTTTTGTAAGAATAGGACTTTCTGTTTTTATTGCTTTATTTCTTTTTCATCAAATATATTCTGCCTTGTATACGCCTATAAGCACTCAGTCTGCTCAGTTTTTTACCGAGACTGAGGGTATTGGTTTTACAGGTATGATTATCCGTAACGAAACGCCTGTGCAACGCAGTAAGGGCGGTGTTATGCATCTTAGAGTAGGTGACGGGGAGAGAGTTGCAAAGGACGGTACCGTTGCTGATATTTACACAAGTGAACAGGATTCAATTTCTGTAAATAAAATTAGTGAGCTGAAAGAAAAAATAAACAATATAGAGCAAATACAGGGTTATAATGATTTGGCTGCAGTTGATATTAATTTGCTTAATTCCAAAATCGATAACACTCTTGGCGAAATTCTTTACAGTTGCGGAAGCCGAAATTTTAAAAAGGCAAGAGAGCAAAGCGATACGCTTCTTACCATGATGAACAGAAGAGAAATGGTTGTAGGAAATACAGGTGACTTTTCTGAGCAATTAAACACGTTCAAGAATGAGCTATCTCAGTTGGAAGCTTCTCTTTCTGAGCCAATAAACAAAATTACCGCCGAGGAATCAGGCTTTTTTATATCGCAGGTTGATGGTTACGAGTCTGTGCTTACTACCGACGACCTTGAAAAATACACTCCTGAATTTATCGACAGCGTAGAGCCTGAAAACAGCAATACAGGTGACAGTATAGGAAAAATCGTTTCCGATTATAAATGGTATATTGCCGCTACGGTAACAGTAGATCAATCCTTACCCTATAAAGCGGGGGATAATGTAAAAATTAAAACTTTGCTGAAAAGTAATCCGTATATAAACGTAGTCGTTGAAGCCGTTAATTTATCAGCCGACCGTCAGCGCGCAGTAATAATTTTTTCCTGTCAGGAAATGAATTCTGAACTAGCTACTATGAGGTCGGGCTCTATGACAATCATCAGTGGCGAATATGAGGGACTGCGTATTGAACGCGGCGCTTTGAGGGTAAACGACGGACAGACGGGTGTTTATATCGTTTCTGGTATGGAGCTTAAATTTGTTAAGGTTAAGGTTCTATATCAAAGCGAGGATTATATAATTTGCGAAAAGGCTGTTGCTGATGATAACAAATCACTTCGACTTCACGATAAAGTGGTTGTAAAGGGGCGTAATTTGTATGAAGGAAAAATCGTTGACTGAAATTTTTGACGAAAACTATAGTGAAATTATGAGTAAAATTTCTGTTGCTGCACAAAAAAGCGGCAGAAAAGCCGAAGATATTACGCTGCTTGGCGCCGTTAAAACCGTATCGCCCGATTTAATAAATTATGCAATCCAACGCGGTGTCAAGGTTATAGGTGATAACAGGGTTCAGGAACTGATTTCTAAGGAAGAATTCATATACGGTGACGTCCAAAAGCATTTTATAGGTCATCTTCAGACCAATAAGGTTAAAGACGTAGTCGGTCGCGTATCGGTTATTGAATCTGTAGACAGCGTAAGGGTAGCTCAGATGATTGCAAAGCAAAGTCAGAAGCTTGGAATTACTACTGATATACTTCTTGAAATCAATATTGGCGAAGAAGAAAGTAAATCGGGCTTTAAATATGATGAAATATATGAAAGTCTTTTTGAAATATCTGAAATAGAGGGCGTTAAAATCAAAGGATTGATGGCAATACCTCCAATTTGTGAAAATGCAGAGGAAAATCGTAAATTTTTTCTTAAAATGTCACAACTGTTTATTGACATTAAAGAGAAAAAATTAGATAATATAAATATGGAAATACTGTCGATGGGTATGTCCGATGATTATGAAATCGCTGTTGAATGCGGCGCTACACAGGTGAGAATCGGTACGTTGCTCTTTGGCAAGAGAAATTATAATATTTAAAGGAGAAATTAAAATGAGTTTGTGGGACGGAATTAAGAATATTATGAATGTATCGGATGATGAATTCGATGATGAAATAGCAGAAAATGAAGCTTCTGCGCCTGATTATATCGAAAATGTAAGAAGAGAACAGCCCAAGAAGGAAACAGCAAGACCTGAGAGAAAAAGCTCTAAAACTGTTCCTTTTACAAGCGGAAATATGCAGCTTGTACTTGTTAAGCCTGAGCGTTTCGACGACGTTACGGATATAGCTGACCAGTATTGCGCCAAAAAAACAGTGGTGCTTAATCTTGAAAAGGCTGACCGCGATTTGTCGCGCCGTATTATCGACTTCTTTATGGGAGTTGCTTATGCAAAAAACGGTACGCTCAGAAAGGCTGCTAACAATACCTTTGTAATTGCACCTGCCGACGTAGACGTAAACGGCGACGTTTTTGTTGAGGACTACAGCGATAGCTCGTATTAATGGACGCACAGTTACTTACTGCGAGAATTCAGGATGCCATAAGACTGAGAAATACAACAGATATGTTCAAAAGTGTCGGCTTTCTTAGTGAGAGTGAATGTGATTTTGTTTCTTCACTTGCCGAATTAAAGGAAGAAAAATACGTGCTTTGGGGCGGTTATGAGGATGCGCAAAGAAAGTTTTTTATAGCCTTGCCTCAGTGGTGTGAAAACGCTCAGCAAACGGCTGTTATAGAGAGTATAACCTTTACTTACAGAAAGTGTGATAAGCTTACACACCGTGATTTTTTGGGTGCTTTTATGGCGCTCGGAATTACGCGTGAAGCTATAGGTGATATATTATGCTCCGAAGGTCGTACCGTTGCTTTTGTCTCAGAAAGCATTTCTGAATATATTTGCTCTCAGATTGAAAAGGTTGGCAGAGTGGGTGTGCAGATATGTCTTGGACATACCCAGCCGCTTCCCGTTACCTATGAGCTAAAGGAGTTTAGTGATACGGTGGCGTCTGTGCGTCTTGACTGTGTGGTTGCGGCGTTGCTGTGTACTTCGCGTGAAAAGGCAAAAGAGGTTGTCTGTGATAAAAAAGTAACGGTAAACGGCGTTATTGTAGATAAAATTACCTTTGAATGTGGCAGTGATGACGTTATATCGGTTCGGGGTAGCGGTAAATTTATTTTAAAGGAATGCTCCTCGCACACTAAAAAGGGAAGAATTATAATTAAGTATCTGAAATATGTATAGGGAGATGTTTTTGTGTTAGGTTCTGCTGAAATCAGAAACGTTAAATTTTCAAAGTCTATGGGCGGATATAAGCCTGATGAGGTAGAGAGACTTTTATTAAAAATTGCCGATGATTACGAGGAATTTGACGATAGAACTAAAAAGTTCCAAAGTAAAATCGAGGAAATGAAGGCTGAGCTTGAGCAGCTTAAGAAAGAAAAATCAAGTATCAATAATGTTTTGCTGTCAGCTCAGCAACTTGCAGATAAAACGGTTGAGGATGCAAAAACCGAAGCTGAAAAAATTATTGCTTCTGCTAAGGACGAAGCTGAAAATTTCGAAAAGAGCTTTGCGTCCGAAAAGAACAGATTAGAGGAAGAAATCAAAGCTTTAGTTGAAGCTACTGATGCTGAAAAATCACGTATTAACGCTGAATATGATGAATTCGTACGCGTTAATAATGAAAAGCGGGAAGCTATTATTGCAGAGTGTAAAAAGTCTGTTGAAAGTGAGCAGGTTTTGTTCGAAAAAATCAAGCTTTCCGTTGCCCAGTTTAAGAAAAATCTTCTTGATATGTACGGTGCGCAGACTTCTTTGATTAATGAAATTCCTGAGCAAATAAGCGATGACCCTGAGCTTGTGGCAAAGGCTGGTTCTATAAACTTTGACGGTTCTCCGGTTGCTGACAAAACAAAAGCTGAAGAAACTGCAGAAGAACATGCCGAAGAACCTTCTGAAGAAAAGAAAACTTTTTTTAAAAACTGAATTAGGAGATAGCGTATGTTGAGCTGTGTACTTGCGATAGTTGTCGGTGCTGTTTTACTGGTAATAGACCAGATAACTAAATATATTGTTGTTCAGAATTTACCTCTAGGTGCAAGTGTTCCATTTATACCCAATGTATTAGGTTTTTGGCATATTCACAATAAGGGTGGTGCCTGGGGCTTTCTTGAGGGCTATACCTGGATATTGCTTTCTGTAACATTAATTGTTATGATTATTTGCGTAGCAATGATTTTAAAGCATGGCGTTAAGAATAAATTGCTTTTCTGGGCTGTTACTCTTGTGCTTTCCGGCGGCATAGGTAATCTTATTGACCGTGTGTTTAACTCGGGTGAGGTTGTAGATTTTCTTCACCTTGAGTTTATGGATTTTCCCGTATTCAATATAGCCGACTGTTCTATTGTTATAGGCGCAGGATTACTTGTGGTTTATTTTATCGTCGATATGATTAATGAACGTCGCATAAATAACGCAAATGCAAGAAATTGAAGTAGTTTACAGCGGTGAAGTGTGTCGCCTTGATGTTTTGACTTCTCAGTTGGCTGATATTACGCGTTCTTATGCCGCAAAAATAATTGATGACGGATATGTTGGGATTAACGGCAATATTGTTTCCAAAAACACTAAGGTTAAAAATAATGATACAGTCCGTATAGTTATTCCTGACCCTGTCAGCGATGAAGCCTTGCCCGAAAACATACCACTTGATATAGTATATGAGGATAACGATTTACTTGTAGTAAATAAGCCTAAGGGCATGGTTGTTCATCCAGCCGCAGGTCAGCACAACGGTACTCTCGTCAACGCCTTGTTATATCACTGTAAAGGAAGTCTTTCGGGAATTGGCGGTGTAAGTCGTCCGGGTATTGTTCATAGAATAGATAAAGATACCAGCGGTCTGCTTATTGTCGCTAAGAATGATAATTCGCATAATTTCTTAGCGCAGCAGATAAAGGAACATTCCTTCACACGTGAGTATGAAGCTATTGTATACGGTAACGTTAAAAATAATAAGGGTACTATAAACGCGCCTATCGGCAGACATCCTGTTAAAAGAAAACAAATGGCTGTTACTCCTGTTAATTCGCGGGATGCTACGACACATTATGAAGTTATAGGAAGATATAACGGCTTTACGCATTTGAAACTTCGACTTGAAACAGGCAGAACCCATCAGATACGGGTACATATGTCATATATAGGGTATGCTCTTGCGGGAGATGAGCTTTACGGTCCTAAAAAGGTTATAAAAGAACTAAACGGACAGTGTTTACATGCGAGAAAAATAGGATTTATTCATCCTACCACAAAGGAATATATGGAATTTAGTAGCCAACTTCCTTTGTATTTTATAAATTTTTTGGAGAAACTCGGTAATGAAATTTGAAAAGTGTCTTTTAGCGTCTGATATTGATGGAACATTGATGGAACACGATTATATCAGTCCGCGGAATTTTAGTGCTATTGAATATTTTGTATCTCAAGGGGGTACCTTTTGCTTGTCTACGGGCAGATGCACTCCTGCTATCGACCACATAGTTAGTCAGTTTAAAAATCTTACTCATTCCATCGTTTATAATGGCGGTATGATTTATGACTATATCAAGGATAAGCCTGTTTTTGAAAACTTGTTGTGTGAAGAGGATAAAGGATTTTTTAAATATCTTTTAGAAAACATTCCTGAAATGGGTGTTGAAGTTTATTGCGGCAGGGATATTTATCTTTTGAATCATAACGTACCGTGTCAGGTACACTGCGATTACGAGCATTTAAAGCCTAAGCTTGTTTCTTACGATGATATAAGCGGTCTTAATTGGAACAAGGCTATGTGTATGTATTATGCAGGTTTTGATGAAAGCCGAATTGAGAAGCTTATAAATGAGTATGAATTTGTTGATTCGGATTTTACAAAGGCAGCTTTCGAACTTGATGGTGTAAGGTACAGAGGGTATGAACAGCTTCCAAAAGGCGCTCATAAGGGCTACGGACTTAAAAAAATGGGTGAGCTTTTAGGAATAAAGGAAGGCTGTACTTTTGCTATAGGCGATTATTTTAACGATGCAGAAATGCTAAAACAGGCAGATATTTCTGCATGTCCAAAGGACAGTCCTCAGGAAATTAAAGATATTGTCGATTTTGTCGGTTGCTCATGTTCCGATGGTACGGTGGCTGACTTTATTGAATATTTAAGTAAGACGATACAGTCGTCATAACGAAAGGAAGTATATAATGGATTCTATTGCAAAAAAAGAACTTCAGCGTATCGCTAACAATGTGCGTATAGGTATCATTGAGGGTGTATACGGCGCAAAGGCAGGACATCCCGGCGGCTCTCTTTCATGTGCAGATATACTCACTTATCTGTATTTTAAAGAGATGAACGTTGACCCTAACGAGCCTAAAAAGGCTGACAGGGACCGTCTTGTTCTTTCTAAGGGACACGCTGCTCCTGCACTTTATTCGGTACTAGCCAACAGAGGATATTTTTCTGTAGACGAGCTGCCTACGTTACGTCATACGGATTCTCGCCTTCAGGGTCATCCTGATATGAAAAATATCCCCGGTGTAGATATGTCTTCAGGTTCTTTAGGACAGGGCATTTCTGCGGCGGTTGGTATGGCTCTTTCGTCTAAACATTTCGGTGACGGATTCAGAGTTTTCACTATTTTGGGCGATGGTGAGTGCGAAGAAGGACAGGTATGGGAGGCTGCTATGTTTGCTGCAAATAAGGGCCTTAACAACCTTATTGCTTTTGTTGATTTTAATAATCTTCAGATTGACGGCAGCTGTGATGAAGTAAACTCTCCTTGTCCTATTGATAAGAAGTTTGAAGCTTTTAATTGGAACGTAGCTGTAATTGACGGTCATGATTTTGACGCTATCGAGGAAGCTCTTAACACTGCTAAAACTTCAGATAAGCCTTTCTGTATCGTTGCTAAAACGACAAAGGGCAAGGGCGTTTCTTATATGGAAAATAACGTTGGTTGGCACGGAAAAGCTCCAGGTGCTGAGGATTATGAAACCGCTATTAAAGATTTAACCGCTATCGGCGAGTCTTTGAAATAATGCAGAACAGGAGATAGTTATGGCTGAAGTAATTAAAAAAGCTACCAGAGATGGTTATGGCGCAGGTCTATTAAAACTTGCCGAAAAATATGATGATTTTGTAGTATTGGATGCCGACCTTGCAGAAGCAACAAAAACTGTTGTTTTTAAGAAAGCGTATCCTGAAAGATTTTATGATTGCGGAATTGCTGAGCAGAATATGGTTAGTATTGCCGCAGGTATTGCTGCTACAGGCAAAAAAGTATTTTGTTCTTCCTTTGCTATGTTTGCCGCAGGCAGAGCCTTTGAGCAGGTAAGAAATGCCGTTTGTTATCCTCACCTTAACGTAATTATAGGCGCTACACATGCGGGTATTTCTGTTGGTGAAGACGGCGCAACACATCAGTGCTGTGAGGATATAGCTCTTATGCGTACCTTACCTGGCATGACAATAATAAATCCTGCTGACACGGTTGAAACCGAAAAAGCTCTTGAGGCTGCATATAATCACGACGGTCCTGTTTATATGCGTTTCGGACGCCTTGCCGTTCCTGTAATCTTTGATGAAGATTATAAGTTTGAAATCGGTAAGGGTGTTGAGCTTAAAGAAGGCACGGACGTTACAATTATTGCAACGGGTCTTATGGTAAACGAAGCTCTTATTGCTTATGATATATTAAAAGAAGAGGGAATTTCCGCAAGAATTATCAATATGGCAACCATTAAGCCTCTTGACAATGAAATTGTTCTTAAAGCGGCTAAAGAAACAGGCGCTATTGTTACGGCAGAGGAACATTCTGTTATCGGCGGTCTTGGCTCTGCTGTTGCTGAGTTCCTTTCTGAAACTTATCCCGTTCCGGTTTTAAAGCTTGGTGTGTATGATAAATTCGGACAGTCAGGTCCTGCTAACGAGCTTTTAGACCTTTACGGTTTGAGAGGAAAGGATATTGCTGAAAAGGCTAAGAAAGCAATTAATCTTAAATAATTCATAAATAAAAAGAGCCGAAAGGCTCTTTTTTATTTTGCCCTATTTTTTAAGGATATATCATAGGATTTTTGTTGCAAAAAAACACCTGATATGATATTATTATATAATAATATCTATATATTGGATAAGTGTTGTTTTTTGGAGGTGGCAAAGTGATGAAAAAATGGGAATTGTCTCATATAGATAAGGATTACGCAAAAGAACTTGCGGCGGAATGCGATATAGACCCTTTTGTTGCTTATATTGCTGCCTCAAGAGGTTACGATAATCCCGAATTGCTTGAAGAATTTTTGTCTGATGAACCGATTTTTGCCGACCCGTATGAGCTTACTGATATGGATAAGGCGGTTGAGTGCATAAGAAATGCTATTGATGAAAAGCTTATAATCGCAGTTTACGGTGATTATGACTGCGACGGTGTAACCGCAACTGCACTTCTGTATTCTTATCTTGTTTCATGTGGCGCCACCGTTATTTATCATATTCCCGACCGATTTAGCGAAGGCTACGGTATGAATATTCCCGCTATTGAAAATCTTCATAAGCAGGGAGTAGGTCTTATTATCACGGTTGATAATGGCATTTCCTGTAAAGAGGAAATAGAATACGCTAAAACTTTGGGAATGAGGGTAGTGGTTACAGACCACCATTTACCGCCTGATGAAATACCTGATTGTGAGGCTGTTGTCGACCCTCACAGAAAAGATGATTTCAGCGAATTTAAGGACGTTTGCGGTGTTGGTGTCGCCTTTAAACTTGTTTGCGCTTTAGAGGATGCCTCGCCTGAAGAATTTATTTCTGTTTACGGCGATTTTGTCGCTCTTGGAACTATTGCTGACGTTATGCCACTTATTAATGAAAACCGTTCCTTTGTTAAGTGCGGATTCAGTGCTATAAAGCACAGTAAAAAAGAGGGCATTAAAGCGCTTCTTAAGGTTTCGGGATTTGATAAAGGAAAATTCAATCTTAGCAGAATTTCTTTTGGTCTTGTTCCGCGAATTAACGCGGCAGGAAGAATGGGCAGCGCTGACCGCGCCTTTGAATTACTTATTTCCTCTGATAGCGAAGAAGCTATGAAACTTGCAGAGGAGATTAATTTAGAGAATTCTACACGTCAGGAAATTGAAAAAGAAATCCTTGAAGAAGCTGAAAATATAATTTCTGCCCAGTGTCTTATGTATGATAGAGTTATTGTTGTTGCAGGGGAGGATTGGCATCACGGTATTGTGGGAATAGTGGCTTCCCGTATTTGTGAACGGTATGGTAAACCTGCTATCGTTCTTAGTATCGACGGACAACTGGCTCACGGCTCTGGAAGAAGTATAGAGGGATTTTCGTTATATGAGGCAATAAATTATGCATCAAGCTGTACTGAAAAGTTTGGTGGACACGAACAAGCGGCGGGTGTTACCGTTAAGAAAGAAGATATCGCTTCGTTCAGAAAGGCTGTTAACGACTATGCGCATACTAAAGAACCCGTTATGCCTGTTTTAAAACTTGACTGTAAGCTGAATCCTGCGGCGCTGAATATTGACCTGGTTTACGCTCTTGAAGCCTTGCAGCCTTTTGGCTCGGGTAATCCGATTCCGCTGTTTTGTATTTCATCGGTGCAAATTGAAAAAATAACTCCTGTAGGAAACGGTAAGCATCTGAAAATTCAATTTATCAAAGGCGCTGTAGCCTTTCAGGCTATGTTGTTTTCTTGCAGTGAAGAGGATTTTCTGTTTGAAAAAGGCGATGTAATTGATATTGCTGTTGTGCTTGAAACAAACGTCTATAACGGTAAGGAATTTCTTTCTATACAAATTAAGGATTACCGCTATGCAGGTATTAATGATTCATCACTTGCAGTTCAGATTTCGGCTTACGACGATTTTGTGCGCAGAGTGAATAAAAATTACAACGAATTCAGTCCTACTCGTGAACAGTGCGGTACGGTGTATAAATTTATCCTGAAAAAAGAGCGTATGTACGAAAGTGTTATTCAGCGTTTCACTGACAGTATAGGTTTGACTAAAACAAAAATAATAATAGACGCTCTTATTGAACTTCAGCTTGTTGAAAGCTGTTATAAAAAAGGCAATAGAAGACTTACTGTCATTAATCTTGGTAATAAGGTAAATCTTGATAATTCGGATATACTAAAGAGAGTTAGGGGGGAAATTAATGGATAGTGTTTATGAAAAAGACTATAATGAGTTTTATGAATATTTAGTTGCTCAGAATATAGAGTTTGACTATGAAAAAATCAAAAAGGCTTTTGAATTTTGCGTCAAGGTTCATAAGGGACAACTCCGTCAATCTAAAGAGGAGTATTATATTCATCCTGTTTCTGTAGCAAAAATAGTTGCGCAGTTAGGTCTTGACAGTGAAGCTGTCTGCGCCGCTTTACTGCACGATGCTGTTGAAGACACCGAAACCTCTGTAGAAGACGTTTCGAAACTCTTCGGTTCCGAGGTAGCGCTTCTTGTTGACGGCGTTACCAAAATAGGTCGTCTTTCCTTCATTTCCAAAGAAGAACAACAGGCTGAAAGCATTAGAAAAATGCTTATAGCCATGGGTAAGGATATCAGAGTTATTATCATAAAACTTGCCGACCGCCTTCATAATATGCGCACCATTGATTATATGCCCTCCCAAAAGCAAAGAGACAAAGCTCTTGAAACGTTAGAGGTTTACGCGCCTATTGCCCACCGCTTAGGTATACGTCCTATAAAAGAAGAACTTGAAGACATATCCATTGCTCATCTTGACCCTGTTGCATACAAAGAAATTGAAACCTTGCTTAAGGGCAATAATCAACACAGTTCTCAGATGCTTGAAACGGTGAAGGATAAAATTAACGAGCGCCTTAAAACAGAAATGCCCGATGTTAAAACCGAGTTCCAAAGCCGAGTAAAATCTATCAACGGCATTTACAGAAAGATGTTCGTTCAAGGTAAAAGCTTTGAGGAGATATATGATGTTTACGCCGTAAGAATTATTACCGATACGGTTGCAAACTGCTATAATATTTTAGGTATAATGCACGATTTATTCCGTCCCATACCGAACAGGTTTAAGGATTATATATCTACCCCAAAACCAAATATGTATCAATCATTGCATACAACTGTTATCGGCAGAGAGCGCGTTCCTTTTGAAATTCAGATTCGTACCTTTGAAATGCACGAAACTGCCGAATACGGAATTGCTGCTCACTGGAAATACAAAGCAGGTATTCATGCAAGTGATGCAGGTATGGAGAGTCAACTTGCTTGGATTAGACAAATACTTGAAGCACAAAACGATAGCGGAGATGCATCCGAAATAATCAGAAGTATTAAGGTTGACTTGGCGCAGGACGACGTATTTGCGGTTACTCCCAAGGGTGACGTTATAAATCTTCCCGTGGGCGCTACTGTGGTTGATTTTGCTTTTGCTATTCACTCTGCTGTGGGGATTAAAATGGTTGGCGCAAAGGTTGACGGAAGAATAGTTCCCATAAACCACGTAATTAAAACGGGTGAAATTATAGAGATTCTCACCACCAATCAGGCTGGGCATGGCCCAAGTCGAGATTGGATAAATATTGCCGTAACGAATCAGGCAAAATCTAAAATCAGAAGCTGGTTCAAAAAGGAAAAGAGAGCCGAGAATATTGAAAGCGGCAAGAGTGAACTTGAAAAAGAATTTAAACGTAACAGTATTTCCTTTGATGACAATGAGCAGTACGAGAGCTTTTTGCTTGATATTGCCAAGCGTCAGCATCTTGACAGTGTTGATGAATTATATGCGGCAATCGGTTACGGCGGTGTTATACTGGCAAGAATATTGCCTAACATAAAAGAAAACTTCAATAGAATTTCCAAGCAAAATAAAGTAACTGTTAGTCCTGAGATAATTCCACACCGACACTCAAAGGCTTCAGACGGCGTTATTGTTGAAGGAATTGACAACTGCCTTATTAAGTTTTCTAAATGCTGTGCGCCTCTTCCCGGGGACGATATTATCGGATTTATTACGAGAGGTCACGGTGTATCTATTCATAAGCGCGACTGTATAAACGTTCCTGTGAATATTGAGGAAGCCAGTGAGCCTGAACGTTGGATAACGGCGTATTGGGCTGATAATTATCATAATTCTTTCCTTGCTTCTATTCAGATAACTGCAATCGACCGTCAGGGACTTATTCTTGATATTTCACAGGCTCTTGTTAATATGCGTGTTGCTTTGCACGGCATCAACGCACGTCCAACTAAAAACGGTAACAGCGTTACGTTTATAACCGTTAGTACCGAGGGTGTTGAGCATCTTAAAAATATTATTACCCGCCTTGAAAAAATTCACGGTGTATTCCACGTAGAAAGGTTAAACCAGTAATGAAGGCTGTTATTCAGAGAGTTTCCGATGCTTCTGTAGTAGTTGACGGAAACGTGATTGGCAAAATTAAAAAGGGACTGCTTGTTCTTCTCGGTGTATTTGAGGAGGATACGGATTTTGATACGGAAATTCTTGCAAAAAAGATTGCAATGCTCAGAATCTTTTGCGATGATGACGATAAAATGAATTTATCGGTGTGCGACGTTAATGGCGAAGTACTTGTGATTTCTAATTTTACTTTGTGTGCCGATAGTAAAAAAGGTAATCGTCCGTCTTTCACTCCTGCTAAAAATCCACAGGAAGCCAACATTCAATATGAAAAATTCTGTGAGCTTTTAAAACAAAACGGCATTAGAAACGTTGAAAAGGGAAGCTTTGGGGCAGATATGAAGGTTAGTCTTTTGAATGACGGTCCTGTAACCATAGTTCTTGATACAGAAATTTGGAGAAAATAGAATGAAGCTTTTGACTGTAAATACTCCGCAGATGGATGCTAATACATATCTTATTTCTTCTGAGAAAGCCGTCGTAGTAATCGACCCTGGCTTCCTTAATGATGAAATTGTTGGTTTTATAAATGACAATAAAGATAAACAGGTACACATACTTTTAACTCATAATCATTTTGACCATATTTTAGGCGCCGATGAATTAAGATCTTTGAGTGGCGGTAAAATTTATATAAGCGAACAGGATGCTTACGGACTTAAGGACGGAGAAGTTAATCTGACTACCCGTTTTTTATTACCGTTTACTCCTTTTGAAGCTGACGTCACGTTCAAGGATAATGATGACTTATTGCTTTCTGATATCAAAGTTAAGGTTTTGGTTACACCGGGTCACAGTATAGGAAGTGCTTGTTTTATAATCGGTGACTGGCTGTTCACAGGAGATACACTATTTAGAATGAGTGTGGGCAGAACTGACTTTTTCGGTGGGGATAGAATACAGCAGATAACATCTCTTAAAAGACTTACCAATTTAAAAACAGATTACGAGGTCTTTGCAGGTCACGGACCTGCTACGAGACTTTCCTATGAAAAACAGTTTAACCCGTATATAAAGGAAATTTTGTGATGAAACTTTGTTGTATAGGACATTCTTTTTTCTACGAGACAGAAAAGTTATGCCGTTTGTTTTTGCCATTTGAAAAAATTGAGGTTACTGAAACATTGGCTGAAGATGACAGCGTGGCAATAACTAAAAAAGATAATCTTGAAATTTACGCATCCTTAAAGTTAAACGGTAGTTTTTGTGAAAGAAAATCGGCACTTTGTATTAATGCTTCTGAGCGTGATGCAGAAAGGAAAATAGCATCGCTTCTTTATCAATGCTTTGTGGAAATAACAGGATATAGTCTTAAATGGGGGATTGTTACAGGAATTCGTCCCGCACGACTTTTTTCCGCTGTGGTAGAAGAACTGGGTAGCGAGGAACAAGCGCAGTCATATTTTAAAAACAAGTTTTTTGTAAATGACGAAAAAATATCTCTTTGCCGTGAAACCCACAACTCAGAAGAAAAAATAATCGCTCTGTCAAAGGTGAATTCATTTAGTCTTTACGTGTCTATTCCGTTTTGTCCTACAAGATGTTCGTATTGTTCATTTGTATCTCACGCTGTTGAAAAGGCTGATAAGCTTATTCCCGAGTATATTGATAGATTGTGTCAGGAAATCGAATATACTGCTGATATAGCGAAAAGCTTACAGCTTAATCTTGAAACGGTTTATATTGGTGGCGGTACGCCAACTACTTTGACTGCCCAACAGCTTGACAGGGTTATATCCAAAATTTACGATTGTTTTAATACCGAAAAAATGCGTGAATTTACTGTTGAAGCAGGCAGACCCGATACTATCACCGAAGAAAAGCTGTTGGTTCTAAAAAAACATAAGGTCGACAGAATCAGCATTAATCCTCAGACTATGAATGACGAGGTTCTTGAAAATATAGGGAGAGCGCACAATTCACAGCAGACCAAAGAAGCTTTTCTTCTTGCGAGAAGGCTTGGCTTTAACAATATCAATATGGACCTTATTGCAGGGCTTCCGGGGGATACGGTTGACAGCTTCAAAAAGACTTTATTGGAAATTTCAAAACTTGACCCCGAAAGTGTAACGGTTCATTCGCTGTCAATGAAGCGTTCTTCTAAAATGAATATAAGCGGTGATTTTCCTGAAATTGAAATAGGAAAAATTGCTGACGAAATGGTTATGTACGCGAGGAATTTCCTCACTTCTAAAGAAATTTTGCCATACTATATGTATAGACAGAGCAAAACTATGGGTAATCTTGAAAACGTTGGTTACGCTAAGGCAGGTAAAGAGTGTCTTTATAACGTTTTTATAATGGATGAAACGCACACTATTCTTGGTTGCGGCGCTTCTGCCGTTACAAAAATGAGGGAACCTAACGGAAATTATATTGAACGTGTTTTCAATTTTAAATATCCGTATGAATATATTGACCGTTTTGATATTATACTTGACCGAAAAAAAGCTATTAAAGATTTTTACAATAAATATCCACTTTCTGATTAACGGAGGCATAATTATGAGTAAATTTGATAATGCAGCAACTAAAATCGGAGAAGCACTCGGCGTTTTTGCATCAGCTACCGAAAAAGTTGTAGAAAAGGGTAAGAGCAAATACAATATAGCAGTAATTAATAACAAACTCGAAAAAGCGTATACAAATTTAGGTAAAACGTTTTTTGAAAATAATTCAAAAAACGAAAGTATTGACGGACAGTATATAAGCATATTTAACGATATTAAAAAGCTTATAACTGAGCTTAATACCGCAAAGGAAGATGCGGAAAAAATCTGAAGAGGTACCTTAAATGAAAAATATTGGTGTTATTGTGGCCGACGCTGGTGAGTTTGAACCGTTGATTGAACAATTACCGAAAAGCGAAAATATTGGTTATTTCGGTCGTGATTGTTATACGTTTGAGCTTAACGGCAATAAAATATATATACTGCTGTGCGGCATAGGTAAAGTCAATGCCGCCGCTGCTGCTATGTATCTTTACGGTAAGAATTGCGAAATTATACTTAACTACGGTTATTCGGGTGGAATAAGCGGTGTTAAGAAGGGCGACGTAGTTATAGCCGACAGCTTTCTTGAACACGATTTTGACCTTGTGTGTCTTGGGTACAAGCCTTGTGAAAAGCCTGAGCAGGAGTATATTTATAAGGCTGATAGCGAACTTTGTGCTATGTTAAAGGAGATATGTACATCTGCCAAGACAGGTCCTGCGGTGTCAGGAGACTGCTTTGTAAGTGATAATAAATTAAGAGAAACTTTAAAAGAACTATACTCAGCTATGTCCTGCGATATGGAAACAGCGGCTATTGCTTCCGTTTGCTATCAGACTGGTATGCGTTTTGCCGCTATAAGACAAATATCCGATGATGCAGGTGATGATGCTTCAAGTTCATACAGAGAAGAAGCTTACAGCGGTAATATTTCACCGGCACAGTGTATTCTCTCTCTTATAAATAAGTTGTAAGGAGTCATTATGAATAAGAATAATAAAATACAGAACTTTGAAGGCGGAGCAGTTATACTTCTTGTGTCTGCTATTGTCGTCAAAATTATCGGTGCGATATTTAAGATTCCACTACAGCGTCTTATAGGTGATTTGGGGTTTGGATTTTTCTCTTCGGCTTACGACCTTTTTTTGCCTATATATGCTTTATCAATGGCAGGATTGCCTATTGCAGTATCACGTATGACAGCCGCCTGTATGGCAGAAAAAAATTTCAGAGAAGCCAGACAAACTTTAAAAATTGCTAAACTTGCTTTTTTGGTAACAGGATTAACAGGCTTTGTTTTGTTGTTGTGCGCTATTATTCCTTACGCAAAGCTTACTACGACAAGCTCTGCAGATGCGCTGAACGTTGGCGTTTGTGTACTTATGATTTCGCCAACGGTATTGTTCTGTAGTTATATGTCTGCATACCGCGGATATTACGAGGGTATGCGAAATATGTACCCTACTGCCGTATCCAATATAATTGAAGCGTTAGGAAAGCTTGTACTTGGTTTTTCCTTTGCTTATATAGTTTTAAAAATAACTAAAAACGTTGCATTTGCGGCGGCAGGCGCTCTTGCGGGTATAATGATTGGTACTGCGGCGGCGGCTCTGTATCTGACTCTGCGCCATAAGATTACTGGTGACCCTATATCAAAAGAAGAACTTTTGCAATCTCCAGAAAGCAGAAGCGGTAAGCTTGTTTTAAAGGCTTTGCTTGTTATTGCAATTCCTGTTGCTCTTAGTTCCCTTGCTAACAATATTACTTTATTTATTGATACTTTTATGGTTAAGTGGCAACTTAAAAACGTTATGGAAAGCTCTTGGGAATTCATCAGCAATATGTATGCAACTTCAATAGCCGATTATAACGAAACGGCTAATAAGCTGGGCAGGGAAGTGCTGACTGCCTCTAATATGCCGACATTCCTTTATGGCATAAGAGGAGAAGCTTATGTTTTATATAATCTTATTCCGACTCTTACCTCTACGCTTGGCGTGGGCTCGGTACCGTTTTTAACAACCGTTTGGGTAGAAAAGGATATGGGAGCAGTTAAAAAAACTATAGAAAAAATAATTCGCACTGTTTCTGTAATTGCTTTTCCCGCGGGTATAGGCTTATTTGCTATTGCGCCTGAAATAATGGGACTGCTGTATGACGGCGTTGCACCAGTAGCTATCGGTTCTTCACTGTTGCGGGTTCTTGGAATCGCGGCAGTCTTTGCAGGTGTATCATCACCTATTGCGAATATGCTGCAGGTAATAGGAAAGCCTATGATACCTGTCAGAAATATTGCTATCGGTGCCGCCTTGAAAATTGTAGTAAACTTCATTCTTGTAGGCAGACCTGAAATAAATATTTTGGGCGCTCCAATTGGTACAGCTCTTTGTTATATTTTTATATTTGTTTCAAACTGTGTGTGTCTGATAAAATACACAGGTGTCAGATTTAATTTAGTATCAACACTTATAAAACCCTTTATATCAGCCGCTTCATGCGGAATTGCTGCTTATGTTGCGGCGTATCTCTGCAGAGTCTTTGAACTGGGTAATTTCATGGCTGTTATATTTAGCGTTGCGGTTGCAGGTATCATATATATTTTGGTGCTTTTTGGAATTAAGACGCTTTCCAGAGAGGACGTAGAAGACTTGCCTAAGGGAAAATCACTTGCTAAACTGCTATGTAGGATACATTTGCTTCGTTAAATTGCACAAAAATTGTTAAATTTAGTGTTTTTATGAGGTAATTTTGAAAAAATATATTGATTTTTAGGTGAAGATATGATAAATTTAGATGTAGTGAATTTTAATGGCAAATATTCTATCGAGCAGCTTATTGACGTTATGAGGGCGTTACGCGCTCCTGACGGTTGTCCGTGGGACAGAGAACAGGACCATCACAGTATTCGCAATAATTTTCTTGAAGAAGCTTATGAGGCGGTTGATGCTATTGACCGCGATAATATTGCTGATATGAGGGAAGAGTTAGGCGATGTTTTGATGCAGGTTATTTTCCATGCTATTATGGAGGAGGAACAGTCCCATTTTAATTTTGACGACGTAGTTGACGAGGTGTGCAGAAAGCTGATTTACCGTCATCCTCACGTGTTTGGCGATGTAAAAGCTGATACCAGTGAAAAGGTGCTTGATAACTGGGAAAAATTAAAAAGGGTTGAAAAGTCACAACAAACGTTTTCTGATACCTTATGCAGTGTTCCCGTTGCCTTTCCATCTTTAATAAGGGCTCAGAAAGTACAGAAAAGAGCTGCGAAAGCTGGGTATGATTTCGAAAACGTTAAGGCCGCCTTTGATAAGGTTGTTGAAGAAACAAATGAAACGGCTGATGTAATAAATTCCTCAGATAAAGATTTGATTACCGAAGAAATCGGCGATTTGTTGTTTTCTGTAGTGAATACGGCAAGACACTTAGGTGTTGACTCTGAGGAAGCTTTAAGCATTTCTACGCAAAAATTCATTAATAGATTTTCTTTTGCTGAGCAGCAAATTATAAATGACGGCAAAGAAATAACCGCACTTTCTGCTGATGAACTTGATGTCTATTGGAGAAAGGCAAAAAGCTAATAAATTCATACAGTAATTATGGAAACACAATGCTGTTGAAAATATATTAACGGAGGTTTTAAAAATGAAAAAGTCTGAATTAGTTTCAGCAATCGCTGAAAAAGCAGGTATCTCTAAGGTAGCTGCTGACAAAGCTCTCGCTGCTTTCGTTGAAACAGTGGAAAGCGAACTCAAGGCTGGTGGAGAGGTTGCTTTAGTTGGCTTCGGTACCTTTAAGGTAGCTGAACGCGCAGCAAGAACCGGTATCAATCCTAAAACCAAAGAGAAAATCCAGATTGCCGCTTCCAAGGCTCCTGTATTCAAAGCAGGTAAAGCTTTCAAAGACGCTCTTTAATTTTTTCTTAAAGCCGTCCGTTTTTTCGGGCGGCTTGGTTTTTTGTGAGGTGTATTTTTATGAGGCTTGATAAATATCTTAAGGTTTCGCGTGTTATAAAAAGAAGAACTGTTGCTAATGAAGCCTGTGACGCAGGTAGAGTAATTGTGAATTCAAAACCCGCCAGAGCATCCTATGACGTTAAGGTGGGAGATATAATAGAAATTGCTTTCGGTACCCGTATTGTAAAAATTCAGGTTACAGGTGTCAGCGAGGTTATTAAAAAGGAAGATGCGCCTTCTCTTTATAAAATAATCGAGGACGGCGAATAACCTACTGCCTTTCGCAATATATTATTGTGAAGGGTGGTTTTTTTATGGCATTTGAAGACGCAGTTAATGAGCAGTCTCTATTTTTAAATAACAGAAAATCGCTTTCTGTATCGGGAGTTAAGGATATAATCAGCTTCGATGAAACTACTGTTAAAATTGTTACAAGTCTGGGCAATATTGCTCTTAGAGGAACAGATTTTAAAATCGACAGCTTTAATACTGAGAGTGGGGATATAAAGATAAGCGGTAAATTTAACGCTATTGTCTACTACGGCGAAAGCAATTCAAAAGATAGCTTTATAAAGAAACTGCTGCGCTGATATGTGGGAAATTAATTTGTTGTCACAGTGCATTACAGGGGGATACTCGTTAATAGTGGGTTTCTGTTTTGCGCTGTTTTATGATTTGTTTAAAGGTTACAGAAAGGTATTTAATAGCAATGGACTGTCGGTGTTTTTTCAGGATGTTTTCGTTAGCGTTATAATTACCGTATTTACTTTCCTGTTACTTATTGCAAGATGTAACGGTGAAATACGGGGTTATGTTTTGGTAGGTGAACTGCTCGGCTTTTGGTTATATCGTGTTACTTTATCTTTATTATTTTTAAAATTAATTATTTATTTGTATAAAAAAATTGCAGTATTAAATAGGCTGTATATTAAAGGCGTTGACGATTTTTCAGGTATTATAAAACGGCTTTATGATAAAATGTTGTTTTTTTGCAAAAAAATTAATAAAAAAGGCATTTAAAAAGAAAAAACTCTTGAAAAAATATACTGAGATGTAGTATACTCATAATGATAGATAATGTAAGCTATGAAATGGGATTTTTATGAAAAAACATAAACAAAAAAGTATTATTTTGCGGGTTCTCGTTTTGTGCGTTGCTTTGTATTTCGTTTTTTCTCTATCAACCCTTTGGGCTGATTTAGTAAAGGGTAGAGCAACACTGCATTCAATCAACGAAGAAATTGCCGCAACCGACAGAACTATCGGTGAATATAAGGAATTGCTGAGCGAAGGCAACGAAACCAAAATAATTGAAAAAGCAGCCAGAGAACGTCTTGGCTATGTTTTTGAGGACGAGCAGGTTTATATTGATGTGTCTGCAAACTAATTTTATTAGTTTTTATAAATTTTAAGGGGGAACTGCATAATTTATGCAAATCGAAGTAGGACAGATTGTTGAGGGTAAAATTACAGGAATTACTAATTTTGGAGTTTTTGTTGATTTAGGCGACTCAAAAAGCGGAATGGTACATATTTCTGAAGTGGCTCGTAGTTATGTTACGGACATTCATGAGCATGTAAAAGAAAACGACGTTGTGAAAATGAAGGTGCTTAGTATTGGCGATGACGGAAAAATCAGCCTTAGTATTAAACGCGCTCAGGAAGAACCTAAAAAAGCAGTCTTTGAGAAAAAAGCAAATGCTGAAAAGCGTCAACCTACCAAAATAGATTCTTCATATACATGGGCTCCAAAAAAACAGGAACCAGCCTCCTTCGAAGAAATGATGAATCGCTTTAAACAGACGAGTGATGAAAAGTTCTCTGACTTAAAGCGCAAGAATCCCGAAACCCGCCGTTCAAAGCGCGGTGCAGGCGTTAAATGATTTTGCGGCAGACGGTAAGTCTGCCCTTTTTTCTGAAAGGAACAGTTTAAAGTGAGAGATGTTTCGGTAAATTTAATAAGAGACAAAGTGGCTAAGCTATGCATTAGCGCCAACAAAACTTTACCTTGTGATTTAGTATCTAAAATATCTGAATGTGCCGTATGTGAAAGAAATTCAACCGCTGCTTCTATACTTAAAGATTTGCAGGATAACATTGTTGCCGCAAAGGAAATGGATATACCTGTTTGTCAGGATACGGGTATGGCTGTTGTTTTTTTGAGTATCGGTCAGGAGGTGCATTTAACAGACGGTAACTTAAGGGATGCCGTTAACGAGGGTGTCAGATTAGGTTATAATCAAGGACTTCTCAGAAAAAGTGTTGTATCCGACCCGCTTTGTCGTGTAAACACAAATGATAATACTCCTGCCGTTATTCATATTGATATCGTTGAGGGAAGCAATGTGGAGATTACCGTTGCTCCAAAAGGCTTTGGCAGTGAAAATATGAGTAAAATATATATGCTTAATCCGTCCGATTCACGTCAGGGTGTTATTAATGCTGTTTTGTCTGCTGTAAAATCTGCAGCTTCAAATCCTTGTCCGCCAATGGTTGTGGGTGTGGGCATCGGCGGTGATTTTGAACAGTGCGCATTTTTATCTAAAAAAGCCCTTTGCAGAAGCAGTGAAATCCGAAACGCTAACGAGTATTACCGTGAGCTTGAGGATGAATTACTAAAAGAAATTAACAAATTAGATATAGGTCCTCAAGGCTTTGGCGGTGACACTACAGCCTTGTACGTTAATATTGAAACTGCGTCTACACATATTGCCGGTCTTCCCGTTGCAGTAAATATCGGTTGTCACGTTACACGACACGAATCCTGTGTGATTTAGAAGGAAAAGTTTATGAGTATTATAAAAATGGTTGCACCTTGCCTTTTTGGTATTGAGGGTATTGCCGCTGATGAATTTAAAAGAATGGGTTTTGAGGATGTTCGGGCTGAAAACGGACGCGTCTTGCTTTCTGGAGATGAAAACTTGCTTGTGAGAGCAAATATAAATTCCCGATTTGCCGAGCGTATCCTTATTCGTATGGGTGAGTTTGAAGCCTATACGTTTACAGAGCTTTTTGATAATGTTAAAAATATACCTTGGGAAAATTTCATAGGTAAGGATGACGCTTTTCCTGTAAACGGATGGAGTATCAATTCTCAACTGACAAGTATACCTGACTGTCAGTCTATTATAAAGAAAGCAATTGTGGAACGCCTTAAATTAAAGTATGGTATTTCTTGGTTTGAGGAAACTGCTACTGAGTATAAAATTCGTTTTTCTATTCATAAGAACAGAGTAACCATGATGATTGATACTTCTGGTGAGGGTCTTCACAAGCGTGGTTACAGACGTAATTCAAATGCGGCTCCTTTAAAGGAGACTCTTGCCGCCGCTATTTGTGATATGGCTCGTATTTATCCCGATACAAAAGTGTTTGACCCTTTCTGCGGTTCGGGTACGCTGCTTATTGAATCGGCAATGATGGCTAAAAAAATGGCGCCGGGTCTGAGACGTAGCTTTGCCGCCGAACGTTTTCCTTTTATAAGTGAAAACGTATGGCGCGAAGAGAGAGCGAGAGCGCAGAGCCTTATACTGACCGATATTGATTTCAGGGCAGTTGGCTATGATATTGACCCTGAGGCTGTAAAACTGACGGAACATAACGCTAAATTTGCAGGTGTTGATAAATACGTTAAGGCTTCAGTTGCTGATATCAGAGATTTTAAATCCCCTCGCGAGAGATGTCTGGTACTTGCTAATCCGCCTTATGGTGAAAGATTGCTGGACGTAAGACAGGCGGAAGAACTATATAAGATTATGGGTGATAAATTTATTTTCGGTGATGGTCAAAAATATTTTATAATCAGTCCGCATGATGAGTTTGAAAAATTTTTCGGGGGTAGTGCTGATAAACGTCGTAAGCTTTATAACGGTATGATTAAGTGTCAGCTATATATGTATTTTAAAAACAGATAGGGGGATAGGGATGAGGTATGTATTTATCATAAACCCTGCCGCAGGTAAAGGTAAAGTGGTTAAACAGCTATGTGAGGAAATTGCAGAATACTGTTCTTTACATAAGCTCGAATATGCCGTACAGATAACCACTGCCAGAGGCGATGCCCAGCGTTTTGCAAACGAACATGCTAAAAAAGGCGATGACGTTACTATATTTTTAGCAGGCGGCGAGGGTACCGTATTTGAGGCGCTCAACGGTGTCTTCGGTTATGATAACGTATGTCTTGCCGTTATCCCTATTGGTTCTGCAAATGACTTCCTTAAATTCTTTCCTAAAGATTTAAAATCTGCTTTCAGAAGCATTAATGAACAAATTAATGGTAAACCGATAAAAATGGATATAATCAGAGCAGGGGATAAATATTGCCTTAACGGTTGCTCGGTTGGAATGGATGCTGTTGTAGCAAAATATATGAATGATTTCAGAAGAATACCTTTTGTCAGCGGAAGTATGGCGTATAACCTAGCTATTGTAAAGTGCTTTCTGGGTAAAATCGGTTGCCGTCTTTTCTTAAAGGCTGACGAAAGTGATTTAGGCAGTAAAAAATGTTTATTTGCGGTGGTGGCAAACGGTCCTGCTTACGGTGGAGGTTATCTGGCGGCACCTGACGCAGTTCCGTTTGACGGTATTCTGAATTACACTATAGTTGAAAATATAAGCAAGTTAAAAATACTTCGTTTTATTGGTCGGTATAAAAAGGGAGAAATCGACGGGTTACCCTTTGTACATAGAGAAAAATGCAGTACCTTTGCTATAAGTAGTACAGAAAACGTACCCGTTAATTTAGACGGTGAAATTTTTGAAATGAAGGAAGTTGATTTCGAAATTATAAAAAGCGGTGTCAATTTCCTTTTACCAAACTCAGTCTGTAAACTTTTATTTAAAAATTAATAAATAGGTATTGATTTTTGGAAAAATAAGGTATAATATATGTATTAACGCTTTGGCGTATAATGATATAATAATAGTTTTTTGGAGGTATTTTTATGAATATCAAACCTTTATCGGATAATGTTGTTATCCGTCTTACCGAAGCTGAGGAGACCACTAAAAGCGGTATTATTCTCACTTCTGCTGCTAAGGAGAAACCACAGATTGCAGAGGTTATAGCTGTAGGTCCGGGCGCATACGATAATAATGGTAATCTTGTGCCTATGACAGTTAAGGTGGGCGATAAGGTTATAACAGGAAAATATGCAGGTAATGAAGTTAAAATTGATTCTGATGAGTTTATAGTTGTTAGAATTTCTGATATTTTAGCTATTGTTGAATAAGGAGTGTTAGGATTATGGCTAAAGACGTAATTTTTGGCGAGGAAGCTCGTAAAAAGCTTCAATCAGGTGTTGACCAACTTGCAAATGCGGTTAAGGTAACGTTAGGTCCTAAGGGAAGAAACGTTGTTCTTGATAAGAAATTCGGTTCTCCTCTTATTACAAATGACGGTGTTACTATTGCTAAGGATATAGAGCTTGACGACCCGTTTGAAAATATGGGCGCTCAGCTTGTAAAAGAAGTATCCGTAAAGACCAATGATGCTGCGGGTGACGGTACAACTACCGCTACCGTTTTGGCTCAGGCTCTTATTTGTGAGGGTATGAAAAACGTGGCTGCAGGTGCTAATCCAATGGTTGTTAAAAAGGGAATAGCAAAGGCTGTTGAGGCAGCAGTAAATACAGTTGTTTCCAATTCTAAAAAGGTTACCTGTAGCGAGGATATCGCAAGAGTAGCTACTGTATCTGCAGGTGATGAATTTATCGGCGGCCTTATTGCTGAAGCTATGGAAAAGGTATCCGCTGACGGCGTTATTACTGTGGAAGAATCCAATACTGCTGATACTTACATTGACGTTGTTGAGGGTATGCAGTTTGACAGAGGCTATATCACACCTTATATGGCAACCGATACAGATAAAATGGAAGCCGTTATTGACGATGCTCTTATTCTTATTACCGATAAGAAGATTTCTTCTATTCAGGAAATTCTTCCTCTTCTCGAGCAGATTGTACAGACCGGCAAAAAGCTTGTAATTGTTGCTGAGGATATTGAAGGCGACGCTCTGTCTAACCTTATCATTAACAAGCTTCGCGGTGTGTTTACCTGTGTTGGTGTCAAGGCTCCAGGTTTTGGTGACAGAAGAAAGGAAATGCTTCGTGATATTG
This sequence comes from Acutalibacteraceae bacterium, assembly GCA_036307305.1. Lineage (GTDB taxonomy): Bacteria > Bacillota > Clostridia > Oscillospirales > Acutalibacteraceae > SIG607. The sequence goes on from JAXJXV010000014.1 coordinate 234,256, forward strand.
CTATCCTTACGGGCGGTGAGGTTATTACTGAAGAATTGGGTCTTGAACTTAAGGACGCAACTCTTGACCTTCTCGGTAAGGCTTCTCAGGTTAAGGTTGGTAAGGAAACTACCGTTATCGTTGACGGCGCAGGTGACTCCAATCTTATTTATGAGCGTATCAATCAGATTAAAGCTCAGATTGAAACTACAACCTCTGAATTTGATAAGGAAAAACTTCAGGAAAGACTTGCAAAACTTGCAGGTGGCGTAGCTGTTGTTAAGGTGGGCGCCGCTACTGAAATAGAAATGAAAGAAAAGAAGCTTAGAATTGAAGACGCACTTTCTGCTACAAAAGCTGCTGTTGCCGAGGGTATCGTTGCAGGTGGCGGTGTTGCTCTTGTTAACGCTATTGATTCTGTAAAGGCTTTACTTGATGTTACTGACGGCGATGAAAAGACAGGCGTTAATATTGTTCTCAAATCTCTTGAGGCTCCTATTCGTCAGATAGCTTCTAATGCAGGTCTTGAGGGTTCTGTAATTATTGATAAGATTCTTTCTTCAGGAAAAGTAAATTACGGCTTTGATGCATATAAAGAGGTTTATACCGATATGATAGAAGCAGGTATAGTTGACCCGACGATGGTAACACGTTCTGCACTTCAGAATGCTGCTTCCGTAGCTGCTATGGTGCTAACAACCGAAACGCTCGTTGCCGATAAAAAAGAGGATGCTCAGGCAGCCGCTAATGCAGCTGCCGCAGCCGCTGCACAGGGCGGAATGTATTAATTTTTAGAAAGAAACCACCTGTTTTCAGGTGGTTTCTTATGTTTTTGAAAATTTTTAAAAAAAGTTAAAATTTATGTTGACAAACAGATACTCTTATGGTAATATAATTAAGTCGCAAATGCGAGTGTGCTGGAACTGGCAGACAGGCACGTTTGAGGGGCGTGTGTTGCATGACGTACGGGTTCAAGTCCCGTCACTCGCACCAAAATCCGAAATGAACTGGTTGTTCGTTTCGGATTTTTTATTAGTAGTTTATAAGGTGGTATTATGAAAAAATTATCAAACTTGAAGCCTGAGCGAGTATTTCACTATTTTGAGGAAATATGTTCGATTCCGCACGGTTCGGGCAACACTTCAAAAATCAGCGATTACTGTGTTGAATTTGCGAAGAAAAACAATCTTGAATATATAAGAGAAGAAATTGGCAACGTTATCATTAAAAAACTCGCTTCCCTTGGTAAAGAAAATTCTCCTGTTATTGTCTTGCAGGGTCATATTGATATGGTTTGTGAAAAAAATCCCGATTCAACCATTGATTTCGAAAGGGATGGAATTGATGTATATTTTGAAGACGGTTTTGTTAAAGCAAATGGGACAACCCTTGGCGGTGATAATGGGATTGCAGTTGCTATGTGTATGGCGTTGCTGGAAGATACAACAATTAAGCATCCGCCATTAGAAGTTCTTTTTACTGTTGACGAAGAAACGGGTATGTATGGCGCTAAAGCTCTTTGTAGTGAAAATATTAAGGGCAGAAAGCTAATTAACATCGACTCTGAGGAAGAGGGGATTTTTACCGTAAGCTGTGCAGGAGGTATACGCGCCGTAGTTAATATTCCCGTGTCTATGCAGAATAATTTTAAAAAATGCTATAAAGTAGTTGTAACGGGACTTTTAGGAGGACATTCTGGCGTTGATATAGATAAGGGCAGACTAAATGCTAATAAGGTATGCGCACAGCTTTTAGGCGAGATTAAGGATTTTAATCTCATTAGTATTAACGGCGGACTTAAGGATAATGCGATTACTTCTCATTGCGAAGCTGTTATAGCCTCTGAATGTGATATTAGTACAGTAATAAGCGATTTCCTTAAAACCATTGATAAACAAAATGACAACAGACTGGAAATACTTGTTGAAGCTACTAAATGTTATGATAGGTCAATGGATAGTATTTCTACTAAAAACGTATTAAACTTTTTGATTGACGTACCAAACGGAATTATTGGCTGGAGTAAAGATATTAAAGGGCTGGTTGAAACCTCATTAAATCTTGGCATTTTAACTACTGATTCAGAAAAGGTTACCGCTTCTTTTGCGTTAAGAAGCAGTGTGAACGGTGAAAAAATCAAGCTATTGGAACAAGTCAGACAGTGCGCACAGCAGAATAACGGTGAATTTGAGAGCGAGGGCGATTATCCCGCTTGGGAATACAACAAGAAATCTACCCTTAGAGATAAAATGGTTTCGGTTTTTGAAGAAATGTATGGAAAGGCTCCCGAAATCATTGCTATACACGCCGGTCTTGAGTGTGGCCTACTAAGTGAAAAGCTTGATGGGCTTGATGCGGTGTCAATCGGTCCCAATATGTTTGACATTCATACGCCGCGTGAACGACTGAATGTTGAATCAACAAATCGTGTTTATAGCTTTCTCTTAGAATTACTGAAAAAATTGTGATAAAAAGGCAGGAAATTTCCTGCCTTTTTATTGCATATTGTTGAATTTTATGTTAATATATATCTGTCAAAAAAAAGAATAATATTGCTAATATATGAACAATATGATAATGCTTTGAATTGTGGTGATTGTTTGAAAACGTCTGTAGACAATTTATTGTATCGCAGTGTATGGAAAGATATCTATACCGATACCTACGAGGGCTTTTTGCCCGTTATGTCAGATTTCCATATGCATGAATATTTTGAAATCAGTATTATTATATCGGGCAACGTTAACGTGCTTCTTAAGGATTCGGTAGAGCGAAGCAGTAACTGTAAGGTTGTCTTCTTAAAGCCATATACCCCTCATTATATTTACTGTGAGCCTGATATACTTTATAAGAGACGCAACGTTCTTTTTTCTTCGGAGTTTATTGTAAATTATGTTCCTGAGTGGGAAGAAATTTGCGTAGTATTTAAAGATAACGGGGCTGTTTGTAAAATTGACGAAGAACAATGTAAGGTGTACATAGATTTGGCTGAACAAATTGAAACTGAAAAAAGCTATTTTCGTAAACGACTGCTTCTGTTACAATTATTATCTTTAATGAGTGACAATATCGTTCAGGATGGAGATTTTTCTAAAATACCACCTTATGTTAGTGAAACTCTCAATTATATAAGTAATAATTACAGCAAAAAGATACTTTGTGATGAACTTGCTAATAAATTCGGTGTTGGAAGAACTACTTTTATGACAGGCTTTAAAAAATACACAGGCAGTACCTTTAATGAGTTTTTAAACAGAACCCGACTTAAATATGCTATATCGGCTTTAGAAAAGGGAATGACTGAAAATGAGGCGGCAGAACAGTGCGGATTTGGTGAAGCCAGTAATTTTATACGCTGCTGTAAACGCAGTGTGGGTATGACACCAAAAAAGTATATAATGATGAAATACAAAAAATAAGAACTATGAATTTTCATAGTTCTTATTTTTATTTAAACTTTAAAATATTTTACCGAATTATTGTAACAAATATCTTTAATTACATTTCCAACGTACTGGAGATTGTCGGTCATTTCACCCTTTTCAATCATATCACCGAGATAGTTACAAAGAATTCTGCGGAAATAGTGATGTCTGGGGTAGGAAAGGAAGGAACGGCTGTCGGTAAGCATACCAACAAATTTAGCTATGTGTCCAGTAGCAGTCAGGTCTTTAAGGTGGTTTTCCATACCAACCTTATTATCAAGGAACCACCAGGCAGGACCGTACTGGATTTTACCTTCCAATTCACTACTCTGGAAGCAACCGATAAGCGTCATTATTTCCGTATTCATCTTAGGATTAAGGTTAAATACGATAACGGCAGGAAGTGAGTTTTCACAGTTCAGCCTGTCAAATAGACGCGACATATTTTTGATGCTGTTTGTTTCGCTTATGCTGTCGAAGCCTGTATCAAGACCAAGAGCGTTGAGCATATTGGTGTTATTGTTTCTCATAGCGCCAACGTGAAGCTCCGTTCTGATCTCATATTTTGCATAAAGCTTCATAAGGAAGTAGGTGAGATAGCCTTTGAATATATCTGCTTCTTCCAGAGAAACTTTCTTTCCGCTGTAAGCTTTTTTATATACCTTTTCTGCAAGTGCCTTGTCATAAACAGGCAATACCTGTTCAACAGCAATATCACTTGCAGTGCAACCAACCTTGATAAATTCATTGAGGCGGATTTCAAGGGCATCTTCAAGTGCGCTGAGTGTATTTACCTTGTGGGTTAGAACTTCAAGCCTTTTAAGAAATTCAAGATAGGCGGCTGCTTCAATATTCATTATCTTATCGCCACGGTAGGCAGGGGCGACTTTGAACTTATAATCCTTTTCGGAAATTTTTTCAAAGGTGGTAAGGTCGTCAAAAACCTCGTTAGTTGTGAATATATGCTTTACGTTTGAGCCTTCTATAAGGGATTGAGGGGTGACCTTGTTATTCTTGATGTATTCGTTACATTCATCCCAAATATCCTCGGCATTATCTGCGTTGATTTCTTTTTCGCATCCAAAAAATTCTTTAAGCTCAACCTGTGACCAATGGTAAAGGGGATTGCCAAAGGCAGTTCCCAATACACTACAGTACGTGATAAATTTTTCTTTGTTAGTGCTATCGCCTGTAATGTATTTTTCATCAATGCCGTAGTTTCTCATAAGACGCCATTTATAGTGGTCACCTGCTAACCAGATTTCAAAAATATCACCAAAGGGTTTGTTTTCCAAAATCTGTTTTTCGGGCAAATGACAGTGATAGTCAAAAATAGGCATATCTTTTGCATAGTCAAAATAAAGCCTTTCGCCTGTTTTGCTATAAAGCAAAAAGTTGTCTTTCAGATAACTCATATTATATCCTCCTACAGCGTTACGCCGTCTTTAAATATTGCAATATCATAATAACCTTTTTCTTCACCTTTTGTCAAGCGTCCTTCTGAAGTTTCTATGCATAAATTAAATAATTCATCGGTTAGTTTATCTTTATCAGCGCCTGTAAGGATAGAACCAGCATTAAAATCTATCCATTGAGGTTTCTTTTCAAACAGGGCGTTATTAGTTGATATTTTTAAGGTGGGAATAACACTGCAGTAGGGAGTTCCTCTGCCTGTTGTGAACAGGATTATATGAGCAGAGCTACAAGCAAGAGCCGTACAGGCTACCTGGTCGTTGCCTGGACCGTTCACCATATAAAGCCCTGATTTGCCGTATGGAACCTCTCCAAAGTCAAGTGCGCCTCTGAGTGTAACGGTTCCTGCTTTTTGAACACAGCCAAGGGACTTTTCTTCAAGAGAGGAAATTCCACCTGCAATATTTCCTGGTGAAGGGTTTTCGCCAATACTTTCTCCGTGGTCGAGAAAATACTGTCTGAATGAATTTATCATATTGGCGCATTTATTGAAGGTTTCCACGCTGTCACTTCGTGAAAGAAGTATTGGCTCAGCACCGAAAACCTCAGGAATCTCGCTCATAAGTATAGTAGCATCATACCTGAAGAATTTGTCTGAAACCATTCCTACAAGACGATTTGCGGTTATTCCGCTATACCCGTCACTGCCTCCGCATTTAACACCAATACGCAGCTTACTTATAGGAACGTCTACTCTTTTGTCGTTGGAGATTATTTCTTTAAGGGCTTCTATTATGGCTACAGCCTCAGCAACTTCATCTTCACAGTCCTGTAAAGAAAGAAAACGGATTCGTTCTTCATCAATTTCACCGAGCATTTCTTTCATTAGTTCAATACGGTTGTTTTCACAGCCGAGACTGAGAACAAGAACTGCTGCTGCGTTTGGATGCTTAATAAGTCCGCACAAGAATTTTTGTGTGGTTAAAAGGTCGCCGCCAAGCTGAGAACAGCCGTAAGGATGGGTAAGAGCCTTAGCGCCTGTCTTATTGGCAATTAATTTTGCAACGTCATTAATGCAGCCAACGGTTGGGATAATCCATATTTCATTTCTTATGCCGATATCACCGTTTTTGCGCAAATAACCCTTAAATGTAGCTGAGTTTTTTTGCAGGTGAGGTTCACTATATGGATTGTATTCCCAGTTATCAATACCAGAAAGATTTGATTTTAAATTATGGGGACTTACAAATTCGCCGACCTTAATATCACAAAGTGCGTGACCGATAGGGAAGCCGTACTTAATGATATTGTCGCCTTTTTTTATGAAAGTTAAAGCGTACTTTTGTCCGTCGTCGCGAACTTCAACGTTATCTGAGGGATGGATTTGCATTTAAAACTTCCTCCGTTAAATCAGATAGGTCTTCTCCCCAAAGGGCTGTATTTTTCAAAATGTGGGAGACGCTATTTTCCTTGATTGCATTAATAATTTCTGCTGAGTCGTTTGGAGTGCCGACTTTATAAAATTCAATAAGCTTAGAAAAACCGAAAACAAGATTTTTCGGATATTTACCGAATCTGTTTTTGTATTCTTTAATTGACGGAAGAACTCTTACACAGAATTTGCTCACAGAATTGAGAGCAATAGAGGTTAAGTAATGCTTTATGTATGGGTTTGAAAAGCGTACTAAAACACTTTCGGCATAACTTTTAAGCTCATCTTCCGACAGGTCAAGCGTGGGAATGATTTCGTCGAAAAGACATTTTGTGAGAAATTCTTTAACCGTTGCGTCGTTCATACAGTCGCCTACAGTCTCAAGACCTGAAAGCAGTGCGTAGGGAACTATAGAGGTATGCGCGCCGTTTAAAATGCGAACCTTTCTTGTTCTGTAACGCTCAATTGCGTTCTTGGTGACAATTACGTTAAGACCTGCTTTGTCAAATGGAATTTCACTTAAGATATCATATTCGGTTTCAATGACGAACAGATGGAAATATTCGGATGTATTGAGCATATCATCTTCATAAGGAAGTTTGATTTTTTCATCCTTTGGAAATCCTGTATTTATTCTGTCAACAAGTGTGTTACAGAAAACGTTTTCCTTGTTTATCCAATCACAAAAATCGTTACCGAGATTCCAAAGTGAAGCGTATTTTAACACTGCTTCTTTTAGTTTATCTCCGTTTCTGTCAATAAGCTCACAGGGGAGAAAAATAAAACCGTTTAATTTATTTTCGAATCTGCGTTTGAGTAACACAGTGAGTTTTGCAGGAAAGGTTTTGGGCAGAGTACCGTCAAGTTTATCGTTTTCGTCAAAAACAATACCTGCTTCGGTGGTATTGGATACTATAAAGCGAAGCTCTTCATTATCTGCCTGTGAAAGATAGTCTTCATAGCTTATAAAAGGATTTATACAACGGTCAATTACGTCAACAACAGTAGTTTCCGTGCCTTCACTGCCTCTTATGATGTGTGTGTAAAGACCGCTTTGCTCATTAAGTTTTTCACATAGACCGTGTTCTATGGGCTGAACAACTACGACGCTACCGTTAAACAGGTTCTGGTCGTTCATTTTCTTTATCATCCAATCAATAAAGCCTCTTAAAAAACCACCTTCACCAAACTGGAGAACTTTAACAGGGTTTTGATTTTTTTTGAAATCTTTAATATTAGCCATTATTTTTTTCCTCGTTTCTGAAGATTAAATAACTGTTTTTTACATAGCTGTAGGACAGCTTGGGTTTACGGTATTCGTTAAGTATACCTTTGTTATTAAGAGTTCTTGCTTTTGCAAGGTCTTTTGCAGAACGCATATCGCAGTACTGCCATGGATAGAAGCCTACGATATAAGGACAGTTATGGAAAACCGTTATGGCGTGAGAAAGAAGCTCTGCCTGGTATTCCTCAGTCCATTTTACGTTATCAAAGGTGTGGTATCCGTAAGCGGCGGCGCCACCGAATTCACTCATAATAACCGCTTTGTTACCAAATCCAAGTTCATTGCGTCGAGCGTCAAATCTCTTTATAAATTCATCCCATCCGCTGATTTTATCGTAGTACCAGCCGTAATACTGATTAATAGAGATAATATCGCAAAATTCAAAACAAATATCTATCATCGGTTTATCGGAAGCGTAGGTAACAAGTCGGTTTCCACCGCTATTTTTGAGAAATTCAAAATAAAGCTTTGACATTTTATATGCAGGTTCGCTGTCGGAACGGATTTCGTTGTGCATACCCCAGAATACGATAGACGGGTGATTATAATAATAACGTACCATTTCTTTATGCATTTCAAGACCACGATTGACAACTCTCTTATCTGCAAGAGCTTCAACACTGAATCCACAACCCCAAATGGGAATTTCACTCCAGAAAAGGATTCCTCTTGAATCAAGCATATCGACGAATATTCTTGCATTGGGATAGTGAGAGCCGCGAATTGTGTTACAACCCATATCCTCTATAATATCCAAATCCTTTTTCATAAGGAAAGGAGGGAAAGCCATACCAAAGTCGGGGTGGTCTTCGTGGCGATTAACACCGCGTAGTTCAATTTCTCTGCCGTTAAGGAATAGCTTACAATTCTTTGTTTCAATGCTTCTAAAACCGATTTTATCAATTAAATCGTCGGTATCAGTGCTAAACTCAACGGTATATAGCTCAGGTTTACCTATATCCCAAAGGCGTATATCATCAAGAATTATTTTATCGGTAACTATTGTCTGTGAACTGCCTTTACGCAGAGCAACGATTTTTGAAAATACGGTTTTTCCGTCAATAGATATATTCAGTATGGTGTCCTTCTTCTTATCTGCACCAAACAGTTCGGCTGTGAAATATATTTCTGCCGAGCTTAAATCTTCGCTAAGTGTATAGTCAAACTTTCCGTATGTAATTGCAACGCCTTTAAGACATTCAACAGATACGCTTCTCGTGATACCTCCGTAGTGATACCAATCAACAACTGTCTGTGGAATGGAAGCTTCGTCAAATCTGTTATCGACCTTTAATATCAGCTTGTGTATACCTGCTTCAAGGTCGTTTATTAAAAAATTGAATTCACAAAATCCGCCGTAATGGTAACCGATGTATATTCCGTCTAACCATACCTTACATTCTGTCATAACGCCTTCGAAAACAAGACGACATGCGCTGCCTTCAAAATAAAAGTCTTTTTCATACCAAGCTGCGCCTTCGTATTCAAGAAGAGAAAATTCACAGTTCCATACGGACGGTACGATAGTCTCAACAGAATTCGGCACAGTGTTTTGCCATCCGCTGTTTTCACCAACGTCATCGGGGTCACAGGCAAATTTCCAAGTGCCGTCCAAAAAAGTGACGTTACGCTTAATGTGGTCGTCAAATAATCTTTTCATATATAACACATCCAATTATTTATTTAATTACATTATATTACATAAAAACGAAAAATCAATGACAAATCGTTCGAAAAAATTTACATATCGTTCAAATATGAGGCTAACTTTTGGTAATGCATAATTTGATGTTTTCCAATGTGGAAATTTTTTAATGAAAATGTATAATCTTTTCGTTAAATTTAAGTTAACAACTTGACACTGAAAATTTTTGAGAGTAGAATGAGAGAGCAAAAATAAAGGAGGGGAATGTATGTTGAAAAAAATATTTACATTTATATTAACCGTTGCTATGATAGCGTCACTCGTTTTGGTTGCCGGTTGTGGCGGTGATAAAACCGGTGTTTAGGGGCCCAGTATCAATACTGATACTAACGCTGACGAAGAAGCGTACTTCCTTAATAAAGAACACTATGATGTTAATCAGATTTACAAAACCGAAGAAGCTCTTGCTATGGCAAATAAGCTTAATGAGTTAGCTGATATATCCACCATTGACTTCTCAAGAAGTATTAACTGTACTCTTGACCCATCGTACCGTACGACCATATATTTCCTTACAGATTTGATTGAGGAAACTGCATCTCAGGTTGACGTTAACCTTGACGTAGCTGTCGGAAGGTTTGAGGGCGCTATAAAAGCTGCTAATGAAATCATCGACGATGTAAAATAACTAAAAAACAGTCGGTTTTCCGACTGTTTTTTGTTGCATAACCGTTATAGTTGTGCTAAAATACAGTTAATATTTAGTTGAATGAGGTTACTGTTATGTCGTGCAGAATTTATTTTATCCGTCATGGTCAAAGTTTAGGAAATTTAAACCGAGCGTTCCTTGGGCATACAAACCTTGATTTGTCAGAAAAGGGTTATTTACAAGCTGAAAAAACTGCGGATTTTTTATCTAAATGTTATGTGGATAAGATATATACAAGTGATTTAATCAGGGCGTATAATACTGCTGAGGCTCTTGCTAAAAAAATTGACTTTATGCCAAGAAGACGTATGTCTATGAGAGAAATTTACGCTGGTGAATGGGAAAACAAAAAATTTGATTCTCTTGCGGTAGAGTATAAAGATACCTATGGTGTATGGCTCAATGATATAGGCTTTGCAAGACCTGACTGTGGGGAATCAGTTGTAGAAGTGCAAAGCCGTTTTTTACGAGCAGTTTCTATGGTTGCGAGAATCAGCGAGGGTAAAACTATTGCTGTTTTTACTCACGCTACGCCAATCAGAACTTTTTTTGCGCATATACGGGGAATGGGTCAAGGAGAAATAAAAAACATTCCTTGGCCGTCTAATGCTTCTGTCAGTCTTGCGGTGTATGATAAAGGAACCTTCAGAGAGGTTTATTACGGCAGAGATGATTTTCTTGGCGATTTGGGTACGAATATGCCGGGCGGTGTATGATGGATAAATCGTTGCTTGACAGACTTTCCGTGGTAACATCGGAAGAAAAAGAAATTCTTAAAGACCCTGCCAGACTAAATTTATCTAAATACGGGCTCAATAAATCTATGGTTGTAAACTGCCACAGACTTCTTCAAAGCGGTAAAACAATAGAGATTAGACCTCATACGCGTTTTGTGGATTTTCCTGCACATAAGCATAATTATATAGAAATGGTATATATGTGTTCGGGAAAAACCGTTCATATGGTGGATTATGAACAAATCGTTCTCAATAAGGGCGAACTGCTTATTTTAAACAGAGATGCATTGCACGAGGTAAAGAAGGCTGATAAGGATGATATAGCTGTCAACTTTATTATTCTTACGGAATTTTTTGACCGAGCAGCGCAAATGCTTGGAAAAGAAGATAATTTAGTGGTGGATTTTCTGTTGTCCTGTTTGTTTCAGGATAATAAGAGTCTGAACTTTATGCATTTTAAGGTGGGGGATGTACTTCCTATTCAGAATCTTCTTGAAAATCTTATTTGGACAATTGTGGAAAACGAGCCTAATAAACGAAGAATTCAGCAGACAACGCTGGGTCTGTTGTTGCTTTCTCTTGCTAACCATACGGATAAGCTTAAAACCGATAATGATAATTCTTACGGTTTTAAAAATGTTGTTTTGCGATATGTGGAAGAGAACTATAAAACCGCAAAGCTGAGTGAACTTGCAGATATTTTAGGTATGAATTTCAGTGCAGTCAGTAAACGTGTTACCCGTCAGTTTGGCTGTACCTTCAAGGATTTGATTATGAGTAGAAGATTATCACAGGCTGAATTCTTACTTAAAAACTCAAACCTGCCTATTAATCAAATCGTTCTGTCTATAGGTTATGAAAATGTAAGCTATTTTTACCGTTGCTTTAAGGAAAAATATGGTGTTTCACCTGCAACGTTCAGGGGCTCATTGTAAAGCAGAAATGTCGAATAAGGACAGTGCATTTTCAAAATAAGATATTTACAATATCCGTTTTACGTAGTAAAATTTATTTATACTAAAGTAAAGGAGACAGATTATGAGTTATTTATCTGCAAAGGAAAAATACGCTTCTGTGGGAATTGACACCGAAGCGGTTATGGAAAAACTTGAGAAAGTTGCAATTTCAATGCATTGTTGGCAGGGTGATGATGTAGGCGGTTTTGACAGCAAGGAGGCGCTATCTGGCGGTATTCAGACTACCGGTAATTATCCCGGCAAAGCCACCACTCCCGATGAGCTTATGGCTGATATGGATAAGGCGCTTTCTGTGGTTCCCGGTAAGCACCGTATAAATCTGCACGCTTGTTATGCGATTTTTGAAAATGGTGAGTGGGCTGACAGAGACGAACTAAAACCCCGTCATTTTGCGAAATGGGTTGAATTTGCTAAGGAAAGAGGTCTTGGAATTGATTTCAATCCTACCTTCTTTTCACATCCAAAGGCAGAGGGTCTGACTCTTTCCAACGCTGATGAAGATATAAGAAGTTTCTGGGTGAGACACGCTAAATGTTGTATTGATATTGCTCAGTATTTTGCTAATGAGCTTAATACCTTCTGTACTCTAAATATCTGGATTCCCGACGGTATGAAGGATATACCTGCCGATAGAATAGGTCCGAGAGCCAGACTAAAAAAATCTCTTGACGAAATTTTCGCTTATGAATTCGATAGGGAAAAGGTTCTTATTACGCTTGAATCCAAGGTATTTGGTATCGGACTTGAATCCTACACTGTGGGCAGCGCTGAATTTTATTTGTCTTACGCTGCAAAGAATTCAATTATGCCTCTTATGGATAACGGACACTACCATCCTACTGAGTATGTTTCCGATAAGATTCCTACGATGCTTTTATTCAACGAAAAAATCGCATTACATATTACACGTCCTGTACGCTGGGACTCCGACCATGTTGTTTTACTGGATGATGAAACCAAGGAAATGGCTAAAGAAATAGTTAAAAATGATGCTCTTGAAAGAGTTGTTATGGCTCTTGACTATTTTGACGCTTCAATAAATCGTGTTGCGGCATGGGTTATAGGTATGCGTAACTGGCAAAAAGCTCTTTTATCCGCTATGTTAACACCTTGGAATGAAATGAAGTCTTTACAGGATAATTGTGATTTCACATCCTTGATGGTTATGAGCGAAAATATTAAAACCTATCCTTTCGGTGAGGTTTGGGATGAATTTTGCAGACGTACACATACTCCTCTTGATGATGAGTGGTATGGTATTATTAAAGAATATGAAAAAGAAGTACTTATGAAAAGAGGTTAATAAACAATGAAGGTTATAGATGCACAGTTTGTTAAAGGCTTTGCGAGAATGGCTGATGACGGATGGAATCAGGGTTGGCACGAAAGAAACGGCGGTAACCTTACATATCGTATCAAACCTGAAGAGGTTGATAGTGTTAAAGAAAATTTCGATTACAGCCGCCCGTGGACTCCAATCGGAACAAGCGTACCAAAACTTGCGGGTGAATTCTTTATGACTACTGGCAGCGGTAAGTATTTTCGCAATGTAATGCTTGATGCAGAGGCTAATACAGGTATCGTTGAAATTGATGATAAGGGTGAAAATTACCGTATCGTATGGGGTCTTTTAAACGGCGCAAGACCAACAAGCGAGTTGCCCAGTCATCTTATGAATCATGAGGTTAAAAAAATAGTCAGCGGCGGTAAACACAGAGTAATTTATCACGCTCATCCTGCTAATACCATAGCGCTTACTTTTGTTTTACCTCTAAAGGACGAAGTGTTCACAAGAGAAATATGGGAAATGGCTACCGAGTGTCCCGTTGTTTTCCCCGACGGCATCGGTGTTGTTCCGTGGATGGTACCCGGTGGAAGAGATATTGCTGTTGCAACAAGTGATTTGATGAAAAAATACGACGTTGCTATATGGGCTCATCACGGTATGTTCTGCTCAGGCGAGGACTTTGACATTACCTTTGGCCTTATGCATACTGTTGAAAAAGCGGCTGAAATTCTTGTAAAGGTTAGAAGTATGTCTGACAGAAAGCTACAGACGATACAGGCTGATGATTTCAGAGATTTAGCTAAGGACTTCGGTCTTACTTTACCTGAAAGATTTTTAAAATAAACGAGGGTGTAGAAATGAAATATTATCTGGCTATTGATTTAGGCGCTTCCAGTGGCAGACATATCCTTGCTCATTTTGAAGACGAAAAAATAGTTCTTGAAGAAATTCATCGTTTTAAAAACGGTTTTGAGGAAAAAAACGGTTCACTTTGTTGGGATACCGCCCGTCTTTTTAATGAAATTTTAATTGGAATGAAAAAATGCGCAGAATTAAACAAAATTCCCGAGTCTGTTGCTATTGATACCTGGGGTGTCGATTTTGTTCTTCTTGATAAAAATGATAATATTGTTGGCGATTCTGTCAGTTACCGTGATTCAAGAACCAACGGTATGGACAGTGAGTTATGTAAAATAATCAGCGAAGAAGAACTGTATGCCAGAACGGGTATTCAAAAACAACTCTTTAATACCTCATATCAGCTTATGAGCATAAAGCTTAATAATCCTGAATATTTTAAAGAAGCTGTGACGTTTTTGTTTATTCCCGAATACCTGACGTTTTTGCTTTCAGGCAAAAAAGCCAGTGAATATACAATTGCTTCAACCAGTCAGCTTTTAAATGCAGAGAACAGAGACTGGGATTATGAACTGATTGAAAAGATGGGAATTCCTAAAGAAATTTTCTGTCCCATTCATCGTCCTGGTACAGTTGTTGGTGATTTAACGCCTGAGGTTGCAAAGGTTGTTGGATATAATGCGAAAGTTATTCTTACTGCCGCTCACGATACAGCCAGCGCTATTGCGGCGCTTCCTACGCAACAGGATAATACTTTATATATAAGTTCAGGCACATGGTCGTTGCTTGGTACAGAAAGTATGTATCCTATTTGCAATAAGGAAAGTATGGATGCTAATTTCACTAATGAGGGCGGTTATGATTATCGTTTCCGTTTTCTTAAAAACATTATGGGTCTGTGGATGATGCAGTCGGTAAGAAAAGAATGGCATGAAGAGGTTGGTTTCGGAGAAATTTCAAATATGGCGCGAAATGAGTCTATTACTTCCTGTGTTGACCCGCAAAACAATGTCTTCTTTGCGCCTAAATCTATGATAAACGCCATTAAGGATGAGTGTCGGCTTACAGGACAGCAGGTTCCAGAAACGCTGGGTGAAATTGCAAAAGTAATTTATAATAGCTTATCCAAATGTTACGCTCAGGCAATCGGTCAGATAGAAGCCATTACGGGCATTAATTATCCGCATATTGCAATCGTAGGAGGAGGTTCACAGGATTCATATCTTAATAAGCTTACTGCTAAAGCCTCAGGTAAAAAGGTAAGTGCGGGTCCCACTGAAGCAACGGCTATGGGAAACCTTATTATACAGATGATGGCGCTTGGCGATATAGCTGACCTTAAGTCTGCCAGAAAATTTGTCGAGAATTCCTTTGATATAAAGTATTTTGGATAAAGAAGAAACCTCCGCTTCACTGAAGCGGAGGTTGTTTTAAAACAAATCAATATTATCTCGTCCGAGTGAAAACAGAAAATCCAGAACCTTTGGTTGTATTTCTTCGGGAAGCGCTCTGTAAATAGTTATTATAACACGTTCCTTTTTATCCAATTCATAATTGCTTTCTTTGTATTCGCCTGAAGGAAAGTCCGAAAACGTGAGAAATGAAATATCACTTTCGGTTTTTGTCTCCACGTTAAAGGAACTGACAGGTATATCTAATACTTTTGCAACCTTCTCCAGAAAATCCTGAGGGAAGCGCATAGCTTTTGTTTCGTAATAAGAATACGTGCTGCGCGCCATTTCTATAGCATCGGCAACCTCGTTTTGAGTGAGTCCTGCTTTTTTTCTAAAGTAGGCGATTCTGATTCGTATTTCTTCAGCTTTACGTTGTTTAGTGTTCATTTAATTCTCCTTTTTTTCTTCTTGACTAATCAGCTAAAAATTGTTATAATAACTACTATGAGCTGAAGTGGCGTAGCTGGTAGCGCAATTGATTCGTAATCAATAGGTCGTGGGTTCGAATCCCATCTTCAGCACCAAAACAAAAAGTCGTCTTGTACGGCTTTTTTATTTTACTACTGTTTTCTCAGTTTGTCAACTTTTGTCGAATTTTAGAGAATTAATGGCTGAAGCTGAGTGCCTTCAAGCACTTTATTTAGAGTTTCTCCGATTTTTGTAAAGTCCGCTATCATTGATGTTGGCTTGTTTATAGCGTCATCCTGTCGGTAAGGAACAAAGTATATATTTTTTGTGTTGAGCAATGCTCCTATATTTTTTGCAGACGCTGACAATGCGTCGTTGGTAGCAATAGCAAGTATTACGGGTTTATTGTTTCTTAAATGAGCCTTTACAGCCATAGTTACACTTGTGTCAGTTATACCGTTCGCTAATTTTCCAAGTGTGTTGCCCGTACAAGGCGCAACTATCAGTACGTCTAAGAGCTTTTTAGGACCGATAGGTTCGGCCTGTTCAACCGTGTGGAGTATTTCGTTTCCTGTTATTTCTTTAACTCTGTTCTGTAAAGATAAATGCTCTGTGAACCGCGTGTCTGTGTTATATACGATTGATGACATAATTGGGATGATTTTCACTCCCGTTGATGCAAGTTCCCTTAACGCTGCCATGGAGTCAGATATTGTACAGAAAGAGCCGCACATCGCATAACCAATAGTTAGTTCTTTCATAAATATCTCCTTAATCAATATTATTTTCTTTCAGTAAATCGATAATTGTTTCTGCCATTATATCTGCCGCACTCATTGGGGCGGTTTTGCCCGGTAGTCCCGTAGCATTGATATAGTTTAATTTTAAGTCTTTTACAGCCGACGGGTCAATACCGGACTGTTTAGAGGCAAGTTCTATCAAAAGGGCTTTTTTATTTAAATTATTAAGTACCTCTGAATCGAAAATTAAATGCGGCACAGTATTAATTACGATGTCGTAACTGCCGATTTTTTTATATAACTCGTCATAATAAATTGAATTCATTCCGATTGCGTTAATTTCAGCATGATTTGAAGTTTTTCTCACACATACGTCAATATCAGAAGTAAATATTTTAAGTCTGTCAAGTAAAATTCTGGCAACTCTTCCAAAGCCTGTCACAAGGATTTTACTGTTACAAATAGTCCTATCGGTATTATCTATCAGTAAAGCAATAGTTCCCTCAGCGGTAGGAATAGCGTTCTTAATAGCGAAGTCATCCCGACTGCAAATGTCGTATACTCTTTCGTGATTAAAGCCTGCGCCGATAATTAACGTGTTTTTATCTGCTGAATCAAAGAGCTTTTGAATGCTTTTATCCTTTGAATTTGTAAAACTGAAATTAATATTATCCAGCGTAACGGGTGTAGGTAAAATTATTACGTCAGTATGCGGCTGAACCTCTGTATCATAATTATATATTATTGCAGACTTATAATACTTTGATAGAGCTTCTTTAACTAAAAGACTACGCTTATCGTTACCAACTATTAATATTTTCATATAATCACCTAAAAAACCATAGAATGAATTGCTAATATCATTCTATGGTTTTGCATTAAATATTGTTACGTACAATATTGAGAAGTTTTTCTTTTGTATTATATTGTGGATTTTTGATAACGAAATCGGTTAAATGGGAAAGGGTGCTTCCTATTTCTTTTCCTTGTATTTTAAGCTCTGCCAAATCATTTCCGTTAACGGCTAAATGTGATATTTTGTACGGCTCCTTGCTATCAATAACAAGTTCTAATGTTTCGGTAGACTGTCCCTTTATAATTATTGAATCTCGTACGGCTTTTAGGGAGAAATCTCTTAAAGCTTTTTTACAGCTTATTTTATCGGTAATTTCTTTTTTTAAAAGCTGCGATAATTCAATACAGTATTTAAGTAATGCATTTTCAACTTTGAGATTTTTGCAGATTTCTTCTGCATCACCGTCAGAGGAAGCGATAAATGCGGCAAAGCGTATATATTTTTCTTTTGGTAAAAAAGTGAATTCTTTGTTGATTGAACAAGCGGGAATACCGCAAAAAGACAACGCATCGCTTATGAGTAATGGATTGAGCTTTTGCGGGGCAGAGGATAATAATGCCTTAATAAGCTCAGTAGCTATTCTTTCGCGACTGATATTTTGCAGTTTATGGGAAAGCCTTAATGCAGCTTCAAGAGTTTCTGCTTCTGCATCGAAATCAAGCTGAGCGCAAAATCTGAATAATCTGAGTATTCTAAGAGCATCTTCGCTGAATCTGTCGTTGGGATTGCCAACAGTTCGTATGATTTTTTTGTTTAAATCTTCTTTTCCGCCAAAAAGGTCAACAAGTCCGCTTGTGTGGTTGTAAGCCATAGCATTTATGGTGAAATCGCGCCTCGATAGGTCTTCGTTCAGGTTACTTACATAGCTGACTTTTTTGGGATGGCGGGAATCAATATAGCTTCCATCGGCTCTGTATGTAGTCACTTCAATGGGCTTGTTCTCTGAAATAACCGTAACGGTACCATGCTTAAGTCCCGTTGCAATGGTTTTCTCGAAAATTGTTGTGATTTTTTCGGGTAAAAGGGAAGTGGTTACATCGTAATCGTCGGGCGATATATTCAGTAACGTATCTCGTACACAGCCGCCAACAAGATAGGCTTCTCCGTTATTGTTTTCTATGGTTTTTATTACGGTGTTCAGGTAATCGGGAATAAAAAGTTCCATATTTCCTCCCAAAATAAAAAATAATTGTTTATTTTTGTCTTTAAATGTTCTATAATAACTATATAGAATAAATTTGAATGGTGATATATATGAAAGAGTTAAGAGCTGAAGATAAAATTTTGTCTCAGGTGAAAAAAATTCATATGATAGGTATCGGCGGCAGCGGAATGTGTCCGCTTGCGCAGATTTTAAAAGATAAGGGATATATAATTACAGGTTCCGATAATAATGAAAGTGAGCCGCTCAGCAGAATTAAGAAGCTTGGAATTAAGGTGACTATGGGTCATTTTGCAGAAAACGTACATTCCTGTGAGCTTGTTGTTTATTCTGCAGCTATATCCAAGGATAATCCCGAACTTGTGGAGGCAGAAAGACTTTCTATTCCTACTATGGAACGTTCTGTTCTTCTTGGCGCTCTGACGAGATATTATGATAATGTTATCGGTGTGTGCGGTACACACGGAAAAACCTCCGTTACTTCTATGATAACACAAATTTTGTATTTAAACAAGATGGACCCAACCGCTGTTATTGGCGGTAAGCTTCCAATTCTTAACTCTAACGGCAGAATCGGAAAGAGTGAGATTATGGTTTGCGAAGCCTGTGAGTTTGTAGATACTTTCCTTAAAATGTCGCCTGATATTTCTGTTCTTCTTAATATTGACAACGACCATCTTGATTACTTCAAGACAATGGAAAATCTTGTTGCTTCCTTTAGAAAATTTGTAGGTATGTCCAAAATTGCTTACGTTAACGGCGATGACAGTCTTGTACTTGATGCTGTTGATAATTATAACGGTCAAATAGTTTCTTTTGGTATGAACAAGAATAATGATTTTTATGCTGATAATATTTCTGCGGGTAAACGGGGATTTTCCTTTGACGTGTTTAAAAACGGGGATTTTATTGTCCGTATCAATTTGTCTATTCCAGGTAAGCACAACGTTTACAACGGACTGGCGGCCTTTGCTGTGTGTTACGATTTGGGCGTTGAACCAATGGGAATTGTTGAGGCTCTTGAAAAGTTTACAGGTGCGGGTAGACGTTTTGAGTTTTTGGGAGAATACGGCGGATATATGATTGCTGATGATTATGCTCATCATCCAACGGAAATCAAAGCTACGCTTTCTGCTGCGAAGGCGCTTCCTTACAGCAAGGTGACCTGTATTTTTCAGCCATTTACTTTTTCAAGAACGGCGCTTTTGAAGGAAGAGTTTATTGATGCTTTAAGTCTTGCCGATGAAGTTGTGCTGACTGAAATTATGGGCTCACGAGAAATTAATACCTATGGTATATCCTCTGAACAAATTGCAGAAAAGCTGCCTAACGCAAGGGTAATCAAAACCTTTGATGAAATAGCGGACTATATTTACAGTACCGCACGGAACAATCAGCTTGTAATCACTATGGGCGGCGGCGACATTTATAAAGCGGCCCATAAGCTGATAAAAAAATATTGATATTAATATATGAAACCCAACCTTACAGTAAGAAGGTTGGGTTTTAATTAATCTGTATCACCGGTGAGCAGGTCAACGAGTCCTGTATACACTCTTGATGGGTTATCAAGAAAACGTTCCTTGATAGCAGATGCCTGTGTTTCGTCGGTAACCATAATTTTAACGCTCATAAGCTCCTGTCCTGCTTCAACCGCAGAACAAATAAGATACATAACGCCGTTTTCCTTTACAGTCTCAATTTTTGTTTCTTTTGCGTTTTTTAAACGGGAAATCATTTTTGCTGTTAAAGCAAAGGCTTTTTCTTTTATGGTAAAGGGAAGAATGGTCTTTAAGGTTTCTGAAGCATTTGCACCCATTTCGGTAACGTTATAGGTATCGTCAGCATCGTTATATGTGAGATTTCCTGATTTGAGAAGTGCCTCAAGAGCGTCCATAACCTCAAAATAGTTTGCGATACCTTCCAAATTGAAGAGATTTGCCAACTGCTTACCAGGAACGGCAGATTTGACGCCGTTAATTACGTAACATATAAGCACCTTGATTTCGGCAGTGCTGATAAGACTGCCAACACCTGCAGAAATTGCATTGTTTTCCAAATTGTTCACATCCAATTAATTTGATAGCTTATATATATTATAGCAACAATTTGAATTTTTTCAAGATGTTACCCGTCATAATCTTCAATAATTGAGAGTAATTGTTCTTCACTGTTTATAATTATTCCCTCATCTAATGCTTCTCTGTCTTCGTTGGGAAGAACGTCTAATACTATATCATCGTAAATATTTATAATTTTATCACCTTGCTTTAACATTACCGTTCCGTCCTCTTCGCAGAGAACTAAGTAATTATTTTCTCTTTGGGAATGGTGAATAAAAAGAATTGATGCTAACGCAACCGACAAAGTTAGCGTAATAACGAGAAGAGAAATTATTGATTTTTTGCTCATTTTTTCCACCTATCAGTGTATTTTATAGCTATTATTTCACAAAAATATGTAAATATTAAAAAATTGTAATACATTTTTTTGTTTTTTGTGTTATAATAGGTTAAAAAGACAAATTAAGATATAAATATAAATTGTACTGATTATGTGTTTTGGGAGGTTGTTTTCCTGTGAGTGATAATCACAAAAAGGATGAGCTGTTTGACCTTAATTCTTATCGCAGTAATTCCTCTGACTCAAAAAACAAAAACAAAAAGAAAAAACGTAATGTAAAAAGAAGCAAAAAGGAAAATGTGCTGAGAATCGTTCTTGCGTCGTTTCTTTTGTGCGTTACCTTGGCTTGTTTTGTATTGGGCGGTTTTCTTGTATATGTGTTTAACTTTATTGATGGTGACTTTGGTGTTAATCTCGATGAGCTTAAACTTAATTGTACTACAACCGTTTACGTACAGGGTGATGCTGAGGGTGAATGGGTAGAGTATCAGCGACTGTACGGTAACGTTAACAGAATATGGGTTGCTTACGAGGATATTCCCGATACTCTGAAAAACGCTTTCGTTGCAGTTGAGGATAAGCGTTTTTTAAAGCACGGCGGCGTTGACTGGAAGAGAACTTTCAGCGCTTTTGCAAACTATTTTCTGAATTTCTATTCCTCTAAACAAGGCGGTTCAACAATAACGCAACAGCTTGTTAAGAATCTTACGGGTGATAACGACCGAAGTCCCGAACGTAAGGTGAGAGAAATAATGCGTGCCCGTTTCCTTGAAACCAATTACTCTAAGGAAACTATTCTTGAATGTTATTTAAACGTTGTTTCCATGTCTAATAATATTTCGGGAGTAGAGGTAGCGGCTAATTTTTATTTCAACAAATCCCTTGACGAACTTACGTTAGCCGAATGCGCTTCACTTGCAGGTATTACAAAAAATCCCGAAAAATACAGACCTGATAAAAATCCTAATGACAACAAGGAAAGAAGAAATACTGTTTTAAAGCTGATGTATGAGCAGAAAATGATTACTTCCGAAGAGTATCAGAATGCTCTTGAGGAAGAGCTTAACGTTGTTGCTGATTCTGCAAATATAAAACAGGTTAAAATTAACAGTTATTTTGTCGACGCATTGATTGATGAGGTAATTGCCGACCTTAAAGAACTGTATAAGGTAAGCGATGAGGATGCTTCCGTAATGTTCTATAACGGCGGATATCAGATTTATTCCACAATGGACCCTGATATACAAAATACTATAGACGAGGTGTACTCTAACTCTGATAAATACGGTCTGAAATCTGGCGGAGAAATGATGCAGGGTGCCATTACCGTTATGGACTATTCGGGTCATATAAAAGGTATGGCGGGTGGAATAGGTGCGAAAACCGAAAACCGTGGTTTTAACAGAGCAACTATGGCTATCCGTCAGCCAGGCTCTACTATGAAGCCAATAGCAGCCTATGCTCCTGCTATTGAAAAAAATATAATTACCTATTCGTCTGTTGTTAACGATACCCGTTATAAGTACGGTAGCTGGTCACCGAATAACTGGTACGGCGGATATTGGGGATACATTACTGCTCATTATGCTCTTGAGCGAAGCGTAAATACAATACCCGTTTATCTCGTTAATGAGATGAAGCCCGAAACTTCTTATAAATTCTTAACCGATAATCTGGGAATTTCAACCCTTAAGAGTACTGATATAAACCTGTCTGCTCTTGGAATGGGCGGTACTGATAACGGTATTACGACTACGCAGTCTGCTGCCGCTTTTGCCGTTTTCGGTAATTTGGGTAAATATTACAGTCCTACTACCTATCACTATATAACCGATATGCATGGTAATGAGGTGCTAAGATACAGTGATGTGGGTATACAGGCTATTGGTGAAGATACCGCATCTGTAATGAATCATATGCTTCAGAACGTAGTTTACGGTGCTAACGGAACAGGCGCTTCTGCAAAAGGCTACGTATCCAATATGAAAATTTACGCTAAAACAGGTACTTCTAACAGCACTAACGACCTTTGGTTTGTCGGCGGTTCTCCATATTATATAACTTCCTGTTGGGCAGGTTACGACAATAACCGCACCATTAAAAATTCTTCTATTGCCAAGAGTATGTGGGGCGCTGTTATGAAGCCTATACATCAGGGTCTTAAGGCTAAAGAATTCGAGGAAAGCCGATATGTAAGTCAAAGATATTACTGTGCTGAAACAGGTTTACTTGCTACCAACGCCTGTACTTCAAAAGGTGTTGGATATTATAAGAATAGTTATCTTCCTACCTGTTCACTGCATTCAGGAAAGATTTTATCGCCTATAAAGGGTACGAGTGAAACTCAGTCGGGCGCAAGCGGTGTCGTTAAAGGAAAGGTAAACGGTACCATCAAGGTATCGAGTGATACTTCTGAGGAATCTACGCCGTCTGAGGAAGAAACTACCGAAAATCAAACAGAAGAACAATCTGATGAATAAAAATTAAGCGCTAAGCAATTTTGCTTAGCGCTTTTAAATTAGTTTTTAAGGCTTTGAATGGGAGCGGGAATTTGACCGCCTCGGTTAATAAATTTCGCAGGAGATGCCGTATTGATTTTCATTACAGGTCCTTCGCCTAACAGTCCGCCGAATGAAAGAGAATCTCCGGCGACCTTGTCTATAGCAGGAATAACTCTTACAGCGGTTGTTTTTGAGTTAATCATACCAATAGCCGCCTCGTCTGCTATGATTGCCGAAATGACCTCGGGAGTGGTATCACCGGGAATATTTATCATATCGAGTCCAACAGAGCAAACTGCTGTCATAGCTTCAAGCTTTTCTATGGTAAGAGAACCGCACTCTGCAGCGTGAATCATACCTGCATCTTCCGTAACGGGAATAAATGCGCCTGACAGTCCGCCCACCTTTGATGAAGCCATAACACCGCCTTTTTTAACGGCATCGTTAAGCATTGCAAGTGCGGCAGTCGTACCTGCGCAGCCGCAACATTCAAGACCTATTTCTTCGAGGATATAAGCCACCGAATCGCCAACGGCAGGGGTAGGAGCAAGTGATAAATCTACAATTCCGAAAGGCACGTTAAGACGCGCAGAAGCCTCTTTAGCAACGAGCTGTCCCATTCTTGTGATTTTAAAAGCCGTTCTTTTAATTAATTCTGCAACCTCTGTTATGTTTAAGTCTTTAGATTTAGCAAGAGCGGCTCTTACTACGCCAGGTCCCGATACACCAACGTTTATTACACAGTCGGCCTCGCCAACGCCATGGAAAGCACCTGCCATAAAAGGATTATCTTCGGGGGCGTTACAGAATACTACGAGTTTTGCCGCGCCAATGCAATTTCTGTCCTTTGTAAGCTCTGCAGCCTTTTTTACTGTTTCACCCATCATTTTAACTGCATCAAGATTAATACCTGCTTTAGTTGAACCGATATTAACTGATGAGCATATATGTTCGGTTTCAGAAAGGGCTTCTGGGATGCTTTCAATAAGTATTTTGTCCGCCTCGGTAAAGCCTTTCTGAACAAGAGCAGAATAACCGCCTATAAAATTAACGCCAACCTTTTGCGCCGCTTTTTCTAAAGTCAGCGCAAATTTAACGGGGTTTTTTTCTTTACAGGCGCCTAAAATCAAGGCTATAGGTGTTACGGAAATTCTTTTATTTATAATCGGGATTCCGTACATTTGCTCTATAGCTTCACACTCAGGAACAAGATGCTCAGCTTTACTGATGATTTTGTTATATACCTTTTGACAGGCAATATCAATGTCGCTGTCAATACAGTCGAGAAGGGAAATACCCATTGTAACGGTACGGATGTCAAGATTTTCATCCTGTATCATTGATATGGTTTCAAGTATATCTTTAGTTTCTAACATCATTATACCTCGTTAAATTTTGTGCATTGAATTGAAAAGGTCTTCATGCATCGCGTGAATCGAAAGTCCTTTTTCTTTGCCGTATTGGGAAATAATTTCAGAAAATTCACCAAATTTAATATTCATAGACGAAATATCACAAATCATAATCATACAGAACATATCCTGTAAAACCGACTGTGATACGTCGATAATGTTTATGCCGCATTCGGCACACTTACCGGATACTCCTGCAAGGATGCCTACGTTGTCTTTTCCAATTACAGAAATAACTATTTTCATTATTTAACACCTCATAATATTGTTTTTAAACAATATAACATATAAGTGACAAAAAGTAAATAATACTATGCAAAATTATACAGATGTGTTAAAATAAATAAGAGGTGATTTTGATGTTTAGCGAAAATGCCTATGCAAAGGTTAATTTATCTTTGCTAATTACAGGTAAGAGACAGGACGGCTATCATTTATTGGATACAGTTATGCAGACGGTTTCGCTGAGTGACGTTATTACTGTAAAAGATAATGAAGAAATTGGCATAAAAGTTATATGCGATAATTCTTCAATAGATAATAAAGAAAATATCTGCTATAAAGCGGCAGAATTGTTTTTTGAACGTACAGATATAAAAAGAGGAGTTACTATAGAAATTAATAAGAATATTCCTCTTGCGGCAGGTCTTGGCGGAGGTAGTGCCGATGCAGCCGCAGTGCTTAGAATACTTAATAAGCTTTATGCTAAGCCTCTTTCGTATGACCAGCTTTGTGAAATTGGGTTAAAGCTTGGTGCCGACGTGCCTTTTTGTATTAACGGCGGTTGTGCGCGTGTCAAGGGTATTGGAGAAGAAATCAAAAAAATACCATCAAAACTTAAATTATATATTGTTCTTGTTAAAGATGCTCTCAAAGCTTCTACAGGGCAGATGTACGGTGATTTTGATAAGCTTAACAGAAACGCTGAGCTATCTGATATCAGCGGTAAAATGGAAGAGAGTCTTTGTAACGGAGATTACGGGCAGTTCTGTGAGGCATTTTACAATGATTTTTCTCTTGTAAGTAATTATAGTTATATTTCTAAACGACTTATAGAGCTTGGCGCGGACGCTGTTTCTCTGTCAGGCAGCGGTCCAACCGTTATGGGTATATTCAGCAGTAAGGAAAAAGCTGATTCTGTAGCGCAGTTATTAGATAATGAGTATAAATTTGTGTTTAGCTGTGAAAATGTGTGAATAAAATTTTTCTTTTAAGTCAATAACTAGGGTAATTGACTTGGAGGAAAAATTATGAAAAAATTTAATTTATCTTTGTTATTCGGACTTATTGTTGCCGTACTGCTTAGCTTTGCAAGATTTGATACACTGTGTAATGATTTAAGGTCTAACGTTTTGAGACTGCACATAATAGCAAATTCGGATTCTGCTGATGACCAAAACTTAAAACTCGCAGTAAGAGATGCTATACTTGAAAATTTCGGTGATGATTTTGCTGAGTGCGATAATCTTTCACAGGCAAATGAATTTGCAAAAAATAATGCTGACGATATACTTAAAATAGCAAAAGCTACAATTAATCAGTACGGATACGATTATTCCGTCAGTGCGAACGTGGGTCTGTCGTATTTTACTAACAGAGAGTATGATGATTTTACTTTACCTGCGGGAAATTATGAATCGCTGAATATAGTTATAGGCGAGGGCAAAGGCAAAAATTGGTGGTGCGTTTGTTTTCCTGCCGTCTGTATCGGTGCCTCAGGAGATTTATCTGACAGCGTATGTGAGGACAGCGCCAATATTGCAAAAAGCAGTGAAAAATATGAAATTAAATTTAAAACTGTTGAGATTTATGAAGAACTGAGAAAAATTATTTTTAAAAAGTAAAAATTTTTACTTGCATTTTGGATTAAAGTGTGTTAATATACCAATGTTAATGAAATTTCGAAAGAGGTGACACTAGAATGAAAGAGGGTATACATCCTGAGTACGAGAAAGTCGTAGTTAAGTGCGCGTGTGGTGCGGAGTTTGAAACTCGTTCAACTAAGAAGGATATTCATCTTGATATCTGCTCTAAATGTCATCCGTTCTTTACCGGAAAACAGAAGCTGGTTGATACCGGCGGTCGTGTTGACAAGTTCAGAAAGCGTTACGGCTTATAATTTAATTCCGCAACCATTTTTATGGTTGCGGTTTTCTTTTAGTATGGGGGTGAACACAAGTGCAAGGATATTTAACGGTATCGGGTTTGGCTGTTGGCGAATATGAAGAAAAGCGTTCTAAATTTATTGCAACGCTTAAACCTGTCAAAACTGAGGAGGAAGCCGTTGCTTTTGTAAAGGAAATGAAATCTAAATACTGGGATGCCCGTCACAACGTGTTCGCATACCGATTAAAGAACGGGGACGCCCGTTTTTCTGACGATGGTGAGCCTCATTCAACGGCAGGTAAACCCGTTCTTGATATTTTAACAGGCAAAAACCTTACGGATATTTGCATTGTTGTTACCCGTTATTTCGGTGGAATTTTACTGGGTACGGGCGGTCTGGTGAGAGCATACAGTGAAGCGGCTAAGGCTGCAGTTAGTAACAGCGAAATTGTGGAAATGGGACTTGTGGGACTGTTTTCGGTAGTATGCGATTATCAGCAATACAACACATTGATTCCTTTTATAGACAACTTCGGCGGAGTTGTGTCGGCTACCGATTTTGCGGCTGATATAACAGTAAAATTTTCCTTGGAAAATCAGAAATTCGACGATTTTTCTGCTGCTCTTACAGACAAATTTTTTGGAAAACTTACTGTATTACAGGAAGGAAAAATATTTTCGGTTATAAAAATTTTGAAATAAAAAAGGTTTTTTGGGATTTTTTGCGTATATAATATATAGAGTGGAGGGGTGTATATGGATTCAATCCGTCGTAGAATTGAAGAGACCGAGCATATTGTTTTATGCGAAATGGCTTCGTTCAGCGATAAATCGGTTGGTCGAAAGGTTTATGAAGAACCGTCGGATATCAGAACCGATTATCAGCGTGACCGCGACAGAATTATTCATTGTAAAGCCTTCCGCAGATTAAAACATAAAACACAGGTTTTTTTGTCGCCTGAGTCTGACCATTACAGAACACGGCTTACACATACACTTGAGGTGTCGCAGATAGCACGTACCATTGCAAGAGCCTTAAGACTTAACGAAGACCTTACAGAAGCTATAGCGTTAGGTCACGATTTAGGACATACCCCATTTGGACATGCCGGTGAAAGAGCGCTTAATGAACTCGCTCCCTTTGAATTCAATCATTATACTCAAAGCGTCAGGGTGTGTGAAAAATTAGAAAAATCTGGTAAAGGCCTTAATCTTACAGGTGAGGTGCTTAACGGTATTCTTTGTCACACAAGAGGCGAAGAGGCATCTACTCTTGAAGGACGAATAGTGAAAATTTCCGACCGTATAGCGTACATTAATCACGACATTGACGACGCTATACGCGGTGGTATTATAGATATTAATGATATACCGAAAGAAATTCGTGATTTTTTAGGACAAACCAAAACGCAGAGAATTACGACTCTTGTTAATTCTGTAATTAAAAACAGTACTGACGGTATTTTAATGGATACTCTTACCAAAAAGCATTTCGATGCTCTTCACGATTATTTGTTTGAGTCGGTATACCGAAACCCTAAAGCAAAATCAGAGGAAACCAAGGTTTACGACTTTGTTAAGGGATTGTATGATTATTATACTCATCATCCTGAACTTTTACCTGATGAATACAAAATGATTTGCGATTCTGAGGGTGTGGAACGCGCAGTGGTGGATTATATAGCGGGTATGACTGACCATTATGCAGTTGTTACTTATCAGAATTTATATATTCCTGGTTCATGGCAGTTATAATGAATATTACATAAAAGGAGGTCTGTTATGGCAATCCCGCAAGACGTTATTGCTGAAATAAAATTCCGTAACGATATTGAATCGGTAATTTCTCAATATGTTTCGCTTAAACGACGCGGAAAAAATCTTATAGGTCTTTGCCCATTTCATAACGAAAAGACACCTTCTTTTACTATTTATCCCGAAAACGGCTCTTTTTACTGTTTTGGATGCGGTGTTGGCGGAGACGTTCTGACCTTTACGGGAATGATTGAGCATCTTGATTATGTGGAGTCTATAAAATTTCTTGCCGAGAAATCAGGCGTAGCAATTCCTGAAAATAATTATGAAGATAATTCTTTGCATAAGGTCAAACAAATTATTCTTGAAATTAACCGCGAAAGCGCACGATATTTTCACAGTTGTCTGATGTCGCCTGAGGGTAAATGGGCGCTTGATTATCTTGTCGGCAGAGGTCTTAATATAGGCACAATACGTAAATTCGGTCTTGGCTGCGCTCCTGATAAATGGGACGGTCTTTTAAAGCATTTGACCTCAAAAGGATATACAGTGGGTGATATGCTACAGGCGAACGTTATTTCAAAAAGTCAGAAGGGTACATATTTCGACCGATTCAGAAACAGAGTTATGTTTCCAATTATTAATCTGAGAGGCAGTGTTATTGCTTTCAGCGGACGAGCCAGACCTGATGATGATAAAGCAGGTGGAAAATATGTCAATACACAGGACACGCCTGTATATAAGAAAGGTGAAAATCTTTACGGCTTTAATATTGCAAAAAATCATTGTGCTGATAGAGTTATACTTGTTGAAGGTAATATGGACGTTATCTCTCTTCATCAGGCGGGTTTCCCAAATACCGTTGCCGCATTGGGAACAGCCTTTACCGTTGAACAGGGTAAACTGCTGAGTAGATATACAAGAGAACTCGTTATTTGTCTTGATGCCGATTCGGCAGGACAAAAAGCCGTCGCAAGAGCTTTGGAAACTCTTAAGGATTCGGGATTATCTACTAAGGTTGTTGTAATTCCTGATGGTAAAGACCCTGACGAATTCATAAAAAAGAATTCACCTGAAAAGTTTAAAGCGCTCCTTGACCGCTGCGAAAACGATATTGAGTATAAGCTTCGTAAAGCAGGAGAAAATATTGACATTCAAAGTGACGGGGGTAAGCTTGAATATTTAAAGGCTGCCGCGCAGATTCTTGCGCAGACCGACGATGATTTAGCGGTTGACCTGTATTCAGGCAGACTTGCTGAAAAATACGGTTTTGCAAAAAATGCCGTTGATGCGGCTATTAAACGTATTAAAGAAACAAATGCGAAAAAACAAATAAAGAAGGAAATCAGTGAGGCTATTTCACCCAAATATACCAGAGATGAAATTAATCCTGAAAAACGCTTTAATAAACGGGCTGCTGCTGCAGAGGAAACAATAATTTCTGTGTTGTTTGCTCATCCCGATTATTTTCTAAGAATTGAAGAAAGTTTGCCTCCTGAGGCTTTTATTACATCAATCAACCGTCGTATTTATGGGGATATTTACGCGGCTCTTAAAGAGGGGAAGGACCTTGATATTTCTCTGTTCGGCTCTACCTATTCACCGTCTGAGCTTGGCTTTATCGTTACGCTTCAGAGCGGCGTAAAGGCACAGCGGAATGCAGATAAGCTGCTTAGCGACAGTATTGAGGTTCTTAAAAAAGAAAATCTGATTAAAAAGACAGAAAATGATGATGACGACTCTGACTGGGTTACCAGAATGCAGGCAATCATTAAAGATAAAAAGGGAGAATAAATGAATATGGAAAAGAATAAGAAAAACAAGATAACAGAAAACAAGGAAGAGGAAATCAAAGAGAACGCCTTCGAAAGTGATTACGATTCCGACAAAATGGACAAGCTTTCTATTGACGATATAGAAAACGCTCCTGAAAATCTGGAGGACCTTTATGATGAGCCTGAGCTTCTTGAACTTGATTACGACGAGGAACCTACCGATGATGATTTGAAGCTTGAGGAGATGGACCTTGACCAGCTTGACGACACTGCAAATCTTGACAGTATGGCTCTTGATGACCCGGTTAAAGTTTATCTTCGTGAGATAGGCAGAGTGCCTCTTTTAACAAGTGATGAGGAAATTCAACTTGCCGTTAAGATTTCTGAGGGTGACGAAAAGGCGAAACGCCGATTGGCAGAAGCTAATCTTCGTCTTGTTGTAAGTATTGCAAAGAAATACGTTGGCAGAGGTATGTATTTCCTTGACCTGATACAAGAGGGTAACGTTGGTCTTATTAAAGCTGTTGATAAATTTGACTATACAAAGGGCTTTAAATTTTCCACCTATGCTACTTGGTGGATTCGTCAGGCAATAACTCGAGCTATTGCCGACCAGGCAAGAACCATCCGTATTCCCGTTCATATGGTTGAAACCATTAACCGCCTAAAACGTGTTCAGAGTCAGCTTTTACACGAAAACGGTTATGAGCCGAGCGAGGAAATGATAGCTCAGAAGCTTGAGATGCCTGTTGAAAGAGTAAGAGAAATTATGCGTGTTGCTCAGGAACCCGTATCCATGGAAACTCCAATCGGTCCTGAAGAGGATTCACGTCTTATGGATTTTATCCGCGATGAAGATGCTTTGGCTCCAGATGAAGCGGCTCTTAAAACCATTACAAACGAGGATATTGACGGAGTTCTTAAGACACTTACTGAAAGAGAAGAGGCTGTTATCAGACTTCGTTTCGGTCTGCACGACGGCAGATGTCATACTCTTGAAGAGGTTGGTTCCGAATTTAACGTTACAAGAGAGCGTATCCGTCAGATTGAAGCAAAGGCTTTAAGAAAGCTTCGTCATCCTGTACGTAGCAATCGTTTCAAAGATAAATAAGGAGTGACAGTATGACTTATCATTATACGCCAAAGGGCGTTTGTTCCCGTTCCATTGATTTTGAGGTGGACAACGGTGTCGTTACCGATATTTCGTTTGTTGGTGGTTGCAACGGTAATTTAAAGGGCATAAGTTCTCTTGTTAAGGGAATGAAGATTGATGATATCATTGAACGTCTTGACGGTATTAAATGCGGTTTTAAGGATACTTCCTGCCCCGCGCAACTAGCCATGGCTCTTAAAGAATACAAAACACAGAAAGAAGATTAAAATTGAACTTCGATGCGGATATGAAAATTGCGGGTGACAAGCCCAGTGTTGATGTAAGGCGAAACAAGCTTTTGGAAAATAATTCTCAAAACGAGCATTTTGAGCGTAGTGCTGCGAAATATCTCGGTATTAACGTTGCGCGTATTTTTTCAAAAGATGCTACTAATTTCAAATACGAAGATGACGGCGACTATGAAATGATAATTGCGCGAAGATTGCTTATTTCTTTTACTGCTACCGTTGGATTTGAAAAGTATTGCGCTGATGATACAGATGCGGGTATTGCTCAAAAGGCCTTTATAGACTATCTTAAGGATAATAATCCCGAAATTTACAGAACGTCTTCGGATACTGGCGCCTTCTCTTTTTACTATCTTGCTTACAGACGTGGGATTGATGTTGAAAGGCGAATAGGTCAGACCTTTGCTATGCTTTGCTCACATGACGGCGATAACGTTTATCAGGAGTTGGGCGAGGCTCTCTATTGCTGGTTTTCTTCTGTTGTAAAG
This sequence comes from Acutalibacteraceae bacterium, assembly GCA_036307305.1. GTDB lineage: Bacteria > Bacillota > Clostridia > Oscillospirales > Acutalibacteraceae > SIG607. The sequence continues at coordinate 266,465 of JAXJXV010000014.1, forward strand.
GAAGAAACCGAAAAATTAGGACTTAATAAATAATAAAACTCCCTCTCTGCTTCATATATTTAAGCGGAGGGGGATTTTTATGCCAACGATTTATCTCAGCCCATCTACACAGGAATTTAACCCTTATGTAGATTACGGCAATGAAGAATACTATATGAATCTTATTGCAGATGCTATGATTCCGTATCTGGAGGCTAGTGGTATTGATTACATAAGAAATACGCCTGATATGAATGCTGCAAGTAGTATAAGAGAGTCAAATGAAGGGAATTACGATTTGCATCTTGCATTACATTCAAATGCGTCGGGAGAGGCAAATGCAGGTGCCGTCAGGGGAACGGAAGTGTATTATTATCCCTTTAGCAGTAACAGTCAGAGAGCCGCTGAAATTATTGCTAACAATTTAAAGCTTATTTATCCTTTACCCGAAAACGTTTCAGCAATACCTACTACTTCGCTTGGCGAGGTTGCCCGAACTAAAGCACCGGCGGTACTTATTGAATATGCATATCATGACAATCCTCAGGATGCTCAATGGATTAGAAACAATATTGACGCTATTGCTCAAAATACAGTACTGTCATTAACCGATTATTTTTCTATACCCTTTAACTTTCCGCAGCCTCAAGGTACTGCTACGGTAAGAACAAGAGAGGGGAGCAATTTAAATATTCGTAAATATCCATCTTTTGATGCCACTGTAATCGGGAGTGCGCCCGATAAAGCTACCGTTACCGTTCTTTCAAGGCTGCCTGATTGGTATTTAATACGGTACGGAGATACAACGGGTTACTCTTATTCACCCTTTTTAGTCGAATAAGTATTGACAATGCGTTCGATAATTTGATAATATTTAAAAAACGTATTGTAAAAGGGTGTTATTATGGATATTAATAAATGGGAACGCTATGAACAAAAGAAAAAAGAAATAAAAAAACAGTATAAGAGAAAATTTGTGACAATTTCTCTTGTTTGGCTTTTAATTGTTGCTATTGTTATTACAGCTCTTGTTTTGATTAAGGATTTACTCGGTATTGAAGTAAGACTCATTATCGGCGTTGTTTTTCTTGGTTTCTCCGCTGTAATAGCTCTAAACAAAATCGGCGAATACATAAAAGCTATGAAACAGCAGGAAGCGCTTCTTGAGCAGGAAGAGCCTTTCGGTCGGTTTAGAACTTAAAAAAATACCCGTCAATCGACGGGTATTTTTTTGATTTCCCTTACAGTAAGTGTGCTTTCGTCAACGGTGAATTTTATGTTATATTCACCGAAAGAAAGACCGTATACTCTTGAGTCTGAGTTGTGATAAGAAGGACGCGGGTCGCCTGATAGTATCTGTATAAGAGTTGATAGCTTATCACCTGGAAAATTTTCGGATATATTATCAGGTATTACTACTTCTAATTTATAATCTTTGGTTACTGAAGTAAAACCATCGGTAGCATCGGTAACACAGTCACAGTATGGAATATACGGCTTAATGTCATAAATAGGTGTGTTATTCATAATATCTGCACCGCTTATATAAATAACGGGGCCTTGTTTCGTGTTTTCAATTTTTAAAAGTTTTACAACAGTCAGTCCAATAGGATTTGGTCGAAATGGTGAACGTGTTGCAAAAACACCCATTTTTTTATTTCCGCCAAGACGAGGCGGTCTTACCGTGGGCGACCAATCTTTTTGGTTGTTTTCTGAAAAATTCCATATTAGCCACAAATGAGAAAATTGCTCAATGCCACGGAGTGCATCAATATTTCTGTATTTTGGTTCAAAGTGAATTTTTGACACTACGTCTGACAATCCGCTTTGACGCGGTATACCGAATTTATCAGTAAAATCATTGTGAATTCTCGCTATAATTTCCATCAGAGTTTACCTATATAACGATTTAGCATTGCTATGGGAAGACCTACAATATTAAAATAATCACCGTCGATTTTTTCCACAAGCAGACTTCCTTTGCCTTGTATACCGTATGCACCTGCTTTGTCATCACATTCACCTGTTTTAACATATTCGAGAATTTCTTCTTTTGAAAGGTCGTAAAACTTTACGTATGAAGCGCAGGAAAAACTCAGAGTTTTACCGTTCTTAATAAGACAGCACCCTGTAATAACCTTATGTGTGCGTCCTGAAAGAAGGGAAAGCATATTAACAGCATCGTCTCTGTTTATTGGTTTTCCCATAATGATGCCGTCGATTATAACCGACGTGTCGCAACCGATTATCAAATCGTCTTTATATTCCTTTGCAACAGCCATAGCTTTTTTACAGGCAAGAAATTCAGGCGCTTCCTCACAAGGTACGGCATCCGGTACGGTTTCATCTACGTCTGCTGATATAAAAACGGTGTCAGGGTCAATTATTTTTATTAGTTCACGTCTTCTGGGAGAAGCAGAAGCTAAAATCATTCTCATATTAACTCTCCTTAACTTTTTAAAAAAATTATATCATATATTTTTTATTATTGCAATTTATCTTTGACTAAATTTGAAAATTAAGGTAATATTATTGTTGGAGGGATTTATAATGAAAATTCTATTTTATGATACAAAAGCTTACGACAAAGAATCCTTTGATGAAAACTTAAAGGAAAAATATAAAGATATAACTATTGATTATTTAATAGGTGATATTAATCATACAACCGCAAGTTTTGCTAAAGGCTACGACGCCGTTTGCGTTTTTGTTGCTTCACCTGTGGATGCTACTGTTATTAAAATACTGTCACGCTGTAAGGTTAAGCTTATTTTGCTTCGCTGTGCAGGTTACAACAACGTTGACATAAAAGCTGCTGAAAAATACGGTATTACTGTTTTACGAGTTCCTGCTTACTCTCCTGAGGCAGTTGCAGAACATTCTATGGCACTCGCTCTTGCAGTAAACAGAAAAATTCACAAGGCATATATAAAGGTGAGAGAAAACAATTTCAGTCTTGTTGGACTTACCGGAAGAAATATGAATTCTAAAACCGCAGGAATTATCGGTACGGGAAAAATCGGCGCTGCCATGTGCAGAATATGTAACGGCTTTGGAATGAGGGTGATAGCCGTAGACGACTATCCTAATAAGCAACTCGATTTTGTCACATATACCGATATGGACACGCTACTTGCCGAAAGTGATATGATTTCACTGCACTGTCCTTTGACAGAAGAATCCTATCATATGATTAATAAAGAAAGCATTGCTAAGATGAAGGACGGTGTTTTGCTGATAAACACATCCAGAGGCGCTCTTATAAACACACAAGACCTTATCGGCGGTATCAGAGACAGAAAGTTTTCGGGTGTTGGACTTGATGTGTATGAGGAAGAAGATGATAACGTGTTCGAAAACAGGGAAGATGATATACTTGAGACTTCCATTACTGCCCGTTTGCTTTCTTTCCCAAATGTTATAGTGACGTCCCATCAGGGATTTTTAACCAACGAAGCCCTTTACGCTATTGCAATTACTACTCTGGAAAATGCATATCAGTTTGAAAAGGGTACAATTATTGATAGTAACGTAGTAAAAGAGGAGGCATAGCCTCCTCTTTTTATTCATCGAGATAATGCGTGTTTTTATCAAAGGGTATTGAAACGATAATACCAATAAACATCAGAGCAAACCATACTATTATCAGTCCGTTCCAGCCAATATCGCTAACTGCATTAGCAAACACTGTAGAGGATATTGCTGCGGCTAAATAACTTACAAAATCAAGAAAACCTGTTGCACTTGAAACAAGTCCCGTACTTCTAAGTCCCGGACAATATCGGCTCCACAACATTGTTGAAGAACCATTTGCGGCAAATATGGCAAAATTAATAAGTATAATATTGAGAATTGGCTGTCTTACAAAAATACATAGCAAAAAGCTTAAAGCCGAAAGGGAAAAACTAATAATCATAGTTGCTTCTAAATTTCTGTTCAGTTTTTCGTATACGATTATTGCTACAAATGCATTAATGGAAGTAAACAGTGTTGATATTGTGAATATTACGGCTGCACTTTCAGCAGAAAAATCAAGGTACTGTGTGTAGTATGTCGGTAACCAGAAAACAACTGTTGTTCGTACGATGCCTGTTAAAATGGAAACTAAAGTAAACTTGCCGATTTTTCGCTGTACGAGTAGTTTTAACTTGTTTTTTCCTGAGTTTTTAGCCACAGGAATTATAGGTGTTATGGCGCCGTTTTTTTCAAGCATAGTAATAATGATATAAGTTGCGATACCTGTAATAATTAACGTGACACCGCCGCATAAAAAAACCATTGTCCAGGATAGTATAACTGCTACCATACCTGCTATAGGAGAGCCTAAATGTGAAGAAAAGTTATAAGCTACTGTACACCTTGAAGCATAAAGTGGTTCGGTATTTTCTGCAACGAGCTTTGTCATAGGCCCGTATATCATTGAAAGAAAATAACCGCATAAGGCGTATGAAATATAAAGAGTAATATGATTAGCGCCTTTAAAACAAAAAGCCAGATTTGTAATTCCAGCCAACACAAGCCCTGCTGACATCATAATTTTGCCTTTGATTTTATCCCCAAGCGCACCGTTAATCAGCTGTCCTATTGCATATGTAATAAAAAATACGGAAGACAGCGTTCCTATCTGACTTTCGTTTAATGTGCCGTCCTCGATAATTTTGGGGGTAACAACCGAAAGAATGTTTCTTACAAAATATACGAACATATAGGCTAAGGTACTGGTACTGCCGATAATAAATGCATTTTTTACTGAGCTTTTCATAATTATACCTCTAATCGTTGTTGATGCTATGGAGATTAAGTATTTTTTGCAGTTTATAATAGTGTTCTTTTTCAGCCTGACCAATTACACTTCGTACATATGCGCAGAGTGTATCACAGAGCAATAGCTGAGACAGTCGAACCTCGTTGCTATTATTGCTTATAGTGTCGCCGCTGTTTGTAGATATCAGAAATACATCGCTTTCTTTTGAAAGAGGTGAGTATTTATTTGAAGTGATACTTAAAATTTTTGAGCCTTTATCTTTTGCAATTTCTACGGCATCCAAAATATCCTTGGTTTGTCCCGAAGCCGAAAGCGCAATAACAAGACTATCAGCGTTCAGCATTGAAGCGGCAACTGCGCCCATAAGCGTATCGTCAACGTATGAAGCGGGAATTCCCAACTGTATCAGCTGATAACATAAGTCACGCGCAACTATACCTGACTGATATACACCATAAATTTCAACTCTTTTGGCGCTTAAAATCATCTCACAGGCACTTTTTAGTTCGTTTTCACCGTTAATTTTATACGTGTTGTCAAATGCCTGAACCGTTGTGTTAATTCTTTTTTTTAGCGCTGTTTTTATAGCTGAGTCGCTTGTTATGTCTGAAAAAGGTTTTTCGCTGTAGGAGGAATAATCAGTTGCTATTTTAAGCTTTAAATCCGTAAATCCGCCTGAACAGAATTTTTTAGAAAAGTTATTTATACTGCCTTGTGAAATATCAGCGCTTTGTGATAACTCGGTTATTGAAATTTTTGTAAAATCTGCGGGAGAGGATAATATAAGGTCTGCAATCTTTTTTTCGGTTTTGGTTAAAAAATTATAATTACTTTTGATTTCGTTTAAAATGTTTTTATCCATAATACACCTGCTGTAAATGAGAAAATCTCAATTTTTTAGAAACCTAATATGATTATATCACATTTACTATTGATGTCAATTATTTTTCTTGTATTTTTTTAAAAATATTATATAATTAATATATATGTTCGAAAAGGAAGTGAAAAAATGGTTCTGATAATTGCCGAAAAACCCAGTCTTGCCCGTAATATCGTTGCAGGTATCGGCACAATGAAAAAAATAGGCAATTATTATGAGGGTAACGGATATATCGTTACCTGGGCTTTTGGTCATCTTTTTTCACTTTGTGATATCGAAGATTATACAGGACCTACTTCAAACGGCAGATGGAGTATGGAAAATCTTCCTTGCTTTCCCGAAAAGTTTAATTTTAAGCTCAGAAGAGGGGACGATGGTAACGAGGATGCAGGTGTCAAAAAACAATTTGAGTTGATTTGTGCATTATGTAACCGCGAAGATGTTGATGCTATTGTAAATGCGGGGGATGCTGACAGAGAGGGAGAAATTATTATCCGTCTGTGTGTTTCTCACGCCTTAAAAGGTGATAAAAAGCTTTTAAGACTTTGGTTACCCGACCAGACTCCAGAAACCGTATCTGCCGCGCTTTCTGATATGAAAGAAGAAAAAGATTATGATAATCTTGCAAACGAAGGCTTTGCAAGAACCTATATAGATTGGCTGTACGGTGTAAATCTTACTCGTTATGCGACCTTGAAAACAGGTATGTTGTTAAGAGTTGGCAGGGTAATCGTACCTATTGTGAAAGCAATTTACGACAGAGATATGGCTATAAGAAATTTTGTTCCCGATATATACTATGCTCTTTACAGCAAAGAGGAAACGTCGGGTGAAATCGTAGAACTTACCTCGAAGCAAAAATTTGATAAAAATCAGCTTAACAAAGCTAAGGAATTGTGTGATAAATATAATCAGTCGGGCGCGGTTGTAACCGATGTCAAAACAAAAAAAGACAGTCTTTCTGCAGGAAAACTTTACTCGCTGTCAAAATTGCAGAACGTACTGGGTAAAAAGCTAAAAATGTCTATGGACGAAAGTCTTAAAATTGTACAGTCACTTTATGAAAAGGGTTATCTTACGTATCCCCGTACTAATTCCGAGTATCTTGCTACTGCAGAAAAGGATAAGATTTCTAAAATTATCAAGAATATTGCTTCTATGGGTTATCCCATAGTTATGAAGGATAAGAAAACTATTTTTGATGACAGTAAAATTGAATCCCATTCTGCGCTGACTCCAACTTATAAAATTCCTAAAAAGACAGACCTTACCGATGATGAATTCAAAGTGTATCAGACGGTATTTCGTCGCTTCGTTGCAGTTTTTTGCAGTGAAGAATGTATCGTTCAAAAAACGGAGATGCGTATTAAAGTAGGAGAATATGAAGAATTTGTGCTAAAGGGTATGGTGATTCTTGAAGCAGGTTGGACAAAATATGACAGCTATACGGGCAAGGACAAGGTTTTGCCGAGGCTGTCGGTGGGCGACGCTGTTAATATTAATTTTGTTCCAAAGGAAAAAGAAACCTCGCCGCCTAAACACTATACTATAGAAACACTCAATCAGTATTTAAAAAATCCTTTCAGAGAGGAAAAAGCTTCTGCATCTGAAATTTCCGATGAAGATGATGCTGAGGAATATAAAGCAATGTTTGACGGCCTTGAGCTTGGTACTGAGGCTACGAGAACGGGTATAATTGATAATGCTATTAAAAGCAAATATATTCAGCTTAAAAAGGACGTTTACACTATTTTACCCGACGGTGAGTATCTTATTGAGTCACTTACCTATATGGGTATTTCAATGGATAAATATAAGACCAGCGTTCTCGGTCAGGCGCTAAAGAAAGTGTTTAAAAACACATTGAGCGTTAAAGAAAGCGTCCAAATGGCAACTGATGAAATTAATTCCGTTTTCATCAAAAAGGATTTGCCGCTCGAAACTGACTGTGATAACGGTTTTTACGGTGACTTTATCGGTACTTGTCCACTTTGTCAGAACAAAGTCGTCAAGGGCAGATACGGTTATGGCTGTATGGGTTATAAGGATGGCTGTAAATTCCGTATAAACGGTGTTATTTGCAAACGCGTCATATCGGTCAGCAATGCAAAAAAATTGCTTGAGGAAGGCGTCACAAGTGAAATACAAGGCTTTACCTCTAAAGCAGGAAAGCTGTTTAATGCTAAGCTGTGCTTGACTGACGGCAAAGTCGTTTTTGATTTTCAGAAAGGATAAATTTTATGAACTTTAATAAAGCGAAAGATATGAGTGGAAATAAAAGAAAAACTGCGTTGGTTTACAACAGTTTAATTATATTTTTTGCCTGTGTTTTTCTTGTTTGTATTTTTATGTTGGCTTCCTATTATATACAGGAGTGGCGTAATGAAAGTCAAAATGACGAGATAGCTCAGGAGGTAGTTATTCCAACGGTAGAAGATGAACAATCTGAGGAAAACGTTTCCTCCGTTGTGCAGGAAGGCTTTAAATTTGCGCCAATACCAAAATCTATTGATTTTACAAAACTCGTTGCAAAAAATGAAGACGTTACTGCTTGGATTTTTAATCAGAACGGTGTAATTAATTATCCTGTATTAAAGGGCGAAGACAACAGTTACTACCTTAATCATACTGTTAATAAGAAGAAAAATGTTAACGGCTCAATTTTTATGGATTACAGAAACGACGGTAGCTTCAACGATAAGGTTACGATGATTTACGGTCATAATATGAAAAACGGTACGATGTTTGCTACAATCCGACGTTACAGAACGAAGGCGTATTATGAAGCGTATCCGTCTTTTTATCTTTACACACCAAACGGTAATTACCGTTTAGATGTTTTCTCGTCCTATCAGACAACGGTTAGTGACCCTGTGTTTACTACGGACTTTAATACTGAGGATACGTCAGAGCTTATCAGTCACGCTTTTTCGAAATCTATTATCAAAGCAGATGTTTCTGTTGATAAAACCGATAGAATAGTGATTTTGTCAACCTGTACGGGCAAACAGGATGATGCTCGGTTTGTTGTTCTGTGTAAGCTCGTTTCTGTGGAATAATTAATATTTCTTATTGCTTTTTTGCATTAATTATGGTAATATATAGGTTGTTTATGTGAAAGGGGTATTGTAATGTACAAAAAAGTATCCACTAATCTTAATTTTGTCGAAGAAGAAAAGAAAATTGAAAAATTCTGGCGCGACGAAAAAATATTTGAAAAGAGCATAGAAAGCAGAGCAAAAGGGGAGCCTTACGTTTTTTACGACGGTCCTCCTACTGCAAACGGTAAGCCGCATATTGGCCATGTTCTTACCCGCGTTATTAAGGATATGATTCCAAGATACCGTACTATGAAAGGCTATATGGTGCCGAGAAAAGCGGGTTGGGATACCCATGGTCTTCCCGTTGAGCTTGAGGTTGAAAAGAAATTAGGTCTTGACGGAAAAGAGCAGATTGAAAAATACGGTCTTTCTGACTTTATATCTCACTGCAAAGAAAGTGTTTGGCAGTATAAAGGTATGTGGGAGGATTTCTCACAGACTGTGGGCTTCTGGGCTGATATGGATAATCCATACGTTACTTATCATAATGATTTTATTGAGTCTGAATGGTGGGCACTTAAAGAGATTTTTAACAAAAATCTTCTTTATAAGGGCTTTAAGATAGTTCCTTACTGTCCCCGTTGCGGAACTCCTCTTTCTTCTCACGAGGTTGCACAGGGCTATAAAGCTGTTAAGGAAAGAAGCGCAGTTGTTCGTTTTAAGGTAAAGGGCGAGGATGCTTTTTTCCTTGCCTGGACAACTACACCATGGACGTTGCCGTCTAACGTTGCTCTTTGCGTAAACCCTGATGATACTTATATTAAGGTTAAGGCTAACGACTCAAACGTTTATTATATGGCAGAGGCACTTGCCGATAAGGTTCTCGGCAGACTTGCTACCGAGGATACACCCGCTTATACTGTTATTGAAACTATGAAGGGCGCTGACCTTGAAGGCAGAGAATACGAACCTCTCTTTGACTGTGCCGCAGTTGTAGCTGATAAACAGAAGAAAAAAGGCTTCTTTATTACCTGTGACAGATACGTAACTATGTCTGACGGTACAGGTATCGTTCATATTGCTCCTGCCTTTGGTGAGGATGATGCAAAGGTCGGCAGAAAGTATGACCTGCCTTTCGTTCAGTTTGTTGACGGTAAGGGTAATCTTACTGAGGAAACTCCTTTTGCAGGGCTGTTCGTTAAGGATGCAGACCCTAAGGTGCTTGTTGACCTTGAAGACAGAGGACTCCTTTTTGACGCTCCTAAGTTTGAACACGATTATCCGTTCTGTTGGCGTTGTGATACTCCACTTATTTACTACGCAAGAGAGTCTTGGTTTATTAAAATGACAGAGGTCAGAGACGACCTTATCAGAAACAACAATACTATTAACTGGATTCCTGAGAGCATTGGTAAGGGCAGATTCGGTGATTGGCTTGAAAACGTTCAGGACTGGGGTCTTTCCCGTAATCGTTATTGGGGTACACCTCTTAATATATGGGAATGTGAGTGCGGTCACAGACACGCTATCGGCAGTATTGCAGAGCTTAAAGAAATGAGCGATAACTGTCCTGATAACATTGAACTTCACCGTCCTTTTGTTGACGAGGTTACTATTAAATGTCCTAAGTGTTCTGCTCAGATGAAGCGTGTTCCTGAGGTTATCGACTGCTGGTTTGACTCGGGCGCTATGCCTTTTGCTCAGCATCATTATCCTTTTGAGAATAAAGAGTTGTTTGATGCTCAGTTCCCTGCAAACTTTATTTCTGAGGCTGTTGACCAGACAAGAGGATGGTTCTATTCTCTTCTTGCTATTTCTACATTGCTCTTTAATAAAGCACCTTATAAGAACGTAATCGTTCTCGGTCACGTACAGGATGAGCATGGTCAGAAAATGAGTAAATCTAAGGGTAATGCCGTTGACCCCTTTGATGCACTTGAAACCTACGGCGCTGATGCAGTTCGTTGGTATTTCTATACTAACTCTGCTCCTTGGCTTCCTAATCGTTTCTACGGAAAAGCAGTGACGGAAGGTCAAAGAAAGTTTATGGGTACTCTTTGGAATACTTATGCTTTCTATGTGCTTTATGCTGATATTGATAAATTTGACCCAACTAAATATAATCTGACAGATTGTAAGTTATCTGTTATGGATAAATGGCTGCTCTCACGAATGAATTCTATGGTAAAGGCTGTAGATGACAATCTGTTTAACTACAGAATTCCCGAGGCTGCACGTGCCCTCGAAAGCTTTGTTGACCAGCTTAGTAACTGGTATGTCAGAAGAGGCAGAGAGCGTTATTGGGTTCAGGGTATGCCTGAGGATAAGATTGCGGCTTATATGACACTATATACTGCTCTTGTTACTACTGCTAAGGCTGCTGCTCCAATGATTCCATTTATGTCTGAAAATATATATCAGAATATCGTAAGAGGTCTTGACGACGGCGCTCCCGAAAGTATACACCTTTGTGATTTCCCAGAGGTTGATGAAACGGCGATAGATGCTAAGCTTGAAGCAGATATGGAATCTGTACTCAATATCGTTGTACTCGGACGTGCTGCCCGAAACGGTGCTAACCTTAAAAACCGTCAACCTCTTTCTGTAATGTACGTTAAATGCGATACTGAGCTTTCTGATGAAGCTGTTAAGATTATTGAAGAAGAACTCAATATTAAGAATGTAAACTTCGTTAAGGACACAGGCGACCTTGTTAGTTATGCATTTAAGCCACAGCTCAGAACTGTTGGTCCAAAATACGGTAAACAGCTTGGTGATATAAGAAATGCGCTCAGCAGTCTTGACGGAACTAAAGCTTACGGTGAACTGAAAGCAAACGGTAAACTTGTGTTTGAGTTTGCAAGTGGCACTGTTGAGCTTTGTGAAGAAGATTTGCTTATAGAAACCACTCAGAAGGAAGGCTTATTCACTCTTTCAGATAATGGTATTACAGTTGCTCTTGATACAGTTCTTACAGATGAGCTTATTGAAGAAGGCTTTGTAAGAGAAATTACAAGTAAAATTCAGACTATGCGTAAAGAAGCAGGATTTGAGGTTACCGACCATATAACAGTTTATATGCAGGGTAATGAAAAAATCGCTGATATAGCGGAAAAGAACGTACTTGAAATTTCTAACGATACTCTTGCTGATGAATTTGATTTTGACTCAATGGATGGATTCAGTAAAGAGTGGGAGCTTAATGGCGAGAACGTAGTTATCGGCGTTAAGAAAGTATAATTAAAAGCAGGTCGAAAGACCTGCTTTTGTCCTTATTTAAGTATTGACTTTTGGTTTTGTATGCTATATAATAACTAAGTCACAAATCGAGGCGTGGCTCAGTTTGGTAGAGCGCTGCGTTCGGGACGCAGAGGTCGCAGGTTCAAATCCTGTCGCCTCGACCAAAGCCCCAAGGACAATAAGTTCTTGGGGCTTACTTCTTACCTATTACCTCTTCACTCTTACTTCAAAAAAGTCCTTGGGGCTTTGGTAAGTAATAAGTAAGAAGTAAGAGGTAATAAGTGTTTTTGCAAGGCTTTGCCTTGCTCTTTTTCTTTTATGGTGGTATAATAACAATATGAAAGGCGGTAATGTTATGGCAGATAGTCCGTTAATTATAAAATCAAAAGAATTTGCTTTGCAGATTATAAAAGTTTGTAACTATGTAAAACAAACCAAAAAGGAAAGTGTACTTACAAACCAACTTATCCGCAGTGGAACAAGTGTCGGTGCAAACATACGCGAAGCATTTTATGGACACGGAACTGCCGACTTTATTGCCAAACTTCAAATTGCACTTAAAGAATGTTCTGAAAGTGAATATTGGTTAGAACTTTTAATTGAAAGTGGATATTATGATAACAACGAAATTTTAGAAAAGTGCATTGAAGTTAAGAAGTTACTTGTTACGTCAATAAATACTGCTAAAAGTAAATTAAATAAATAACTCAAGGCGGTGATGATATGATTATGATTCTATTTATAATATTTGCAACGTTATTCATTGCTAGAACCATATCTGGTTATGATAATAAATATAATGATAGAAAGTATTTTGTTTTGCAGAACAAAGAAATTGCAAAAATCCTATTACCTAAAACTGCCGGTTGGCAGCGTGGTGTTAAAAAACGTTCCAGTTCTGATTTCAACAAAATGACATATTCTGGTGCGGTTTTTTATTTATTTAACGTGTTTGTGATTTTATCTATACCAGTCTTTCGGTTTTTGGTTCCTGAGATTCAAGTTTCCCCTTTTGAATTTGAGGTTAGATATCTGCATATTTTCGTTGACACTTTAAATACAAAACTCCCTGTTTTATTTTCGTTAATATTGCTTGCTGTAGAAATTATATTTGTGTCTATTAATGAGATTTTGCTTGCTCTAAAACAAAAGAAGAAGTTTTTGATTATTTTATCCATAGTTTTGTTGGTTATAATTTTTTTGTCCGGTTTATTACAGGTTGAAGAATTATTTTCGACAATTATTGAAGTTATTTAAAAATCCTCAGTTTTCAGGCGCATTTTATTCGTGTCATTAAGTTCGAAACTCCCATGTTGAATGTTCATAACGGACTTGACCGTTATGAACATTCTTTTTTATGCACATAGGTGTTTGAGAGTAGGTTTAATATCTTTTAAGATGGGAAGTTCGCTTTCTCATTCCATTATGACAGGTACCACCTACCACCGAAAGGATATAGTTATCCCTTGGTGGTAACCTAAGATATACATTTAACAACGACGAAATTACTGTTTATGCTGATTGTTTTGCTAAGTACGTAGAAATCGATTCTCCCGATTGTGATTTAATATTAAGTGATAACTATTTTGATATAAACGGTTCAAGCAAAGCTGTAAAAATTCTTTCTGGTATGCCCAGAAACATAAATCTCAGAAGCGTGTATGATATTAAATAAAAAGACCTTGACAAATAAGGTGACAGTGCTTTAAACTCAAATATATAATTATTTGTGAGGTATTTACTATGCGAATGAGAAAAAAGAAAAATTTGGAAGAAAAACTTGAGCTTTGCGATAATCTTATAATTAAGTACACTGATGACCGCAACTATATGACTGCGGCTGATGTGCCTGAGTATTTCGATTTTACTGAGCTTTTTGGCAACAGCAATCCCGTTCATCTTGAAGTGGGTTGCGGAAAGGGTCAGTTTGTGTATGAAATTGCAATGCGTAATCCCCATATAAACTATCTTGCAGTTGAAAAAAGTTCTAATGTAATTGTAACTGCCTGTGAAAAGTGTAAAGAACTTCCGAACATTCGCTTTTTGAAATGCGGGGCTGAATACCTTGCTAAATATATAAGACCTGACAGTATCAGCAGGATATATCTTAATTTTTCCTGTCCGTTCCCGAAAAAAGCTTATGCATCTCATAGACTTACTGCAACTCATTTTTTGAGGATATACGATAAAATTATGTGTGATGGTGCAGAAATTCATCAAAAGACAGATAACAGAGGATTTTTTGAGTTTTCTATTGAAAAATTAAGCGGGTACGGTTTTACACTTAAAAATATATCACTTGACCTTCATAACAGTAATTTTGAAGGTAATATAGTCACAGAATATGAAGCCCGATTTTCAGCCCTTGGCTGTCCAATCTACCGACTTGAAGCGTATTTGAAAAATGAAAATTCTGATTGTTAGTATTACGTCACAGTATATTCATTCTTCACTTGCTTGTTGGTATTTGTATTCTGCAGTTAAGAACCAAAATCTTGAAGATACAGATATTAAAGTTATTGAAGGCACGGTAAATGAAAGTGTTGATATACTGTATGAAAGAATTGCAAATGAGAATGCGGACGTAGTTTGCTTTTCCTGTTATATCTGGAATATTACGTGTGTTCTTTCTCTTGCCGAAAAAATTAAGACCACAGGCGTAAAAACTGTTCTTGGAGGACCTGAGGTTTCTTATAATGCCGAAAATATACTTAATGATAACTGCTTTATTGATTATGTGATTTCAGGCGAGGGCGAAAAACCGTTAGTTGCTCTTGTAGAGTCGTTTATTAATAGCGGTTCTTTATCTGTTGATGGTATTTTTTATAGAAGTAGCAGTAAAGTCGTTTCATCTGTTCCGTTTGTTACTGATGAAATACCGATTAGTCCGTATTGCGATGAATATTTCAAAACACTCAATGGCCGTATTTCGTATATTGAAACAAGCCGAGGCTGTCCTTTTTCCTGCGCTTTTTGTCTTTCGGGCAGATGCGCGGGTGTGCGTTATTTTCCAATAGAGAGAGCTAAAGAAGAGATAATTCAATTATCCCACTCGTCCTCTAAAATTATTAAGTTTGTTGACAGAACTTTTAACGCTAACCGCAGGAGAGCCTATGAGCTTTGGAAATTTATAATTGATAATTATGGAACAGCGATAAACGGCGACGTGTGTTTCCATTTTGAAATAGCAGGTGACTTACTGACCGAAGCGGACTTCGAACTGCTGAAGGATGCTCCTAAGGGTGCTATACAGTTTGAAATCGGTATGCAAAGCTTTAATGCTAAAACTCTCACAGCAATTAACCGTAAAACTAACGTTGCTAAACTGAAAGAAAATATTAAGAAACTTGTCATCCTTAATAATATACATACTCATATTGACCTTATTGCAGGGCTTCCGTATGAGGACTATAAAACATTTCGCAATAGCTTCAATACCGCATTTTATCTTAATGCAGATATGTTGCAGTTGGGCTTCTTAAAGCTTTTACACGGTGCGGATATGCGGGAAAATACCGAAGCTTATCCTTGTGAATTTTCTGATACACCGCCGTATGAGGTGAAGTCAACGCCTTGGCTTGACGAAAAACAACTTGAATTGCTTCACTTTTGTGAAAATGCTCTTGAGCGATTTGTTAACAGCGGTAGATTTCCTTTAACCGTAAAATATATCTTTGAGGAACAGAAACGTAACCCTTTTGATACGTTGACTGAGCTTGGAAGATTTACTGGAAGTACATCCTGTTCTCTTAATGAATATGTTGATAAAATCAACTGGTTTTTCGGACAGGGGAGTGATAACCGCGTTTTAAGGGATATATTGCTTTGTGATGTTGCTTCGTCTGTGAAATCCACAACCTTGCCGTCTTCTCTGATTGTTAAGGATAAGAATTTAAGACGTCTTAAACGCCTACTTGAAAGTGACGAAACCACGAAGAAAAAATCGGGTATTATGAGAAATATTTTTATTTTGTACAGCGAAAAATGTGGCGCTTATGTGGATTATGATACAAAAGCGGACGGCAAATATAGGATAAACAAAATCCCTTTTGAATTTTAAAAGACAGCTCGTATCGAGCTGTCTTTTGCATATTATTCTTTAATTATTTTTGCAACGAAAAAACCTTCAAACCTATCATTCGGACACACGCAAACAGCACCGTTAAGAGAACAGGGAAGCGTTGGTAAACAGTTTAGCGAATTGTTTTCTATAGGAATGATTTTACAGGAATGTTTGTTTATAATCTTATTGACGATTTCTTCGTTTTCTATAGGTAGTACGGAGCAGGTTGAGTATACTGCGGTTCCGCCCTTTTTTAGAAGTGATAAACCTTTATCGAGTAGCTTTAATTGGGAGGCAGTACATTTGTTAATAAGGATGTCGGTAAAGCCTTCATAGGTTTTGGGATTGTTTAAATTAAATGTGCCGCTACCCGTACACAGTGCATCTATAAGAATTTTATCAAAAGAAAAATAACTTTCAAGCTGACGGGCATCTGTTACCATAACGTTGACGTTTTTTACGCCTTGTTTTTCTATATTGTATTTTAGACGTTCGGCGCGTTTTCGGTTCATTTCACAGGCTGTTATGTGACTTCTGTTGTTTGTGAGCGCGGCAATTTGCGTGGTTTTTCCACCAGGTGCTGCGCACATATCAAGGATGTCTTCATTTTCATTTGGTGATAAAATTATGGGTGGAAGCTGAGATGACAGACTTTGCAGATAAATTTCACCGTTTTTGAATAACTCGGTTTCTGTTATATCGGCGTCATTATCGGTGATTATAATAGCATCTTCACTAAAATCGGCTATTTCGTAATTTATGTTTAAATTTTTAAGTTGGTCTTTTACTTTCTGCGTGTTGGTCTTTAAAGTGTTGACTCTTAACGTAGTGGCGCGGTTAACCGAGCTTCCTTCAATGATTTTAGTAACAGTGTCCGAATCGTAGTATTTAGACAGAGAGTTTTTAAAAAAATTCATTCAACCACCTCGATTTTCTGTTCTTAATTATAGTTGAAAACCTTTTTATAGTCAACTAAATTAGTTTTTTTAAAAAATATGTTAAAAAAATAACATTTTTGCAAAAAAAGGGTAGAAATATTTTATTATATGTGTTATAATTCTGTACATAGTGTGGAGTATTCTGTGCAGATTTTTGTTTCTGACAGAAAACCAGCTTAAAATTTGCATAAGGAGGATATGGCAAATGCAAAAAAAGATTAGCAACAACCCATTCAACGGTACTCCCGAGCAGGAAAAAAAGCTTCGTGAAGTAATTGATGCAAATAAGCACGACAAGAGCCGTCTTATTGCTGTTATGCAGGAAGCTCAGGATATCTATGGATATCTGCCTATGGAAGTACAGGAAATCATTTCTGAAGGTATGGATGTACCTATGGAAAAGATTTTTGGCGTAGCAACATTCTATGCTCAGTTTTCTCTCTCACCAAAAGGCAAATATAACATTTCTGTTTGTCTTGGTACCGCTTGTTACGTAAAGGGTGCGGGTGTGCTTATGGAGAAGCTTGAGGAACAGTTAGGTATCGGCGCTGACGAATGCACACTTGACGGTAAGTTCTCTCTTACTGCTTGTCGTTGTATCGGTGCTTGTGGACTTGCTCCCGTACTTACTGTCAATGAAGACGTATACGGCAGACTTGTTGGCGACGATATCGCAGGTATTATCGCTAAATATGCCGACTAATTTGTTTTAAGGAAAACAAGTATATGAAAATCTGTACTATTAGAGATGTTCTCGATGCTCAGGTGCTTTGTTGTAAAGATGAAGTAGGACGTCACGTATATTCTGCCTGTGGCAGCGATATGATGAGTGACGTACTGGCTTACGTTAAGGACCAGGCTGTACTGCTTACAGGTCTTGTAAATCCTCAGGTTATAAGAACCGCTGAAATGATGGATATGATATGCATTGTTTTTGTGCGCTCTAAGAAGCCTACCGAGGAAATGCTTAAAATGGCTGAGGAAAGCGGTATCGTTCTTATGACAACCGATAAACGTATGTATGATGCTTGTGGTTTGCTTTATGAGAACGGCCTTGTTGGAAAGAAGGTTACAAATGGCTGATGAATTAATCTTCCGTTTTAATGTTGACGGTGACGATTTCACATCAGCAGGTCAGGCCTCTGTTCAGATAAAGAAGAATCTTCGTCAGTTAGGTATTTCTTCTGATATTATCCGCCGTGTTTCTATAGCTATGTATGAGGGCGAAATCAATATGGTTATTCACGCCAAAGGCGGCGAAGCTGTCGTAAAGGTTACTGAAGAGTATATTGAGATTGTTCTTGAGGATAAAGGTCCGGGTATCAAAAATATTGAACAGGCGATGCAGGAAGGCTTTTCAACTGCGCCCGAAGGTATACGTTCCCTTGGTTTTGGAGCCGGTATGGGACTTCCAAATATGAAACGTTATACAGATTCAATGGACATCAGCACCGTTATAGGTGTAGGAACGGTTATCACTATGCGAGTTAATCTCACATAGTTATATTATCTGGATTCGGAGTTTATTGCTTTATGTATACATACGAACATTCTGTTCAGCTGGACCCTTCAAAGTGTACCGGCTGTACCACCTGCTTAAGACGTTGTCCGACTGAGGCTATCCGTATTAAAGACGGTCATGCTGTTATTAATCAGGAACGTTGTATTGACTGTGGTGAGTGTATCAAGGTTTGTCCTCATAAGGCTAAAAAAGCCGTATGCTCTAAGCTTGAGGATATGGAACGCTTTAAATGGAAAATTGCGCTTCCTGCTCCAAGCCTTTACGGACAGTTTGATAATCTTGATGATGTTGATTATGTTCTTGACGGGCTTAAAAAAATAGGATTCGATGATGTATTTGAGGTATCAAAGGCTGCTGAGCTTGTTTCGGCTTATACGAGGCTTTACCTTAAAACAGACGGTGTAAAGCTGCCTGTCATCAGTTCCGCTTGTCCCGTGGTAGTAAGACTTATCGGACTTCGTTTTCCGTCGCTTGACGACCATATAATGAGAATGCTTCCTCCTATGGAGGTTGCGGCGCGTCTTGCAAGAGAACGCGCAAAAGAGAAACACCCCGAACTTAATGACGACGAAATCGGCGTATGCTTTATTTCTCCTTGTCCTGCAAAGGCAAGTTATGTAAAAAACGGTTTTGCCGAGTATAAAAGTCAGGTTGATGAGGTTGTTTCAATCAGTGATATTTACTTTTTACTGATAAATGAAATGAAACAGGACGTAGAGCCTGAGGCTCTTTGCGAGTCTGGTATGATTGGTATCGGCTGGGCTTCTTCCGGCGGCGAATCGACCGCTGTGTTTAATGAGGGCTATTTAGCTGCTGACGGTATTGAAAATGTTAACCGTGTGCTCGACGCTATTGAAAACGGTAACATTCCGCCGCTGAAATTTATCGAGCTTAACGCTTGTACAGGCGGTTGCGTTGGCGGTGCAATGACAATGGAAAATCCTTTTATTGCAAAAGCCCGTCTTCACAGCCTTAAAAGATATTTACCTGTTTCACAAAATTTCCTTACTAAAGAGGAAAAACAGTATATTCCCGAATCGTATTTCTTTAATGAGCTTCCTGTTTATAATCCCATCAGCAGACTTAGTGACAATATGGCGCAGTCGATGAGAATGATGGCAGACATTCAAAAGCTGAAAAAGGCGCTTCCCGGAATTGATTGCGGTTCCTGTGGTGCGCCGACCTGTCGCGCTTTTGCAGAGGATATTGTTAAAGGACATACAGATTTGAGTAAATGTATTTTGTACAATGCTTTAAGGAGAGAAGAAGAATGACGGTTTCTGCTCTTGTCGAAAATGGCTTCAACGCTATTGCATTGCCCCAAAGAGACAGAGAGATTAACGGTGTTTATATAGGAGATTTATTGAGCTGGGTTATGAGTAGCTGTAGCTGTGATAATATCTGGATAACCATTATGTCTAATATAAATGTTATTGCCGTTGCAAGTCTTACCGACGCTTCCTGTGTTATTCTTGCCGAGGGTGTTACCCTTGAAGAAGATGTACTTAAAGAGGCAATGAGCAAGGGAGTTAATGTTCTTTCTACTGACATGACCGCTTATGAAACTGCACTGCATCTTTCCAAAATACTGAAATGAGCCGTTATTATTACGATTTTCACGTTCATTCCTGTTTATCGCCCTGCGCTGATGATGATAATACACCTAATAATCTTGCTGGTATGGCTAATATTTGCGGAATTAACGTTATGGCTGTTACCGACCATAACAGCTGTAAAAATTGTCCTGCGTTCTTTGCGGCAGCAAAAAAATACGGAATAATTCCAATTGCGGGTATGGAGCTGACTACCGCTGAGGATATACATCTGGTGTGTCTTTTTGAAGAACTTGATAACGCTATGCTTTTTGATAAAGAGCTGGATAAGTATCGCACACCGTTCAAAAACAGGGTAGATATTTTCGGTAATCAGAGTGTTATGGATGAAAACGACAACATTACCGATGTTGTTGATGATTTTCTTCCCGTAGCAACTACGGTTATGCTCGAAGACGCTGTAAAGCTCGTTAATAGTTTTGGTGGAATTTGCTATCCTGCGCATATTGACAGACAGGCAAACGGTATAATCGCAACTCTCGGTATAATGCCTGATACACCGTATTTTTCCTGTGTTGAATTTCATAACAGCGAAAATATTGATAAATATAAAAAGCTTTATGATATTAAGGATAAGAAAATACTAGTGAGTTCCGATGCGCATTATCTTACCGATTTAAGAGAAGATAACGATTTTTTTGAAATTGATGACGAACCCTACAGCAGTACTCTTGTACGTAAAAAGCTGTTTGAAAGGCTCAGGTGAGAATATGAAAGAATTATCCCTTAATATTCTCGATATTGCTGAAAATTCCGTTAAAGCGGGTGCAGAGCTTATTGAAATTCTTCTTACGGAAGATAAGGATATATTAACTCTGGTTATTCGTGATGACGGTTGCGGTATGAGTGATGAGGTTGTAAAAAGTGTTACAAATCCTTTTTATACAACTCGCACAACCCGTAAGGTCGGCCTTGGTATACCGCTGCTTAAAATGGCGGCTGAGCTGACTGGTGGAAGTTTTACTGTTGAATCTGTAAGTGAAGTTGCTTCAAAGCAAAATCACGGCACTACGGTTACTGCAGTTTTTCATACCGACCATATTGATTTTACTCCTTTGGGTGACGTTATTTCTACTGTCACTACTCTTATACAGGGGCATCCTGATTTTGATTTTCTTTTCGTTCATAAAATGAATGATAATGAAGTTGTTCTTGATACAAGGGAGTTAAGAACTGTTTTAGAGGGTGTTCCTCTAAACAGCTATGACGTTATTAAATGGATTGAAGAGTTCTTAAGGGAACAATATTTCGGTCCAATCAATGAATAGGAAAGGAAGAATATTATGAAAACTTTAGCAGAACTTCAGGCAATCAGAGACAAAATGAAGAACAAGGTTGTTATGCGTGAAGGTGTAGATGAAATTCGTGTAGTAGTTGGAATGGCTACTTGCGGAATCGCTGCAGGCGCACGTCCGGTTCTTAATGCTTTCGTTGAGGGTGTTAACGAAGCAGGTCTTAATGATAAGGTTGCTGTTTCCCAGACCGGATGCATCGGTCTTTGCCAGTATGAACCTATTGTTGAGGTTCATCAGGGTGGCGAAAAGGTTACTTATGTTCATATGACTGCTGAAAAAGCAGCCAAGGTTATTGCTCAGCATTTAAATGGCGGTAAGGTTGTAGCTGAGTTTACTGCTCAGAATTGATAATTTTTGGAGGTATAATTTATGATTCGCGCACACGTACTTATTTGCGGCGGTACCGGATGTACCTCTTCGGGAAGTCAGTCAATTCAGAAGGAATTTACTGAACAACTTGAAAAGAACGGTTTAACTGAGGAAATTAAAATCGTACAGACCGGTTGTTTTGGTCTTTGTGCATTAGGTCCTGTAGTTATAGTTCACCCCGAAGGTACTTTCTATAGCCGTGTAACTGTTGAAGATGTTGCTGAAATTGTTAGTGAGCATCTTCTAAAAGGTCGTATCGTTGAGCGTCTTGTTTACACAGACGGTGCTGAAGAGGACAAGGATATTGCTCATCTTTCACTTAATGATACCGCTTTCTATAAAACACAGAACCGTGTGGTTCTTCGTAACTGCGGTGTAATTGACCCTGAAAATATTGATGAATATATCGGTATGGACGGTTATGCTGCTCTTGGTAAGGTTCTTACTGAGATGACTCCTGAGGATGTAATTCAGGTTGTAACTGATTCAGGTCTTCGTGGCCGTGGCGGCGGTGGATTCCCCACAGGTCGTAAATGGGCTCTTACCGCTCCTAATAAAGCTCCACAGAAGTATGTCGTATGTAATGCCGACGAGGGTGACCCAGGTGCATTTATGGACCGTTCCGTTCTTGAAGGTGACCCACACTGTATCATAGAAGCTATGGCTATCTGCGGTTATGCTGTTGGCGCTACTCAGGGTTACGTTTACGTTCGTGCTGAGTATCCTATTGCAGTTAGAAGACTTGCTATTGCTATTGCTCAGGCTAGAGAATACGGTCTGCTCGGTAAAAACATATTCGGTTCAGGCTTTGATTTTGACCTTCATATCCGTCTTGGCGCAGGTGCATTCGTTTGCGGCGAGGAAACAGCTCTTATGGCTTCTATCGAGGGTAACCGCGGTGAACCTCGTCCACGTCCTCCTTATCCTGCAGTTAAGGGTCTTTATGAGTCTCCAACCTGTGAGAATAATGTAGAAACCTTTGCCAATATTCCTCAAATTATCCTTCGCGGTGCTGATTGGTTTGCTTCTATGGGTACTGAAAAGAGCAAGGGTACTAAGGTATTCGCTCTTGGTGGTAATATTGAGAACACCGGTCTTGTGGAAATTCCTATGGGTACTACTCTTCGTCATATTATTTATGATATCGGCGGTGGTATCCCCGGTGGTAAGAAATTTAAAGCTGCTCAGACAGGTGGTCCTTCTGGTGGTTGTATCCCTGCAAATCTTATGGATACCGAAGTTGACTATGATAACCTTACAGCTATCGGTTGTATGATGGGTTCAGGCGGACTTATCGTTATGGACGAAGATACCTGTATGGTTGATATGGCTAAGTTCTTCCTTGAATTTACCGTTGATGAGTCTTGCGGTAAATGTACTCCATGCCGTGTTGGTACAAAGCGTCTTCTTGAAATGCTTGATAAGATTACCGAAGGTAAGGGAACTCTTGAAGATATCGATAAGCTTGAAGAACTTTGTAACTATATCAAGCAGAACTCTCTTTGCGGTCTTGGACAGACTGCTCCTAACCCTGTACTCGCTACTCTTAACTTCTTCAGAGATGAGTATGTTGCTCACGTTGTAGATAAGAAGTGTCCTGCAGGTGTTTGTAAAAATCTTCTTGTATTTGATATTGATAAGGACAAGTGTATTGGTTGCGGAATGTGTGCTAAGCAGTGTCCTGCTGACGCTATTTCCAGAACCGATTACGTAGCACCCGGTCACAAACTCGCTTCTTTTGTTATTGACACTGATAAGTGCGTTAAGTGCGGTGCTTGTATTGGTAGCTGTAAGTTTAAAGCTATCTCTAAGATATAAGAAAGGAGCCTGTTTATAATGGAAATGCTTAATGTAAAAGTAAACGGTATTGCCGTTAGTGTGCCGAAAGGCTCCACTATTCTTGAGGCTGCCAGAATTGCAGGAGTAGAAATTCCTACTCTCTGCTTTATGAAAGAGAAAAATGAAATAGGTGCTTGTCGTATCTGTGTAGTTGAAGCTACAGGTGCAAGAGGTCTTGTTGCTGCTTGTGTTCATCCCTGTGCTGATGGTATGGAAATTCAGACCAACACAGAGAAAATTCAGAAAGCACGTAAAACAACTCTTGAACTTATTCTTTCTACACATGATAAGAAATGTCTTTCTTGTTCACGTTCTACTAACTGTGAACTTCAAAAACTCTGTCTTGAATACGGTGTAGATGGCGCTGCTTTTGAAGGCTTCCGTCCTCAGTATGAACTTGACACTTCTTCTCCTCATCTTGTTAGAGATAACAACAAGTGTATTCTTTGTCGTCGTTGTGTTGCTGTTTGTGAAGAACAGTATGTTAGTGTTATCGGTGCTAACGACCGTGGTATTGATACCTCTATCGGTTGTGCATTCAAGAAAAACCTTAACGATGTTCCTTGTATATCTTGCGGTCAGTGTACTGCTGTATGTCCTACAGCTGCTCTTACCGAAAAGGATGATACTGCTCCTGTTTGGGAAGCTCTCAATAATCCTGAGAAGCACGTTGTTGTTCAGGTTGCTCCTGCTATCCGCGCTACACTTGGCGAGGCTTTTGGTATGCCTATCGGTACCAACGTTGAGGGTAAAATGGTTGCTGCTCTCAGAAGACTTGGCTTTGATAAGGTATTTGATACCAACTTTGGCGCTGACCTTACTATTGTTGAAGAGGCTAACGAGCTTGTTGAAAGAATTAAGAACGGCGGAGTTCTTCCTATGATTACTTCCTGTTCACCTGGTTGGGTTAAGTTCTGCGAATACTTCTATCCCAATATGATTGACCATCTTTCTAGCTGTAAGTCACCTCAGCAGATGACAGGAGCTATGATTAAGACTTACTATGCTGAAAAGACCGGCATAGATCCTCACAATATTGTTGTTGTATCTGTTATGCCTTGTACTGCTAAAAAGTTTGAAATTGGCAGAGATGATGAGAATGCTGCAGGTCTTCCTGATGTTGATGTTGCTATCACCACAAGAGAACTTGCACGTATGATTCAGAGAGCAGGTCTTAACTTTACTGCTCTTCCTGATGAAACCTTTGATAATCCTCTTGGTGATACATCTACAGGCGCTGCTGTTATCTTTGGTGCTACCGGCGGTGTTATGGAAGCTGCTGTCAGAACTGCTAACGACTGGCTAACCGGTAAAGACAACGCTGTAGTTGCTCTTGAAGCAGTAAGAGGTACCGAAGGTCTTAAAGAGGCTACTGTTAATCTTGGCGGAACTGAACTTAAGGTTGCTGTTGCAAGTGGTGCCAAAGCCGCAAAAGAGGTTATGGACAAAATTAAATCAGGAAATCCTGACGGTTGGACCTTTATCGAAATTATGGGTTGCCCCGGTGGTTGTGTAAACGGTGGTGGTCAGCCAATTCAACCTCAGTATGTTCGTGATACCGTTGACCTTAAAGCTGTTCGTGCAAAGGCTCTCTATTCACAGGATGAAGCTATGACATTAAGAAAGTCACATGAATCTCCTATCATTAAGGAGCTTTACGGTGAAGGTAAATGGTTTGAGGCTTACGGTTGCCATAAGGCACACGAAGCACTCCACACCACATATACCGCAAGAAAGAAATACAACTATTAATTTCTTAATAAAAATACCCCGACCTACAGGTCGGGGTATTTCATTTATATTATTTAAAATTATTCTTCAGCGATTTTTCTTCCCATAAGAACACCCATAACTGATGCCATCATAAGACCTCTTGTCCAACCGCTTGAGTCACCAAGACAGTGCAGACCTTTAATGCTTGTGTTAAGGTTTTCGTCCATTTTAATACGGTTGCTGTAGAATTTAAGTTCAGGCGCGTATAGAAGCGTCTCTGTAGAAGCAAAACCTGGTACAACATGGTCGAGAGCTTGAATAAAATTGATGATATTGGTCATTGCGCGATAGGGAATTGCTGCGGTTATATCACCTGCAACTGCATCAGGCAAGGTGGGTTTAAGATTTGACTGAGAAAGTTCTTTTTGCCACGTACGTTTACCGTCCAAAATGTCACCGAAACGCTGTACAAGTATATGACCGTTAGCAAGCATATTGCTTAGTTCACCAACTTTCTGAGCATAAGCAATTGGTTGATTGAAAGGAATTTTAAAATTATGTGAAACAAGTATTGCAAGGTTTGTATTGTTTGATTTAAGTTCTTTATAAGAGTGACCGTTTACAACCGCCAGGTCATTGTCGTAATTTTCCTGACTTACAAAGCCACCAGGATTCTGACAGAAAGTACGAACCTTATTTTTAAAAGGTCCAGGGTAGCCAATAAGTTTGGATTCATAAAGAACTTTGTTAACCTGTTCCATAACTTCGTTTCTTACTTCTACACGAACGCCTATGTCAACAGTACCCGGTTCGTGTGCTATATTGTTTTCAGCACACTGCTTTTCAAGCCATTCAGCGCCGCGTCTGCCTGTTGCAACAATAACCTTTTTAGCACAGATTTCGAACTCCTCGTCACCTTTAGCACTGCTGATTACAGCGCCGATGCAGGTATCCCCATCAAGCAGAAGCTTCGAACATTCGTAACCGAATTTTATTTCAACACCATTGTTTAGCAAATTCTGTTCAATAGAATAATATATATCCTGAGCTTTTTCGGTACCTAAATGGCGGATAGGGCAATCGACGAGGCGAAGTCCGGCTTGTATAGCTCTTTTACGAATTTCTTTAACTGATTCAGGGTCGCTGACTCCCTCAATATGCGTATCGGCGCCAAATTCGAGATATATACTGTCGGTATAATCAATAAGCTCTTGTGCTAAATCTTCACCAATTAAACTCGGGAGCTGACCGCCAACCTCACAGCTTAACGATAGTTTACCGTCTGAAAAAGCTCCGGCACCTGAAAAACCTGTAGTGATATGACAGAAAGGTTTGCAGTTCACACATACTTTAGTTTTATTTTTAGGACAGCGTCTGTTTTCTATAGCCGCACCTTTTTCTATAATCATAATTTTTTCTTTACTGCCTTTTCTGATTAGTTCAAGAGCAGTGAAAATACCGGCAGGTCCGGCTCCAATGATAAGAATGTCTGTTTTCATATTTTTCACCTCAAAAAAAGGCTTTCCGGATTCAGTAATAACTCTGAAAAAGGAAAGCCGATTTGTTGTTATTACAATTTATTATAATTTAAAAATTTGACTTTGTCAATGGTTGAAATTAATGTAATTTGTGATATAATATACCTAATATGTTATAGGAAGTTTTATTATGATTGGTGTTTTAGTTAATACTTTTACTGTTCTTTTGGGAAGTAGTATTGGATTGCTTTTTAAAAAATTGATTTCAAAAAAAATTTGCGATGCGGTAATGGTTGCAATAGGAGCTTGTACGATTTACGTTGGCATTAATGGTTTGGTCGGTGATAATGTTCTTATCACGATTGTATCTATGGTGATAGGTGTTATTTTCGGAACAATCATTAATATTGACGGATTGATTAATAGTTTTGGAGATTTCATTAAAAATAAGATTAATAATTCAACAGCTGCTTTTACACAGGGTTTTGTTTCTGGTTCTTTATTATTTTGTGTCGGTGCTATGACAATTACCGGTTCTATAGCTTCCGGAATTAATGGTGATAACTCTATTATTTATGCAAAAAGTCTATTAGACCTTGTTTCATCTGCTATGCTGACAAGTGCCTTAGGCTTTGGTGTAATGGTGTCTGCTGTTTTTGTGTTTGTTTTTCAGTCTTTTCTTGTTTTAATTTCTTCTTTTGTTGCTCCGTTATTAAGTGATGCGCTTGTGAATGAAATCACTTGTGTAGGCTCTGTAATTATAATTTTGTTGGGCATTAATATTCTTGGTATCGGTAAATTCAAAATAGCAGATTTTTTGCCTGCTATATTAATATGTCCAATCATTTATTATTTGTTTGTGTTTTTATCGAGCAGTTTTTAACTGCTCTTTTATTTGTTAAAATATTTATTTGAAAGGAAGTTTGCTTTGAAGTTCTGGTTTAAATACATAAAACCTTATTTAATAAATTTTATATTAGGTCCTATTTGTATGATTGTTGAGGTAATAGGCGAGGTAGTTATGCCTTTTTTATTGTCACGAATAATAAATATGGCAGAAGCGGGTACCCTTACCGTTCAGAAGGCGCTGTTTATTGGCTTTTTGATGATAACGGTTGCATTGCTTATGATGGCAGGCGGAGTTGGTGGCGCTTATTTTGGCGCGAAAGCCGCCGTATATTTTGCTAGTGACGTAAGACGCGATATTTATAAAAAAATTCAGAGCTTTTCTTTTAAAAGTATTGACAAGTTTTCAACAGGCTCACTCGTTACCCGTACTACTAACGACGTAACACAAATACAGAATTTTGTAAATATGCTACTGAGAATGGCTCTCAGAAGTCCTGGTATGCTTATTGGTGCTCTTATAATGGCTATATCTTTGAATCCACAGTTGGCAACCGTTTTTGCCGTTTCAATTCCTCTTATGATTATAGGTATTTTTATAATCATTTCTATAGGTTTTCCAAGATTTCAAAAGATGCAACATCAAATTGACGAACTAAACAATACCGTACAGGAAAATATAAATAATCAGCGCGTTGTTAAATCCTTTGTACGTGAAGATAACGAAAAGGAAAAATTCAGAAACTCTAATTCTAAACTTAAGAATGCAGGTATGGCTGCTATGAAGGCCGTTATATTTATGCATCCTGTCAATACCATTTTTATGAATCTTACAATAGTTGCTGTTGTGTGGTTTGGAAGTAAGATGGTGCTTGACGGAAATATGCCCGTGGGTGATTTGTCTGCTTTTGTAACCTACGTTACTCAGATATTGTTCTCTCTTATGATGATTACAATGCTTTTACTGACCTCTTCAAGAGCTCTTGCTTCAGCTAAAAGAATTAAAGAAGTGCTTCTTGACGAAACCGATATAACGGATGACGAAGCAAAATGTAAGGATAAAAGAATCGAGAACGGAAAAATCGAGTTAAAAAACGTATCATTCAGATATTATAAAAATAGCAGTGACAAGGTTCTTGACGATATTAATTTGACAATAGAAGCCGGTTCTACCGTAGGAATTATCGGTTCTACAGGTTGCGGTAAAACAACCCTTGTTTCTATGCTGCCGCGGCTTTATGACGTTGATGAGGGCAGTGTTTTAATTGACGGTATTGACGTTCGTGATTACAGTATTTTTAATCTTCGCGAAGATGTTGGTATGGTGCTTCAAAAAAACGTCCTGTTTTCAGGTACAATTGCTGATAACTTAAGTTGGGGAAATATGGACGCCAGTATGGAAGAAATTATGGAAGCTGCTGAATACGCACAGGCAGATAAGTTTGTTAAAGGTTTTTCTATGGGTTATGATACTGAGCTTGGAGAGGGTGGAAACACTGTTTCAGGCGGTCAGAAGCAAAGACTTTGTATTGCAAGAGCGCTTCTGAAAAAACCTAAGATTCTTATATTAGATGATTCAACAAGCGCAGTAGACACAGCAACCGAAACTATGATTAATAAAGCCTTTAGTGAACATCTGCAAGAAACGACAAAAATTATTATTGCTCAGCGTATATCGTCGGTAAAATCTGCCGATATGATTGTTGTTATGAACGACGGCAGAATAACGGGTGTAGGCGACCATAACTATCTTTTAGAAAATAATAATGAATACAGGGAAATATATCAGTCGCAGACTAACGAAAAGGAGGAGTAAGCTATGGCACGAAGTCTTGAAAAACTAAAAAAACAATACACTTCTGTGACTCACGGAGCTTCTCTTCGCGGCAGAGGACCGCATTCCTCCAGAGCAAAAGGTAAGCCCAAAAACGTAGGAAAAACTGTAAACAGGTTGTTAGCATACGTGGGTAAATATAAAATTTTATTATTGATTGTTGCAGTTTCTATGCTGTTATCTACAGTAACCTCCTTAATCGGTTCCTATTTACTTGCCCCCATAATTAACAGAATTACTCTTGAACTTTTTCCAAACGCTCAGTTCAAAATGAGTACGTTTGAAAAACTGGCTGACGACATTATCACCAAAATCGTGGGAAACGATACAACTGTAACCACGTATATCATAACCGCGCTCGTTATACTTACGTCTGTATATCTTGTTGGTGTAATTTCCACTTATATGCAGTCAAGACTTATGCTAACCGTTTCTCAAAACTCTGTTGAAAAAATCAGAAACGATTTATTCGCTAAAATGCAGAGTCTGCCCGTCAGGTATTTTGATTCTCACTCCACAGGCGAGGTTATGAGCCGTTTTACCAATGACGTTGATAATATTGACGTTATGTTAAATAATTCATTGGTGTCGGTATTTTCGGGCATTATAACCATTATAGGAACCTTTGTGTTTATGATATCGACCAACTGGATACTGACCCTTATAACCATTCTTTTTATTCCTATTTTCGCAAGACTTGCAGGATTAATCGGAAAACACAGTTCAAAGTATTATTCAGCACAGCAATCAGCCCTCGGCGCAGTAAATGGTTATATCGAGGAAACTGTTAACGGTCAAAAGGTTATTAAGGTGTTTAATCACGAAGCGGACTGCGTAGAAGAATTTTCTTTGCTTAACGACGAGCTTCGTCAGAAACAGTTTAAAGCGCAGTTTTTAGGCGGCATAATGGGACCGATAATGGGTAATACCAGCCAGATTTCATACGGCGTTACCGTTTCAGTGGGCGGTGTGCTTATGGTTCTTTCGGGATTTACTCCCGGCGCTCTCACCGTGTTTGCAGGTTATTCAAGGCAGTTTGCTATGCCAATCAATAATATTTCTATGCAAATGTCTACGATTTTTGCGGCACTTGCGGGAGCTGAACGTGTTTTCAATATTATGGATATGGAGCCTGAAGATGAGGGCAGCGGTAAGAATTTGAAGCCTGAAATTAATGGTGAGGTTGTGTTCGAAGATGTTTCCTTTGGTTATAATGAAGATAACCCTGTACTCAAGGACATTTCTCTTTATGCAAAAAAGGGTCAAAAAATAGCGTTTGTAGGTTCGACAGGTGCAGGAAAGACAACTATAACGAATTTGCTCAGTCGCTTCTATGATGCAAAAATCGGTAAAATTGCCATTGACGGTATTGATATACAGGATTTTGATAAGGATTATTTGCGCTCTAATATCGCAATGGTTCTGCAGGATACCCATTTATTTACGGGTACTGTTAAAGAAAATATCCGTTACGGCAGACTTGATGCAACAGACGATGAGGTTTATGAAGCGGCAAAAATCGCCTCGGCACATTCGTTTATAATGCGTCTTGAAAACGGATACGATACCGTTATTGAGGGCGACGGCGCTAATTTATCACAAGGTCAGCGTCAGCTTCTAAATATTGCAAGAGCGGCTCTTTCTAAGGCGCCTATATTAGTGCTTGATGAAGCTACCAGTTCAGTTGATACCCGTACCGAAAGACATATTGAACACGGTATGGACAGAATTATGAAAAACAGAACTACCTTTGTAATAGCGCACAGACTGTCTACTGTCAGAAATTCTGATGCTATTATGGTTCTTGAAAAAGGAAAAATTATAGAAAGAGGTAGCCATGATGAGTTACTTGCCTTGAAAGGAACCTATTATAAGCTATACACCGGCGCTATTGAACTTGATTAGGTTGACAACATAAGGATAGTGTGATACTATATTTAGTAATAGTAGTCAAAAATTACTGTTAAGGGGTATTTGTTGTGAGCAAAATCAATAAATATATTAAAATTTTCAGTTTGATAGTAGTCGATATGATTATCGTCTTCTTTTCCTACATTTTTTCATTGTATTTGCGGTTTCCGTCTGTTGAGGTTTTTAACGATTCTTTGAGTTTGAATAAGCTATTGTTTACGTTGCCTATTGTACTTGTTATATATATTGGCGTTTTTACGTTAATGAATTTTTACCGTACTATATGGAATTATGCAGGTATAAGAGAGATTGCAAAAATAGGCTTGGCTTCATTCCTTGGCACATTAATCTGCTTTACTGTATTTTTTGTATATTCCGTTTATACAAGACAGCTCGATAAACAATTAGCTATATTGCCCGAAAGCGTATATCTTTGCGTTCCTTTCTTTATTTTCGTGTTTATTGTTGTAGAGCGCTTTGGTATTAAGCTGCTTGTCAAAAATAATCGTAAAAAAACCAGCGCTACAAAAAGCGAGGTTTCAGGTAGAATAATGATTATCGGCGCAGGTGAGGCCGCTTCAATGCTAATTCAAAATATGAAAGACAGTGATTATTATTCACCGTCTCATATTTCAATTATTGATGATAATCCTGCCAAAAAAGGCTTACTGATTCACGGCTATTCGGTTGTTGGTGGACGTGAATGTATTTTCGACGTTGCAAAAAAAGAAAATATTGATTTGATAATTTTTTGTATTCCGTCCTGTCCTGCAGAAGAAAAATCTAAAATCCTTAAGATTTGTCAGACTACAAACTGCAAACTTAAAATTTTACCGCCTGTATATCAGTTTGTAAGCGGTGAGCAAATCTCTCCTAAAAACGTTCGTAACGTTGAAATTGAGGACCTTTTAGGTCGCACCCCGATTAAACTTAAGCTTGAAAGCGTTTCTGACTACGTAGAGGGAAAAACGGTTCTTGTTACCGGCGGCGGTGGTTCCATCGGTAGTGAACTTTGCCGTCAGATAGCCGCAAATAAGCCTAAAAAACTTATTATATTTGACATTTACGAAAACAATGCTTATGAGATACAAAACGAGCTAAGAAGCACTTTTACTGATTTGAATCTTGTTGTTCTCATCGGTTCTGTAAGAGATACAAGGCGTCTCGACCATGTATTTGAAAATCATAAGCCTGATATTGTTTATCATGCGGCTGCTCACAAACACGTTCCACTTATGGAGGATTCGCCCTGCGAAGCTATTAAAAATAATGTTTTTGGTACTCTGAAAACGGTAATGGCTGCCGATAAATACGGCGTTGAGCGTTTTGTTCTGATTTCTACTGACAAAGCTGTTAATCCCACCAATATTATGGGCGCCAGTAAACGTATGTGTGAAATGGTTATACAGGCATATAATCGTATAAGTAAAACCAATTATGTTGCAGTACGTTTCGGTAACGTTCTTGGAAGCAACGGCAGTGTCGTTCCTCTTTTTAAGCATCAGATTGAACAAGGAGGCCCCGTTACTGTTACTGACCCGAGTATCATCAGATATTTTATGACTATACCCGAGGCAGTTTCGCTGGTTTTACAGGCAGGAGCCGAAGCTAAGGGCGGAGAAATTTTTGTATTGGATATGGGTGAGCCTGTTAAGATTTTAGATCTTGCTGAAAATCTTATTAAGCTTTCGGGTTACATTCCTTACGTAGATATAGATATTAAGTTTACAGGACTGCGACCTGGCGAAAAGAGATACGAAGAGCTTCTTATGAGTGAGGAAGGTCTTACAAAAACGGCAAATGAGCTTATTTATATTGGTAAACCTATTGATTTTGATGAAAAAACATTCCTTGAAAGTCTTAATGAATATAAGGATGAGATTTATTCCGATAATGACAATATAAGAGAGTGGGTTAAAAAATTTGTTCCCACCTATCATAAACCAGATTAAAAAAATGCACCTTAAGGTGCATTTTTTTGTATAGTTTGTGCTGGTATTAAAAAAAGCAACGCTTCATATATTTATTTTGAAAGAGGGTAGATATATGAAAGAAAAATCTGTTCAAGAATATGTTGATGAGCTTCGCAAAATGTATAGAAGAAGCGTTCCTGCAGTAACGGAATTTATAGACGAAAAACCAACGGAAGATGCCCTTGGCGGAATAATTGCTGTGGTGACCGGAGGGGAAGGCTATAGACCTATTCCTAATGCTACTGTGACGATAACAAAAAGCGACACTGGTGAAGTTATAGAGCGGGTTGTTACCGACCAAAACGGAAAAACAAGGATTATAAGCTTACCTGCACCAAATAAGGATATGTCATTGACGCCAAGCTCTAACGACGAAAAAGTTTATCAAGTATATGATATGGAGGTAATAGCGGAGGGTTATTTACCATCTAAAATCAAAAACGTACCCGTATTTGCATCTACATTATCTATACAGCAGTTCAATCTTGTGTGGCAATATGCTACGGACAGTATGAACACTGAGATTGTAGATGAAGGCAATCCGTATAATTTATAAAGGGAGGAAGCAATATGCCGTTAAATCCCGTTATACCTACCG
Organism: Acutalibacteraceae bacterium; assembly: GCA_036307305.1. Classification (GTDB taxonomy): domain Bacteria; phylum Bacillota; class Clostridia; order Oscillospirales; family Acutalibacteraceae; genus SIG607. Next base: position 300,362 of record JAXJXV010000014.1, read on the forward strand.
ATATAACTGTTCATCTTGGCGTACCGTCAGACATCAGCGCTGAAAATATTACCGTACCATTTACAGATTATATTAAAAACGTTGCATCAAGCGAAATTTATCCCACGTGGCCGGAAAACAGTTTGAGGGCAAACATTTATGCTATAATTACCTTTGCTCTCAATAGAATATACACCGAATGGTATCCAAGTCAGAATTATGATTTTGACATAACAAACACTACTCAATACGACCAGGCGTATGTAAAAGACAGAACGGTTTTCGAAAATATATCACAGATTGTTGACGATATTTTCAATAGTTATGTAGCAAGGCAGGGTGACGTTCAACCGTTTTTTACACAGTTTTGTAACGGTACTACATCAACCTGTGACGGACTTTCCCAATGGGGAACAGTTGAACTTGCCCGACAGGGAAGAACACCCTATGAAATTTTGCAGAACTATTATGGAAATGATATAAACATAATTATGAATGCGCCCGTCAGCGATATCGAAAGTTCTTATCCCGGAGTGCCGCTGAGACAGGGTGACAGCGGTAACGACGTGCAAATTATTCAGACTCAGCTTAACGCTATAGCAAAAAACTATCCTGCCATACCGAAAATTGAAAATCCTGACGGCGTTTTTGATGGAAGAACGAGAGATTCTGTGGAAAAATTTCAGGAAGTGTTTTTCCTTGAACCAACAGGTATTGTTGATAAGGCTACCTGGTATAAAATCAAAAGATATTTTATTGGTGTCAGGCGTCTTGCTGAACTTAATTCAATTGGCATTACAGTTGAAGAAGCAAATCTTCCTTATGAAAATGAACTGAGTGAGGGAGACAGCGGTGAATCCGTAAGAGCAATACAGTATTATTTAAGCGTACTTGCGTATTTTAATTCAAATTTAAACTCATTAACTATAGACGGCGTGTTCGGAAATGAGACTGTAAATGCCGTTAAGGTTTTTCAGCAAAATTTTGGTTTAGAGCCAACAGGTATTGTTGACAGAGCAACCTGGAATAAGCTTAATTCAGCCTATCGTCAGTTGGTGGAAAATTTACCTGAGGGTTATTCGGGAGATAAAGCAACCATTTACCCAGGATACGTGCTTTCAATCGGTTCCAGAGGAGAAAACGTGTCAAATTTGCAAAGGTATTTAAACAGAATCAACGAAGTGAGCGGAGGGGGACCTCAGTTGAGCGTAGACGGAATTTTCGGAAATGCTACAGCAAATGCGGTAAGAAATTTTCAAAGGAATAACAATATTACGCCCTCGGGCAACGTGGGTCCGCAGACATGGCAAAGCATTGCAAGAGTTTATGACTCTATTATTTTTTCAGAATAAGAACCACGGGTGGAATTAATAGTAATGGTATAATATACATAAATTCAACGTTTTTAAATACGTTTGTAAAAACACAGAAAACAGATAGTATTGAACAAGCAACGGGCAGAAAATATTTTTCTGCCTCTTCTTTTATTTTTCCTATGGCGTCTTTTCCCACAGCAAGACATACTGCGCTTTTTATCAGCGTAGCAGCAAAATATAGAAAGTATGAAAAACCTTCTAATCTCAGAAATTTGTCACCAAGAGAAATTATACTTACCGACGAAGCATAAGGATTTAATAATTGTCCTGTGAGAGCAGTTCCGAATATACCTATAGTCTGAATTAAACATATTGATAAAATCAGTACTGCGTAAAAATATCCCGTTAAAACGCTGTGCTTCTTAATATTGTTCTTTAGAAAATAAATTAAAATTATAGACTGTATGAAGCTTAATAACAGAAAAGCCAAAGCTTCATAAATAACGCCCTTTAAATCAATTTCGTTTATTTTTATCAAATAATTAAAACTTATATTTGGTAGGTTTAATATAAAAAATAGTAGCGACGTTATAGTAATAACAGCGAAGCTGACTGTGGAGATTTTTAAGATAACGTTTTTATTTGCTCTGCAAAAAATATATAGTAGCGTTATAAATAATAAAGAGGGAATTATCGTTTTTGCTTCAGTAAGTAAAACTCTGTCAGAGAAGGTAATGAAATTTCTGACTGTAACTAATGCGCAAAATAAACTGTAGGTTACCAGGACAGATATAGATAACTTACTGCTGAAAATACGGTCTGATTTTTTTAAGGCTATAATTATAAAAACAAGACCTAAAATTACAGAAAGTAAAAATCCTATTACTACACCCTGTGGATATTTTGATAAAGGCAAATTAATAATGCTGTTACCGATTATAAATAATCCCGTTATTGCTACGTAGGGGAGATTACTCTTGACGTTATCCAATTATACCCATCCTTTTCTGAAGTGATTACGGGGAGTTCTGCCTGGGAAACTTCATAGATTGACGATAAACATTTAAATAATTTGTTATTTATTCCGTTCTTTTCAAAATAATGCGTCAGTTCATATCCTGTAAGTCCCGTTTTTCTATCCTTTAACGGAGTTTCATTACCATCGGTAAGCATTATTACGCTTGAAAGCGGTAATTGTTTACTTTTGGTAAGCTCTGTTATATTTTCAAAATCGCTTTTTGATATATTTTCGTTTAAAATTATAGCTGAACAATGGGAGTATATAAGGCTGTACGGAAGAATTTTATCGGCTGTTTTAACTGTGCCGTCAATACTTGCAGAAGTGAATGTCATCAGTTTGCCTGTGTTTGTTTCTTCGGGCAGTACCGTTTCTACAGTCATAGTTATTTCATCGCCAATTCTGCAAAAAGATATAGCGCTTATTATAACTGATTTTTCCGCAAGTCTTACTTTATCTTTGCCTATATATGCCGAGAGAAAAACAGTTAATGCAATTATGATAGCAATTATTTTTTTCACTTTTTCACCTGTCTTGTTTTGTTTCTACTTAAAGATTGCGGACGAGTAATCATATCTCTCCAAGAAACTCTTATTAATGTATCTTTCAGAGATTGGCTGTTTATATTTAAAAATGAAGACGTGCTGTCAGTACCGAATGACGATAAATTGAAAATATTATATAAAACTAAGAAAATAGCTATAAAATATCCGAACAGTCCGAAAAAACTGGAAATAAAGGCTAAAGCAATTCTTAAAAACAACACGGAGGTTCTGAGTCTTGTAACCATAAGACCTGCTATGCCGCTAAATGCCACGGCTATCAGCATGGGTGCGCTGACAATTCCCGCTTCAACTGCTGACTGGCCGATAACCAGTCCACCTACTATACTTAAAGCCTGTCCCATATTTTGCGGAACGCGTAGACCTGCTTCCCTTAAAATTTCAAAAATAAATATTAAAAGCAGACATTCTATCAGCGGTGAAAATGGTATATCGCTTCTTGAGGAGGCAACCGTCAGATAAAAAGAGGTAGGCACCAGTTGTTTATGATGTGTAATTAATGCCAAAAATATTGCAGGAACGCTTATTGAAAGAAAAAAGCTGATATATCTGATTATCCTACCTGCAGTCGCAAACATAAAATTTTGATAATAATCGTCATCGCTTTGAAAGTTTTCGCTGAATAAATAGGGAAGCGTCAGTACAACGGGGGTGCCATCCACAAGTACTGCAACTCTTCCTTCAAGGAGACGCGCTGCAACTACGTCCGGTCTTTCGGTGCTGCCTGCAGTTTTAAAAAGCGAAAACTTGTTATCCGTAATCAGCTCGTTGATATAGTTGACGTCAAGAACGGAATCAATATCTATTTTCTTTATTTTTTCCTTTAAAATATTAAGCGCTTTTCTATTTACAAGACTGTCGAGATAGGTTATAAAGATTCGTGTATCGGTACTTCTGCCTATATTCATTGTTTCAACGCATAAGTCGGGTGTAGGTAGTTTTCGGCGAATCATTGCCATATTAAGCATTACCGATTCGTCAAATCCTTCTCTTGGACCGATTAACACTCGTTCATCTGGCGGTTCGTTAATACCTCGCGTACGCCATCCCTTTGTATTTACTGTAATTGCTGTTTGCGTTCCGTCAATTATCAGAAGTGTATCTCCGTATAACAATCCTCGTAGCATTTCGCTGATGTATATCTGTTCACTGCTTTCTGCGGCAAAAAGAATGTTATTTAGTATACACTTTGTAATTTCACCCTCGAGTTCGTTCTGATAGCTGATAAGCGGCTCTATAACCGTTTGATTAAGTATTGTGTTGTTCACCATACCGTCAAGAAAGAAAATTGCACATTTGATTTTTCCTTTTATAAGAAAACGTCTGTATCGCAGTATTTTGTCTTTTGATAAAATGTGCTTTATCATTCTAATATTTTCGTCAATGTTATCGGTCAATTTGCGGTTTTCAAAATCAGAAATATTCATTAAATCACCTATAATATTATTTACAGGTATTTCATTTTTTTGCATAAAAAAGAAAATCCTCAAAAGAGGATTTTCTAATAAAACTATTATTTATTTGACGGTTATTTCTTTATTAATAAGCATTTTATCAAAACAAAGAATTCCATCTTTTATGGTGAAGTTTACATTATTTCCGTCAATAGTAAGCTCAGAAACGTTATCAATGCCAACCTTTAATGATGATAGCTCTAAGCTACCGCTTTCAATTTTTATAGTTGCTGAAGTTTCAGTTTGCTCGTAAGTACCCCAACCTGTTCCAAGACTGAAGATGCTCTTGAAATTATCTTTATTGATAATAGGATTAAATCCTATATAACTCTTTGGTAAGTGGAAGCTAAAGCCTGAGAAAGCATTTATAAAGGAAAAAGCTGCCATAGGTCTTACGTAATTATTACCGCATTCAATTTCGTTGTATGGATTACGCTTTTTGCCGTCGTATCTGTCTCTAACAGCTTTTATAACCTTGATACCCTCATCTACTTTACCTCTGTAAATAAGTTCGCATGCAAAGGAATATTCAAAGCCTGTCATCATTTCCTCGCAGTAGGGAACAGGAATCAGTGGCTTTCTGGAATCCTTGTCATAACTGCAGATAAAGCTACCTGCTTCGTCGTTAAGGGCAAAAATACGCCAAGGGTTAGTATACTCTCTTACATTGTCTACATAGTTTAGTTTGCACATTGTATCAAGAGCTGTATCTATCTGTTCAGCATCAAAGATATCACCAAGAGAAAGTATATCAGCATGCCACTGACCTAAAAGCTGGTCAATAGAGGAACCTTCTCCAATCTGATACTTGATTTCTCCCGTTTCATTATTCCAGTAATTATCGGCATCGAATTTTTCAATAATACTTTTATCGTTAAGGTCTATCTTCTGAATGAAGTGCTTTCCGTTGAACAGATTCTCCTTAGTCCATTTTTTACCGTTTTCATAAAGCTTTTCGTAGGTTTCTTTAGTATCATTATCACCTAAATAATCTGCCATTTCTGCTGCAGCTTTCAGCGCCGCAAGATACATACCTTCAAGCCAGGAAGAAGGTCCAAAAAGCTCCATATCAAGCGTATGGTGCTGTCTGCCTTCAAGTATACCATCGCCGTCCAAATCCCATTTATGTGGATTTTCTTCGCTTCTGGCAAAGTCAACGGCTCTTTTTATATAATTCCAATGTTCTTTAAGCCAGTTATCATCACCGCTTATTTTCCATTCTCGGTAAGATTTAATTACCATACCCATTGTTCCGTCAAGACAGGCAAATGGTGGCCAACCTTTATTTATGCCGAGAGGTAAATACATTCTGAAATGAGAAAGACCACTATCCTCAGTTGCATATACGAACTCGTTATGACGGATACCACGCTCAAGATTAGGGAACAGGAAGCAGAGAGCGTAAGCGTAGTTATAAACGTGCTGACACGTTCCTTCACAGGAACCTCTGTTTGAATATGCACCTTCCCAACCGTGAAAAGAACCATCTTCAAAGCGTAGTACTGTAGGCGATTTTAATACCGAAAGGGTAGAGGAAATAGCATCGATAACCGTTTCATCAAGAGTCTGTGAGTGAAGTGCGTTTTTAAAAGCAACGGTTTTTTCTTTAAGTTTATTCCAGTTAGAAAGTGAATATACAGCACTAGCCTGTGAATTTTCCCATAATACAGCATAATAGTTTTTGAAGCTTATGAGGTTACCATCTTTTTTGGGCTCAAAATTATTAAAATTATGATTTACAGGAATATTCCAACTGAATATAAAACGAACTGTTTTGGTTTCGTTTGCGAGAATTGTCCTTTTTGCACAAAGTGTTCCGTGGTCGCGTTCCGCCGAGTTTGGTTCGCTATAAATTCTGTCCTGTACGTCGTTTTCGTTATTGAAATTATTCCAGTATGTAACTAATTTGTCCTGCCAAGCGCCTCTGAACCAATAGGTCTGAACAAGACTATCCTCTTCGTCACAGGCGATAGTTAAATCACCAGGTTCGAAATTTTCAGAATTATCAACGTTTTCTTTATTAAAGGTAAGTAAACGATATCCGTCCTTAACGGTGCTAGTGTTGCTGCCCTTAAAAAATGGATTTTGTGAAGTGAAGGCTGTGGTAAATTCAATATCTTCACTGGTTTTGTTTTTTATATCAATCTCAAAGAATGCTGCGGGGATGCTGGAATTGTCCTCGTCAAGTGGAATAAAAGGATTAAATGCGCGAAGTGTTATATCAGCGGGGAAGCTTTCATCAGAGAAATAAATTTCAGCAATAGGAAATTCACCTTTGAAGGTGTGGTTTTTGAAATGGGGGAAACCTGCCATTGTTGGCTGGTCAACTCCCATTCCATTAATATTAGAAAACTCAGTCAGCTTATCTCCGTTAAGGATTTTAGTTATAACACCGTTCTTGGTTTTAGCTTTTATTGCAAAATGGGTAAAACCGTTATAGCTTTTCTTATTTGGCTTATTGAAAATTTCAAATTCTCTTAAAACACCATTTCCTTGAAGTCCAATGCAACCTGAACCCAAACCACCTAACGGAAACGATATTTCATTTGTAAATTCACCTTTGTAAATCATAATATGTACCTCACTTTAGTTGAATTTAAGATTTTGTACTATTGTTTTATTATACTTTATGTTTATTACTAAAGCAAGTCAAAAAAGGTTGAAAACTTGGACAAAAATACAAAATCAAAGTTTGCCGTTACTATAAATTATAAAGTTTTAGATTCAAATGCCAATATTTGTGATATATTTGTCCATTTTTGCATCTGTAGGAGAAGTATAATCCTTCCAATAGTTTGTTGAATTTATATTTGAAATTTCACGTTTAAGTCCTTCGAATAGTGGTGTGAGGTCTTCTTGCTTCATATTGGTAACATTTAATATTTTACTGTTGTCGATTTCTCTATCAAACAATCTGTCGTAAATTATTTGATATCGTCCTGCTTGCTTCCAGTTTGCGTCAAATAGAACATCTACATAAGTTTCGGTTTCAACTTCAATAATTTCAAGACCGATTAACTTTCTGTAATATTCTGCTATTTCGCGCCATGTGTGATGCTCACTTGTAGATACTGTGAAAATCTCACCATAGGCTTTATCGTTTTCGATTAACCTTGCTATCATTTCTGCCACATCACCACCCCAACTCATCGTAGCCTGTTTGTTAAGCGCCTCTTTGGGAACTATTACTTTTTTACCACAGAGTGTCCTTGGTACAAAGTTATTGGCTTCGAGAGTAACAAGTTGAAATCTTCTTTTTGAATATGTAATGGCAGGGCGTACAATTGTCCAATTAGTTTTTCCGGAATTTTTTAGCAGTTCTTCGCTATAAGCTTTTCTAAGAGAATAATCATCGGTAGCGTAAAAGTCAGGGTCAATATTTTTCATTACGTCATAAAGAAGCGGAGATGTTTCTCTAATGGGATGTTCGCGGTCAGCATACACTCTGTAAGTGGATAAAAAAATGTATTGGTCTGTTGCATCTAAGAATATTTTGTATCTTTCCTCAAATGCTTTAGACGAATAATTCATAAAATCAATAATTGCTGTGAATTTTTCGTTTAATATCCCATACACTGTATTTAAATTCATTGTATCGGCAACAAAATATCTTAGTTTTGGATTGTTACTTTTTATATCGTCTAACGAATAGACATCTACATTATATCCCATATCAATAAGTTTAGGTACGAGGTAGACACCCATAGCACCTGTTCCGCCAAGAACGAGTATTTTTTTGTTCATTGAAATCACTCCTTTGTATAACAATATTATACTGTTTATAAGGTTGTATATCAATAAACAAAAATGATAATTTTTAACATTTTCGATACAAAAAAGGACAGATGAAAATCTGTCCTTAAAGAATTAAAGCATATATTTTTCTGTATATTCCTTGGCGTTAATCATTGTGCCGTTAATTCTGGAATCCTCCGCAGCAAAAACAAGCATGTGATTGTAGCATGAAATTCCGATTTCACTAACTTCGTCAGCGCTGAGCTTGTCAGTTAAGTAGTCGTAAAGGGCAACTATAATTCCGTGGTCGCCACCGCCGTGACCTGAAGTGATGCTGTCACCACTAACAGCAATTTCACTGTCTATATAGCGGAAATCCTTTGTTGCAAAATCATAGAATTTGAACTGTTTGCCGTCATCGCTTCTCATTTCGGCCCAGAGTTCGCCTTTTGTACCCATCAAATGAGTGAATCTTCCGCCTTTTGTAAATGCGCACATGGTCATATTAAGGGTTGTTTTGTTAGCAAACTCCATATTAACTACCTGATGGTCAACAACGTCGTTATCGCATCTGAAAACGCATTTTCCATATTGAGTCGTCTTTAAAGCCTCCATAACGTCCTCGTCGGTGGGGGAAACCTTTTTGGTGCTGGTAGTTCTGAACCATCCGTTATCCTTATCATCGTAATATAGTTTTACGGAATTATATGGACAGGTATCGTAGATAGGACAGCCCTCAAGACAACGCTCAGGCGCACCTTCGGGCGCGTTATCTTCTGTAAAATAGGACAGTGAACCAAATGATGAAAGCTTAGAGCATTTTTCACCGATAAGCCACTGTAAAATGTCAACGTCGTGACAGCATTTCTGTAAAAGCATAAAGGTGGCTCTGCCAGAATTACCCCAGTTGCCTCTTACAAAACTGTGACTCTGATGAATGTTGCCAACAGCTTCGGTGTGTTCTATTGAGGTCACCTTTCCAAGCACATCAGAATCCACAATTTCCTTTAATTGCATAAAGAAAGGAGTATAGCGAAGTACGTGACAAACCATAACTTTTCTTCCGTATTTCTGTGCCTGTTTATAAATCTGTCCGCATTCTTCAGGGGTAGGAGCTACAGGCTTTTCGAGAAGCAGGTCATAGCCAAGCTCAAGAGCCTTCATTGCGGGAGCAAAGTGTAGCTGGTCCATTGTCGATATAATGGCAATATCTGCAAATTTAGGAATGTCAAGAATATGTTCCCAGGTCGTGAAACAGTGTTCTTCATCGCATCCGTGCTTTTCTTTGATATAATTTCTTCTGTTATCAATCGGCTCTGCAACGCCGACTACTTTATATTTGTCAGGCATTTCAGCCATTATGTTTGTGTAGGTTTGTCCTCTGTTACCTGCGCCGATAACAATAACCTTTTTCTGTTCCATGATAATACCTCCATAAAATCAAAGACTTGAAAATTAATTAAAATAGTGTTATAATCACACTACAAGCATATTTTATAAGGTTTTTTAAAAAAAGTATATCTATTTTTATATACATAATCTTTGAATTTGTATACAGAAATGTGGTGAATGTTAATGTTTCTAATTAAAAAAAATCCTCAAATTACAGCCATTCATACGGTTTTCAGACAACATTTTACACCTGACTATAAGTTTCACGGTGAAACACACAACTTTTATGAGCTGGTATGCGTAGTTGAAGGCAAGGCGGTTATTACGGCTGACAGAAACGTTTTTACCTTGGAAAAGGGTCAGGCTATGGTACATACGCCTATGCAGTTTCATAATATTGGTAATATTGAGAATTACGATACAAGTATAATCGTTTTTACTTTTTCTGGAGAAAACATACCCGATTTATCAGGAAGAATTTGTAATATAGGAGATATTTCAAAGGTAAAGACACTTCATGAAATGGTGAAAAAATATTACGTAAGAGACGGAATGTGGATAAAAGATACTGTAAATGACTCATCTAGCCATTTTAAATTTATTAAAGAATTCGAGCTTTTTTTGCTGAGACTATATGAGGATTCCACTTATGCGAAGTCACGTAACACACAGGGAGCAACGAATTATTCTGCAATTGTAAGGGCTATTGAAGAAAATGTCCATAACAGATTGAGTGTTTCGCAGTTAGCCGATATTTTGAATATGAGTGCAATAAATTTACAAAAAACATTTTCAAAATATGCGGGTGTAGGTGTTATGGAATATTTTACCAGAGTTCAGATGTCAAAAGCTACAGAATATCTTAAAGAAGGAAAAAGCGTAAAAGAAACGGCTCTGTTGCTTAATTTTACCGACCAGAATTATTTCAGCACGGTTTTTAAAAGGGTTACAGGTCATTCGCCGTCTGACGTTAGGAAATAATATTAAAACAAGAGGCAGTTCAAATTGAACTGCCTCTTGAATTTTAATCCCACAAGAGAATTTCTTGACTTCCTGCTTTTAAATTTGCAAATGGACCTGGTAGAATCGTTTCTCTGACTTCACCCAATATGTCTTGTGATATTGTAATTGGTGTGCCGTCAGGATTTTCGAAAGGTTGCTCAGTGTACATAGGAGCGCCGAGACGTTCTGTGGTGACGCATGAGCAGGTTTTCTTTATTACATTTTCAGGCACGTATAAATTTATATAGAATTTTCCATCTATTTCTTTGATAGATACAGTGAAATCAGGAGATAAAACCAGACCCTTGTGATGCTTACAGTTTTCGCTTTCATCGGTGATAACGTTATCTTCAAGCCATACGGGTAATTCAGGTGGGTCATCAATAAAAGCATCATCAATGTGAATGATTTCGTTGTATTTATCTATATCATTGTTATCGTTATATGAGTTTGAAAGTGATGTAAATCGCGAATGTTTCGGTTCCTGACTTAATATAATGTTGTTTATTAATCTGTCATCACCGCAAAAAACAGGAGCAACTCCTAAAATATTGGTGGAATGCGGGAAATGGTAAGGTGTTTGACGACCTAAACACTTTTGGTGCCAAACGTTTCCGTAAATAAGATTGTGAACGAATGCGGTGCCTTGCGCCATGTTTACCAATGTCAAATTTGAAAGCATAATATTATTATCTACTAAACAAGGACCGTGTGTTACTTCAATCATAAAGTCGCGGTTGTTTTCAAACATTATATTTCTTGTTACGCGAGTACCTTGCGCCTGCCAGTCTAACCATATACCTAATGTGCAATTATGTATGCAATTGTTTTCAATTATTGTATCTATTGCGGCATGGAATTTGATACCTGCAATTTCTGCGCCGTCAAATTCGTGTTTAACACCAATATTATATATGTTATTGTGTTCTATTTTACAAAAAGCGCAACCCATATGGCCGACTATAGCCGTCTGTCCGCAGTTGTAAATAGTGTTGTTTCTTATCAGATGTGAACCAACGTTTTCTTTGTTCCAGCCTGCAGTATAATTACCGCGAAAAACAGCTTCCGTCTGATAGTAATGGGAAAATTTTCTATGATACTTTGTGAAATCGTTGTCACCTGTACTGGCCTCTTTGCCGACGCTGATAGCACTGCATTTTGCATCATGTAAAATATTGTCCTCTATAATCCAACCTTTACTCCAATGAGGACCTACCATACCTATCTGGTCAGATGTTGGAGGTACCCACGGACAAGCTGCCTGTGCAATTTCAAAACCTCGTAAGGTAATATAACTGATGCCTACAGCTTCGGGATAGAAACAGCTTCTTCTTACGTTAATTTCAATCATTTCTTCGTTAGGATTGTACTCTTGGAAATTACAAAGAATAGTAGTATAATTGTCGTCTACCTGCGCAAACCAACGATATTTTGTCATTTCGGGATTTGGAATTTCTTCGTGATAATTAAGAGAAAAATTATAGCCTGTATTTCTTATCTCGGCGCTATATAAGTCCTCCAATGATGATGCTTCAAACATAGAAACACCGTTAATGTATACGTCTCCTAAATGAATTTTGTATTCTTTAGGTCCGTAGTACCAGTCACCGTCTCGCAAAATGGAATAGGGGTTCCAATCACCGAACATAGAGTTGGGCAATACTTTTTTCCAAACGGTGTTTTCGACGTTTTCCCAATTGTCGATTATTTCTGAGCCTTTGATTACGGGGCGTTCACCCTTTGCGGCGGTATATGTAATTCGGTTTAAATTATTGTAACCGCTGTTTTTAGGGTTGACACACTCACGATAGGTTCCTTCGTGAACAATAACTGTGTCGCCGGGCTTGGCGATTTGAGCTGCCTTATTAATTGTAAAAAAAGGATTTTCTTCACTGCCAATATTGAAATCATTTCCTTGTTTTGATACATGATAAATCATAACGAAGCTCTCCTTATCAAAAATATTTATAAATAATTATGTATATTTTTTGCAAATATTACTATGCAAAAAAACTTGAATTTATAGACAAAATTTGATATTATTGTGTCAGAAAGCAAAAAATAACTGTATTTAGGTGACATTTTATGATTTACGAAATTAAAGATAAAGATATATTTGTATACAAAGTTAATGATTTGAATTACGTTGCTCATGCACATAGAGAAATTGAAATTTTTATTTGTACGAAAGGTGAGGCAGATGCAACATGTAACTTTTTATCTAAAACATTAAAAAAGGGAAACGTTATGATGGCTTTTCCTAACGAAATACATTCTTATTCTGCCAGACATGGTGGTGAAGGTATAATAATTATTATTAATACTGAATCATTGGGTAATCTTGCTGATTTTAAGAAAAATAAATTTGAAAATTTTCTTCTTGAAAAAAATGAGAATTTTATAAATTTAGCTAATGATTTGTACATAGAATACAAAAATGGAAAGAATGTTCAAATAATGCTAGGGTATATCCATATTATAATTGGAGAAATCTTAAGAAAGCTTCCTGTAATTAGCAATTCATTCTATATTCACGATTCGTTGATGGATAATGTTTTAAATTACGTTTTAGAAAACTATTTGAATTCAATAACTTTAAAAAGTATAAGTAAAAAGTTTGGTATATCTCCGGAGCATCTATCACGTCTTTTTTCGAAAAATATTTCATTGAATTTTAAACGATATCTTCATTTTTTAAGGATAGAACATTCTAAAAATTTATTGCTGAATTCTGAAAATAGTATTATGCTCATTTCACAGATGAGTGGCTATAACGACTTAAGAACCTTTAATCGAGTTTTTAAACAAATAATGGGTATTACCCCATCTCAATTTCGTAAACAAAAAAGTAAAAATAATGAAAGTATGGATATATTATCGTAGTATAAAACTAAAATCCTGTCGATATAAAACGACAGGATTATTTAGTATATTAGCAATATAACGATAATAAAAATCCAAGAATATTATATTCTTGGATTTTTTGGTGCGGATGACGGGACTTGAACCCACACAGTATTGCTACCACTAGAACCTGAATTTCATAAATCGGTGTGCCGATAGGTTCCTCAGAGTCCCTTGCAGTCCACTGCGAACCTCTTTATTTATGCGGTTTTTTGACCAAAATTGCCACAAAGCCTTTAACCGTGCGGGTTGCACGGTTTTTCTCATTTTACGGATGTTTGTTAGAACAATTTTAGAAGCATTTCATTAGAACTATGTTCTAATTCAAAGATTTTTTGATAAAAAAAGATGCCACTTTTTGCCCTTCTAACAAAGGATCTAAAAAGGATCATAAAATTTTCAAGCGTTGTCACTAGGTTCTAATGTTTTTCTAACCACCATAGAGCACCAAACTTATTGGCAACATAAAAAATTTTTTTATTTGGCTATGTAGGGTTATGGTATGGCTATGTGTTTTTATAGAAAAGAAACCCCTTGATACAAGGGCTTTTGAGCCCCTTTGAGCGATTGACAATGTGTGTCGAATATTGTATAATATGAATGGTGCTTCGCACCCTTAGAGGCTACCATAACGGTAGGCGGTTAGCCCTTCTTTATAGGGAGGGGCACTTTTCCCTCCTAAATGAAAGGAGGGGTGCCAATGGTTACTTACGAGACTTTGTTCCTTTTCGGTTCACTTGTTGTAGCAATTATCGCACTTGTTATTGACATAACAAAAAAAGAAATAACCGCCCCTCGCCAAAAGTGCGGTTATTTCTTTAACCCATTATTAGGCTGACCGTCTATCGGTAGCCTCTCTGCTTATATTATAGCAGATTTTATAGATTTGTCAACTGTTTGCAATTAAGCTTGTTAAAGTAGGGGTTACAATTATGAAAATATTTTATTCGTGGCAATCTGATTTGCCAAACAATAATAATAGAAACTTCATACAAAGTTGTATTGATGGTGTTGTTAGCAAATATAAAAACACTATGAAAATAGATGCCGACAGAGATACTCAAAACGAAACGGGTTCTCCAGATATTACTAATACTATTTTTGAAAAAATAGATGAGTGCGATTTGTTTGTGGCTGATATCAGCATTATAAACAAGTCAAAGTATAAACTGCTTAGAAATCGAAAAAAGGCCCTACCTAACCCCAATGTATTGATAGAGTTGGGCTATGCTGCTTGTAAGTTAGGATGGGAACGAATTGTTTGTGTCTATAACACCGATTATTCACCATTGGAAGCACTGCCATTTGATTTAAGACAACATCGAATAACTAACTACTCCTTATTTAGACAGAACAAAAAAGAGGAACGAAAGAAAATTATAGGGGCCATCTCCAAAACTATTGATGGACTAATAGAAAGCGGAAGTGCTATAAGACCTAAAGGCTCCAATTCGTTACATCAGTTACTAGGTTTTGATTATACTACTGAAAAAACCTCATCCAATATCGTTACATCTCCGATACCATTTTCTTCTCTACGTGCAAATCTTGTTGATATGGCTACAACGGCAGTAGAAAAATTGAATTCGTCAGAGATTGATTTTACAGGTACAAAGGAATCTTTTTTTGGCGGTCTTACGCTTGATCTTGATTCTCCGTCTGTTGTTGTAATAAAGGACGAAGAAGCAGATGAAGTTAGTGGAGCTGTCAAAAAACTGTTAGAAGTAGAAATAAAACCTTCCGCCTTTAAGTTTGGTAATTTGAAGGAAAAACAAAACTATCTTGGTGGAGGACTTAATTATAAAGGAACTGACGCTGAAGTGCAGAAGCACGAAGACTATGTACTTTTAAAGCGCCTTTTAACAGAAATAGTAATATTAGACATGTTCTCCGAACCATTTAAAAATATGCTTTTAGTTCCTTTAGCAATAAAAAACATATCACAATACTTGGACCGTAATATTAATCTTGTGCTTACAGTTGAAGGAGATGATTTTGAAATAATATCTCCAAGCAAGGAACTGTTGAATACGGAGTTAAAAGGCAATGCAGGATATGTTTGCGAATTTGGTTTTGCGGTAGAATTGTTTTCATTGAAGGAAACGCATGAAATTAAATATGAAGATGCGGAAGGATATGACTATTTAAATGAGAGTTCCTATTTGAATCTTTGGGATGCAGGAACAGTGAGGGACACTGATGATTGTTTGGATGTTTTAAATGATTACATTGCAACTCCTAGCTCTTCGAATGTCTTAGAGTTCAAAATTAATTCTTTGCAAGCAAATGAAACTAAGTGGTTAGAAAAGATTGTCCTAATAAAAATAAACCGTGGCAATATAAAAATTAAGTACTCGATAAAATCTGATAACACAGATGGAAGTCTTTCGGGAGTTATCGAACAGTAAATCAATGGCGACAGAGGATTTCTCTGTCGCCATTGTGTTTTTTTATTTCTGTTCTTTTGTCAAACGACGAATATGACCGATGATCAGCATCATATCGTCATCATTAAGTTTTTTTAGTTCATCAATCGCACTTTGAAGCAATGCCGGGTTTTCAATAGAATCGTCAAAGAATTGGCTAGGCGTAATACCAAAATAATTACATATCTCAAGAAATTCTGCCATAGGCGGCAGTGACTTGCCGGAGGATATGTTATAGATATAACTCCTACTATGACCGAGATCATAACTCATTTGATATTCTGAGACACCCTTCTTGAGTCGCAGTTCTGTAATTCTATTTCTAATAAAAGTTCCGTCCATATTTTTACACCTCTCTATATTTATATTTTAGTCTATTGAGAGGTGTAACTATTCCAAGAATATATGTTGAATTGTCTTGTTTAATAGCGAATAATATGTTATAATCAAATATAATATGTTTGAAACTTCGTATTATTGCCAAAATATCAAAAATAAAATTATTAAAACATAAATGCTTGGAGTTTGATATAATGTGTTAGAGATTTTTACTGTCGCCTTTTTCGGTCACAGGTATATAGACAATCCGTTTAAAGTGGAAGAGTTACTCGAGGAACATATACGGAAACTTATTGACGAAAAAGAGTATGTGGATTTTCTGGTGGGACGTAACGGCGAGTTTGACCAATACGTTTCATCAACCGTACTTCGTGTACGAAAAAATATAAGAGATGATAACAGCTCCCTTGTTTTGATGCTACCGTACCCAACTGCGGAATACATTAATAACCAAAATTATTTTGAAGACTATTATAACGATATTGAAATTTCGTATGCGGCTTCAAAGACGCACCCAAAATCTGCTATACAAATCCGTAATCGTGAAATGGTTGATAGAGCAGATTTAATTATTTGCTATATCAAGCATAACGAAGGCGGTGCCTATAAAACCGTAAAATATGCTTCCAAGCAGAATAAACCTATAATCAATCTTGTTGATTGTATTGACGATTGAAAAGGAGATAAAAATGAAAGTATTCAAATTTATAGTAGTAAGTATCCTAATTTTAATAACGCTTCAAACCGCATATTTTGCTTTACTATATAAAGCCAATACAGCAACCGGAGCTTTCCTTATATGCTTTGGCATAACACTATTTGTCGCTTGTGATGGCGGCTTGGAGAAAAAGAAATCACAGTAAGATTACTTTGATCCACGTAAGCTTTTATAATCTCACCTTAATAATTGATAATTTTTGAAAACTACTTTTCTTTTGTTAGTAAGTGTGATATAATAATAACTGCCAAACAAATTTTATAAAAGTATGATGGTTAATTTCCTTGCAAAGGGGTAAGTATACCCTTTTTGCGCACAATAATCATGTGAATTTGGTAAAAACGCAAATTCCATCAGGTTATTGTGTAGGGAAACCTCTCATACTTGAAATTTGTTTGGCGACAATCGGGGTTTGCGTTTTTCGGTGCGTCGGCTTCGGTTGGCGCACTTTTTTAATACCAAAAATCCTTGGAGGAGGCCCATCATTATGAATATTAGAAAGAAAGGAAAACAACTATTTGCGGTGTTGCTTTCTATTGCTATGATTATTACCACTATGCCTTTGGGCGTAGTGACAGCAAACGCTGTAACCGCACAATTTGCAGGCGGTAGTGGTACGGAAGCAGATCCTTATTTGATTGAAACAAAGGAGCATTTAAACAATGTTCGCAATGATCTTGATGCGCATTATAAAATGATTGCAGATATCGTGTTCACGGATGCTGATTTTTCTGAAAGCGGATCCTTTTATAATGAAGGTCAAGGTTGGATGCCTATAGGAACAAGTACTACCAATTCCTTCACGGGTTCTTTTAATGGAAATAACAAAACTATAAAGGGTTTACATATAAATGTTACTACATCTGGATTAGTATATGCGGGGTTATTTGGTTGTTGTAATGGTGGAGATATTACTAACCTTACTGTGGATAGTGGAAGCATAGAGATTGCGGGAGCAACAAAAGTCTATGCTGGAGGTATTTGCGCATATTCGGCAAGTACTAATTTTTATAACTGTTATAATTCCAATAACTTGGAAATAATTGTACACGCACAATCAACGGGGGTTGAACCATATTCCTATGTCGGTGGTGTTTCTGGTTATGGTGGCAATTGTACGAATTGCGAGAATAAAGGTAATATTATTACAGAAGTAAAGGTGTACAATGACGACTATGACTTCGCCTACTGTGGTGGCATAGTTGGTGGATATGCAGGTACAATATCGAATTGTACAAATTACGGCAATATATCAGCGGCTTCTACATCTACATGGACTGTAGCTTGTGTTGATGCAGGCGGCATTGCTGGAAGCACTTCTAAAATGATTTCAAACTGCAAAAATTACGGCAATATTTCATGCAGTGCGAATAATATGACCAGTGTATACGCGGGTGGCATTTGTGGATCGTTTTCTGGAGAAACGCTGGAAATGTCATATAATGCAGGAACTATAACAGGACCTCACGCCGCTGGTATTGCAGGTGGATTATACCATAGTACAATATCCAATTGTTATAATCTGGGCGAAATAACGTCATCAGATTATGCAGGCGGTATCGCTGGTTATGTAACATATAACGGAGAAATTAGCAGTTGTTATAATGTTGGCATAATGAATGGTAGTGATAATTCTGTCCGTATTGGTGGAATAACTGGATACATGAGTAGTGGAATTTCCGGTGATTGCTATTTTTTAGATAATGTTAGTTCCGGAACGGGACGCGGCACGGCAACTACCACGAAGTGTTCAAATGAAGAGATGTGTCAATCACAAACATATACTAACTTTAATTTTGAGAACACATGGGAATTTGTTGAAGGTAATTATTATAAATATCCTACATTAAAAGATGTCGACGGTTTTGTCATAAATGAAACCGCAACATTCAATGCGGGTTCTGGCACACAAGCATCTCCCTATTGTATTGCCTCACCCAAACAATTACATAACGTTCGTTCTTATTTAGGTTCACACTTTAAACTTGTAAGAGATATCATTTTCACTGAAACAGATTTCGCTGAAGGCGGGACGTTTTATAATGGTGGCGCCGGTTGGACACCTATTGGTGACCAGAGTAGTTGGTCATTTGTTGATACAAATGATGGATTTACGGGCACATTTGATGGAAATGGTTATAATATTGTAGGTTTAATAATTAACGTTAATTCTGACAAGTTGGATTATGCTGGATTGTTTGCTTGTAATAATGGAACTATCTCAAATCTGACTTTGCGTGATTCTGCTATAAACATTACAAGCTCAAATCACGTTTATGCGGGAAGCATAACCGGACTAAACTATGCTGGTGTAATTTCCAATTCAAGGGCTGTCGATTGTACTGTAAAAACAAAGTCTACAGGAGCATCAAGCACGGCTGGTGGAATTGTAGGTTTCGCAAGATCGGAGAGTGAAATACTAGCGTGTTATAGCACCAGTAATGTATGTGGCGAATCAAATGCCTACGCCTATGCTGGCGGTATTATTGGTGCCGGTGGAGGAAATATCTCGAATTGCTACAATACGGGCTATATAAACGCAAAGTATGTTGGTACTTCTTCTTTCACAACACCAGGTGCGGGTGGTATTGTAGGTAGTGCTCAATCCACAACAATAACAAACTGTTATAATGTTGGTTATGTGAGCGCCTATACGTCAACCGGAAGTTCCAATGTTGGCGGAATCTGTGGAACTGCAACTACCCCTGCTATTAGTAATTGCTTTTATTTGGGGAATATAAAAGTTGGTACAGGTAGCGGAGATAACGGAACAACAAAATGTACCGTATCCGCCATGAAAAATAAAGTTACATTTGAAGAGTATAATTTTGACAGTTTATGGACTATGGAAGGAAACATAGAGTACCCTTATCCAGAACTTATAAATATGTCTCATATCGGAAGAGTGCAATCTACGGAGGTGAAGGATTGGTCTGATTACACACCAATCTCAACCAAAGAAGAATTAAATGCCATTAGAGATAACCTTAGTGGTAAGTACTATTTGGTAACAGATATCGTATTCTGTGAAGACGATTTTAAAGAAGGCGGGGCATTTTATAATGAGGGCACCGGTTGGCTTCCAATTGGCACCGATAGCTCAACGGTTTTCACAGGTGTTTTAGATGGCAATGGTCACAAAATCTCTGGACTTAGCATTAACCGTAGTGATGAATCGATTATTTATATTGGACTATTTGGATACTCAAATGGTACTATCAAAGACCTGCTATTGACTGATTGTGAAATTTTTGCAACAGCGGATACTGCAACTTTAGATGTAGGTGGTATAGTTGGATATAACTACCGTAACGGTTTAGTGACCCATTGCAGTTTTGATGGCACAATAAATGCTCAAGATTATTCAGGTGGTCTAGTAGGAGCTAACTGGGGTACTATAGAGGAATGCTATAACAACGGTAATATAACTTCAACAGATTATGCTGGTGGTATCGCCGGTTTCAACTACGAAACTATTAGCAACTGCTATAATTCTGGTATTATTGCTTGCAGCTCCTATTTATATGCAGGGGGTATTGTTGGAACAAACAGCGGCACAATTGATTTGTGCTACAACATAGGTAATGTCAAAAGTACAAACTACAAGGGTGGTATTTGCGGCAAAAATAGTGATATTGTTTCATCGTGTTACTACCTCGATACCATGTCTCTTGGCTCTGGTTATGGCGCAGATACCGCAACAAAATGCGGTGTTTCAGATCTACAGCTTCAACAGACTTTTGCGGAATTTGATTTTGATTTTGTTTGGACAATTGACAGTAATTCTAAGTATCCTTTTCCCACATTAAAGAACATAAAGCACGAAACATCTGGTGATAATACAACAGATTTTGCGGGTGGCACGGGTGATGTTTGGAATCCATATATCATCACAACTACCACGCATCTGAACAATGTCCGCAATGACCTAAATGCATACTACGTTTTAGGTGGAAATGTTGTTTTCACGGAAAGTGATTTTGCAGAAGGCGGAGCGTTTTATAATGGTGGAAATGGTTGGCAGCCTATAGGTACATATACAACCCCCTTCGCTGGAAGTTTTGATGGTAAGGGTTATAGCATAAATGGTCTTAAAGTAACATCTGGCGTTGAAGGCGATACCTACATTGGCTTGTTTGGGTGTGTCGATGGTAGTGCCACTAGCACAATCAAAAATGTTAACGCTATGAACTTTAGTATTAACATTTTGGGAGATTCTATTTCTACTTCCTCAAGTTATAGTGATGTATATGTAGGTACAATAGTCGGTTATGGTAGTGCAAAAAACTGTACTGCTTCTGGCGAGGTAAGCTTTACCTATACATCAAACACACGGAAGTGTTTGGTATATCTTGGCGGCGTGGTTGGATACGGTAGTGCTACTAATTGCACAAACTCTTGTGATTTATCTGCCGACATTGCAGCCGGAAGTGCACATGTTAGCCTTTATATTGGAGGTATAGCCGGAAGAGGGCAGAATATTTCACTATGTAGCAATTATGGAACGCTTTATGCGTACTCAAAGAGAAATTATAACTCTTATATTGAAATAGGCGGTATTGCTGGATACGCAGTTAATGTTAGCCAAAGTGGAAACTCTGGTGGTATCACCGGAGGTGGCTACAGCAATGTAAATCATATTTACGTAGGAGGCATAATCGGTCGCGGTGTGGATACAACCACAATCGTGGAACAGTGTTATAATGTTGCTGTATTAAAGGGCGAACGAGGAGAGTATACAGGTGGCATTGTTGGCTACTTAGGGAATAATAGCAGAGTTGCCAATTCCTTTAATGCAGGTGCTGTTACAAACGGGGCAAGCGGCGGTATTGCTGGATACTCCAGCAGTGGCACACGTATAAGCAATTGCTATAATATTGGTTATGTTGAAGAAGGTTACGGAATTGTATATAACAAATATAGCGATGCCACATTTGAAAATTGCTATTGTTTAGAAGGCGTATCGAAAAATCGCGATTATGTAATTGTTTGTACAGAACAAGAAATGATCACAAAAGACGTTTATAGAGGTTTCGATTTTAATACTATTTGGCAAATAGGAAATAACAGTCGTTATCCGTGGCCTGAACTACAAACTGGATCTGTACAGAATAATATGATTGATATATCAGATTGTGTTGTCTCGCTTGTTCCTACAAAGGTCAGCTACCACGATGTGCAACCAGAGTTTACCGTTTCTTACAACGGAGAGGTCTTATCCATCAATGAGGACTATATTGCTTTCTTTATCGTCGGTGATAAATCTTGGCGTGTTCAAACAACAACGAAACAGTACATCCACGATGTTGGAATTGGAAAGCTTCTTGTAATTGGTAGTGGTGATTTCTGCTATACAACCACCTACGAGTTCAATATTGAGAAATACGATATGGCTAATGCTTCGCTGTGGACAAATTGGGTTTCTGATGGAACAGGTGGAGCTTCTAGCAGTAGGTTTTCGATAGAAGACTTTATCTATGATGGAACAGCTAAGGTGCAGTCTGGGTTTAGAGTGTGTGATACTTATGATACGATTGAGGATGGCTGTTTTGAAATAACCTATGTTAACAATATTGAGCCTGGTACGGCAACAATGATTATCAAAGGTGTTGGAGATTATTACACAGGTGAATTCAAACAGCAATTTACTATTTATGATCCGACACTCGAGAGCATTTCTATTACAAAAAAACCAAATAAACTTATATATAATGAAGGGGATTCCTTCGATAAGTCAGGTATGGTCGTAACAGCATATTACAATAATGGCACAAATACACAAGTAACTGACTACACAGTTAGCGGTTATTCTTCAACGGCAGGAACCAAAACAATTACCATATCTTACAAGGGCAAAATAGCATCGTTTACCGTTACTGTAAATTCAAGAGTTCCTTCGTCTATCACATCATCTAAACATACCATCAGCGGAGGGAATATTAGTAAGATCGCAGCCGGCACCACAGTTTCTTCTTTGCTTTCAGGTCTTAATGAAGGTGATTACTGTAAGGTGTATAAAGGTAATTCGGTTGTTGGTGGAAATACCGCAGTCGGTACGGGGATGGTTATCAAGATTGTGGATGGCAATACTGTAAAAGCAGCATATAATATCATTGTTACTGGCGACACTAATGGCGATGGTAATATTACAGTAACTGATATGATTGCAATCAAGGCACATGTATTGAAAAAATCGACTTTGTCGGGTGTGTATGCAATTGCCGCAGATACTAATGGCGATGGTGGTATTTCGATTACAGACTTCATTCAAGTCAAGGCCAAGATTCTTGGCAAAGGCAGTATTACTGCAAGATAAGGAGAATATAAATGAAAAAAGTAATTTCAATTTTAACAGTTTTGGTTTTATGCCTTGCTCTGATGTTGCCTGTGACAGTTTCGGCGGCGAGCGCAAGTGCAAGTTTATCGGGTCCTGGTACAGTTCGTGCTGGAGATACTATAACGTTAAGTTTTAACCTTAATGGTAGCGGTATTTTCGGTGCTTCGGGAACGCTTTCCTATGACAGTAGTCAAGTTACCTTATCGGGAACATCTCAAAAGATTGGTGCTCCTTGGGCGGTTGAATTTAACGGAAATAATTTCGTTGCTTATGATAACAATTTAACCAATCCTATTAACGGCAATAAGACTTTATTTACTGTTACCTTTAAAGTAAAGTCCGTTGCGGCAGGTACTAACATTAAAATTTCTTATACTGGTGTTACAGCTTCTGATGGTAGTGCAGATGCTAATGTAGGTACTGTTACATATTCTAAAACAGTTGCGGCACCTCTCGCAACTGATAACAATCTTGCAAGTCTTACCGTAAGTAACGCTACGATATCTCCTGCATTCTCGGCTGGAACAACAAGCTATACTGCAAGCGTTCCATTTGAGGTGTCCAAACTTAATGTTAGCGCTACCGCCGCAGATGGTAAGGCAAAGGTTTCAGTTAATAGTCCTAATCTTACTCCTAACGGAACAACCAAGGTGACGGTTACTGTAACAGCAGAAAATGGTGCTAAGAAGACCTATACAATTTCTGTAAAGAGAGCCCAAGATCCAAATTACAAAGCAAGTGACAATAATAAACTTTCGGGTATTTCTGTAGACGGATTCTTGCTTTCTCCCGCATTTAATACCGATACCACTCAATATGTGGTTTGGTTGCCTTATGAAACAACCAGTATTAAAATAGGTGGTTCAGCGGCAGATGGTAAAGCTTCTGTTGCAGTAGAAGGCGGCGACAACCTTGCTGCAGGTCAAGATAACCCTGTTAAGGTAATTTGCACTGCTGAAAATGGTGATAAGAAAACATACACCGTAATCGTAAAACGTGCAGCATCACATGATGGTTCTGTAGAAGAGCTTCCTGATGAACCTGTAACCGACGAACCGGTTGACACTCAACCTGATACCGACGCTACACCAAAAACCGAAGGCGGTATTGCTTGGTGGTGGCTGCTCATAGTTGGTGTAGGTGCATTTGCTATTGGTGTGGCTGGAGGATTCTTCGGAAAAGACATTATCAGCAAAAAATCCAAATAATCAGAATGTGCATTCAACCCCTATCAAGAACTGATAGGGGTTGAAATTTTAAAAAATTATAAAGTTCATAAAATGTTTAATTTTTCATATAACTCTTTACTGTTGTTACATAACCATACATAACTCTACGGGGTGGGGTTTGAGCAGTAAAAGAGTGACAAAATCAGGGTTGACAAAGGGTTTTTTCGATGTTAAACTAATAATGACCTATTTAAAATAAAGCAGGAGTGTTTTTAAAAGATAACGAAAATTGCAATGTTCCGAAAGGGTTAGTTGCGCTTGTTTGTTATGCTTAGTTCCTGCGTATAGGGCAAAGGCAAAAGGACTGCAAGTGAGCACTTATCCTTCGGGGTAGGTGCTTTTTTGTTATCTTTTTGCCTTCTTTTTATGCTTTGTTCTCCAGTAAGTGATGGAAACAAAATAAATGCATAAAGGGAAGTGGTTCAAAATGATTGTATTTGACGTGGGAAGTTAGTTGCACCAAAGGATTGGTGCCGAGTACAGCAGTCTGAGTTCTGCGACAGGCTGTGAATCACTAGCAGAAAGCCCTTGAAGTCGGGTTAGACTTCATCAGCCGATGCTCTAAGGCTGATTATCCGTATAACCGAAGAAGAGTAAATACGGAACTAAAGAGCTATCACGGTTACGGCAACGGACAGGGTGATATATGACAGATAGGATTGCAAGGTACAACCTATTACGTTGCCTAGGTTTATGATTCCCGTAAAAAATCAGAACCCACTTTCACGCGGTGGTCCAAAGGATGATAGTAGGAAAAGTCGTGATATACAAAGCCCTTCACAAAGGCGATGTGAGTTAAAATGTGCGGATAGCAGAGCCGTTACGAAACGAGGATTGTTCGACTGCGAACCTGTTTTCACTTATAACAGCGTCTGTGAACGAAAATAAGTGAATAACGGTGGTAAGGGTTCCTACCAAAGTTATTGACGAAAATTATGGAATCCACGACGTTTAAGAGTTTCGTCGGTAAATAAAACTGCTTAAGCGGTGGTGCTACCGTCCTTTAAGGGAATAGCATACGAAGTTTCCGGGATTTAATCGGTAATGAAAATCCCCGCCGAACGAGTTGTTTAGTCTCGGCAGGGCCGAAATACCTTGCACTCGGCGTAGCGTCAGTAAGCAATACAAGGTTGTTTGCACTCTTGGATTTCAAGAGAACACGCACGGAAAATCTATTAATCTTGCGAAAAGTTTAATAGATTAAGCCAAGTACTAACCTTATTTTACAGCAGAATACCAGAACAGGACTTTCGCTTCGGGATGCTTTATCACTGTCTCTTCGAGAGTGTATGATTTACTTTTCGAGAGCAAGTTGCACCTGCATATAAAAACTTCGGCTCTCTGCAAGTTGTCATTCGCTTTAGTGAATGACAAGCTGCAGGAAGCCGAAGAAAGTAACGAAGAAACTTAAGAAGCAGGTGCTATGACTATCATTTCTATGATGATAGATGATTGTCCTTTAGAAATGATTTATGACTCTCTTTTTGGGAGCCGAGCCGTTTCTATTGGACGATAGTCAGATAGAAACGGCTCGGAGACGACGTCGGAGAGCCGGGATGAGCAGGGCATAATACCCCGCGTCAATAAAGAATCAGTAAGAAACAAAGGCTCGTACACACCATTGACAGTGGGTGTATTATGCCCTGCGGAACTTTCCTTTTAAGAGCCATATAGAGTAATTATAGATTAATATTAGATTACATTTAACAATGACTTTAATTTGTATATGGCTCTTGTATGATTGATGATTTACTTTTCGATATGCTCTATGACAATAGTTTTGAAATGATATTTTGAAATTACTTTCATTCCCGTAAAAAATGATTGTGCTGACCGTCCGTTTGAGATTACTTACTTTTCGATATCAGGTCAGCACAATCTCTGAAAGCAATTTTATATGCTTTACGTTTTGAAATGATATATGACTATCGTTTGCAAATGAGGAGGGCAAAATTTTCGTCAATAAAACTATGCCATATAGCAAGTGCCAAAATTAAAGATTTTCGTCATTAAATTTGCTTTAATGCTTTTTCTGCACTTGATACACGCTCGTTTATTTTTTCTTTAGTAGTATTCCAAGAAGCATCAAGGTCACCCTTAATAAACATTAGACAATGCTTATCACTTGGATTATCAATGCACGCAAAAAACTCGTCTCGTGTTTTCAATAGTTCCTGCATATGCTCTTTCGCTTTATCAAGGTTACCCATTTTAATATTTTGCGAAACCAATCCCGGCAAAAGACAGGTTTTTTGAAAGATTTGTCGGTGCGGTAAATAATTACCACCAGATAAAAATGCATTTATTAGTCTTAGCATATACTCATCCAATTCAAGACTGATTTTATCTGCATCGGGGCCTCCTTCTGCGCGAACGACTCTGCCTGCAAGTCTTATACAACGAGAAGTAAAACGAGCCATTTGAGCAAAACTCTTTTTTACTTTCTCAAGAGCAATATCATTCTTGCCGTCAGCAAAAGCAATTTCTGCTTCCCAATAATCCCTAAAGCCAAAAACATACGGTAGATTTTGCAGATAACTTTCCGCCTTCTTGTTGTCACCACACAAATCATAAGCTCTTGACATCAAATAATGTGTTTTATAAATACGATCTGCCACGGTTTCGTATCTAAAAATACTGTTAGCATAACGCTCACATTCCTCTAAAAACTCGGATTTTGATATGTTGATTTTACCTTTGGCAAACAACTCAACATATGTTTCTAAAGCCACAACCGCAATATCCGAAACATCAGGATGTTTGTTGAAGAATTTAGAAGTAAGAAAATATAACTCTTCAGCATAACTTAAATCGCTTATAAAGTTGATTCCACCAAATTTTTGACGAATTTCCGTTACTTCTTTTTCAAAAGCCGAGTCGGTGTGCCCTAAAAGTTTGTCGGTTGAAATTTCTAGAACACGTGCAAGAGGAACGATTTGTGAGATATCAGGCATTCCTGAATCAGTTTCCCATTTAGAAATTGCTTGTGTAGAAACACCAATAAGTTCTGCTAGCTCACTTTGAGTAAAGTTTTTTTCTTTTCTATAAAGTTTTATCGTTTGACCTATTGTCATTAGAATCACCTCGCTAAATATTCCGGTACCGTAACTATATAATAACAAATTAATTATACTGCGTACACCGATAAATTAGCAACAAAAAATCAACGGAGCGTGGAATTTATAATTATTGGCTTGTTCTTAAAACTCAAAAAAGTATCCCTTATTTATTTTTAAATTATTTTAGTACACAGCTTTTTACGCAAGGCTTGGTCCCTATCCTTGCGTTGAAATAAATTTTTTAAGAAAGGAGAAGGTTTGCTATGTCAGATTCTAATAATATTACAGTGCTAAATCCGGGTTTGTATAAAAACCTACTTGCTCAAGTTGAGTCTATCTATAGGCACAGCAATGAACTAAGTTTTAAAACAAGGGCTCGGTACTTTGAAGCAACTAAAAGGTTCTGCAAGTTTTTAGCCGATAATTATCGTCTGCAAAACTTTAAGAATGTGGAAGATCGACACTTCAAAGCCTATGTTGAGCATCTGAAAGAGAACAACTCTGCCGCAACTATTCAATCCGATCTGTCGGGCATACGGTATTTCCATAGAAAATCAGGCAGTAAAAATAGACTTTCTAAAAATGATAAGCTATCACTGCCTAAACGTGCAACAGGCGTTAAAGACCATTCGCTATTAGATAAAGAAATTGCCCGTATACGACAGGTAGCTATTGAAAAAGGCCGACAGGACGCGGTCATTGGCATAGACTTTGCCATTGAATTTGGTTTAAGGCTTGAAGAGATTTGCACGCTGAGAGTTGAATACCTTATGTCCGCATTAAAGACCGGACAACTTGTCATAAAAGGCAAAGGCGGTCAGACAAGGGCTATTGATTTAAGCGCAAAGCAACGCAGTATTATTACTAAATATTTGGATTATGCACGATGCTCGGACCGATATCCGAGGGATTACTTAATCTCCGCAAGCGAAAAAGACGGAGTCAAGCGTGAAAAGCGTTCTTTGCAGAACTGGATGAGTTATAACCGAAAAAACTTCATAGTAGAAAACCGTGAAGATTTATACGAAGACGGTAAAAAGAAAAGAACTGAGACAATCTCATGGCACGGACTCAGACACACCTATGCACAGAGAACCTATGCCGAAGCGTTGGAAGAGAGACCAAAGAAAGCCCGAAAGATTGTAAGCGAGAACTTGGGTCACCACAGGACCGAGGTAACAAGAATTTACTTGGCTGATAAGCCGAAGAAAAAGTAAGCTATTAATTAAAATGATGAAGGAATTTTTCAAATTGACGACAATATCCTGCTGACGAAAATCCGTAGGATTGATATATAGGGACAATCAAAGGAAGAATGTAACGGCGGTGGCACCCGTCACCGCCTGTAAGGAGAATTTTTATGTTTAGAGTTTCTATGCCTACCTCCGGCGGAAATGGAGGCAAATAATATAGGAGGTAAAGTGTCCATGAAAGATATTAGCGTTCCCATTTGGCAGAAGAGTAATTTAACACTCGATGAAGCCGCCGCTTATTCCGGCATCGGTAAAAACACGATGCGTAATCTTTGTAACGCAGAAGATTGCGATTTTGTGTTATGGATTGGTGCAAAGCGGTTAATCAAAAGACAAAAATTAGACGAATATCTTGCGAATCACACTCGCATTGAAAGATAACAGATGAAAAAGCAGGTTTTCCGTCACGGTATGCGGCTCTCACACACGCCGCATACTGTGTTGGGAAACTAAGGACGAGGAAAGGAGCGTAGTTTAATGTCCCTTTGCTTTTCCAGTTATAACGAGGCTTATCAGACTATGTTTACCGAGTATAAAGATATTGTTTCGGTTAAGGAAGCATCCATAATGCTTAATACCGGCAGAAAACAAATTTATAAACTCTTAAAGCAAGGCAAACTCGATAAGCTCGAACATAACGCTAAAGGATTTTTAATCACTAAGCGTTCAATTGTGGCTTATGTTTTAAATGCTTCGCAAGAAGTATCTGCGTAAGCTGCACCGCCTGTTTTCAGGCGGCATACATGCTTTAAAATAGCCGTAAATCTATTTAATGCGGCTTTATGAAGGAGAAGTTCGAATTGTTAAAGTGTGTGAAAGGAATAAAAAATGGTAAAAGGATCCGTACAGGAAAAAGGTGGCTATTTGCATACCGTTATCAGCTACACCGATAAAGACGGTAAGCGAAAGCAAAAGTGGCAAAGCACAGGGCTTACAGCCAAAGGAAACAAGCGCAAAGCTCAGGAACTTTTGAAAGAGCGCATTGACGAGTTGGAGATGACACTTGAACGTGAAGAAACTCAAATACCCGATATGCCGTTCTCACAGTTTATGTCAAACTGGCTTACAATGATTAAACCCACCGTTTTGATTACCACCTACGGTAGCTATCAGTATTTCATTGAAAAGAGAATCAACCCCTATTTTGATGAAAAGAATATTACACTGCAAAAAATAAGGACAGTGGATATTCAAGAGTACTACAACACAATGCTTTCTAAGGGTACAAAATGGAACTCGGTTGCAAAGCATCATGCGGTCATTCGCAAGGCACTCGATTATGCGGTTAAGATGGATTACATATTAGTAAACCCCGCAGTAAAAATCGAAACACCTAAGCGACAAAAGTTTATTGCCGAGCATTATAACCGTGAGGAGCTTCAGGAGCTTTTTGAAGCAGTAAAGGGTGATTTGCTTGAAGTTCCCGTTATACTCTCGGCGTTCTATGGGCTTCGAAGAAGTGAGGCCTTAGGGCTCAAATGGAGTGCGATTGATTTTGAGCAGAAAACCTTGTGTATTAAGCATACCGTGTGCCGAATATCTGTTGACGGCAAGGATGTAATTGTTCGCAAAGATACTACGAAAAATAAGACAAGTCTTAGAACGTTACCCCTAATACCCGATGTTGAAAAACTGTTGCTGAAAACGAAAAAGCAACAAGAGAGCAACAGAAGGAAATGTCGTAATGCATATAACAAGGAGTTTCTTGATTATGTGTGCGTGGACGATATGGGGAATCTTTTAAGACCGGATTATTTGTCGCAGCATTTACAGACCGTGCTCAAAAGAAATAACTTAAAGCATATTCGGTATCACGATTTGCGACACTCTTGTGCTTCGCTATTACTTGCCAACGGTGTATCCTTAAAAGAAATCCAAGACTGGTTAGGCCACTCGGATTTTAGCACAACGGCAAATATTTATAGCCATTTGGAGTATGGAGCCAAGGTCAAGTCTGCTAATAAGATTGCAGAGAACTTGAGTCTTGAAGAAAAGACAAAGGACGGGTAAATCCCGTCCTTATACATAAAAATGCATATTAAATTTATAATGCAAATTGCTCGCCAAATAACGCATTAATGGCTTTTTGGCATTCATGGTTTTTAACTCCTATTTTTTTAAGGCGAATTGCATATGTTAATTCTTCTATAATTTTAATGTCCGCCAAAGAAATAGGTTTGAATTTTAGGTCCAAACGGCTGTGTGCAATTCCGTTGCGCAATTCACCAATTCTATTAGCGATGCCATCTATTGCCGTTTTATAATTTCCTTTGTATTTGCGTTTAACGAATATATCCATAATATCAGCACAATCATTTAAAGAATATTTCACATTAGTTTCAAAACTATTATCACGGTCATTGACATAACGGCTTAATTGTTTGGCATACTGTCTACGTTTCCCGTGCTGCACCTGTGAATATTGATTTATTAAATCAACTACATTATTCTTTACATCAATATACTCTTCTGATCTATTATAATCTGTATCATAAATATTACGGTATTCACGTTCAAACTCGGTCAGAATCATAATAGTTCTGCTTACAGGATAATGTCTTCTGTCCTCAATAGATTTGCATATATGACCAAAGCCTATCTTGTTTTTATTTATTAAAGTAAAAATTTTAGCTGTTTTATTTAAAAGGAGGTCATATCCTATAATTCGCTTTTTGACATTCTTGTCTGTTTCAGTATCTTTTTTACTGGGGAATACGAGCATTCCGTCACACTGTCGAAGACCGTCTTCATTATTAAAAAAGATATCTATTGATTCAAAGGTTATATTATTTCTGTATGTAACATATTCGAAGAAGCGAATGGCATTGTAATAAGCGGTTATAAGCACATCCAAATCAATCGGGGTTGAAAACCAGGTTGTCATTATGCTATTAGCATCAATTGGGTTAACAGCAGTATCTGTATGAATAGTTGCGAACGCAGAAAATTCTATATTTGCATCAACGCCTTTAATCAATCGATATTTTCCACAATAACTAAAATTGTTATTATCATTAGATGATACTTGCATACCTTTTATTTTATGATTCTCTTCAGAAAAATCAATTTTAGTTTTCAAAGCTCTTTGTGGAGGATAAAACAGATCAATTTCAGGGTCCTTTATCCGAAAACCCTCTATGCTCTTCTCATTCAAGGTATTATAATAACAAAAATACCAATGTACATTATATACTTTAAAACCGTTATAATTAGACGGAAGGTCTTGAACGTTAAAGATAATATTACTGCCAGACGATGTAACGCCAGTTAATTTTAAATTTTCAATCCATTTATGCTCTTTATGGTTAAATCCGGTAACACCTTCAAAAATACTGTGAATATCATAGTCTTTTGTAGTCGGAGGATATAAAGATAAAGTGAAATCATCATTGAATTCAAAGGCGCGTTCAGAATCATTTAATTTCAGATATCCTACAAGACGGTCAGGTTTTTTCATTAGTTTACCTCAATTTTCAAACTTATCATTAATATTTTACCATATTTTTGTTTTGTTTGCAATTTACTAAAATATATAAAAACGCATATTTGACTTCTAACAGATTTCTAACGGATTTTGGGGTAATTCGCCTTGATTTTGACATTATAAGCACTTGGATTTTTAGGGCTTTTCGGACAAAGAAAATCTCTCAAACCCGCATAAACACTGGGTTTGAGAGATGATGGTGCGGGTAACAGGACTTGAACCTGCACAGCCTTGCGACCATTAGAACCTGAATCTTACGTGCCAACCGCACACCGCTTTTCTGCTGAGAATGCCAGTCTTTTCGGGATATTTCGGCGGTTCGGGAACTCGTCAAAAATGGTGTAAAAACCTGAATTTTACGAGTGTTCTATCCTACCACTTATCCGAAAAATTGTGTACCTATAATGTAACCCTGCGTAAGACTATTACGCTTTTTCACTCGTAAGACTTCACGATTCCTGAGGAAAGTCTTATTCGCATTCCACCAAGAACGTTTTGCCTCATTTCATAGTAATTATATCTAAAGTCTTACGAAAAGTAAAGTGGTTTCCCAAAAGTTTTTTTAAAAGTTTACGATTGCACTATAAAAACGCTGTAAGGAACAACAAAAGGTGAGTAAAAGTTTTTTATCGGGTATCAAATTTAATACTCAGCCCACAAATAAAGGCTACCATTTTTAACGGTTTTTAAGTCAGTTTAAGCCGTATTTAATGGTAGCCTTGTGTTTCTTAAACACTTTTAATGGTTAAAGGGGTTAATTTTAAAATTTAACTATCCGTATCATCAGCGGTGGACTCGTCAATAAGCTGAGCAAGAATCTTGCGGTTTTCGTCTATATCAAAGACGATAGGCTCACGTCCCAACTTGATAGCCTTTCTAATTACCCAATCAGTAGTAATGCTTACTTCACTATTACCGTCCGAGTTCTTTTTAATAAATATGGTTACTCCCTTACTGGATAATGCTGATTCATACTTTTTTAATTCAGCACTAAAATGGTTGGCAGCCTTAGGGAATGCATCTTTAGGGTAAATATCATCATCACTTTCGGTCAGAAAATCCCTCAATGCCTTATATAAAAATGTCATAGTGCTACACCATTCACCGTCATTTTCCTTAAGGAAGTCTATAAGCAAACGAATCAACATAGCGTTTTCGCAAGTTATCTCCATTTGTCTGTCTTTATTAGACTTCAACACCTCGTCAAATTCCTTACCCCTATTTCCCATAGCTTCAGCTACGGCATAACCGAATCTATGAAAATCGGCTAATCTTACAGGCTTATCGATTTTTACCGTAGGCAACATTCTAAGAGCTGAGGAAAGCAAGTCAAAGATACCGCCGAGTATATACGGTAAATCCTCATTGAACGAATCCCATATTTCATTATCCCCAAGTCTATTGCTTTCCCTGATAAGTTTAGTGGTAAAGAACAAAATACGTTCCGCAAGGTCAGCACGAAAGACAAAATTTGAAATACCGTTAAGACACATACTGCTTTTTAGGTGGGAACAATCAATATTCTTATTAGTGTAGTATTGTCTATCCGTCCAGCTTACACCAGTTATTACACTACAAAGAAAATCACTTTGTTTTGCTGATAGCTTAGATAAGTTATCAAAAGCCGTATAGTAGCTATTATTGAGCCTTACCCTCAAATTATTAAGGGAATCGGGTATTGTTTCAAGTTCACTTATTGAGGGGTCAATTATCTTTTTTACAATCTTCGATAGTGTGCTTTTTCCAGAGCCGTTAGTTCCGTTAATACTGATAGACGGATAGACAATATTGGGGTTAAAACAAGTTGCTATATATACCGTAAGCAACAGCTTTTCTTCCACTGATACATTAAGGTACTTATATAGACGTTCCCACCCTCTCTCACTACGAATCGGTGTAACTTGCGGTAACTGGTCTTTGCTTTGTATAAAGATAGGATAATTGTTAGGCTCAACGCTCCAACCGTTTTTACTTACCTTTACACACTTACCGTTGCATAGGTCATAAATGATTGAATCTTCATAAGGTGCTATACGGTATTTTGCTTCCGTAACCTCGCTGTTATAGGCAAGGTTTTTGATATAGTCAATACAATCTTTCATAGTTGTACTGATGGGAAATGAGCCTGTAAGTTCCTTAAACTCACTCTTTATGAAGAATGAAAATTCCTCGCTATTTAGTGATAGGTTACAAGTCTTTCCGTTTCGTGTAACTTTCGCAAAGATATCCGTATCCGTCCTTAACAGCGGATAGCCTTTCATCATATCAAGTAGGATATCTTCTTGATTGGTTTTCTTGCCCTTAGTGGGCTTTTTGCTTTTTGTAGCCATTTTGATTACCTCCTAAAATAATTATAATGTCAGCCGTGCAAGTACCTTTTGAACGTCTGCAATATAAATAAAGGGAAAAGCTGAAAACCCATAAGGCATTTTTACAAGAAAATCTTGAAAAAACCTCAACTTTTGCAACTGTAAGAAACAAATCCGCAACGAAAAAGAGCTTAAAAGTCAAAAAAATTGGCACTATCGACTAAACAATCGGTAGTGCCGTTTGAGTTTTTTGTGCAAGAGGTAGATTTTTTGCTGTTTCCTGCATTCAGCCTTAAATCAAGTCTTTTGTATGTGCTTCTATATGATTTTTCAGTATATCGGTAAACTTATCTCCGTACCCTCCCATAGCCTCAGCTACGGCATAACCGAATTTATGAAAATCAGCTAGACGAATAGGATTTTCAAGTTTAATATACTGCTGAATATCAAGAGCCGTAGCCAATAGGTCAAATATACCGCCTAGAATGAAAGATAGATCCGCATTGAAATTGTTATACAACGTGCTATTTTCTACACGGTTTTCGTTTAACGGTTTCATTGTGAATGATAGCGTTCTTGCTGATATATCAGCATATTCAAGGAACTGGGGATTACCAGTAAAACAAAGCCTAGTATCATAACGCATAGATTCATTATTTCTATATTTTTCACGGTTAGAAAAAGCTCTTGTTATAGCCAACAAAAACATTTCTTTTCTTTTGGGGGATAACTTGTAAACGTTATCAAATATTTCAAAATAGCTATTACTCAAAAGCACTATCAAATCACTAGGAGTAAAACCGTTTACTGAATGTAATTTATCTACTGAGGGGTCTATAAGTTCTTTAAGCATACTGGCTAATACCGTTTTTCCGCTTCCTAGCTCTCCCTTTATACATATAGTAGGAAGATATATAGACGGATTGAAACAACAAACCAAATACACCTTTAGCAGTAGCTTTTCGTCCTCCGATATATTTAGGTATTTGTCTAGTCTATCCAAGCCGTTATCACTTTTTATAGGCTCAACCTGAGGTAATTCCATAGGTCTTTCGGCAAACAAATTCAAGTGGTTTTCGCTCACTTCCCAAGCGTTTTTGCTTATAGTTACAGTTTTTGCTTTACTCAGCTTATAGACAATAGAATCGTCAAAATTTGCTATACGGTAAGCAACCTTTTTCTTATTGTTCTCAGCCATTTTATTTTCTCCTTTCAAAGCTATGATGCTTTCTAAAAGAATACCACAAAAAGCGTTTCTATTGGTTGCTATCAAGATGTTTTTTGCAACAATAAAAATAACCGCTACCGATTTTTACAATCAGTAACGGTTAATATGTATATTTTACTGGTTAATCTAAGCCTTGCCACACTTTACACAAGTCTATATCTCCGTCCTCAACCATTTTTAACATTTTCTTGTATATATCGGGGTTTTCTACTCTTTGGAACTCCATATATACCTCATCGTGCTGAACGATATGCTCATCACCGCTTATATCTTCATAAGCTTCTTCCCAAACACAGCATATACCAGTTCCCATTTCACTACCGCCGAAATACTTGCATTTATCACACTTTTTCGGTACACATATTTTGTGTTCTTTATGGCAATAGATTTTGAAATCGTCCTCATTATTTCCACTTGCAACTTCACAAGACGCACCATACATATTACGGTGGTATACCAAGTGTTTATCCGCATTCTTTACGCTCATACTTTCATACCTCCAAATTATACTGCATTTACAACATAAGGAACTATATCCCAATCATAGTGCATTCTGCTAGGGTGGGCTGGGGACTTACCATTACTGTTTTTTATGCAGTATAACTTATCCGAATAGTCGGTTAATACCTCGTTAGCGTTAACCTTTAATTCTTTTAGGTCTTTTTTATCATCAAATCCCCAAACTATCAGTATAATATCAGCCTCATTAAATATTGCTCTTTTTGTGCTAAAATCAGTTTCTATTTTCTCGCCTTTCAACTGAGTAGATGATACATCCTCGTATAGGTTAAGCATAGATAAATTATTAAAGCCGTGCATATCAAGAAATCTACACAACTTAGTTATAGTGGTATCAGATTTTCCGTTATGAGCCGTGCTAGGGTTAATTCCTATTGCGACAATCTTTTCTTGCTTATTAGCCGAATTATCCCATTTTGCACATAGGGATTCTCTTGTCATTCCTTTACCAGTATATTCTTTTCGGTCGGCATTAAATGGCTCTATTTTTAGATTGGTTCTTGGCTTTTCCACCAACTTAGGTATAATTTTCATAATATTTGCCCCATTATGTACTTCGTTATGAAAATTATACCATAAAATTGTGAATAATGCAACTATCAGCAACCTTTTTGTATTGGTTTAGAAACTTATATAGGCAAAAAATAACCGCTACCGATTTTTACAATCAGTAACGGTTTTGTTTTCGGTATCAGCTTAAAAGCAATTTTAAGGTGTTTTCCGCACGTTTTACCTTTTTCATACGATAAGGTGGGGTAAGCCTTAAAAACAACGCTGAGAACAAAAGGGACAGCGGAGAGGATGTCTATCAAGAGGGGGAATAAGTTCCCGAACACATAACTGGATAGGGACTCTCGCCGTTCATAAGTTCAAGTAATGAAGTTACAGTAATCGTCTTTGTTGTCGCATTATATATAACGTTGATATTGTCGCTAGGTTCAATTCCACTAGCTACAACTTTTCCGTCCTCGTAAACGTCATATATAGAGCCAGTATAGGAATACAATTTTTCGCCGTTCTTCTCTAGGTATTCAACCTCAGTATTATGAGTTGTAAACATAGACCAATCGTAACCGTCTCCAGAGCAGGAAAAGGTTATAGAAGTTCCGTCAGTAGAATAAGCTACAAATACGTGTAAATTTCTTGTGCCGTTCTCGTCCTCACAAGTAAATAACGTACTGGATTCTTCCCACCACTTATAGCTTGAAGCATTTTCGTTATCCGCTGATGTAGTGCTGTTTACTCCATTATTCGTATTTTCGCCACCGTCTTGACTATTATTAACATTAGAATTACAGCCAACAAGACCGAACAATAGTATAATTATAGTAAACAAACTGAGTATTCTTATTGAGATAGGGTGATTTGTAGTCATAGATTTTATACCTCCTTGGGGACAAGTTATATCGTTACCGCCGATACATACAACTTTTCACGTTACATTATACCAAAAAATCGTGAATAAAGCAACTATCAGCAACAATTTTGTACTGGTTTTGCAACCGCTTTTTAAGAATATGTCAAAAGCAACTATAAAAAACCTCTATGTTTCAATGAGAAACGCTGATTTTGTTATCATTATTTATAGAGGTGATTTATTATGGTTATCTGCTTATCTGTTCGCCTTAAGGAACTTCGCACAAGTAAAAATCTTACACAAGCACAAGTGGCTCAATACGTTGGAGTTACAAGAGCCGTTATAAGTGCTTATGAAACTGATATACGTCAACCGTCCTATGACATTTTAATTAGGTTAGCTCTCCTATATGGGGTAACTACCGATTATCTACTTTGTATTGAGGGGAAACGGTATGTTGATATATCAGAGCTATCAGACCGAGAAGCTGCCGCCGTATATGAGATGATAAATTTGTTTATGGAAAACAAAAAAGAACTGAAAGGAATACATAAGCTATGAAGAAAAAAATCTTATCCCTTATTATGGCGGTATGCCTTGTAACAACGTGTATGCTCTCTATGGGTATATCAGCGTCAGCGGCAACCCCTACACTAATCGTAATGGAAAGAGAATGTAAAGTCGGTGATATGGTAGAGCTTGAAGTATATGCTAATGAGCCTCAAAGCTATGCTTGTATGGTTTTCTCTCCGTCTTTCGACCATTCGATTTTTGAAATTGTCGGTGTAAACTGCAATATAGAAAGCGGTACTTTCCTTTACAACGAGGATACCGAAAACCCAAAATTTATATGGTATAATACTGAGAATTATACAACAAGTATTAGTGAGATTCTTTTCACTATTTCACTGAGGGTACTTGAAGACGCACCTGTCGGCAAACACGCTGTTACCGTAGACTATGAAGCAAAGAACATTTGCGACGAAAACGGTGAACTTGTAGAAGTGGAGGTGCGACAGGGTTCTGTCACTACCTTTCTCAGCATCCGAGGGGATTCCGACGGTGATTTACTTATCACTGGGTCTGACGTTGTTATGCTTGCTCGTTATTTGGTGGATTTGGAAACGGAAATCAACCAAGGGGCAGACGTAAACGGTGATGGTAGTATTGACGGTCGAGATTTGGTTAAGCTGTCAAGATACTTGATAGACCTTGAAGAAATCGACAATCCGTATAATCAGCCTTAAAACATATCCAACGGCGGTACGGCGGTAACTTTTCAAAAAACATAATTTTTCTATAAACAAATAATCTCATACGCTCAAAGGAGAATGTTGACTATGGCTTACGCCATAGCAACTAGGGAGTATTTTGCATAGGCAAAGCCTAGCAAAATGCTCCCACATTTTTTATATGTAATTTTCGTCTGTATCATAATCAACGTTACCTACTTCTACCATAATTTTCATAGCAAGGGTAAAACCCTCTACAAAAGCGTTAACCTCAGTAACCCCTAACAGCTCACGGTTACAATCTTTATACTTTTCAAAGGTTTCTTTTTGCTTATCCGTTAGGGTAGATTCTAATTCTTCCTCATTCCTACTGGATAACCTTTCAAGATTTCTCAATCTATCAATATTCCTAGCTGTCCTTTCATTAGGCTGAATATTCCCATAATATAAATTTTCAAGAGTAGTCATATCTTATTACCTTTCTTTCAAGAGTCTAATACTAGGGATAATTTTTCGGACGTTGCCGAAAAATCACCCCAACCGTTATACTCTTTCCCTATAAAAATTGATTAAAGTTCAAAAAGTATCTCCGTATATCCGTTACAGTAAAATACTTATATTTTGGGGACGAGCGTAAGCGAAGTCCCCTCAACCTTTTAATACATATACAGTTGACGGAGCGTAGCGGAGTCAACGTATATGTATTAGATTATTCCTAGCGGTAAAAAATCTATAACTTTCAAGATTTTATCGCCGTATCGCCGTTACACCTTATAGGCTGAT
The DNA here is from genome assembly GCA_036307305.1 of Acutalibacteraceae bacterium. Taxonomy (GTDB): domain Bacteria; phylum Bacillota; class Clostridia; order Oscillospirales; family Acutalibacteraceae; genus SIG607. Next base: position 339,998 of record JAXJXV010000014.1, read on the forward strand.
ACTCAGTTATCAAAGCCTATTATCCATACTAGCCTACCGTCTATCAGCCTTAGGAGTGCTTTATAGTTCCACCCCTTAGGAATGCCTGACGGATAGAGAAAACGCAAAACGGTGTCAAATTTCCGCTTTTCTAAGCATATAACCGTTTTCCAGCCGATACTCTTAGAAATACATAAATTACCGTCTATTTCCCTCAGTAGACCATAAACACGTTTACTATCGGGGAACTGAGGGGATAGGCATTGCCGACAGCCTTGCCTAATTGCTTGTTCTCCACTCATAGCAATATATACGGCTACGATGTAGCCTATATCGGGAGAATCCTTGTTTTTATACTCTTTCACAGCTAACCCCCCTCAGTTATTAAAGCCTACTTTTGCTTGATTTCTTACAGTTCCTAAGGTGTCGAGAGGGTTATAATCACTATAATCCTTAGACAAATCACTACTGAACATATTAACGTACTCTTTAACCACAGTTAAATCACTATGACCGAGCAGTTTTTGAAGTCTAAAGATGTCCCCACCGTTGAGAATCCAACGTTTAGCGAAAGTATGACGGTAGAGGTGGGCTGAGGTTTTGCTTACCCCTCTAGCCTTGTTATACTTAGCCAACATTTCTTGATAGGAACGGATTTCCCCTTGTCCACCGTAGGAATTACAGAAAACATAATCGTCAAGCTCTCCCTTGCGGTAGGTAAGGTATTCTTTCAGTATTACCGCTAATGATGAAGCCATAGGGACTATTTGAGCCTTACGGTTCTTCATTTTGTTAAGCTGGATAACGTTATTGTCAAAATCCAAGTCCCTAATTTGAAGATTCAAAACGGTTGATATACGGTTGCCAGTAGCAAGTAAGTAATTGGAGAATACCCACGTTTTATATTCGTTGAACTCACAGCGTTTGAGGTTAGGTTTTTTAAGCAGCTTTTTCAGTTCTTCATCAGTATAGGTTTCCTTGATTTTCTTATCAGCCTTAGGCAGTTTGATTTTGTATTCGGGAGTAAAGCCGTTATTCATAAGGTAGTAGAAAAATGCTCTTATATCCCTTATGTAGGATTGGACGGTTATATCGTTACACCCTCTCTTTTGTAGGTAGAGGATAAAGCCGTCAATAACGTTTTGGTCAATCTCAGACGGTTTTAGTTCCTTGCCGCCCAAGTACTTTTGAAATACTGAGAATCTTACCTCGTAGATTTCAAGCGTCTTGTCGGATAGGTTTCTAGCTCTGCATTTTGCCATATAGTCGGCAAAGCATTCTTCTAAGGTTACTGTTTCAGCGTCTAAGGGTTGCATTTTGATTTTTGCCATAATAAATTACTTCCTTTCACAAAAAAATTTCACTCGTCGGACTACTCAAAATGAGTTTTGAAATCCTACGAATGAAATCTAAGCCTTTATTATGGAAAAAATTAAGCCTTGTAAACTGTAATAGTCTACAAGGCTTGTGGTGCACTCTGGGGGACTTGAACCCCCATGCTATTGCTAGCACCAGAACCTGAATCTGGCGTGTCTGCCAATTCCACCAAGAGTGCATATAGGTTTACCTTTTTTACTGACGGAGAGGTAACACCTCCGTAGCTGTACCTAAAACCCAGTATTTTTCACTCTTAGAATGAATACCTGAATCTAGCGCGTCTGCCAATTCCGCCACATCCGCATTTAACGCAGTTAATTATACTGTTTATTAATATTTTTGTCAAGACTTTTTTGACTTATTGACTTTTGTTTTTATATAATTTAAAATAATAATATCGTATAAGTGAGGTGTATTGATGAAAACTTTGATTAAATACTTAAAGCCATATTATTTCAGAATGTTGTGTGGCCTTATTATTAAAGTTACGGGTACTGTTGTAGAACTCTTTATTCCTTATATTTTATCGCATATTTTAGAGAATGTAATTAAAAACAGAAGTGTTGCAGATATTATTTACTGGGGTTTGCTTATGCTTATATGCGCCGCTGTTGCCTGTATCTGCAATATAATAGCAAACAGAATGGCAGCATCAATGTCGCGTGATTATGCCCAGCAAATACGGCATAGACTTTTTGTCAAAACGCTGCATCTTTCTGCTAAGCAGACCGATATTTTTACCATAGCCTCCCTCGAATCCAGAATTACTAACGATACATATAATATTCATCATTTCGTGGGTATGATGCAAAGAATGGGTGTGAGAGCGCCGATAATGCTTATTGGCGGTGTTACCATTACCATGTTTATGGATTCGTATTTATCTATGGTTATGCTGATTTCTATGCCCGTTTTATTTCTTTGCGTGTATCTTGTTTCGCGAAACGGTATTCCTTTATACGCTAAAGTACAAAGTGCTGTTGATTCAATGGTCAGAGTTGTAAGAGAGGATACGCAAGGTATCAGAGTGATAAAGGCTTTGTCTAAAGACAAGTACGAACATACCCGTTATGACAAGGTTAATAAAGCCCTTGTAAAAAAGGAAAAGACTGCCGGAATTGTTATGGGAAGCGTTCATCCTATAATGAATCTTTTTATGAATATGGGTATTGTTGCTGTTATTGCTCTTAGCGTTTCAAGAGTAACTGACGGCTTGTCTTCTCCTGAAACGGTTATTGCTTTTATGCAGTATTTTACTCAGATTTCTATGTCTATGATGGTAATGTCCAGAATGTTCACAATGGCAAGTAAATGTATGGCGTCTGCTAATCGCATTGAAGAGGTTTTGTTATGCGAGGATACTCTTGTTGAGTGTGATAAATCTGCATATCCTGATAAAATTAACGGCAATTTTATTGAGTTTTCACAGGTCAGTTTCTCTTATAACGGTAAGAAAAACGACTTGACAGATATTAGCTTTTCTATAAAAAACGGTGAATCGTTAGGTATTATAGGTGCGACCGGTAGCGGTAAATCTACTATTGTTAAGCTCTTATTGCGTTTTTACGACGTTGATAACGGAAATATATATATTAACGGCGAGAACATCAGGACTATAGATAGGGAAAAGCTGTACGGTTATTTTGGTACTGTTATGCAGAATGATTTTCTTTATAACGGCACCATTATGGAAAATATTCGTTTTGGCAGAGATATATCTGACAACGATATTTACAATTCCGCAAAGATAGCACAAGCCGACGGTTTTATACGTCAATTTAATGATGGTTATAACCGTATATTATCTCAAAAAGGCACAAATGTCTCCGGTGGACAAAAGCAACGAATTCTTATCGCAAGAGCATTGGCTCAAAATCCTGCGATTCTTGTTCTTGATGACAGTTCTTCTGCTCTTGATTATAAGACCGAAGCGGCATTGAGAAACGCTCTGAGAGAAAATCTGAAGTCAACCGTTACAGTCAACGTAGCTCAGCGTGTCAGCGCTGTTAAGGATTGCGATTTAATAATCGTTCTTGATGAAGGTAAGATTATAGGCATGGGCACTCACAGTCAGTTGCTTGAAAACTGCAAAGAATACAGGGAAATAAATGATTCTCAGATGGGAGGCGCCTTTGTTGAATAAAGAAAAGTTTAAGCTTGGAATTTTAGTACGCTTATTGAAATACGTTCTTATGTCGTGGCCACTTTTTATTATTGCTGTTGTAATGACGCTTCTTTCCAATCAGTTGGCGCTTCTCGGTCCCAAATATTCCGGCAGAGCGATTGATGCTATTGCTCTGCCAACAGGAGTAGATTTAGCAGAAGTAGGTACAAACGTCGTTGCTATGATTGTATGTTACGTTTTTTCTGCAATTCTTTCTTATTTGCTCTCCTTAGTAATGATTAATATCAGCCAGAAGGTTGTTTACAGAATGAGAAAACAACTGTTTGAAAAACTAACTACTCTTCCTGTGAGCTATTTTGATACTACGGCAACCGGAGATATAATCAGCAGAATTTCCTATGATATTGATACGGTTAATTCATCGCTATCGCACGATTTGGTGCAGGTGATGACCAGTATATATACGGTTGTGGGTTCACTGATTTTTATGTGGAATATTTCAAAACCTATGATTATTATTTTTGTTATTACGGTACCTGTTTCTATTCTTTTTACACGTTACCGTTCTAATAAGGTTCGTCCGATGTTTAAATTACGTTCACAAAAATTAGGAGAGCTTAACGGATACGCTGAAGAAATGCTGTCGGGGTGCAGAACCATACAGGCGTATCATCAAGAAAAAGAAATATCCAACAGATTTGATAGCCGAAACGACGATGCGATGAATGCTTACTACAAAGCAGAATATTATGCGGCTGCTATGGGCCCGTCTGTTAATTTTATTAATAATCTCTCTATTTCTCTCGTTATGATACTTGGCGGTATACTTTATATGTATTCTTCTTCGGGTGTTATTAAGAACGGTTCTCTGTTCTTTATTTCTCTTGGCGGTGTAGCTCAGTTTGTACAGTATTCAAGAAAGTTTGCGGGGCCAATTAACGAATTTGCAAATATTCTACACGAATTTCAGTCAGCTTTCTCGGCGGCTGAGCGAATTTTCAGAATAATTGATGAACCTGCTGAACCTGAGGATATTTCAGATGCATTATCAATGGGTAGTGTTAATGGCGATGTACAGCTTAGCAATGTAAAATTCGGTTATGATAAGAACATAGAAATTTTACACGGTATTTCATTTAACGCAAAACCCGGTGAAACTGTAGCTATAGTTGGTCCTACGGGGGCTGGTAAAACTACGGTAATCAATCTTTTAATGCGTTTTTATGACATATCAGATGGTATAGTAACAGTTGATGGCAAAAATATTTATGAGGTCAAAAGGGAAGAGCTGAGAAAATCCTATACCATGGTTTTGCAGGATACGTGGTTATTCCATGGTACCGTTTTTGAAAACATAGCCTACGGTAAGGAAAACGCCACCTTCGACGAGGTTGTTCGCGTCGCAAAGGCGGCGAGAATTCATAATTATATCGAGCATTTGCCTGATGGATATAATACTATACTTTCTGATGACGGCATAAATATTTCTAAAGGACAAAAACAACTTATAACTATAGCCAGAGCAATGCTTTCATCAGCACCTATGCTGATTCTGGATGAGGCCACCTCCAACGTTGATTCGCGTACCGAGATTAAAATTCAGGAAGCTCTTGAATCTCTTATGAAGGACAGAACCTGTTTTGTAATAGCCCATCGTCTTTCCACCATAAAAAACGCCGACAATATTTTGGTTATTGACGGCGGAAAAATTATTGAACACGGTAATCACAATGAACTTATTAAACTTGGCGGTTTTTACTGTAAGCTTTATAATTCACAGTTTGACTGATAAAAAATCACACCCAAATGTGTTGGGTGTGATTTATGTTTTATAATTTTGTTGCAACGTCCCACGCTTCCCAAATAACAGTTCGGAGACTTCCAACTTTAGAAGCATCGCCGATAATATGAACGTTGCGCTGTTTTTTTGCAATCGGCGCGGGTCTGTATCCAACGGAAGTAATAACACTGTCTGCGGGAATTTTTACCGTTTCACCGTTTTTGTTTAAAATAATTACGCCATCGTCACAAATTTCAGTGGTTTTTGCTTCCAGATAAACAGGAACCTTATTTGCATTAAAGAAATCACGCAAAAAGCTTGTGTTAGCAAGACAGATTTTATCCGAAACAATCAAATCGTTTTTCATTTCTACAATTACAGGCTTTTTGCCTTGCAAATACAGTTCGTAGGCGATTTCGCATCCTGTAAGTCCGCCGCCGATAACAACAACATTTTCGCCAACCTTATCCATATCAAGCAGGAAGTCAATTGCTTCAATACACTTTTCGGCTCCTTTAATATTAAGCTTGTTGGGAGTTGAACCCGTCGCAATAATAATTTCATCGGCGTTGAGAGAGCTTATATCTTTGATTTCACTGTTAAGATTAACGTTGATGGAAGGATATTTAGAGATCTCACGATTGTACCATAAAATTAGAGCCTTATCTTTCTCTTTGTAAGATGGAGCTGCTGCGGCAATGAATACGCCACCTAATTTATCGGTTTTTTCATAAAGCTCTACACTGTGACCACGCTTAGCGCAAACTATAGCTGCTTCCATACCGCCGATACCGCCGCCGATAACTGCAATTTTCTTTTGCTCTTTAGCGGGTTTTAAGAAGTATTTATCCGACTGCATAACGGTGGGGTCGAGTGCGCAACGTGCTATATGACTTGCGTCGTAAATAGACTGAGCGTTTGCAACGCCTTTGTAGTGCGCCATATTGAAACAAGCGTTATGACAGCAAATACAGGGACGGATATCCTCTTCGCGTTCTTCAATTAGCTTCGTTACCCACTTAGAATCGGCAAGAAACTGTCTTGCCACACCAAGACCGTCGATTTTGCCCTCAGCAATAGCTTTTGCACCAACGTCAGCTTCCATACGACCGGCGCATACAACGGGTATATCAACGAATTTTTTAATGTGAGCAACGTCGTCAAGGTTGCAGTTCTGAGGCATATACATTGGCGGATGCGCCCAATACCAAGAATCGTAGGTACCGTTGTCGCAGTTGAGCATATCGTATCCTGCGTCCTGTAAATATTTAGCGGCCTTTTCGCTTTCTTCCATATTTCTTCCGATTTCGGTGTACTCTTCGCCAGGTACGGCGCCAACACAAAAGTCTTTCACCTTGGATTCAACGGAGTATCTGAGAGAAACAGGGAAGTCCTCACCGCAAGAGGCTTTAATTGCCTTTACAATATCCGTAGCAAAGCGGTAACGGTTTTCAAAAGAACCACCGTATTTGTCGGTACGTTTGTTTGTGTATTCTAACGTAAACTGGTCAAGGAGATAACCCTCGTGAACAGCGTGAACCTCAACGCCGTCTACACCAGCTTCTTTACAAAGCTTGGCAGTTTTTGCGAAAGCTTCTACAATTTCTTCGATTTCTTTAACGGTTATAGCTCTGCATTTAACCTTATCAGACCAACGGGAAGGCAGCTCTGAGGGACTCATAGACTGAGCCTGAATGTTAATGATAGGCTTAATTAAGTCGCGTACTACAGGCATATTATGTAGCATAACCAGGGGAGTAGGAATAGCCCAGGAGCGTCCCATACCTGCAGTGATTTGAACGAATAGTTTTGCGCCAGTTTTATGAATTTCGTCCATAAATTCTTTTAGTTCCTTGAACATTTTTTTGTTCTGGTAAAGCCACTGATTCATAAACGTGCTTCTTATAGGCGCAATACCGGGAATAATCAGTCCTACGTTATTATTGGCTTTTTCAATAAAGAATTTTGCAGCCTCCTTATCGAAATGATTTCCCGTATGCTCCATCCAGCCGAAAAGGGAAGTTCCACCCATTGGACAAAGCACAATTCTGTTTTTTATTTCTACGTTTCCTATTTTCCAAGGAGTAAATAAAGCTTCGTATTTCGTTTCCATTAAATTCACCTCAATTATGCATGATAAAGTTTTTTGGTTTGGTATTTAGGCTCACAGGTAAGATTAATGCCGAGTTTTCTGAATACCTGCTCATCAACGCGGGATAGAATAACGGTAGAGTGTGCTTCGAGACCTCGCAAATTTTTGACCTGTGACATTGCTTTCTGAGCGTTCTCGTCGGTTGCCGCGCAAATTGACAAAGCAACCAATACTTCGTCTGTATGCAGTCGTGGATTGTGGTTTCCAAGCGCTGTAGTTTTCATAACCTGTATAGGCTCGATAATGGTCGGTGACAGCAGCTTGATATCATCATCTATTCCGGCGAGTTCTTTTAGCACGTTTAGTAGCAATGAGGAGGAGGCACCAAGCAGTGATGAGGTTCTGCCGGTAATAATTTTACCGTTATCAAGCTGAATAGCCGTAACGGGACTGCCGGTTAGCTCAGCTTTATTATTGGCGGCGGAAACAACTTTTCTGTCGCTTACCGATATACCGACCTGATTCATCAAAAGCTCTATTTTAGCGACCTCGCCCTGTTCACCCATTCCTTGACGCACAGAGCAAAGAGCTGAGTAATACCTGCGTATAATTTCCTGATTAGCAGCTTGTCTGCAAACTTCGTCGTCGCATATAGCACATCCGACCATATTTACTCCCATATCAGTTGGGCTTTTGTATACCGATTCGCCTTGAATTTTTTCAAGCATAGCGCGAACTACAGGGAAAATCTCTATATCTCTGTTATAATTAATAGCTGTTTTACCGTAAGCTTCAAGATGGAAAGGGTCAATCATATTAACGTCGTTAAGGTCAGCGGTAGCTGCTTCGTAAGCGACGTTTACTGGGTGCTTTAACGGAATGTTCCAAATCGGGAATGTTTCAAATTTTGCATAACCTGCTTTTATACCGCGTTTGTTTTCGTGATAAAGCTGTGAAAGGCAGGTTGCCATTTTACCACTACAAGGACCGGGACCTGTAACAACGATAAGCTTTCGGGTGGTTTCAATATAATCATTTTTGCCGAAGCCGTCCTCGCTGGTTATAAGAGGAAGATTTGCGGGATAATCAGGTATAGGGTAATGCCTGTACACTTTTATACCGAGATTTTTAAGGCGCTTTTCAAAAGCTATGGCTAATGGCTGACCGGTGTAGAAGGTGATAACAACACTACCAACGTAAAGCCCTATCCCCCTGAAAGCGTCTATAAGGCGAAGGGTATCAAGGTCGTAGGTGATACCAAGGTCACCGCGACGCTTGTTTTTTTCGATAGCGTCTGCGTTAATTGCAATAACTATCTCTGCATCGTCTTTCAGACTCAATAGCATTTTAACCTTGGAATCAGGCTCGAAACCCGGTAAAACACGGGAAGCGTGGTAGTCGTCGAACAACTTTCCTCCGAATTCCATATACAGCTTATCACCGAACATAGCGATGCGGTCGCGAATGTTCTGTGATTGCAGTCTGATGTATTCTTGGTTGTCAAAACCTTTTTTAGCCATTTTTCTCACCTTTTGTCAAAAAAATAATAATATTATTATATCAAACTAAACCGATTGTTTCAAGAGAAATTTAACCGAAAAAATCGGATAATTCATTTAAATATCTGTTCGGATTTTTAAGATATGAAAGTCCGTGACCGGCATCATCAATTAGTATTAGTCTTTTTTTTGAAGCGGTGACTTCAAAAATCTGTTCACTCATATAGTAAGGCACAAATTTATCGTCCGTTCCGTGAAAAAAGATGATAGGAATTTTTGCTTTTTTAACAGAATCTACGGGACGGCTTTGGTTTATATCGAATTTGCCGAACAAAAGTGCTCCTAATCTTACAAAGAAGTAAGATAAATTGATGGGCAATTTCTTTTCTTTAATGATTTTTTTAATTATTTCCTCAGCGCTGTTATATCCGCAGTCAGCTAATACGCCTATAACGTTTTCTGGCAATTTTTCACCTGATGCCATCAGTACTGTAGAAGCACCCATAGAAATTCCCGTAAGTATGATTTTCACATCTTTGCCAAATTTATTTATAATAAAATCAATCCAGTTAAGACAGTCTTTTGATTCATTGACACCGAATGAAATAATATTACCTTCGCTGTCACCGCAGGCGCGTTGGTCAACGATAAAGGCGTTTCTGTTAAGCTTAAAGCAACGCTGTACACCGCCGCACAAATCACGCATTGCATCACCTCTGTATCCGTGAAACATAAGCTCAATAGGCGCATTTTTTTTACATTCGTAATATTTAGCGGTAAGCCTTAAACCGTCAAAGCTTTTTATTGAGTATTTTTCTTTTTCGGTGTCTTTTATTTCTTTCATCCAATTAATCATTATTTCTCTGTACGGCTCGTATATTTTGCCTTCTGGGATGCTGAATTCTTCTGTTGTAATGTTTCTGTCAGCGTAAAAGGTTATACGGAAACATATATAGGAAATAACTGTTACTGTTAAAATTACAAAAAAGAATAATAGTATTATAAAAAGCATTTTTATTATCTCCAATTAGGTATTTTGTTAATTATATCATTTGATAATTCAAACTTCAATTATTTTGTTGAAAAAAGGATGAATCTGTAATATAATACGAACGGGTGAGAATATGAATACTGATGTTAATTATAAAAATAAAAAGCGTTATAATACAGCTAAGTATCCAATCAGACAACCTATTGTTATAGTTTGGCTCATTTGGATACTTTCTAAAATAATGCTTATGGGCAAAAAATACAAAATCGAAAAAATAAATATGGAAGGTCTTAAGCCTCCTTATATGTTACTTAGCAATCATATGTATTTTATTGATTTTGAACTTGCGGCAATGGGAACTTTTCCTCATAGAGTAAATAACGTTGTAAGTATTGACGGATACTACAGACGTCCTTGGCTTATGGAGCTTATCGGCGCTATATGTACACGTAAATTTACTATGGATTTACATCTTATTAAATCTATAGGAAGGGTGCTTAAAAGAGGGGACATTCTTTCAATGTATCCCGAAGCGCGTTATTCTCCCTGCGGTACTCTTTCGTACATTCCCGATTCCTTGGGTAAGCTTATTAAGCTTAATAAAGTTCCAGTAGTTGCTGTTGTACATCACGGTAATTATCTTCATTCTCCTTTCTGGAATTTTAGAAAGAAAAGAAAGGTGCCTTTCTATACTACTTTTACACAAATTTTGACAGCAGAACAAATAAAGCAAATGTCACCCGATGAAATAACCTCAGCCGTAAAAAAAGCTTTAGAGTATGACGATTACAGATATCAGAAAGAAAAAGGGATTCTTATTACAGAGGATTTTCGCGCCGAGGGTCTTCATAAAATACTGTATCAGTGTCCACACTGTATGGCTGAGTCACAAATGGCATCAAAGGGTACGGAGATTTACTGTAAAGAGTGCGGAAAGCGATGGAATATGAATGAAGACGGTACTCTTAGCGCAATTAACGGTGAAACCGAATTTTCTCACATTCCCGATTGGTTTGAGTGGGAAAGAAAGCAGGTAAAACAGCAAATTCTTGACGGTAAGTATAATTTTGAAGACGAAGTTGAGGTTTACTCGTTGCCGAGATGTTGGCGCTTTATTAAGCTTGGTAAGGCAACGCTGTCTCACGATGCTGTAAACGGCTTTACATTAAATGGTACCTATAGAGGTAAAGAATATAAAATTTCACGAACACCTCTTCAGACTAACAGTCTGCATATAGAATATGATTATTGTTATCTAAAACCTCTTGACTGTGTGGATATTTCCACTGAAAATGATTCTTTTTACTGTTATCCGAAGGCTCAGAACGTTGTAACAAAACTTGCTTTTGCTACTGAAGAAATTTATAAATTAAATTTAAAGGAAAAAGCGGTGAAATAAATGATTGCTAACTATCATACCCATACGTTTCGTTGCGGTCATGCTACGGGCACGGAAGAGGAATATATAAAAAGAGCTATTGAGGGTGGACTTAAAATTTTTGGTTTTGCTGACCATGCACCCGCTGTTCTTTATGACGGCTATAAGCTTGGATGGCGAGTACAGACCGAAGACGCTAAGGATTATTTTGATACTATTAAGGCATTACGCGAAAAGTACAAGGATACAATAAAAATTTATATCGGTTTTGAAATGGAATATTATCCACAGTATTTTGATAAAATGTATGAATATGTTAAACAACTTGGCGCAGAGTATCTGATTTTAGGACAGCACTTTATTGACGAAGCAGCTATACCTCATTCAGCAATAAAGGGACATAATGAAGAGCATTTAATCAGATATACTAATTTAGTTATCGAGGGAATGGAAACGGGTAAATTTTTATATGTTGCCCATCCTGATATGCTGAATTACTCGGGCGATATGAAGGTTTATGAGAGCGAGGCGTACAGACTTTGTTCCGCTTCAAAAGAACTTGATATCCCACTTGAAATTAATTTGCTTGGAATTTACGATAACCGCCACTATCCTAACGAAAACTTTTTAAAAATTGCCGGTCAGGTTGGTTGTAAAATGATTTACGGTTTTGATGCTCATACGGCTGAGAGGGCTTATGACAGTAAATCTCTTGCAAAAGCGGAAGAACTTGTTAAAAAATACAATATTAATCTGATTGATTATATTGAGATAAAATCATAAAACGACAGGTCAAGCCTGTCGTTTTCGTTATACAATAAAAGAAAACCGCGTATTTACGCGGTTTTCTGATTGGCGGAGTAGGAGAGACTTGAACTCTCGCGCCGGTTACCCGACCTACGCCCTTAGCAGGGGCGCCTCGTCACCACTTGAGTACTACTCCAAATGATAGCCGTTTTAAAAAAATATTTTGGAAAGGAATTGGCGGAGAGGAAGGGATTCGAACCCTTGGCTCTTGCGAGTCACTGGTTTTCAAGACCAGCTCCTTAAACCGCTCGGACACCTCTCCGTGTGACCTTAAAGAGTATAGCACAACACTTATGCTTTGTCAACACTTTTATTTGTTTAATTTTTATTTTTTTATTGCTTTTTTTTTAGCATTACTGTATAATATTATCGGTAATATCGTGGGGAGATTTTGATATGATTAATTTTAACGAAGAAAAAATGATATTTAGTTTAAGCACGAAAAACACAAGTTATATTTTCGGCTTTTTAAAAGGTAAATTTTTAACACATTTATATTGGGGAAAGCTGTTAACGATTGAAAATCCTGTTTATGAACTGTTTTTAGAAGTGAATAAATACTGTCGTAATATGTGCGCAAAGGATTACAATGAATATGATATTTCCCGTGACTGTTTACCAAGTGAGTATTCTACATTTGGAAATACCGATCAACGCACCCCTGCTTTTCACGCTGTTTACAAAAACGGATCCTTTATAACCGAGCTTGAGTATGAATCCCACAATATATATAATGGTAAAAATTCTATTAATGGTTTGCCTTACGTATACGTCGAAAATGATAACGAAGCGCAGAGCTTGGAGATTGTTTTGGTAGATAAGCTAACATGTCTTAAGGTGGTTTTGTGCTATAGTGTTTTTGAAGAGCTTGATGCTATTACAAGAAGCGTTCGAATTATAAATGGCGGTAATGATGATATAAAACTTGATTCTGTACTCTCTGCAGTCGTGGATTTTAAAGAAGCTCAGTATGACTTTATTCATTTACCCGGTGCATGGACCAGAGAGCGTCACCCCGAACGCGTTCCTCTTATGACGGGAAAACAAATTGTTGACAGCGCACGAGGAAACAGCTCGGCACAGCATAATCCATTCTTTGCCTTGGTAGGCAAAAATACCGACGAAAATAACGGTGACGCTTACGGATTTAATCTTGTTTATAGCGGTAATTTTACTGCTGGCGTTGAGGTTGACCCTTATAATACCGCCCGTGCCTTTATAGGTATTAATCCGTTTGCTTTTTCTTGGAAGCTAGAGGCTGGGCAAGAATTTGCTTCTCCTGAAGCTGTATTAGTATATTCTGATAAAGGTATTGGCGGTATGTCAAGAATTTATCACAAGCTATACCGTACAAGACTTTGCAGAAGCAAATTCCGTGATACCGAAAGATACGTGCTTATCAATAACTGGGAAGCTACGTATATGAAATTTGATGAGGAAAAAATTCTCAAAATTGCAAAAAAGGCTAAAGAGGTTGGCGTCGAGCTTCTCGTACTTGATGACGGCTGGTTTGGTAAAAGAAACAAGGATAACTGTTCTTTAGGCGATTGGTACGTAAATACCGAAAAATTACCCAATGGATTAAAAGGTCTTGCTGACAAGCTTAATGCAATGGGCTTAAAATTCGGACTTTGGTTTGAGCCTGAAATGGTTTCGCCCGACAGCGACCTGTATCGTGCTCACCCTGATTGGTGTATTCACTCTCAGAATCGTATTCGTTCGGTGGCTCGAAATCAGCTTGTACTTGACCTATCCCGTCAGGATGTTTGCAATTACATATATAAGTGTCTTTTTGACAATCTGTCAACCGTTAATATTGAGTATGTTAAATGGGACTACAACAGAACTATGAGCAATATCGGCTCTGCGCTTCTGGAAGCAGACAGACAAGGTGAATTTTTCCACAGATATATATTAGGACTATATGGTATTCTTGAACGTTTGAATAATGAATTTCCCGATGTTCTTTTTGAAAGCTGTAGCTCGGGAGGCGCGAGATTTGACCCGGGTATGCTTTATTATATGCCTCAGACCTGGGCAAGTGACTGTACAGATGCCCTTGAACGTGTTTATATTCAGTACGGTACGAGTATGTGCTATCCTTATTCCTGTATGGGTGCGCACGTATCCATAGTCCCTAATCATCAGGTAGGAAGAACAACCCCTCTGAGCGCCCGTTCAAACGTTGCTATGCAGGGTCAGTACGGATTCGAATTGGATTTGAACAAGCTGTCGGATGATGAAATCGAAAGCATTAAAAATAATATTAAGGAATATAAAAAGCTCGGTGAGGTTTTTCATAAGGGTGATCTTTACAGACTTGTTACTCCTGAAAACAGATATTTTGTCAGTAACGAATTCTTATCTGAAGATAAAACTCGTGTTGTAGTGGTTAATTTCGTAATGCGGGCTGTGCCGAATTCACCTGTATATTATTTAAAGCTTCAAGGTCTTGATAGGGAAGCTATGTATTCTATCGAAGGAACCAATTCGGTGCTTAGCGGCGCCGTGCTTATGTCCTGCGGTCTTCCGTATCAGCTTGACAATGATTATAACACGCGAACCATAATTCTTAACAGATTGTAAAAGTTTATGCCGTATTAATTTACGGCATAACTTTTTATTATAAACGTTAAAAATATAACAATATATTTTAGTTATACGAAGCATTAACGAAAAAATATTGATAAATTTGTCACAAAGTGGTTGACAAACTAAAAAGACTTCTATATAATGGTAGCATATTCAAATTTTTGGAGGAATTAATTATGGCAAGAGTATACAATTTTAGTGCAGGTCCTTCTATGTTACCTGAGGACGTTTTAAAAACTGCAGCAGCAGAAATGCTTGAGTACGGCAATAGCGGACAGTCTGTAATGGAAATGTCTCATCGTTCCAAGGAGTATCAGGCAATAATCGACGAAGCAGAGGCTAATCTTCGCGATATAATGAACATTCCTGATAATTATACCGTTTTATTCTTACAGGGCGGTGCTTCCACACAGTTTGCTATGGTTCCCATGAACCTTATGAATAAAAATAAGAAAGCTGATTACGTAATTACGGGCCAGTGGGCAAAAAAGGCTTATAAAGAGGCTGCTCGTTATGGAAATGCAAGAGCTATTGCTTCTTCCGAAGATAAAACCTTCTCTTATATTCCCGAAATCACCGCTGATATGATTGACCCTGAGGCTGATTACGTTCATATTTGTATGAACAATACCATCTATGGTACCAAGTGGAACAAGCTTCCCGAAACAGGCGACGTGCCGTTGGTTGCTGATATTTCAAGCTGTATTCTTTCTGAGCCTATTGATGTATCTAAGTTTGGCGTTCTTTATGCCGGTGCTCAGAAGAACGTTGCTCCTGCAGGTCTTACTATTGTTATTATCAGAAACGACCTTATCGGCAACGCTATGGATATAACACCTACTATGCTTAACTATCAGACTCATTCGGAAAATGGTTCTATGTTCAATACACCTCCTTGCTATACCATTTACATTGCAGGTCTTGTATTTAAGTGGATTAAAGAGCTTGGCGGTCTTGAGTATATGAAGAACATCAATACAAAAAAGGCTGAAATGCTTTATGATTTCCTTGACAACAGCAAGCTGTTCAAAGGCACCGTAGTTGCAGAGGACCGTTCTCTTATGAACGTACCTTTTGTTACAGGCAATGATGAGCTTGATGCAAAATTTGTTGCTGAGTCTAAAGCCGCAGGATTTGTAAACCTCAAGGGTCACAGAAGCGTTGGCGGTATGAGAGCTTCTATTTATAATGCAATGCCTGTTGAGGGTGTTGAAAAGCTTGTTGCATTTATGAAAAAATTTGAAGAGGAGAACGCATAAAATGTATCCTATTAAAACTTATAACAAAATCGCTAAAATCGGCCTTGATAATTTTGATGAAAAATATACAGTAGGCGACGAAGTACTGAATCCCGTCGGAGCAATAGTACGTTCTGCCGCCCTTCACGAAGAACAGTTCGATAAGACCTTACTTGCTATCGCTAGAGCAGGTGCAGGTACTAATAATATTCCCATTGAGCGTTGCAGTGACGAGGGTATTGTTGTTTTTAATACCCCTGGTGCTAATGCAAATGCCGTTAAAGAACTTGTACTTGCAGGTCTTCTTCTTTCTTCCAGAAGAATTATCCCTGCTATTGAATGGGCTAAAACCTTAAAGGGCAACGGCGACCAGGTTGGTAAAATGGTAGAAAAGGGAAAATCTGCTTTTGTCGGTCCTGAAATTCGTGGTAAAAAGCTCGGTGTCATCGGTCTTGGCGCTATCGGTGTTCTTGTTGCTAACGCCGCTAATCAGCTAGGTATGAAGGTTTATGGTTATGACCCGTATCTTTCTCTTCAGAACGCTTGGAATCTTTCACATCACATTAATCGCGCATCTGATATGAAGGAAATTTTTGAAAATTGCGATTATATTTCTCTCCATATTCCGCTTACTAAAGACACAAAGGATACCATCAATGCCGCTGCTCTCAATTCTATGAAAGACGGCGTTCGTATCCTTAACTTTGCAAGAGATGGTCTTGTTAACAGCACGGATATGATTGTTGCTCTTGAACAGGGTAAGGTTGCTTCTTACGTTGTTGATTTCCCAACCGATGAAATGATTGGTGTAAACGGTGTTATTTGTATTCCTCATTTAGGCGCCTCTACTCCTGAATCAGAAGATAACTGTGCTGTTATGGCTGCAAAACAGTTGGTTGATTATATCGAAAACGGTAATATCGTAAATTCTGTTAATCTTCCTAACATTTCTATGCCTAAAAGCGGTGAGAAGCGTATTTGCATTATTCATCAAAACATTCCTAATATGCTTACGGGTATTACGTCAATAGTTGCTAAGGATAATGTAAATATCGAAAATCTTCTTAACAAATCAAAAGGTGATATTGCCTACACGATGCTTGATGTAAACGACTGTGATACCGATGCTATTTACAAGCATCTTTCAGAAATAGACGGTGTTATAAGGGTACGCATTATATAATAACTACAAATCTCCGGACTTGTTTCGGAGATTTATTTTATTGACATTTCTTTCTAAAGTATTATAATATACTTATAATATAGGAAAGAGGTATTTTTATGAAAAAAATAGTTACTTTTGGTGAAATAATGCTTCGTCTTGCACCTAACGGATATTTGCGCTTTGTTCAATCAGAACAGTTTGAAGCTACCTACGGCGGTGGCGAAGCCAATGTTGCAGTTTCTCTTGCAAATTACGGTATGGACGCGGCTTTTGTTACAAAGCTACCTGCTCACGAAATCGGTCAGGCTGCTATCAACTCTTTAAGAAAGTTTGGTGTAGATACCACAAAAATCGTTCGCGGTGGCGATAGAGTAGGTATTTACTACTGTGAAAAAGGCGCTTCACAGCGTCCGTCTAAGGTTATATACGACCGCGCTGGCTCTTCTATCTGTAAGGCTACAACCGCGGATTTTAATTGGGAAGAAATTTTCTATGGTGTTGATTGGTTCCATTTCACAGGTATTACTCCAGCTCTTGGCGATAACGTTGCTGAAATTTGTCTTGAAGCATTGAAGGAAGCGAAAAAACGTAATATAACCGTATCCTGTGACCTTAATTACCGCAAAAAATTATGGTCTAAGGAAAAAGCAGGTCAGGTTATGGCGCAGCTTATGCCTTTTGTAGACGTATGTATTGCGAATGAAGAAGATGCTTCTGACGTTTTTGGTATTAAATCCAGTGGAACTGATGTTACTGCAGGTAAGGTTAATCACGAAGGATATAAAGAGGTTGCACAGAAGCTTACTGATAGATTCGGCTTTAAAGCAGTTGCAATTACACTTCGTTCTTCTATTTCTGCTAATGACAACGATTGGGCTGCTATGCTTTACAAGGATGGCGAATTCTATTTCAGCAAGTCATATCATATGCATATTGTTGACCGTGTTGGCGGTGGTGATAGCTTTGGCGGCGGTCTTATCTATTCTCTTCTGACAGAAAAGGACAATCAGTCTGCTATTGAATTTGCGGTTGCCGCAAGCTGTCTTAAGCATTCTATTGAGGGCGACGCTAATATGGTTAGTGTTTCAGAGGTTGAAACTCTCGCTACAGGCGACGGTTCGGGACGTGTGCAGAGATAAAACTATTTACAGGGTTCGGTATGAACCCTGTATTCTTTGGGTGATAATATGAATTATTCTAATTTACATACACATACTACTTTTTCTGACGGTATTGGCAGTGTAAAGGAAAATATCGAAGCTGCTATTAATAAGAATATGCAATCCTTAGGGTTTTCCGACCATAGCTTTACTGATTGTGATAAAAGCTATTGTATGAAGCTTGAGGATTTTGACGAATATTTATTGACCGTTAACAATGCTAAGTCAGAGTACAAGGATAAAATAAAAATTTTTACAGGTATTGAAAAGGATTATTTTTCGGATATTGACGTAAAAGCTTTTGATTATTTTATAGGCTCGGTTCATTATGTTATTAAAAACGATATCTGTTATCCTATTGACCATTCGGCTAAACAGCAGCTTGACTGTATTGCAGACGCATTTGGCGGCAGTGCGATGGATTTTGCGAAATGCTATTTTGATATGGTTGTTGAACAGGCGATTAAATATAAGCCAACTTTAATAGGACATTTCGACGTTATTAATAAATTTTCCTTAATGCCTGAAAATGACGATAAGTATATACAGCTTACTCTTGACAGCGTAGCGGAAATACTAAAATACACCAAGGTTTTTGAAGTTAATACTGGCGCAATATCACGCGGATACAGAAGTGTGCCTTATCCAAATATTCCCGTGCTTGAATTTTTATATAAAAAAGGTGGTGTTATCACTCTTGGCAGCGATTCACACAATCCTAAAAATCTTGATTTCTTTTTTAGTGAATCTATTGAAATCATCAAAAAAGTAGGCTTTAAAGAGATTGCGGTCTTTAATGGTACTGATTTTGATATGGTTAAAATATAACAGAAAACCCGTTTATCTGATAGATAAACGGGTTATTTATTGAAAATATTGTTGCCTGAGCAGTCGATTGCTACGGTTAAGGGAAATCGGTCAAATTCAAGTTTTTTAACAGATTCGCAACCTAGGTCATCGAATGCAATTACCTCGCATTTTGTAATGTGTTTTGCGGCAAGGGCCCCTGCACCGCCAATAGCGCATAGATATACGGCTGAATTTCTTATTATTGCATTTATTACTTCTTCGTTACGTTCACCTTTTCCAATCATACAGGTAAGTCCCATATCAAGCAGCTTAGGTGAATAACAGTCCATTCTTTTTGACGTTGTGGGACCGCAGCTTCCAATAACCATATTTTTGGGAGTGGGGGTGGGTCCCGCGTAATATATAGTGGCGCCGTCTAAATCAAAGGGAAGAGGAGTGTTATTGTCAATACACTTAAAAATCCTCGCGTGTGCGGCGTCTCTTGCCGTATATACGGTTCCTGACAGCAGAACTCTGTCACCACATTTGAGAGTTTTCGCACATTCCTTCAACTGTTTTGTGTTAATTTCAATTATGTTCATACAGTTTCACTTTCACTAATAAGTGTGTTGAAACTAATATTGGCTGCTTCTGATTTTTCTTTGTTTTCAGCAATGGTGTTCTTAAGAGTTTCGAGGTCACTGCAAAGAGATTCGACTTCGTCGCAGTAATTTTTACAGGTAGAGCTTATGTTTTCTCTGATACCGTCCATAGCACTCTGAACGTTGGATATTGTATCAAGACGGGCAGAGTTTGCCTGTTCAATGATAGCTCTGCTTTGATTAGCGTTATCAATCATAAGCTTTGAGGTGGCTTTGGCTGCCATATAAATTCTTGCCGTGTTTTCGGTCATAAGATTAATAGCATCTTTTTGACTGTTGTATTCTTCGGCAATTTCATTTAATTTACAGTTTTCCTCTTCAAGCGATTTTATTTTTGCGTTAAGTGAATCTATTTCTTTTTCAAGTATAGAAAGCTTCTTTTTTGCTGCGGCATCGCTTAATGAAATATAATTAAGAACATCATCGGTATTGAAACCGAATAAGCTTTTTCTGAAGCTCTTTGACATAAAAATTCCCCCTAATCCTATTTATTATAACTCGATTATAAAAATTTTACAAGAGAAATATAAAAAATATTTATAAATACAACTATTACTTGAAAAAAGTCGCAATATGATATACAATATATAATGCATAATTATGAAAGTAGGTGTCCTATGAACAGAACTCAAGAAAGAGAACAGGTATTTGTTATAATATTTGAAAAGATATTCCGTGACGAATCTATTGATGATTTAATCGAATTTGCTAAAGAATCAAGGGATTTTGTTGATAACGATTATATAAATGACGTTGCCAAAGGCGTTTACAACAATTTAGAAGAGATTGATATGCTTATTTCCGATAATTCAAAAGGTTGGTCTATTAACAGAATTTCTAAGGTTTGTCTTGCTGCTATGCGACTCGCAATTTACGAAATTTTACATCGTGAGGATATACCTGTTTCGGTTTCAATAAATGAAGCGGTGGAGCTTATTAAAAAATACGCTACTACAGACGACAGCGCTTTTGCAAACGGAATACTTGGTACTATAGCAAGAAATATCGAATAGTTACGGTGATTTTATGCAACAGTCTTTGACGGTGCGTCAACTGAATATTTATGTAAAATCCTTGCTTGAAAGTGACGTAAGATTGCTTTCGTGTTGTGTTAAAGGCGAGATTTCTAATTTTAAGCGACACGTTTCCAGCGGTCATCTCTATTTTACGTTAGGTGACGAAAGTGCTTCGGTTAAATGCGTTATGTTCAGAGGAAATGCCGCTCGTTGTAAGTTAGACTTAAAGAACGGCGCACTTGTAAACTGCTACGGAAGAATTTCTCTCTACGAAAAAGACGGTACTTATCAGCTTTACGTTGAATCTGTAAATCTTGACGGCGATGGCGATAAATTATTAGCTCTTAACAAGCTTAAAGAAAAGCTTTTAAACGAAGGACTTTTTGATGCCCAGAGCAAGAGAGCTTTGCCTAAGTTTCCAAAAAGGATTGCCATCGTTACATCCGGAACGGGCGCTGCATTACAGGATATTATTAACATTATTTCGAGAAGATATCCAGTGTGTGAGCTTGTAATTTGTAGCGCAGGTGTTCAAGGGGAGAACGCACCGAAGGAAATGATCGCGGTATTAGACAGGATTTATAATATTGCTGATATGTTTGATACGATTATCATTGGAAGAGGCGGTGGTTCTAACGAAGATTTATACGCTTTTAACGACGAGGAACTCGCCCGTAAAGTGTACTCTTCTCCAATTCCTGTGGTATCTGCTGTGGGTCATCAGACTGATACAACCATTTGTGACCTTGTTGCTGATATGAGGGCTCCCACACCATCTGCCGCTGCTGAAATTTGTGTTCCCGAAAGTCAGGAATTACTGAAAAAAATTAGCAATATGATAAAAAGGATATCTTTATTAATAAGTCAAAAGCAGGAAATAGCGTCTACTAAGTATTATGCGCTTGTTTCCAAAAACGTATTTAGTAATCCCTTAAAAATAATCGAAGACAAAGCGTTATTTACAGATACCGTTACCGAAAAGATATTGAATAAGATTAAAAATGAAGTTGAGAAGAAAGAACTAAAATTTGCTAACGTGCTTTCAAGCATAGACGCTATGAGTCCCTTGAAGGTTATGCTCAGAGGTTATAACGTTGCAATCAGGGATACGGAAGTTATAAAATCAGTTTCTAAACTTCAGATTAACGATAAAATTTCCTTAAACTTTTCCGACGGAAAAGCAATTTGTCGCGTTGAAGAAAAAATTTAAATTTATGGAGTATAATATGACCTACGAAGAAGCAATGAAACAGTTAGAAGAAATTGCCTGTAAGTTGGAGAAAGGCGATATTTCTCTTGATGAATCAATCAATTTATACGAAAAAGCTATGGAATTATCAAAGGTGTGTACTACCGCACTTGAAAACGCCGCAATAAAAATTAAGCAACTTAGTGAATTGGAAGAAAAGGCTGATTAAATGGATAAAAATATTATAAACAAATACTGTGAAATTATCGAAAACAGATATAACGAAGTTCTTCCCTTTGAAAATACAAATTATTCCTCAGTAACCGAAGCTATGCGGTACAGCTTTTTGCTTGGAGGAAAACGGATAAGACCGATAATCCTTTTGGAATTTTACCGTATATGCGGTGGCAACAATAATGGCGCTGTAAACTTTGCTCTCGCCCTTGAAATGATTCATACCTATTCTCTTATTCACGATGATTTACCTTGTATGGACGACGATGATATGAGAAGAGGAATGCCCTCTAATCATATTAAATACGGTGAGGATATTGCTCTTCTTGCAGGTGACGGTTTGCTAACACACGCTTTCTACACTGCTTCACTCACAAAAGACATCCCTGCAGATTTATGCATAAAAGCGATAAATGAACTGTCGCTGTTATCAGGATATAAAGGAATGATAGGCGGTCAGGTGATTGATCTTGAGAGCGAAAATAAAGACGTTTCCATTGAGGTTATTGATGAACTTAATTTACTAAAAACAGGCGGACTATTAAGAGCTGCCGCAAAAATAGGGGCAATCTTATCAGGCGCAAACGATAAGATTATTGAACTTGCCGATGATTACGGCAGATATATAGGACTTGCTTTTCAGATTACAGACGACATTCTTGATTGCTGTGGTGACGAGTCTGTTCTCGGTAAACCTGTTAACAGCGATGAAAAGAATAACAAATCAACGTACGTTTCTGTTTACGGCATTGATAAATGCAAAAAAATTGTTAGGGATTTAACCGATAAAGCTTTAGATTGTCTTGAAAAAATCAGTTGTGACAGCGATATCGTTTTTTTAAAGGATTTAACGGTTTTCTTGGCTACCAGAAATCACTAAGGGATGTTTAGAGTGGAATACAAAATTTTAAATAAAATTGAATCTCCCGAGGATGTAAAAAAGCTCAATGCGGACGAGCTTTCTTTGCTGTGCAGTGAAATAAGACACTGTCTTATCAATACGGTTTCAGTAAATGGCGGTCATTTGGCTTCTAATCTTGGCGCCGTTGAATTAACTGTCGCTTTGCATAGAGTTTTTGATTCTCCGCAGGACGCAATTCTATTTGACGTAGGTCATCAGTCGTATACACATAAGCTGCTTACAGGTCGTTTTTCGCAAATTTCCACACTGAGAAAATACGGTGGACTGTCTGGTTTTATGAATCCTGAAGAATCAGAACACGACCCATATATAAGCGGTCACAGCAGTAACGCCGTTTCGGTTGCTTACGGTATATACAAGGCAAAGGCCATTCGCGGAGAAAAGGGAACTGCCATAGCAATTATCGGTGACGGCGCTATGACGGGCGGTATGGCTTATGAAGCGCTTAATAATATAGGTGCGGATAACAGTAAATTTATTGTTATACTAAATGACAATAAAATGTCTATTTCTCAGAATGTGGGCGCATTGGCACGTCATCTTACAAAAATCAGAAGTAAAAACGGATACCATATTTTTAAATACAGATTGAGTCGCTTTTTAAACGGTATTCCGCTAATCGGAAACGCTTTATTTAATTTCTTTGACAGAATTAAAACTATGCTAAAAATTGCTGTTTACAGAAGCAACGTTTTTGAGGCTCTTGGGTTTAATTATTTGGGTCCGGTGGACGGTCACGACCTTACTGCTGTTGAGAATATTTTATCAATTGCTAAAAAACAGCATAAGCCTACTCTTGTGCATATTGTAACTGTTAAGGGAAAAGGCTATTCCTTTGCCGAAAGTGACCCAGGTAGTTATCACGGCGTTTCCAATTTTAACGTAGAAGATGGCGTTTCTTCAGAAAAGAAAATCACATATTCAGATGTCGTGGGTGATACTCTTATATCTATGGCGAAAGACGACGATAAAATTTGCGCAATAACTGCCGCTATGACCGATGGAACGGGACTTAGTAAATTTGCTAATGAGTTCAGTTCGAGATTTTTTGACGTAGGAATTGCAGAGGAACACGCCGTAGCTTTTGCGGCAGGTCTTGCTAAAGGTGAACTTAAGCCGTATTTTATGGTTTATTCTTCTTTTTTACAACGCGCTTACGACCAATTACTTCATGACGTAGCTATACAGAATTTACCTGTACGCATCTGTGTTGACAGAGCTGGTTTTGTTGGAGAGGACGGACGCACTCATCAAGGACTCTTTGACGTATCGTTCCTTTCTTCAATTCCTAATTTTACAGTATATTCACCTGCTTCTTATGACGAACTGAAAAACTATATTTTAAACACTAAAGATATTTCCGCGCCCACTGTTATCAGATATCCCAGAGGTTCACAGCCTAAGGAAGACTGCTTTTTCTATACAGGAAAAGATTTTGACGTATTTTCAAACGGTAACAAAATTGCGGCTGTATCTTACGGTAAACTTTCATATAATGTTTATGAGTCTGTTGAAAATATCAGAAACGTAGATTTTATAAAACTAAACAAGCTTCTGCCTATAGATGAAAATCTTCTAACATTATTAATGAACTATGAAAATCTTTATTTCTTTGAAGAGGGGATTAAGGCTGGTTCAATTTCCGAAAAGATTTGCTCTGCTTTATCGGAACTCGGATATAACGGATTTACACATATAACTGCCGTAGACGGTCAGTTTGTAACTGCTGCTGATGTTAATACACAGCAAGATATTTATTCATTATCTGTTGATAAAATAACTAATATATTAAGGGGAAATTAATTTGTCTTCTAAAGTAAGACTGGACGTTGCGCTTGTAAACGGCGGGTTCGCAGAAAGTCGAGAAAAAGCAAAAGCGCTTATTATGTCCGGTATCGTTTTTGTTAATAATCAAAAATGTGATAAAGCCGGTGAAAGCGTTAAAGAGGATGATGTTATCGAAGTGCGCGGCGATAAGCTTAAGTACGTTAGTCGCGGCGGCCTTAAATTAGAAAAAGCAATAGAAAGCTTCGATATAAATCTTGATGGGTATATCTGTGCGGATATTGGTGCATCCACAGGCGGTTTTACTGATTGTATGCTTCAAAAGGGTGCAGTTAAGGTTTACGCTATTGATGTTGGTTACGGTCAACTTGCATGGAAGCTGAGAACGGACGAACGCGTTATAAATCTTGAAAGAACGAATTTCAGATACGTTACTCGCGAACATGTAGATTCTCCTCTTGATTTTGCATCAGTAGACGTTTCGTTTATTTCTTTATCACATATTTTACCCGTTATGCGAACCTTGCTAAAGGATAACGCTACTGCAGTTTGTCTTATTAAACCGCAGTTTGAAGCAGGTAAAGAGGGCGTAGGTAAAAAAGGCGTAGTGCGAGATAAAAACGTGCATATATCCGTTATAGATAAAATAGTATCGCTCGTTATTGAAAACAAATTTTCTTTATTAGGTCTTGATTTTTCACCTGTCAAAGGTCCTGAAGGCAACATTGAATATTTGTGTTATATAAAAAAAACAGAGCTACCCCAAAATTTTGTACAAATATCTTCTGTGCAGTTAGTCGAAGATTCCTATAACGCTCTTAATAAGGAGGGAAATTTATGATAGTCGGTGTTTTGCCGAATTTAGATAAACGTGGTGTTGCTGATATACTTGAGCGCATGAAGAGTATTCTTGAGTCAAACGGAATTAAACCGTATTTGCCCGATTATATCTCCTTTCTCGGATATGAATCAATACCCGAAGAAGAACTATTTGAACGCGCTGATATTGTTATTACCGTAGGTGGCGACGGAACGATTATGCGTTATGCTAAAACTGCCGCAAAATACAATAAGCCCGTTTTAGGTATAAACGCAGGACGGTTAGGCTTCCTAGCTAATATTGAAGCTAATCAGCTCGGCTTATTAGCTAATCTTAAAAACGGAAAATATTCAACTGAATCACGTATGATGATTAAAGTAAAAGCTGTAGAAAACGGTGTGGAACAGGCAAGTTTTTTTGCTGTGAACGATGCGGTTATTTCCAGCGGTTTTATGTCGAGACTTATTGATATTCAGGCGTATATTGACGATGAGCCTATCTGCTATAGAGCTGATGGTCTGATTGTATCAACACCCACAGGTTCTACTGCTTATTCGCTTTCGGCGGGAGGACCAATAATTGACCCTGCGATAAATAATCTTATTATAACGCCAATTTGTTCTCATTCGCTGAGCGCTAAACCAATTATTCTTAGTGGTGATATTACTTTAAAGCTTAAAGCTTTTTCTATGAAAAAATCAGACGTATATTTGTTAATTGACGGCAGAAGGTCTTATACTATAAAACCTTTTACGGAAATTTACGTCTCTAAAGCGGATAGCCCCATTACATTAATAAAGTTGGCTAAACGTTCTTTTTATAAAACTTTGTCTGAGAAATTCAAATAGGTGATTGTATGAAAAACAAAAGACAGGAAAAGCTGTTGGAGCTTATTAAAGATAATGCTTATTACACACAGGATGAATTACAGGAAGCTTTAAATAATTTAGGATATAATGTCACTCAGTCAACCGTTTCAAGAGATATTAAACAACTTAGAATTATAAAAACTCTTGATTCTGACGGTAATTATCGATATATTTCAAATTTTCACAGCAGTTCCTCTGATAATAAAACTAATTCTCATTATGAAGACATTTTCAGACGTTCTGCAATTAAGGTTGATTGCGCTTTTAACGATGTTGTTATAAAATGTCATCCCGGTATGGCATCAAGCGCCTGTGTCACTATTGATAATTTTTTTGGGAATATGATTATGGGGAGCCTTGCGGGTGATGACACAATTTTCGTAATTACCAAAACCCCTGAAATAGCTTTACAGTTGACTGAAAAGCTAAGAAATATGTGTAAGGAATGACAGTGTAGATGTTAAAATATTTGCATATTGAAAATATTGCGGTAATTGAACAATCTAATATTGAATTCAGCGACGGCTTCAACGTTCTCACAGGTGAAACGGGTGCAGGTAAATCTATAATAATTGATTCCATTTATGCGGTTTTAGGTTATCGTACCTCAAAGGAGCTTATACGTAACGGCTGCGACAGTGCGCGCGTTTCTGCGGTTTTTTCAAATATTTCTAAGGAATGTATGAATGCTTTTAAAGATATCGGAATTAATTTGGATGACGACGGCAATATTGTTATAGAAAGAACCCTGTCGGTTAATTCGGGTGGAGTTATAAAAATCAACGGAATACCTGTGTCAGCAACTGTTTTGAAAAACATTTCGCCTTTACTTGTTAATATTCACGGTCAACACGATAATCAAGCTCTGCTTAACAGTGATAATCATTATTTATACATAGATAAATTAGCTCTCAATGATAAAGAATTAACAGATTATACAGATGAATTTAAAAAATTTAATTCAATACGAAAGAAACTTAAGTCATTGGAAATGGATGAGGACGAGAAGCTTCGCCATATAGATATCCTAAAATATCAAATTAACGAGCTACAGAATGCTTCTCTAAAAATCGGCGAACTTGACGAGTTGAAACAAAAAAAGGCTGTAGCAAGAAATATCTCTAAAAAAATAAGGACAATTAAATCTGTTTTAGCGTATTTAGCAGAAAATGAAGAAAATAATGCACTAGACTGTCTTCGCAGTGCATTACATATTGTTAATGTGGATAAAGATTTACACCTTGATAATGAATCAGGCAAATTGCTTAGTTGCATAGAAGTTTTGGAAGATGTAGTCGCTTCCTTTAATTCGCTGTCCGATACTCTTAACTCTGATGAATATAATATAGACGTTATCGAGGAACGTCTGTCCATTCTTACAAATTTGTCTTCCAAATACGGTGATAATGAAGAAAGAATGCTTGAGTATTTAAGCAGAGCAGAAGATGAATTGAAAACAATTCTGTTTAATGATGATGAAATCGAACGTCTTAGCGAAGAATTGGTTTCATCACAAGAGGCTCTTATAGATAAAGCCAAGAAGCTTAGCATTACCAGAAATAAAGCCGCAAAGATTTTTGAGAAAAACGTTAAAGAAGTTCTTTGCAAGCTGAATATGCCTTCCGTTGATATTTCGGTTGAAAATAATAGTGGAAGATACACTAAAAACGGCTGTGATGAAATACAGTTTCTATTTAGCGCAAATGCGGGTGAGAATAAAAAAGCTCTGTCTAAAATCGCTTCCGGCGGTGAGCTTTCAAGAGTTATGCTTTCTATTAAAAGTGTACTTGCCGAAAAGGATGATGTTCCAACCCTTATTTTTGATGAAATTGATTCGGGAATCAGCGGCAAAACTGCCGATATGGTCGGCTCACAGCTTAGAAGCGTTTCTAAAAGTCATCAGGTTATTTGTGTTACGCATCTTGCTCAGATTGCATGTTCAGCAAAAAATCATTTACTAATTACAAAAGAAACAAAAAATAATAGAACGTATACAGAGGTTAAGACTCTTGATTATGACAGCAGAGTTATGGAAATAGCTCGTATAATGGGCGGCTCACAAATTACTGACTCACTTATTAACTCCGCTAAAGAAATGCTTAATAAATTATAAACAATAAAACTCGGTGAAAATTCACCGAGTTTTTCCGTTTAAATAATTTAAATTTTTGCTGTATATAACTGTTATAAATTTAATATCCTTTGTGTTGCACACAATAGTGGAAAGTAGCTCTCCATCAACCTTTAGCACAATATAATCCATACCCACGTTGATTAATTGCCCTATATGTTCAATCAACTTATCGCCGATTAAATGTTCTACCTTTATCCATCTTCCGATATTTTGATTTAAAAAAGTTGGTAAAAAGGGTAGAGAAGATGTGATTTTGTTACCGTATTCCTGTTCCTTTAGCAGATTTTCGGCGTATGGAATTATATCATTATGGTTGCTTATCATATAGTTATCCATAAAAAAATTCTCCTTTCAGTATATTTATATGCCGAAAGGAGAAAATTGATAAAAATCAGTCGCTGATTAGCATATTCATATCGTATAATCCAGCAGACTTATCAGCAACGTATGTAGCTGCTCTCAACGCACCTGAAGCAAATACGTCACGGGAAGCAGCAGAATGTGAAAGTGAAATCACTTCGTCATTACCTGCAAAAATAACTTCGTGTTCGCCGACTATTGTTCCACCTCGTACAGAATGAATACCTATTTCGTTTTTAGGACGTGCCATGCGCTTAGAGTGACGGTCATACTCGTACTGTAAACTATCATTAAACTCATTATTAATAGCGTTTGCTAACATTATGGCTGTACCTGACGGAGCATCTAATTTTTGATTGTGATGCTTTTCAATTATTTCGATATCATAGTCGCTGCCTAAAATTTGTGAAGCTTTCTTACAAAGTGCGGTAAGCAAATTTATTCCCAGAGACATGTTGAAAGTGAAAAAGATAGGAATGATTTTTGCAGCATTGGAAATTTGTTCTAGCTGAGACTGCGAATAACCTGTAGTCGCCAATACGATAGGAGTTTTCGTGGAAATAGCGAAACTGAGTAGACCATCAAGGGCTGCAGGATTACTGAAATCAATTATAACGTCGCCTTTTTCTTTAACGTCAGAAATATTATTGTAGGTCGAAAAAACGGCGTTGCCTGTAGAAAAAGCATCAACACCTGCGCATATTTCGGTACATTCAGACATTTCAGCAAGTTGGGTTATTACTTTTCCCATTCTGCCAAAACAGCCATTTAAGATAATTTTTTTCATATTAAACTTCCTTAATTGTTTTTATAGTAAATTGCATTTTTTAAGTTGTGTAACAAGGTTTTCCCGTACTGTATCGTCCATTTCTACAAGGGGCATACGGCAAGGGCCGACTCCCATTCCCATTAAATTCATAGCTTCTTTTACAGGAATAGGATTGACGTCAGAAAAGAGAGCCTTTATTAACTGGGCGTAGTAGATTTGTTTTTCTGAAGCAGACATTATATTACCTTCAAAATATTCAAAACAAATATCGTGAGTCTGTTTAGGGGCGATGTTTGAAAGCACGGAAATAACACCTATACCGCCCAGTGACATAATGGGAACAATCTGGTCGTCATTGCCAGAATAAATATCAAGATTATCTCCGCACAGACTTCGGGTTAAAAGAATCGACGACAAATCTCCGTTTGCTTCCTTCGTAGCAACTATATTGGGATGCTCAGCCAATTGCGCATAGGTCTGTGGTGCAATATTGACACCTGTTCTTGACGGAACGTTATACAAAATAATAGGGGAGTCTATTCTATCAGCTACATAATTATAGTGGGTAATCAATCCCTTTTGAGAGGTTTTATTGTAGTAGGGAGTTACCATCAGCATTGCATCGGCACCGCAGGAAATTGCATCCTTGCATAGCTCAACGGTATAAGTAGTATCGTTTGAGCCAGTCCCTGCAATTATTGGGACTCTGCCGTTCGTTTTATTTACTGCAGTTTCGATAACCTTAATATGCTCTTTATAATCTAAAGTTGATTTTTCGCCTGTTGTACCGCAAATAACAAGTGCATCAATGCCGCTTGAAATCTGATGTTCTACTAATTCCTCCAGCTTTTTATAATTGACCGAATAGTCAGAATTCATAGGAGTAACCAATGCGGTGGCAGCGCCTGTAAATATTCTTTTCTTCATAATCTAACAGCACCTTTTCATTAAAATTGACAAAAAACAAACTTTTCTGTTGCTATCAGAGAAATTTTGCAATATAATATAAATAATATTGCAATTAAATAATAACATTTGCTAAATTGTTTGTCAAATACATTTTATGCACAATTACCCAAATTTACGACTGGAGAAATTATGAAAAAAAGTGATTTTTATTATGACCTGCCCGATGAACTGATTGCACAGACTCCCATAGAACCGCGTGATTCGTCGCGTCTTATGATAATAGATAAGAAAAATAAAACAGTTGGCGAATCGGTTTTTAGAGACGTAATCGATTATTTGAATGAAGGTGACCTGCTTGTATTAAACGATACGAGAGTTTTACCTGCTCGAATTTTCGGTCAGCGTGTGGATACTGGTGCGATAGTAGAGTTTGTATTACTCAAACAAAAAGAAATTAACGTTTGGGAGTGTATTGCAGGTCCCGGTAAGAAAGCCAAAACAGGTAACAGCTTTAAATTTAGCGATAATTTATCGGCAACAGTTGTAGACGTTTTGGATGACGGCAACAGGATTTTGGAATTTAAAAGCACAATAGATTTTTTCTCCGCGCTGGATGAAGTCGGTAATATGCCGTTGCCTCCGTATATTAAAGAAAAACTTCAGGACAAGGAAAGATATCAAACTGTTTACAGTAGGGAAATCGGCTCTGCCGCAGCCCCAACAGCGGGTCTTCATTTTACCAATGAACTGTTAGAGAAAATTAAAGATAAAGGCGTTGAAATCGCTTATGTAACTCTACACGTAGGTCTCGGCACTTTCAGACCCGTTAAGGTTGAAGAAATCACCGAACACCATATGCACACGGAACATTACAGCATACCAATGGAAACTTCTGAAAAAATCAATGCTACAAAGTCCAATGGTGGCAGAGTGATTTGTGTCGGAACAACCAGTTGCAGAACCATTGAAAGCGCATACACAAAATACGGTGAAATTAAGGAATGTAGTGATGATACTTCAATATTCATTTATCCGGGTTATGAGTTTAAGTGTATGGATGGACTTATCACTAATTTTCATTTACCTGAAAGTACTCTTATAATGCTTGTCAGTGCCTTTGCAGGTTATGAATTTACAATGGATTTTTATAAAAAAGCTGTTGAAGATAAATATAGATTTTTTAGTTTTGGCGACGCGATGCTCATCCTATAGAGGATGAGCAAGTAAGAAGTAAGAGGTAATAGTGAAGAGGTAAGGTGTCGGCTTTGCCGACGGATTTATAAATTTCCTTTTCACATATCCCGTAAACTTCGGCGACGCGATGATAATATTATAACTGATTGAGGTAAAATATGTTTAAAGTATTAAAAACAGAAGGTCGTTCACGTCTCGGTGAATTTCATACAAATAGAGGCGTTGTAAAGACTCCAGCATTTATGAACGTAGCTACCTGTGGTGCTATTAAAGGCGCTGTGTCTGCTCAGGACCTTGAGGAAGTAAACTGTCAGGTAATGCTCAGCAATACCTATCATTTGCATATCAGACCCGGCGATGATGTAATAAAGGAATGTGGTGGTCTGCATAAAATTTCTACCTGGAAGGGTCCTATTCTTACCGATAGCGGCGGATTTCAGGTGTTCTCTCTCGCTCCACTTCGTAAAATCACAGAAGATGGAGTTACGTTCAATTCGCATATTGACGGAAAGCGTATATTTATGGGGCCTGAGCAGAGTATGCAAATTCAAAGTAATCTTGGTTCTACTATTGCTATGGCTTTTGATGAATGTGTGGAAAATCCTGCGCCATATAGCTATGCTAAGGAATCCTGTGAAAGAACAACTCGTTGGCTCATAAGATGCCAAAAAGAAATGAAAAGGCTTAATTCACTTGAAGATACCATTAATAAAGAGCAAATGCTTTTTGGTATTAATCAGGGTTGTACTTTTAACGATTTAAGAATAGAACATATGAAGGCTATAGCGCCACTGAATTTAGACGGATATGCTATCGGCGGACTTGCAGTTGGTGAACCTGCGGAGGTTATGTATGACGTTATTGAAAATGTAACTCCATATATGCCACAGGATAAAATTCGATACCTTATGGGCGTGGGGACTCCCGTTAATATTCTTAACGCTGTCGAAAGAGGCGTTGACCTGTTTGATTGTGTAATGCCAAGCAGAAACGCACGTCAC
Source organism: Acutalibacteraceae bacterium (assembly GCA_036307305.1). GTDB lineage: Bacteria > Bacillota > Clostridia > Oscillospirales > Acutalibacteraceae > SIG607. The sequence continues at coordinate 372,834 of JAXJXV010000014.1, forward strand.
GGCCATCTTTTTACAAATGAGGGCATTATTAATCTCAATAACAACAAATACGAAAAAGATATGCGACCTATTGATGAGAACTGTAACTGTCCTGTATGTCAGCGTTATTCAAGAGCTTATATAAGGCATCTTATTAAAAGTAAGGAAATGCTTTCTAACAGGCTTTGCGTTTTGCATAATCTTTATTTTTACAATAAGCTGATGGAAGATATAAGAGAAGCACTGTCGCAAAACAGATTTGCTCAGTTTAAAAAAGAAAAAGAAGAAATTTATGGTACAAGAATATAAATTAGCCTTGATTTATTCACATTTCTGGTATATAATATGTTTATTAAATTTTCGGGAGGAAAAACAATGCAAGGTTCAGGATTAATGATAATTTACATTGTTGTAATTATCGCAGTAATGTATTTCGTAATGATTCGTCCGCAAAAGAAAAAGCAAAAGGACGAGCAGAAAATGCGCGAATCTATTCAAATCGGTGATGAACTTGTAACAATCGGCGGTATTTTCGGTAAAGTTGTTTCTATTAAAGATGATAGCATCGTTATCGAATCTGTTGCTGACCATTCAAAAATCAAAATCACCAAATGGGCTGTAAGTCAGAATCTTACAATCCACGAAGAAGCCGCCATTGAAGGCGAAGGCAAAAAATCCTTTTTTAAGAAATAAGTTCTAAAATAGGTTCCCCTCGGAGTAAAATATTCCGAGGGGGTTTTTTCATGTCAAAAATTTTCGATAGTGAATATATAAAATCTTTACTTTTAAGCATATTGATAGGCGCAACTTCTATGGTTGCGGCATTGTTTATTTTTGCTGTGTTGTTTACCTATCTTGATTTAAAAATGTATTACAACTCGATTTTCGCTATTTTAGCATTAATACTTGGTACGTTCGTAGGCTCATCAATTTTTGTAAGCAAAATTAAAACCAAAGGTTTTTTAAATGGCGTTTTAGTAGCTGTGATTATTTATGCGATAATTTTTTTAGTTTCGGCTTTTGTGAGTAAAAATTCAATTTCATTGACTACACTATTTCATATTATTTCTGCAGTGCTTTCAGGAGGAATTGGCGGTATTATTCAGGTAAATAAAAAATCAAAATACGATATATGAATTATCTGTCTGAAAATTGTTAATTATAATTTTAGATATTTTATATTAACGGGTGATTTATATGGACTTGATTTTATCAGATAACGGTGTTGAAAGAGAAATCCAAATTTATGACCGACTGATTTTTTTGATACAGCAGGATATGAGTGTTCAAAACGATGAAAGGATAAGCTCGGTTGATACTTAAGGGGATAAATTTTCATTGAAAAAATAAATATATGCAATTATAATATAACACATAAGATATAGCGACTTTTCATATTATTAACTAATTATTAACTAAAGCTAAATTTGAGGTGAAGTCGCGTGAAATATTTAAAGCTTTCGCTTTATATACTTGTCATCACATTATGCGCCGTGCTTTCCGTTGTGTTTTTCAGCTCAGATAAAACAACACGTGTTTCTTCAGAAACCCACAACAGTAACCCTGTCATAATTGTAGATGCTGGCCACGGCGGGTTTGATGGCGGTGCTGTGGCTGATGACGGTACTTGTGAGAAGGATATTAACTTAAATATCGCATTGACTTTAGGTGATATTCTTGAAGCTAACGGTTATGAAGTGGTATTCACCCGTACCGAAGACGTAGGGACAGATGATTATGATAATACCGCTATAAGAAACAGGAAAATCAGCGATTTAAATAATAGATTAAAACTGACCACACTATACGACGATGCATTATTCGTCAGCGTACATCTTAACAAGTTTCCGTCCTCTAAGGTGTGGGGAGCTCAGGTGTTTTATTCTCCTTCCTTTGATGAGGCTAAGGATTTGAGTAAATCCATTCAAAACAGTATTGCTTCCATGATACAGCCTGATAATAACAGAACAATCAAGCAGGGAACAAAGGATACTTTTTTATTGCACAAAGCGGTCGTTCCAAGTGTGATTGTTGAGTGCGGTTTTTTAAGCAACAACGAAGAGCTATACAGTCTTAAAACAACGGAATATCAAAAACAAATGGCATTTGCTATTTTTTGCGGAATAAACGAATATTTAAATAAGGAATGAAATCACATGTCAGGAAAAATCAAAACAGCTTACGTATGTTCTAATTGCGGTTATCAGTCAGCCAAGTGGAGTGGACGCTGTAATAACTGCGGGGAATGGAACGCTCTTGAAGAAACGGTAGTTAGTACTCAAAAAAATGTTGGAATAGGGTTACAGCCCGTATCAGCTACCGCTGTTAAAATTAACGAGATTTCATCAGATTTTGAGCCTCGTACTATAATTGGAATTAATGAGCTTGACAGAGTACTGGGTGGCGGTATCGTCAATGGCTCGGTGGTACTTTTAAGCGGTGACCCGGGTATAGGAAAATCCACCATTCTTCTACAGGTATGCAAATCGTTGCCTGACAATCTAAAAATCCTTTACGTATCAGGCGAGGAATCATGTCATCAGATTAAGCTTCGCGCTGAACGCTTAGGTGTCAAAAAAGAAAATTTATACGTTATGTCTGATAATAATACTCAGAGTGTTTGCGATTACATAATTTCCGATAAGCCTAATATAGTTATGATTGATTCTATTCAGACTATGCAAATTCCTGAACTCCAGTCTTCAGCCGGCAGTATCGTTCAGGTCAGAGAGTCTACCACTATGCTTTTAAAGGTAGCTAAAAGCAATAATATACCCTTGTTTATAGTAGGACACGTAAACAAAGGCGGGGATATAGCAGGACCTAAGGTATTAGAACATATAGTGGATACGGTTTTATACTTTGAGGGTGACAGAAATCAAAGCTATAGAATTCTTCGCGCTATTAAAAACAGATTTGGTTCAACCAATGAAATCGGCGTGTTTGAAATGAGCGAAAACGGTCTGAATGAAGTTGAAAATCCATCTGCAACAATTTTATCGGGTAGAGCTAAGGATGTTTCGGGTAGCTGTGTTGCCTGTATTCTTGAAGGTTCAAGGCCTATTTTATCAGAAGTACAGGCTTTGGTTACACCCACAGGCTTTGGTAATGCCCGTCGTGTTGCTACAGGATTTGATTATAACAGACTTAATATGCTTCTTGCTGTTCTTGAAAAAAGAATTGGGCTGCATTTTTCTAACAGAGACGTATATGTAAATGTTGCAGGAGGTTTACGGCTTGATGAACCTGCCGCTGATTTACCGGTTGCACTGTCTTTGGTTTCAGGTCTCAGGGATACAGTCATAGATGAAGATATTATTGCATTTGGAGAAATCGGTCTATCGGGCGAATTGAGAACGGTTTCTAATCCGCGCGCCAGAGTGAACGAAGCAGCAAGGTTGGGATTTAAAATTTGCATTCTGCCAAACGGCAATTTAAAACAGCTTAAAGACATTTCTTCTGATATTAAGGTTATTGGCGTTTTGACTCTTAAAGAGGCTATAACAAAATTTTTGATATAAACAAAAGGGTTACTCATTTTAAGTGAGCAACCCTAAATTTTTATAATCGGCTGTGTGTATTCTCTACCGCATTTTTGAATGGATGAAAAGGAAAGTCCGTACAAATCCGAAGCTCTGCTTTCTGTTACAAAAACCTCTTTTGCAAATCCCTCAAGTTTTTTTGCATCCTTACCCGAAATAATAACGGGAATATTTGAATTCTTAGAGATTGCCGAAACTAAATTTTCACATTCCTTGTTGTAACCAATGATGTGTATATACGGAACTTCTTTTTTTAGAAAACTGTTATTAACGCCGAACGCCGCGCACATTATAATACGTCTTATTCTTGCAAGGGTGTAACGTTTTGTTTTTATACTCATCAGTAATTCTTCAAGAGACGAAGCCGTTCTGATTTTTTCGTAAATTCTGTTTTCAATACCCTCACTGATATCAGGAAGCATAGATATATCTGAAATACTCAAAGACCGTAATTTGAAAAGAATAGCCTTTTCAATAAGATCAGGATTAGAATAGGGAAGTGTCTGCACCTTATCAACAATATTTCGTGGAAAAAAGCCGATTATGTCCCCGGAATTTCCGTTATAAAAGTGAGAACGCAAATTTGACGCGCTTGAAAATTCATTATCAGTTACGTTACTGTCATGCACTGCGCCTATTCGAAGTATCGGTGAGAAATCAACGTTGAAATCAAGCTGTTTAGCCGCAATCATATACTGTAAGCCAAGAGTACTGTTTGGATTAGATAATATCTGTGCGCACTGTGGAGATATTTCTTCAACAACTTTCTCTCTTACTGCTGCATAGGTTTCACCGCTGAGTGAACGTTCTTTAATATTGTTATATACTTCTTCACTAAGCAGTAAATCTCTCAAAGAACAGTATAACTGCTTGTTGTCGTTTTCACATCCAAAAACGATATTATCAACAATTCCGGTATTTTTTAGCAGGGAAACGGCGCCCAACGCAAAATTTTCCGCGCCTGACATCGACCAGCCAATCGGCAAATCAATAATAACATCCGCACCGTTTTTAAGAGCCATTTCGGCACGGCTGTATTTATCAAACAAAGCAATTTCGCCGCGCTGTACAAAATTACCACTCATAACACAAATGTTTTTCTTTCCGTTTTCCTTTGCTTTTGAAAGAAGATATTTGTGTCCGTTATGAAAAGGATTAAATTCACATACAATTCCGTTCATTTTTATGTTCCTTTTTAAAAATACTACTTGAAAAAACTTTAACAATCTATTATTATATAATAGTTAGTTTATGTTTTGATGTCTGTATGTTATTTTAGCATATAAACTGCGGATTATCAACACGAAAAAATACGCCATTGGCGGATAGGAGTTTTATTATGAAAATTTTTGTTGTAAATGCAGGAAGTTCTTCACTTAAATATCAGCTTATTGATATGGAAACCGAATCTGTTCTTGCAAAAGGTATTTGTGAAAGAATCGGTACTACAGGTGCCATTACTCATAAGGCTGCTGACGGTCGCGTATATTCAGCCGACACACCCATGCCGACACATACCGAAGCTTTCGAGGCTGTTGTTTTTGCAATGACCAAAAGCGAAGCAAAGGTTATTGATTCTTTTGATGAGATTTCCGCAATCGGTCACCGTATAGTACAGGGCGGCAGTATATTCTCTAAATCCTGTCTTATTAATCCTACTGTTCTTGACCAGATTGACGAGCTTGGCGCACTCGCTCCTTTACATAATCCTGCCCACGTACTTGCTATTAAAGCGTGTATCAAGACCTTTGGTGAAAAAATTCCTCAGGCTGCTGTTTTTGACACCTCATTCCATCAGACTATGGAGCCTAAGGTTTATATGTTTGCGCTTCCTTATGAATATTACGAGAAATACGGCGTAAGAAAATACGGCGCACACGGCACCTCTCATCATTTTGTAAGCGACAGAGTTGCAGTTCTTGAAAACAAAGATAAAAAAGACCTTAAGATTATCGTATGTCATATTGGTAACGGCGCTTCCATTACCGCTGTTAAGGACGGTGTATGCTGTGATACCTCTATGGGCTTTACTCCTCTTGACGGATTTATGATGGGTACAAGAACAGGTACACTCGACCCATCCGCTCTCACCTTTATTGCAGAAAAAGAAAACCTTAGCCCTGCTGACATCAACAATATCTGCAACAAAAAATCAGGTATGCTTGGTGTTTCAGGCGTTTCTAACGATAACCGCGACGTTTGCGCTGCTGCTGATAACGGTAACGAAAGAGCAAAACTTGCCGTAGATATGCAGAGATATCAGATACTTAAATTCGTTGGTTCTTACGTAGCAGCTATGAACGGCGTTGATGCTATTGCATTTACAGCAGGTATTGGTGAAAACGATCCAGACCTTCGCGCGTACGTTTGCGAAAACCTTGCCTATCTCGGCGTTGAAATTGACGATGAAAAGAATCATATTCGCGGTGAAGAAATTAAGATTTCCACCGAAAATTCTAAGGTTGACGTATTTGTAATTCCTACTAATGAGGAACTTGCAATTGCGCGTGATACACTTGCTCTTATTTCTTAATCAGGAAAGGTTGAATTTTGTTGAATATTTCACAAATTATAACTGCAATTAACGAAGGCAAGTATGACAAAACCTTCAAGATTTTATATCCCTGTGACGTAAATACGGTTCGTGACAGATATGTAAGCGCTTGTAATAATTTTACTAAGCTTTTCGGCGATAGGGAAGACGTTCGTATTTTTTCTGCTCCAGGCAGAACTGAGGTTGGAGGAAATCATACCGACCATCAGCATGGCAGAGTTTTGGCAGGTAGTGTTAATCTTGACGTAATCGGTATTGTTGCAGCAAATAGCGATAACATCGTTCGTATCGAATCAGAGGGATACAAGGTTGAGCCTGTTTCTCTTTCACAGCTTGAAGCTGATGAAAAAGAATACGGTACGACTAGCGCCCTTATTCGTGGTTGTTGCTCCTTCTTTAAAAAATCAGGCTACAATATCGGTGGTTTTGATGCTTTTACAACTTCGGACGTTCTCGGCGGTTCAGGTCTTTCATCATCTGCCGCTTATGAATTACTTATTTGTAATATATTGAACGGTTTATTTAATGAGGCTAAGGTTAGCAAGGTTGAAATGGCTCAGATATCTCAGAAATCAGAGCGTGAATATTTCGGTAAGCCTTGCGGACTTTTAGACCAGATGGCAAGTTCACAGGGTGGATTTACCGCCATTGATTTCAATAATCCCCAAGAACCTATAGTTGAACAAATTGATTTTGACCTTGCTTCTCATGGCTACTCTCTTTGTGTAATTGACACTCACGGCGACCACGCTGACCTTACAAGTGATTATGCAGATATAACCGTTGAGTGCAGAGAAATAAGCAATTATTTCGGAAAAGATTTTTTGCGCGACGTGGATACGGTTGAGTTTTTTGCTAACGTCGGCAAACTCAGAGAAAAATTCGGTGACCGAGCAGTACTAAGAGCAATTCACTTCTTTGGCGACGACAATCGTGCAGAAGAACAAAAAATTGCTCTTAAACAGGATGATTTTGACCATTTTCTTGATTTGGTTAATGAGTCAGGAGATTCTTCGTATAAATATCTACAAAACGTTTATTCTAATTCTAACGTTAAAGCTCAGGGACTCAGTCTCGCCCTTTGTCTGACAGAAAAGTTCCTTAAGGGCGAGGGCGCCTGTCGAGTTCACGGCGGCGGTTTTGCCGGAACTATACAATGCTATATTCCTACCGAGAAAATTGATGAATATGCAAAAATGATTAACGGTGTTTTCGGAGAGGGTAGCTGTTGTATACTTTCAATTCGTCCAATCGGTGGATGTGAAATTCTTCCATAATTGCATAATAATTTTAAGAACAATGGGAAAAATTTCCCGTTGTTCTTTTTTTGTCTATAAATTCATCTGTTTTTTTCTTGCATTGATAATTTTTTTTGTGTAAAATTAACATAGAATTTTTTTAATAAAGGAGAAGTGTTTATGAAAAGATTTTTAGCGATACTTTTAAGTCTGATGCTGCTGATGTCTGCACTTATGGTGCCGATAAATATTAGCGCAGAAGGAATCGACTGGAGTGCAGAGCTTGAAGATAGATATGACTTCGATTTTACAAACGAATTCTATTTCTCAGGCGACCAACACACCGACAGTCAGATATCAAATGACAACTGTTATTATGATATTTCAAAACCGTGGGTGTACGGATCAACAACTATTGATGCAGGATTTAACAGAGGTAACAGAATTATATATCCTGCGTATTCTGCTGTGGAAAAAAGTAATAATTGGGGACCACAGTCGTTTTTCCAGCCTGGAAGCGTTACATATAATGATGAAACTGTTACCACCTTACAGGTTACCAGTTTAAATCCGTCATTTTTTATGCCGCTTAAGGAAGATGGCACTCCATTTGAGTTAGCACCGGAGCATACCTATACCGTTAAAATTGCTTATCAGGTTACTGCTACTGCATCAAGTAATAATGGTGGTAAACTGTATTTCTGTGCAGGTATTCCTTCTAACGGCGATATGAACAGTACTAATCTGTGCTACACAAGTACACAAAGCGGTAATGAAATTGCTTCTTGGATGGCAGGCAATAACTATACTTATACTGCTACAAAAGAAATTTCCACAATCGGTATGAGCAGTGATTCTAATTATAACTCTAACGATAATACTTA
>JAXJXV010000015.1:0-1502 GCA_036307305.1 Acutalibacteraceae bacterium
CTTTGGATAAACAGACAAAGTAATCGGATTGACGGATTTTCAGACAATAGTTAAAATGTGACTAACAGAAAAAGCCAAGTCGGATAACTCCGGCCTGGCTGAAATACTAAACTATAGCAAACGACATAAATAAATTTACTTTACAAGAATGTAGCTGATATGTTATATTACTCATAGGAGTGATGTAACAATGAATAACAGAAAATATCAAACCAACCCATCAGATTTACTCGCACAAGGTCAAGCTATTATGTCGTCGAGTGATGAATCGAAATATCTATTTCGTGTATTTGCGGTCAACATGGTACTATCGGGAACTCCTGCTTCAAAAGTAGGTGCATCTGCCGGTGTGACCAAAGCAGCTGTTACCGGCTGGGTTAAAATTGCCGATGAACAAGGTTTTGAGGCATTGAAAACCAAAAAGCGGTCTGGAAGACCTTGTAAACTTACAGACGAACAGAAAAAAATAATAGATTCTGCCATTCAAACATCTCCTAAAGAATTAGGATATAAAACATGGGATGGAAATTCGCTTTCTGACTACATCAATAAGACATTTAATGTTGAGTTGAGTGTCCGTCAGTGCCAAAGGCTTTTTCATGAACTGGGATATTCTTTGATTCGTCCGCAATCATATCCAAGCAAGGGATTCGAGGATACAGAAGAACGTCAGTTATTCAAAAAAAACGAGAAGAAATAGAAGCAGACGACAATTTTATTCTTGTTTATCAGGATGAAGTCCATTTTCAAATACAGACAACTATAACATCTGCTTGGTTTAAAAAAGGGAGTAAGCCACAGGTCAAATCATTTCCGGGAAGAACCAAGATATCATATAGCGGATTTGTTATTCCCGAAAGTGGAGAATTATTTGTTACAAAACCTGAAAAATTCAATTATTCTACAACAATTGAAGCTATAAGGGATTTTTTATCTGCTCATCCTGTACCGGAAGGTAAAAAGTATGCACTTGTTATGGATAATGCTCCGTGGCATAAGAAGACTAAGAGACTTATATGCGATGAATGTTTGCCTGAGTATGCTGATATTTTGAAAAATGTAGTTTTTATCAAACTACCGCCATACTCTCCCGACCTGAATCCTATAGAACAAGTCTGGCGCATAACAAGGCGTGAAAACACTCATAACACATTTTTTGCTTCTATTTCTATTCTTGAGATGACGATTGATGAATCTTTTAATTCATGGGCTGCTCCTAACGATCAGCTCAAGTCTTTATGCAGCTTTAAGTAAAATTATTATTGTCGTTTACTATAACTAATTACGGTAAATCGTATCGCCGTTGATGGTGACCGATTCGATATCCTTGATATTGACAAAGATGTTTTCGGGTTCTAAAGGCGGTCCGATCACGGTTGAATATTTGAGGTGAACCGTGGTATGATACACGCCGTTTTCGCCCTCTCTATGCTCGCCGCCCTCGTTGGTGTACAGATAATACACCGTGCCGTCGGTAAGGGTGACCTTGCTGGTGTCGTCCC
>JAXJXV010000016.1:0-38725 GCA_036307305.1 Acutalibacteraceae bacterium
ATATAGAAAACTGTGTCAATCAAGATGGTTGCAGTATCGTGAGAGTGGTTAATTTCAAATTCAAGTTCTTGCTCCAACTGCAACAAAGGACTTCTCCGAGCACGGTAAATAACAGCATAGTGATATTCTGAGTGGCGGTTATTAGCAAGTCGTCTTTCTATTGCATCAACGGTGTAATTTGCACCAAGAGAATCAAGACGAACAGGTCTTTTCCATCCATCGGCAATAATGGTGATATGCTCATAATTATCGTCCCTTACGATTTTGTATCCGAGCCCGTTGAGATTGGCGCTAAAGGATTTCCAAGTCGTTGAGTTTTTGATGATAGAGTCAATGTCTTTGCGTAGCATATCTCGATGGGTCATTCCGCCGTTTTTCTTTGCCCAATATTCTTTTTTGCTACTGCCTTTGAATTTGCTTGGAGGGAGAACGCTTTTTCCACGCTCTTTACAGATAAGGTCGGATATTTCTCTGAGCTTGTAATGGTCGGAAACGTGGTTTTCAAATTTCCTGCCCGTTTTAAACGATACCGAATTAACCACAAGATGATTATGAATGTTATCGGTGTTTAGGTGGGTAGTAACTACAACCTCATAATCCCGCCACATACGTTTTGCGGTTTCAATTCCGATTTGGTGTGCTTCATCGGGAGTGACCTCACCGGTCTTGAAACTTTGGAATCCGTGATATGCGACGTTGCCGGCGAACTTTCCATAGCGATGTTTTGTGGTCATCATACATTGATAGGCTCTTTGCTTCGGACAGTTAACGGCAGACACGTACATTGTTTGATCGGTCTTTTTGTCGTTCTCTACGTAGCGGAGCGTTGCATAAAGATCTTCATCCAAGTATCTTTTGTCGGTCGTTTTATCGGGGTTATTAGCATAGTCGATAACTTCCTTTAATCGGGACTTGACGGGCCAGAATCCTGTGGTTGCCACATTGCTACCTCCTTTACAATTTGACTTTTGTTTTGCTTAGGCATTTCAATAAATTCCGCATAAATATCGTCAAAGAGTTTTAGTGCCGCCGCTTCAACTTCGGGGGACAAATCACGGTTGAGCAATTCGCTTAATCTTTCATTGAAAATATAAAAAGCATCAGGAACGGCTGCTTTCACAGCGTATCCCAATGCCCGTTTACGGAGATATTCAGCTACGGGAATTCCGCAGCATTTTGCAATATTGGCAATCTTCTTTTTCTCGGTTGGAGATACTCGAAGATATAACCGACACGGTTTTTCTTTTGGTGTCTTATTCATATACATACCTTCTTTCTTTTATCGGGGTTTTAGGGGTGTCCCCTAAAGATGAAATAGGCAGAACTGCCTATTTTGAGTTGGAACTTGCCGTACAAGTTCCCTGCTTGTTACGGTGTAAGACACACGCATTTTGCGTATATCTTCCATTCTCCGTGACTTGCACCGTGAGGGAGCGAACCTTGTTCGTGCAAATCTTTCGGATGGTTCCGCTTTTCCGTTATATTGGCACCACATTTTATGTGAGTGCCGTCAGTTTCCTAAAATAGTGGAACCCTTGTATGGAATGGTGGCAATTTCTTTTAGAAATGCCATCACAGTACCGTCAAAAGCAGAGATATTTGTCACCTTAAAAGTTGTCCATAAAATCCATAACAGTTTCTTCCGTTTCGGCTTTATTTTCTTTTTCGGTAGGAATTTGTGCAGGCGGTGTCTGCACAAATTGTAACAGACCGCCGAAAGGATTGGCTTTTGCCAATTCCTCTTTAATAGTTGTAATTACTCTTTCAAGGAAAGCATCTTCGGTTGCTGTCCTTTCAGATAGTTCTAAATATTCGCAGATAGCAGAAATGACCGCTTTGCTGTACGAATGGTCTGCGCCTTGCAGATACTCATACGCCTTGCGGTCATTTTCTTTATCTAAATTAAAACGGATTTTCACGTTTTTAATACTCATACTGCACCTCCGTTTCGTTTAAGAGAGATAAGTGCCATATACTCATATCCTTTTGCGGTGGCGCAAATATCCTCGTTGATGATTACTCGGTTTGCATCGTAATCGGCGAAGTTACGGATTAAGCAACCGCCACCGCCGACCACGTAAAGTTTCATAAGTTTTGGATCGTAATCGTGTTCACGTAAACGGCGGAAGATACCGGCAGTGTATTCCTTTGCGGTTTTAACTACCGTATCAAGATACTGATCATCAATATCCGCCGTGCCTTTCTTTAAGACTTCGGTGACGATGGTATCATCAAGGGCGGCGTGGTGCAGTTTCATCATCTGCTCACGGATAAGCAAAGCGCACTGATGGGTACCGTACTTTTCGGTAAACATACGCTGTGCATCGGGTTTCTTGTTTACAATACGAAGCAGATTCATAGTGCCGTTACCAATATCGCAGAGCATATTCACGCCGTTAAAATCTCCGAGCGTTTCGGCAACGGCGGCAAAGCCCTGCGGATAGATTTCTGCGCCTACGATTTTGATGCGGTATTCGATGCCTCTGAAAGTAAAAGTGATCTTGCTGTGCTGAAGCAAATATTTCTTAAATTCTGCTTTCTGTTCACTTACCCAAGTAAGGGGTAAGCCTGCGGCGATAAACACATTAGCGTTAGTAACACGCTCACGTCTGAGTTCACGGGCGATGGCGGCAAGGGTAAGAACGTAATAGTCCTCGTCGGCAAACTTATCTGCCGTGAATTCCTTGTGACCGACTCCAATAGAATAATACTTTCCGTTCCATACGAGCAGGTCGCTGACAAAGGTGGGTTCGGTATCGCTTTTCATCACACCCGTAGAGAAACAGCAATTTGCCGTTTTCATATTCCCATAGCCGTGGTCGATACCGATAACATACGTTTCATTAAATTTTTTCATTTTTACATTTCTCCTTTTTTACTTTAATTTGTTTTGTTTTTGGATTTGTTCGAATAAATCTTGGTCGCTCGGCAATACCGCATTTTTGAAATAGTTGCAGTAAATACCGTAGATAGAGATAAGCTGCACACAGCGGTGGGCCTCTCCATCGTCAAGCAAAATGCAGTTGCCGTCCTTGTCGCAGTTGGCACAGCAGTCTTTGACAAGGCGGTGGACCTTATCCGCTTGTTTTGATGTGATCTTTAGCATCGTCTTTTCCTCCTTTCTATTTTCGGGCAACAAAAAAGCCGCCGGTTTCCCGACGGCTGTGCCCGTGATTTGTGAGGTTTTCGCTCCCTCACTTATTAGAATGTAGGAAAAGTTGAAAATCAAATGGAATATAGCAACAATGCAAAAACGAAAAACGCAACACGCCCAAACTCTTGTATTTACGGAGGTTTCGTGATATAATAGTTTTAGAGTATTGTTATCGAAACAGAAATTTATAAAAAAATTTTTCAAAAAATATTTTTTCTCCCAAAACGGCCAAAGGGAGTTTTATGGGACACTACTTTTGTTAGAATTAGTATGGAGGTTAAGCCGAAAATGGATAAAATTAGCTTTTTTAGTGCCGATTATCGTGACGGCAGAGTGCATATAGGCGGCAAAAGCTATCCTACGGGAACCTTTGCGGTGCATCTACTTAATCAGTTTTATGAAAATGATACCGCCGCCCGCATTGGTGTATTCACCACCGACAATTGGCAACTTGAAAATATGCTCCGAATTGGATATATCAATATCTCCGATTTTGTAAAAGCCGGCGAGCGAATGGTAAATATCTTTACCGCACTTCCATGGCTAAAACCTTTTGATATACTCGGCACAAATGATGAGCGTAACAGAGTCTCTGAACTTTTCTCAGAGGAAAACGGAAATATCCTAAGCGAATATTTCTTCCGTCGTGCAAAGGTTAGTGAAATGGATACTGTGCAAACAATATTCCATCAACTACCGAAAGAATACGATAAAGAGTTTTTCTCAAAAGCAGAAACTCTGCTCAAAGAAGTAAATACAACTCTTTGTTTTTACGATAGGTTAAGCGATGATATTCGCAACGCTTTTCACAAACTCAAAGATTTTACTAATGAGGTGGATGAAGCTGATCGCTTTGATGAGGAACACTTACTGCCAATAGCATTAGAGGTATTTGGTTCTATGCCGTTCCCCGTAACAACGGCATACGTTCCTATTAAAAAGACAAGCAAAAGCACCACCGCAACACTTGCACGAAGATTGTATTTTGATAGTTATTACAGTTTCGTAGTTACCGACTTCTTTGAGGGATTGCATCACGGGCATTATCCAAGACAATGCGGTATTTGCAACAAGTATTTCCTTATGACCTCTGCCCGTCGTCAGCAATATTGTAATGGTATCGCACCTTACGAGGTTCGAGGAAGAAAAACCACTTGCCGTAAATATGCTGCAAGCATCAACCGCAAGGAGCTTGCTGCCGCAGATCCCGTTGTAGATATTTACAACCGCCGTTGCTCCGCTATCCGTACCGAGAAAGGCAGAGGTACCATTACCGAAACCTTTGCGGCTATGGCTACGGAGCTTGCGAAGGAATATAAGTTTAAAGCATTACAAAATGCCGATTATGCTAACGGGCAATACGCCCTTGATATGAGCCGTGAAAAGCTCTATGCTGAAACAGATAGGCGATTAAAATAATCCCAAACACGCACACAAAGGAGGTGGTTGCCGTGAAAGAATGGGAAAAAGAACTCATAATATACCGTTTAACTCCGGCACCGCCGAAGGAAAACGACCTACAGAAATATATCCTAAATTACCTTGCCGAGAATAATGACAAATATATCTCTTGGTTTCTACATTACTATGAGCGCACGTTAAATGAAAAAGCAATGGCGGTTGTTCAGGATTATGCGATGTATGGGCATTTCTTGGATATAAAGCAAGCGTATGTTATTGGTATGCTCAAAGCCTTGCAGGACTATGATCCTGAACGGGGCGTCCCGTTTATCGTTTACAAAGAATATGCCGCAATGCGTGAAGTTCACGAATATATACGAACAATGCGAACAGGCTTTACTGTTCAAAGCTACGACGAGTATTTGCGACTGCGTAAAGCTATGGCTTTATTCCGTGAATACGGTAGTAAATCTGACAATACCACTTTGGAGAAAATAGCGGAGGCCATCGGCACAAGCAAAGAGGGTGCCGCCGAAATTATCCGTTGCGGTATTCAAAATATGCAGTTCGTGGAATATTACCGACAATACGACGATGAGGACAGCGAAGAAAGCCGAGAAGAAGTTGCGCACGACGGTTCCTCTGAGCCAGACAAGTTGTTTTTCAAATTAGAACAAGCTGAAGCAGTTATGACGGCATTTGAAAATCTCAACTACCGTGAACGTGCAATGATTTCAGCACATCTTGGTTTTTGTATGGAGTGTTATTCCACTCATTTCTACGATAAAGACGATTTGGATGAGGATGGCAGACCGATACGAAAACCAATCCCCGAAGAAGCCTTTATTGACATAGCCATCGACCACGGTTTGGCATCGCCCGATACCGCTGACAAAACATACCGCAAAGCACTCGGTAAAATGAAAAAGGAACTTAAAAAGAAAGATATATTATAAAACAAAAAAGCCCCGTTAGGAATGCAGAATTTACTGCGCTCCCAACGGGCGTTTTTTTATTTGTATACTTCTACACGTTCGGCTTTGCGGTTCCGGTTCATGCGTTTTAGCATAGCGTGTAGCTTTTTTCCAACGTATCTTCCTTGCCACGATACACAACAAACTTGCAGAACAGAAATTCTAAAACAAAGTTTGCGAGCATTGTTATAATTAAAATAATAAAATCGTTCACACCAACGCTCTCAGCTAAATTCCCAAGATATGTAGATAACGGCGTAAACACCAAGTAAAATCCAAACAACTTTGTCATTGCTACTGGTATATTGGCCGCAGACTTAAAAGTATATCTGCGATTTAGTGTGAAATTCCATAGAATTGACAGCACAAGAGAAATTAGGTATGGAATCCAATAATCCTTTATAAATATCTCTAGCAATGCGAACGAGCCAATTTGAATTATACCGGCAGAAATAGAAAACAGAGTAAATTTTACTGCTTGCCATAATTGTTTTTTATTAACGCTCATATTCTTTGTCCTCACTTATATTTGCTTTATAAAACATCTGCGACGCTTGTGTCGTTCTTTATCAAAGTGGCGCCAAAGGCTATGTATCTTGGTGTTTGTTTCAAGCATAGGACCGGTTTCACAATATTTCACACCATTTTCGGCAAGGATCTTTAAAAGAGCATTTATAATCAATGCTGGTATGCCTTGAGCTTGCAAGGAAGGATCAACTGCAACAAGAAACATTTCCAACGTATCGTTTTTGCCTTTTAGAGCTTTTAACATTCTAAAAATGCCAAAAGGCAAAATTTTACCATTAGATTTTTTTAATGCCTTTGCAATAGACGGAACCATAATACCAAATGCAACAATTTTATTATTGTTATCCTTAACTGCACAAATGTACTTTAGGTTCACCAAAGGAATGTAGGCATCTATCGTATTCTTTATTATTTCTTTTGTTAGAGGAACGGTTCCATATAATTTTGAATATGCTACATCTATTAAATCAAATGCTTCAAAAGCGTCTTTATAAAGCAACTTTCTATCCGTATATGTAACCACTTTGTAGTCGCCTTTTTCAGCTAAATGATTTGCAATTCTCTCTATACGTTCATTAACCTTATCAGGAACATAAATCTTATATTCAATCCAATCAATATCCTTAACAAGTCCCAATCTTTGCATATGTGTTAAATAGTACGGATGATTATAAAAAGTAATGGACATATTGAGTTGGTCAAAGCCTTCAACGAGCATACCTTCGTGATCTATATCATGAAAGCCAATCGGTCCCATTATCTCTGTAAGATTATTTTCCTTACCCCAATTTATTACTGCATTAAATAAAGCTTCAGATGCTTCATAATCGTCAATGAAATCAAATCTTGTAAAACGAATAGCGTTCTTATCCCATTTCTTATTGTATGCGTGATTGATAAGCCCTGCAATTCTACCTACAAGCTTTCCGTCTCTGTATGCCAAAAACAATCTTGTTTCGCAAAAAGCATACGCCGGATTTTTGTTCTTTGAAAAGGTTTCAAATTCATCATTTTCCAAGAAAGGAACAAAGAAATCATTGTCCTTATACAATCTATTTGGGAAACGCACCCACGTCCACAACTCTTTTTTATTAAGTACCTCTTTTATCTCTATTCCCATATTTTCAACCCCTTTTTACCTATCAGAAAAACAGTTTTCTTTCTATTATTTCTCGAGCCGAACTATTTATTGCAAAATAAATAAGCAACCCTCCAAACAAGAATAAAACTACCAATGGATAAATTGACCAACCGATAAAGTGTAGGTCAAATGTCATCTTCATCAAAAACTCCACGAGCAACATAAATGCACCTAAAGCCATAAATGCACCGCCGAGGATATATAACTTTCCTCTGCGCAGATAGTACATCAGCGTAACAACCGTGCAGGTGATGAGACAGATGCCTCCCACTACAGGAAATGCGAAATCTAAGAAAGGCGTTGCCTTTCCATCAGCTGAACTTATGGGAAGCGAAAGCAACACTGCGCCTATCAATATCGTTATTAAAAAGCTCAACAATATAATATGTGTTGTGGATACCCGAAGCCGTTGTTTTTTCATATTATCCTAACGCTACCATGCTGAAAACGAGAGCAAACAATGCAACAGTTTCACAAAGACCAACTACGGTGATGTACTGTGAAAAACCTTTTCCTGTTTCAGCTAAAGCATCTGCACCGGCAGCACCGGCTTTGCCCTGGAATACAGCGGAGAGTGCCATAGCTAAACCGGAAGCAATTCCGAGACCAAATAAAAATGCAGGATCAGCAGAAGAGCCTTTCATTTGCTGCATCAAAAGAAAGCCGTAAATGGTCTGAGTAAGAGGTGCACCTGCAAACACAGTAAGGATAAAGGGTGCAGCTTTATTGCTCATGTAACACTTTTTCCAGGCACCGATTGAAGCCTGTCCGGCGATACCGATACCAATTGCAGAACCGATTGCGGCAATACCCATTGCCAATGCTGTTGATAATAATCCAAAATTCATAATGATTCTCCTTTAATCAATTTATTCTTTAAAAGGTTTAAACTTATGCCCACTCCACGACATATCTAAGTGCGAGGAGAATTCTAATGTGTTAAGTCTGATTCCGTGAACGATAACCGACAGAATGTTTAAAATCATATTCAATCCGTGACCAAACACTAAAAGAATGATGGCAAGTATCATAAACATAAAATTGCCGAGCAAGGGACCCGCCAACTCATTTACAGTGGCGGAGATTGCAGCACCTGCAAGGCCGACAGCCCAAAGTCGTATATAGGATACAATATCCGAAAATACATTTACCACACCCAGTAGAACAGAGACAATGTTTGTTAGACTTGAAAGTATGGATTTAATAATACTTCCGTTATAGTTCGAGAATACGAAACTTAAGGTAAACCCTATTCCAATTAATGCGATTGCAACCGTTCCAACGGGAATTGCACCAATTTTGAGTCCAAAGCTGAACACTTCTGCATTTACAACTAAACTCAGCACTAAATAATAGATGCCTAAAAGTTGCAATATCGATCCGATATCACCAAGCATTTTTAAGGAACCTTTATTCCTGACTGCACCTTTAACGTGAGCAACTGTTAGTTGTATCAATGCCAGCGAGAAACAGAAAATCTGCAGGTTCTGAGCTGTGGTAAGACCAACTCCGTCTGATGTCCAAGGCAGGGCCCAAAGTTTATCTGCATAAACGTTTGAAATTACAGGTATAGATAAACTTCTTAGCCAACCGGGTAATTGCTCAGGAGATAGACCAAACCAAGTGCAAGTAAGTGTTCCCCAGAGTACGGTAGAAAGTCCAAAAAGTCCAATAAGCAGAATAGTAGGGGAGATGGTTTTTTTTGTAATAATCGATTTTATAATCGGTACAGCTGCAAGAGTACAAATTAGTAAACCATAACCGCCGTCACCGAAAATAATTCCAAAGAAGATGAGTATAAACGCCAAAAACCAACCCGATATGTCATACTCAAAATATCCGGGAACAGTGCCCAGAAAATCGGTCAGAGGATATATAAGACTTACAAACTTATTATTCTTAAGCTTTGTGGGTACATGATCATCCTCTGTTGGCTCTTGCACCAGCAGTCCCCAGGAGTTGTTTTCAGCCGTTCTTTTAAGCTTATCAAGGTTTTCAGCCTCGATATATCCTGTGAAATAAGCAATTGAAATAGATCTATCACTATCAGGAGATAAGTTTTCGTCTCCCATACCGGTAGCGTAGGTTTCAAATTCAATTTCCTTTTCAATAGCAAGAACAGCTTTCTTGATGCTCTCAATATAACAAGCTTTAGAGGATATTAGCGTGTCAATTTCATCAATCCGTGCTACAAGCTCAGACAACCTCTCTCTCATCCTGTTCGTTGAGTTCTGAGGCAGAGACAAACGATATTCGGCAGGCAGGGAGGTTGTTTCGTCAATATCTTTTGTACCGGAGTTCAACAACATAAATCTAACGGATGTTTTTGTTGAAGCAATTCGAACTGTCTTGACGCTTTCGGAGAGGTGTTCATATTCGCTCTTAGGCATCTCGTAGAAAGATATCTCGTAACCTTTTGATTCAAGTTCCGATATGCTGCTTGGATCAATATCGCCCCAGCTTGCTAACCGATCGAGCTCAGAGGTGATCGAAATTCGCTCTGCTTGACATTGTTTCTTCTCTTCGTCAAGAACTTGAATCATGGTTGAAATAGATAATGCTTCCTCTGTATCAACATCTTTTTGTTCAACTTTTTTCTGCTTGCCAATAGTAAAGAGCGTACTTTCAAGTGCGGAGATTTGTTCTTGGAGCAAGGAAAGTCTTTCGCCAGAACCTTCTGATATTTCGATATGGATAATTCCCAATTTACGAAGTTTCTTCAGAGCTTCGTCTTTTTTGTCTTCTCTTATAATGAGAGATACTTTTTTCATAGGCACTATCATAATGAATAAACCTCCTTTTCGGAAGCCACAGCATTACGAAGGGCTATCTTGCGTTTAGATATTTTGGAACGCACTACGGCGCTGACCTGTTGGTCCGCCATATAGATGGATATTTTTTTGATATTTGCTTCAGTTTCAGGGATTTTAACCTTTTCAAACAGATTGACTCTTTGAGATGTTGCCAGTAGCTCAATCTCTAATAATCTGATCTGTTCTTCTAACACTTCTGCTTCCAAATCGAGCGACATAGCTTTTTCCATATGATTTGCAGCGATGTCTACCCAAAGTGGTGTTTCGTAGAGATCGTAATCTCCTCTTGAGAAATCTGCACCCTCATATGTCGGAATATCAACGCCGGCAATATTTCCTTTGCCTTTTCGAATATTGCTAACAGTTATAATTCCTTGAGGGAAAGCATCTGTTTCACTGAATACAGCAATCCATTCTCTGAATCCGAATTCGAGATCTTCTCTTTCTTTTCTCATAGCTTTTGCTCTGGATTCAATTGTGCGGATTTCTGATTGGAGTTGTTGCTTTTTTAGTGTCAGAGTAGGCAAATATCTGCGGTACATTTTAAGTGCGTCCTTTTGTACCTTTAACTCATTTTTAGTTAGTTTGATTTTTGCCAAAACTACAGACCTCCTTATCTTTTAGGCCAAAATTCATCAGTAAGGTCTGATTTGATTCCGGTTTCATCTTTTTCAAAGCAATCAGATAAAATATCCCATCCTAAATTAAGCGCTTCTTCAAGCGGAAGATTAACAGACAGTGACATTAACTTACTTTCAAAAAGTTCACCATATTTTAATAACTTTTCATCCCAACGGCTCATTGAAAATCCCATGTTTTTCTTTTCAAGCGTTTCCTTATAGGACGAATACAAACGAATCATTGCATCCATAAGTGCTCGATGATCTTTTCTGGTTTTGCCATTAACATTTTGCTTGAGTCTGGATAGAGAACCAAACGGCTCTATGCGTCCGCCCTTGAGATAATATTGACCCTCAGTAATGTATCCGGTGTTGTCAGGAACGGGATGTGTTACGTCGTCACCGGGCATGGTTGTAACTGCTAAAACAGTAACCGAACCGGAATCGGCAAAGTCAACCGCCTTTTCATAACGAGAGGCAAGTTGAGAGTATAAGTCACCGGGATATCCACGGTTAGAAGGAACTTGTTCCTGTGTGATTGCAATTTCCTTCATAGCGTCGGCAAAGTTAGTCATATCGGTAAGTAGTACCAATACGTCTTTATTTTGAAGTGCAAATTGCTCTGCAACGGCTAATACCATATCCGGAATCATCATACATTCAACGGTCGGGTCGGAAGCAGTATGGATAAACATAACGGTTTTGCTGAGTGCTCCGCCTTTGGACAGAGCATCCTTGAAATACAAGAAGTCGTCATATTTAAGACCCATACCGCCAAGCACGATTACATCTGCCTCTGCCTGCATTGCGATACGAGCAAGAAGTTGATTGTAAGGCTCGCCGGAGATTGAGAAAATAGGCAATTTTTGAGAAACAACCAATGTATTAAACATATCAATCATAGGAATGTTGGTTCTCATCATTCTGTTAGCAAGAATACGTTTTGTAGGATTAACAGAAGGGCCGCCGATAGGTTTCATATTTTCAGTTAGCGCAGGACCGTTATCTCTCGGATCACCTGAACCGTTAAAAATACGGCCTAAGAGATCTTCACTGAACGATACGCGCATTTCGTGACCAAGGAAACGTACTTCATCACCGGTTGAAATACCCTGACCGCCGGCAAATACCTGTAAGGATACAATATCTCCCTCAATTTTGTTAACCTGAGCTAAGGATTTGCCAAAACGTGTGTTGATTTGTGCCAGTTCCTTGTATTTAACATTATCTGCACGGACGGTGATAACATTGCCTGTGATGGATTCTATTCGATTATATACTTTATTCACTTTTATTCACCGTCCTTCAATAACTTTTCAGTCGGTGCAGCTAATTTACCGTCACCTTTACGATATAATTCGTCAATTTCCGATTCTGCTTTTTGGAAGGCTTCGCTCTCAAACTCCGTATAATTCCAGTCTATAAATTTTTGGCGCATACGGTTGAAAAAGCTTCTTGCTTCATCCTTGTTTTGAACGGCATAATGACTACCTAAAACATAAACCAACTTATCGATTACATAGCGTTGACGTGCTTTTCCGCAGTTTGCTTCAACCAAATCAAAGGAATTCTGCTGAAGATATACTGCATCGAGCATTTCAGACTTCAAATAGGTAATGTAATCTAAAAGGGTGGTACCTTCTTCACCAACAACCTTCATCATCGAGCCGATCTCATCGCCGTGATGAAGAATGCTCTTGCAAAAATCCAATTTGTCAGAGTCAATAACGCTATTGTATTTTGACCAAGAGATAAGAGGATCGATAGCAGGATATTTTCTTGCGTCTGAACGTTCACGGGAAAGACCGTGGAAAGCACCAACAACCTTCAAGGTAGCCTGTGTTACAGGTTCTTCAAAGTTACCGCCGGCAGGGGAAACGGTTCCGCCAATTGTGACGGATCCGGTACTACCATCGGGCAAGCGAACATAACCTGCTCGTTCATAGAAGGCAGCAATATAGGACTCAAGATACGCAGGGAATGCTTCTTCACCCGGTATTTCTTCAAGTCTGCCGGACATTTCACGCATAGCTTGTGCCCAACGAGATGTCGAGTCTGCAAGCATAAGAACGTTAAGTCCCATTTGGCGATAGTATTCTGCGAGGGTTACCGCTGTATAAACCGAAGCTTCACGGGATGCAACAGGCATTGAGGATGTGTTACAGATGATAATAGTGCGTTCCATAAGCGAACGTCCGGTTTTGGGGTCGGTAAGTTCTGGGAACTCAGTTAATGTTTCTACAACCTCACCTGCACGTTCACCGCATGCAGCAATAATAACGATGTCAACATCTGCATATTTGGATGTGGTATGCTGCAATACCGTTTTGCCGGCTCCAAAGGGACCGGGAGTACAATAGGTACCGCCTTTTGCTACGGGGAAGAACGAGTCGATAAGACGCACCTTGGTTTCCATTGTCTCAACAGGCGCTAATCTTTCAGCGTAACATTTTACTGCACGTTTTACAGGCCACTTAAAAGACATAGATATCGGGAACTCTCGACCTCGTTCATCGGTTACTACCGCAATAGTTTCTTTTACGGTATATTCGCCTTTAGAAGCTATGGATTTTATTGTGTAATTTCCAAGCAGATAGAAGGGTAATAGGATTTTGTGTGTGAACGGACCTTCCGGAACAGTGCCGATATATTCACCTGCACGCACATTATCACCAACATTCACTGTCGGAGTAAACTCCCATTTCTTCTCGACATTAAGACCATCTGCGTAAATTCCTCTTTCCAAAAACCAGCCTGCCTGTTCTGCTAAAACAGGAAGCGGATTTTGCAGTCCGTCATATACCTGACCGAGCAATCCGGGGCCGAGATCTGCTGAAAGCATTTCTCCGGTAAATTCTACGGTATCACCACATTGAATACCGTCGGTCATTTCATAAACCTGCACCTGCGCTACGTTACCTTTTATACGGATAACCTCGCTTTTAAGGGCGGTTGTACCAACTTTAACAAAGCATATTTCATTCATAGAAACATTGCCGTCAAATTCTACCGACACCAAGTTTCCGTTTATGCTTACTACCTTTCCTTTATTTTCGGTCATTATTTTGCCTCCAACCTATCTCCATTTAAAATGGAGTCGTATATATTTTTGTATGCTTTTTCTCCGCTCTTTGCATCAAACTGCCTTATGCGAAGAAGCAACTTTAATTTAAGTCCGTAATAGAAGATATAATCCTCGGAGAAGCTGTCCATAGGTCTTAGCGTTTCTAAGATCTCCAAACGGTAACTGTTTAGATATTTTTCTGCCTCCATTGGATTTTCGATTTCTATTGCTGCACTCGCTGCCTTGATATACTCCACTGGAAAAATTCTATTCTCTGTATCAAATGGCTTCTTCATTTTCTCTGCCCGAACTTTGCCAAGAGCGAACCGAAGGTTTCGCTCGCTTTCGTTCCAGGCATCAATCAATGCAGAGCCAGAGTTCTCGCTGTTTTTGGGAGGTGATAGGGTAAGCTTACTCAGCATTTCCTGCGCTCTTTTTCCTAAAAAACGGTTGCAAAGCTCTGCAAATCGTTCTTCGGTAATCGGAAGGGGAGTATTTTCACTTATCCCATCCAAAGACGGCAACTGCGATATTAAATAATATTCAGCCATAGTTATTACTTCGCCTCTTTCAAAAGCTCGGTAACCTTAGGGCTAAGATAATTTGAAAGCATCTCCACAACTGCCTCTGCCGAATAATCGTAATATGCGCTGCCGTCATTGACAGCGATGCGGAATCCACCGTCAAAATTATCATTCGCCTTCAAAGTGATACCCTTTAACATTTTTTCTTTAAGTGTTGCCAGTAAGGTTTCTTCCAACTTATTAAGGTCTTGAGTATTCAAAATCACTGCGATATCTTCTGCATCCGGCTTGTTTGCCCAATTTTCAACAATGCTGATAATCAGCCCTTTGAATGCATCCGATGAATATACAGCAGTAACATTTTCGCTAACGATAGCATTAATCTCTCTCGTTACACTTTCTCTGAAAGAAATAAGCAGATTGCGACCCGCCTGACGAATAGCATCCTCGCTTGATTTCGTCATTCGCTCGGTTTCAGTTCTTGCAAGGCTCAAGATTTTATCTGCCTGTGCCTGTGCATCGGCAATAATCTTTTCGGCATCTGACTTTGCCGCTTCAACGATAGCCTTAGCTTCTGCTTCAGCGGTTTCTACACCATCCTTCTTAATCTGCTCAATAAGCTCCTGAAGTTGAACTTCCATAATTCTATCTCCTTTTATATTTAGTCAATTTTACTGCTAAAAAACAAAATAGATCCAGCTTCCTCTGCAGACAGCTGGATCCATTAATGATAAAATAATTATTTAATTTTTATTATTTTAACATATTTATCGTTTTTCGTCAATAGTTTTAATGACAATATTTTAGAACAGTGTAAAGTGTATTTTCTTTGAGTTGTAATTCTTGAATTATATTGTATAATATAATCAGAAGCATTGGAGGTGTAGCAATAGTGGCAGTATTAAAATATTTGCTTTCTGATTTATTCATATTACCACTCCTTGCATTTGGTTTTTATTTGTCTGCGATTTCACGTGCTAGTTGCACGATTTCATAGGCATACTTCTTTTTGCCCTTTTCAAGCATCTTTTTGCAGATAGGGCATAACAGCCACATTTCATTAACCATTTTGGAACCAACCCCAAGTATGCCAAAATTCGATAGCACCGGCAGACAAGGCGCAAACAATAAATCCAACGATAAAGCATACCGCAAAGGCAACAGCAGCGACTAAAGAAAGCTTTTTCATACGGCGTTTTGTTTTCGCAGAGAACTGCGGATAAACTGTTAAGGACGGTAATACGGCACGACCCTGCGAAAAAGAAAGTGTATTTTTGTGGAAACGGCTAAAGCAGCGCATCAGCTGACGGATAAATCCAAAGAAATATACTGTTCCGATGATGGCAAGAATGGTAAGCGATATAAAGATGAGTCCAAATATAAAAGCACAATAGTACGGCATAGAGGGAATGGAAACAACCGCCAATTTCCCTAAATTTCCGATCAAACAGACAGCGGCTGTGCCACAGCTGACGGCGAGTGCCACCATAACGATTTCCCAGGCGAACAGCAGGATACAAAGTATACCAAAAAAGAAGTCCGCTACACCCAAACCAATGGCGGTAATTATCTTTTTACCCCCATTTCCCGCTACCTGCGAAACATCATACTGTGCTGCAATTCCTTTGGGATCACCCAACTTTGCCGCAATTTCTTCCTCCGAATAACCGTCAGCAAGCTTAAATGCAAAGTGCTGTTCGTATTCTTCGATAATATCAGCGGCATCTGATACATTCTTCCGATTTAATTCAGTTTTAAGTTTCTCTAAAAAATCCAATTTAGTCATTACTATCATCCTCCTCCAACAATTTTTTGACCGAGCCTGCAAACAACAAATATTCACTTCGATCTTTTTCGTAGGTTTCACGCCCTAACTGCGTTAAGGAATAATATTTGCGAGGTGGACCGCCGCTTTCTTCTTGCAGATAGGTGGTCAGTAGACCATCGGCCTTCAGCTTTCGCAGAATGGGGTACACTGTACCGTCTGCGATGTCGATCTGCTTAGAAAGGGATTCTGAAATCTCATAGCCATAACAATCCTGCTTTTTAAGCAGTGCCATAACACATAATTCAAGTACACCCTTTTTGTACTGTATGCTCATATACACGCTCCTCTCAAAATAATGTGCAATACATCATCCACTATTATATTATATTCAGTAGTTTTAAAAAGTCAAGTGTTTTTCGAAAAAAACTTGCGGCAAGGAGAATTTCTCTCCTTGCCGCCGCTCTCGGTTAGTTGTAAATTATATCGTGGTTTACAATTTCTGTTGCTCTTTGGCGAATGTTATTCATCTGACCAACCCAAGCCATTTGCTTGGTGGCTTTAAGTTGTTCGGTCACGCCCTCACTTTCTGCCATTTGTTTTACCAAACGATTGAAAGTATCTTCGGCATCACGGTTGAACTGCAAAAGATAATCATACAGCGTGTGTTCGTTTAGCATTTTGTTGTAGAAGAGTTTGCAGTGCTTTTGGATATGGTTCAAATGCCGTTGACCCCATACGCCGATTGGCTCACGTTCAGGCTCATCTTCACCGGCGATGATATAATAATCACCGCATAGTTCGTATTTAAGCCCTGTTCTTTCGTCAGTAATAAACTTCGCTAACTTTTCCATAAGTTAAGCCTCCTTATAAACAACCTTCAGTTTCTTTTGTTTTGAGTGAATAACTTTTAATAAAACTTCGTCCAAAGCATCGGTATGCTTTCTATTTGCAATAAGAGTATTACGCATCTCATTCATACAGTTCACAACCACCCGACGTTCAAAATCATCTAATGCGATGTAATATTTCTTTTCTTTCATATTAGCACTCCTTCAGCAAGTCCTTAAATGGAGCTTCTTCATTTACAAAAGTATCGTATGTAAATTGTGCGCCCAAACGGAACCCCATAATAAAACTATCAAGGTTTGATTCTCCGTTCACAACACCCCAAGCATTAGAAAATTCAAGGAATTTCTTTTTGCTTTCGCCTGAAAGGTTCTCAGTCAAGAAATCCTCATTTAACATCAAGACTTCCATTTGCTTTTGCACGGCTTTGTTTTCCTTTGTGCTCCTTGCTTGTGGATCAAGGTTCCCATAATAAAATTCTTCAATAAATTTTCCCATAAAAATAACCTCCCTTAAGTTTCTACAATAATTGTACTTAAAGAAGGGGTTATAGTCGAATGTACCGATATAAAAAGAAAAAAGGGTAAGAAAAAAGAGAGAAGCCAAACTTCTCTCAATTCTCTTGCCCGCAATGCTCGTACCTTTAGGAAACTGTCCTTAAGTGTACGACGCATTACGGTTTATTCCCTTTTTACCGTTACCGTCTATTCACTGGCTTCCTTTTTTATAAACGACGTACTTCCCGTTGACGTAAGTATAGCTTCCCCTCTAGCAGGACAGGATTTACTCCTTTGTGCTTTGTTCGGCGGTATGATTTCAGGTATTGGAAGCGGTCTTACAATCCGTTACGGCGGCGCTATAGACGGAATAGAGGTTATGGCGGTAATTTTCGCAAAAAAACTAGGTATTACTGTTGGCACCTTTGTAATGATTTACAACGTTGCGCTCTACGTCGTATGCGGTATTCTTATTAAAAGCTGGATACTTCCTCTTTACTCTATAGTTACCTACGCCGCGGGGCTTAAAACCGTCGACTTTATAGTAGAAGGTATCGACCGAAGCAAAGAGGTTATGATTATAACCGATAAGCCTGTAGAAATAAGTGAAGCGCTTATGTACGAATTTGAATGCGGAACAACCAAGATTGCCGCAACGGGCGGTTATTCAAACACAAACAAAACCATTATTTATTTCGTTGTAAACCGCTTTCAGATTTCCCGTATGAGAACCATTATACACTCAATTGACAAACACGCTTTCGTTACTATCAGTGACGTTGCGGACGTATTCAAAAGCAACGATTAAACATTACTTTTAATTTTTTCTTGCATAAACGGTCATTTTTGTATATAATGGTAAGTAACATATTATAATTTTTTGGTTTTCCAAAAATCAGGAGGTAATTTTATGAAAAAATTATTAGCAATTCTTTTAGTTCTTTCTATGGTATTTGCTCTTGCTGCTTGCGGCGGTGCTTCTACCATGACAATGGGTACAGGCAGTCCAACAGGTACATATTATGCCTACGGCGGTATCTTAGGACAGTACATTAAAAACAATGCTGGTATCAACGTTAACGCTGTTTCTACCGGCGGTTCTAAGGATAACATTCAGGGTATCGACGTTAACGACTACCAGTTAGGTACCGTTCAGTCTGACGTTATGCATTATGCTTATACCGGCACACGTTCCTTTGAGGAAGCAGGTAAAATTGATACCTTCCGTACAGTTGCAGGTCTTTATGCAGAGGCTGTTCAGCTTGTAACCACAAACCCTGACATCAAGAGTGTTGCTGACCTTAAAGGCAAAAAGGTTTCTATCGGTGCCGCAGGTTCAGGCGTATATTTCAACGCTGTTGACGTACTTGCCGCAGCAGGTCTTACCGTAGACGACATCAATCCTCAGTATCAGAACTTCGACCAGAGCGCTGACGCTCTCAAGGACGGCAAAATCGACGCCGCTTTCATCGTTGCAGGCGCTCCAACACCCGCTATCACCGAGCTTTGCATGACAAACAGCAAAACAAGCATCGTTCCTATTGACGGAGATATCGCTGCAAAGCTTATGAAGGACAACACCTTCTATTCCGTATACAAGATTCCTGCAGGAACCTATGCTAATCAGAGCGCTGAAATCACAACCGTTACAGTTAAGGCAACCTTAATTGTCAGCGCTTCTGCAAGTGAGGATGACGTGTATAATCTTACAAAGGCAATCTTCGACAACATTGAAGATATCACAAAGGAACACGCAAAGGGTGCTGAATTAAGCCTTGAGAATGCTACGGAAGGTCTTACCGTTCCTTTCCACGCAGGTGCTGCTAAATACTTTAAAGAAAAAGGCATCGAAGTAGCAGTACAGTAATTAACTCGTTCAGTTGATTAATGAGAATAGCTGCGGCAAAATACAGTCGCAGCTATTTTATTGTAAAAAGGAAGGATTAAACTTGTTGTTTTTTAATAATAAAAAAGCGCCTGAGTCCAACGAGCCTATGGACTTAGATGCGGTAATGAAAAAATTCGACAGAGAATCAAACACTCGTGTTTGGGAAGGCGTACCTAAAATTATAGTTAACTGTATACTTGCCACCTTTTCTCTTTTCTGCATTTACGTAACCTTTTTTGCAACGTGGCCGCAGGAGATAGTTTTATCAAGCTTTGTGGGTTGTATTGTTTTTGCAGGTTACCTGCTCTACCCTGCAAAAAAAGGTGTGCAAAAGGTTAATCATATCCCTTGGTATGATATTGTTTTAATGGCACTTGGCTCAGCGTCATTCTTTTATTATACTTACGATGCTATGAATATTATAGCTCAGGGCAGAAATTTCTACACCCATCAGATTATTATAGGTGCAGTCGGTATTATCTGTCTTTTTGAGCTTTGTAGAAGATGCGTAGGCTTACCTATACTCATAGTAGCGTCAGGTTTTATAATTTACGCTATCGGTTGGGGACTCACTAATCCCGATTTAATAAGAAGAACCGAAACTCTCGTAAGTCAGCTTTTCTATTCAACCACATCGGGTATTTTATCAACTCCCATTAATACCTGCGCTAAATTTATAGCAATATTCATTATATTCGGCGCATTCCTTGAAAGAACGGGAATTGCAGATTTCTTTATCAAGATTTCCAACTCTGTAGTAGGCGGTTTTTCAGGTGGACCTGCAAAGGTTGCCGTTGTCGCCTCTGCTCTTGAGGGTATGGTATCAGGTTCTTCCGTTGCAAATACCGTTGGCTCAGGCTCCGTTACTATTCCTCTTATGAAGAAAACAGGATACAAGCCCGAATTTGCCGCGGCTGCAGAAGCTTCTGCCTCAACAGGCGGTCAGATTATGCCTCCTATTATGGGCGCCGCCGCATTCCTTATGGCAGAAAACATCGGTGTTCCGTACAGCAACATTGTTGTTCGAGCAATACTTCCTGCCGTTCTTTACTTTATGGGCGTATTTATTGCCGTTCATCTTGAAGCCAAGAAGGAAGGTCTGCGCGGTCTTACCAAAGAAGAACTTCCCAGATTTATCCCTCTTTTAAAGCAGTCCTATCTGCTCTTACCTCTTATTATTTTAATTGCTCTTGTTAGCTCAGGGTCAAGATCTATCGCTTACGCTGCGGCTATAGCTATTGTTTCTACTATAATAGTAGGTCTTTTCAACAAAGAAAACCGTATTACTCCAATGCGAATTTTTGAAGCATTGGCAGGCGGTGGACAGGGTATGATTACCGTAGCGGTTGCCTGTGGTGTAGCAGGTATAATTGCAGGTACCATTACAATGACCGGTCTTGCAAACGTGCTTATTAACGGAATACTTGTTTTAGCAGGTGATAAGGTTATCATCGCGCTGTTCCTTACTATGCTTTGCTGTATTGTTCTTGGTATGGGCGTTCCTACTACTGCGAACTACTGTATTATGGCGGCAACCTGTGCGCCAATACTCGTTCAGATGGGTGTTCCCATGTTGGCTGCTCATTTCTTCGTGTTCTACTTCGGTATAGTTGCAGACCTTACTCCGCCCGTTGCTCTTGCAGCCTATGCAGGCGCTGCAATCGCTCAGGCAAATCCAATGAAAACGGCTATCACGGCAACCAAACTGGCTATAGGGGCGTTTATAGTGCCTTACGTATTCGCCCTTAATCCCGCTATGCTGTTCATTGACACTACCGTTTGGGAGGTTGTTCTTATAATCATAACCTCACTGATTGGTATTTTCGCTGTTTCATCTGCATTACAGGGATATTTTATTCATACTATGTCGTGGTATGAAAGAATTATAAGCGTTGTTGGCGGACTGCTTCTTATCTATCCGGGACTTGTTACCGACGTTATCGGTCTTTCCCTTGTAGCTGTTGTTGTTTTAATACAGCTTATGACAAAAAAGAAATATACCGCTATTGCACAGTAATCATAAAAAAAGGAGGAAATCTTTCCTCCTTTTTTATTTATTTTTACAGTAGTAAATTTGTTTATATTATGATATACTCACTCTTGAGTGAAAAAAGGAGGTTAAACTATGGCTTATACAAAAGCAGTACGGCATCACAACCATTACGAACAGCTTATCCGTATATATTCTTTTATAAAGAATAATATAGTTATGTTTATTGCACTTATTGCCGCCCTTTCAACCGCTGTTATCGTACCTCCTGACAAAGCATATATAAAATATTTTGATTTTAAAACACTTACCTGTCTTTTCTGCGTACTTGCCGTGGTTTGCGCACTTAAAAACATACGCTTTTTCTATACCCTTGCTCAAAAGATAGTATCCTGCTTCGGTACGGCGCGTTCCTCCGTTCTTGCTCTTGTTTATATAACCTTTATTGGCTCTATGCTTATTGCTAACGATATGGCGTTGCTCACCTTTCTCCCTCTCGGTCATTTCGTGCTTTCCTTCACAAAAAAAGAAAAGTATATGGCGTTTACCTTTATAATGCAGAATATTGCCGCAAATTTAGGAGGTATGCTTACCCCCTTCGGCAATCCTCAGAACCTTTATCTCTATACTAAATTTAAAATTCCTACCTTAGAGTTTATGGGAATTATGGCAATTCCTTTTATTATATCGGTGCTTATTATAACCGTTTGCTGTATTATTTTTGTAAAACCCGAAAAACTGACGGTGGACGACACACCTAACGCTTTACCTATTGGTAAAACTGCGCTGTATCTGTGTCTTTTTGCTCTTTCCATTGCTATAGTATTCAGAGGAATTCCCTATTATATAGGTCTTATCGTCATTCCTTTAGTGTTATTCTTTACGGATAAAAGCGCTCTTAAAAAGGTGGATTATCCCTTGCTTTTCACCTTTGTGTTCTTTTTTATATTCTCGGGCAATATGGCGCGTATCGGCGCTGTGCGCGACGCTCTTTCCTATCTTCTTAACAAAAGCACTCTCATATTCTCTACCCTTTCCTGTCAGTGCATCAGTAACGTTCCCTCAGCAATATTGCTGTCGCAGTTTACAGACAATTACAAGGAACTTCTCATCGGAGTAAATATCGGCGGTGTAGGTACACTTATTGCTTCCCTTGCAAGTCTTATAACCTTCCGTCAGTTTACAACCCATTATCCAAAGCAAAGTGGACATTACCTTAAGATGTTCTCTGTATTCAATTTTTCTTTCCTTTTCATTTTGCTTTTATCAATGCTTCTTATAGGACGGTTTTGGTTATGAAATGGCTGACCGCTGATATAAGGGATTTTAAAGAGGAAGAGTATACTCAGTGTCTTTCTTTAATGACGGAAGAAAGGCGTAAATATATAAATTCCCTTTCTGATGAAAAAAGAAAGCTTACTTCAGTCTGCGCACAGTGGCATATACTAAGCCTTGCGTCAGAGGTTTCAGGTAAAAAATACAGTGAAATAACTGTTTTAAGAAATGAAAAAGGCAAACCCTATTTAAAGGATTTACCTTTTCATATAAGTATAAGTCATTCAGACTCCCTTGTTGCCGTTGCAATTAACCAAAATCCCATTGGTATTGATATAGAAAAAATCAAAAGCAGAAATTTAAATCTTTGCCGAAAACTATGCGATGATGAAGCATCAATTATAAGAAACAGCAATAATCCGACTATTGATTTTTATAAAATCTGGACGGCAAAGGAAGCTTACTTTAAAATGACAGGTACGGGTATAGTAAATCTCAAATCCGTATCCTATAAGGATATAGACTGTACCCACTTTTTTAAAAACGACTATATTATTACAATAGTAAAATAAAACCGAGGCTTCCCTCGGTTTTATTATTTATCCTAAAGATGCTTTTTTATTTGTAACTACGCTTTCATCGTAGCAACTGAATTTTTCGTCTATGTTTTCAGGCAGTGTTTTTTGTGTAAACAGACTGACAACGGGAACGAGAACAAGTCCGCCAACCATAGCGAAAACACCCGAATAGAGAGAATTGGTGAAAACAAAGCTTATTACGGGAATACCCTGTACGCTTATAATTCCCATTCCGATTAAAAGCTGTATAAGCTCAATTCCCACACCAAAGACAAAGCTTACCGCTACTGCCGCCTTTGTGGTTTTTTTGCAGTACAGACCATACATAAAGGGAGCAAGAAATGCACCTGCTAAGGCGCCCCAGGAAACGCCCATCATCTGCGGAATAAATACCGAATCAGACCATATCGTATCCTTAAGTATTGCTATAAGCGCTGATATGACAATGAAAAATACTATGAATATTCTCATTACAAACACGCTTTTTTTCTCGCTCATTTTCTTTTTTATGTTGGGCGCTACCACGTCAAGCGTAATAGTAGAGGCAGAGGTCAGCACAAGAGAGGAAAGGGTGGACATAGAGGCTGACAGCACAAGAACAATCACAAGAGCAATTATACCTGCGGGAAGCTCTTTCATCATAGTAGGAATAATAGAGTCGAAAAGAACCTTTCCGTTTTTAATTACAGGCTCATACAGTCTGCCGAAACCGCCAAGGAAATAACAGCCTCCTGCTACTACAATAGCAAATACAGTTGATATTACCGTTCCCTTTTTAATGGAAGCCTCGTCTTTTATTGAGTAGAATTTTCCTACCATCTGAGGAAGTCCCCAGGTACCGAGAGAGGTAAGCAACACTACAAACATAAGGAATATTGGATTTGGTCCGAAAATAGAGGTGTACTCTGTACCTGCTTTAATTCCCAGACTTTCTGCGGCAACGTTAAAGCCGCCGTTTTTGTTAAGCACAGAGGCTATAACTGCAATAATACCTCCCAGCATAATTATGCCCTGTATAAAATCGTTAATTGCCGTTGCCATATATCCGCCGAAGATTACGTATACGCCTGTCAGCACCGACATTACCGCAACCACTACCCAGTAAGGAACTGAAAATACGTTATTGAACAGAGAAGAAAGACCGTTATATAACGAAGCGGTGTAAGGAATAAGGAAAACAAATACTATAAAAGAAGCAATTACCTTTAATTTCTTGCTATCGTACCTTTTTTCAAAGAAATCGGGCATTGTTTTACTGCCTAAATGCTGAGTCATTACCCTTGTTCTTCTGCCAAGCACCGACCAGGCGAGAAGTGAGCCGATAAAAGCGTTACCAAGTCCAATCCAGGTAGACGCAAGACCGAAGTTCCAACCGAACTGACCTGCATAGCCTACAAATATTACCGCCGAGAAATAGGATGTACCGAAGGCAAAGGCAGTAAGCCAAGGTCCTACGTTTCTGCCTCCCAGCACGAAGCCGTCCACGTTGGTGGAATGTTTTCTGCAATAAAGTCCTACCCCAATCATAAGACCGAAAAAGCAGAGAAGCATGGGTACGGTTATCATTACTGTTAGCGTCATAATTATCACCTTTCTCTTGTTTTAACATTTTAAAGCGTTGAAGCGTTGTATACACTTTAACACTTTAAAGCGTGTTTGTCAACACTTTTTTAGAAAATTTTTCAAAAAATATTTTCACAGGTTGAAATTACCGCATTTTTTAAAGAAAAAACGACAATTAACTATTGACATTTTCGCTTTAAAGTGTTAAAGTATTATTATCACAATTATCAGAGGTTTTTAATATGACAATCGTACATCTGTTAGAGAGAAATGCGAAAGAATTCGCAAACGATACGGCACTTATCGAGATAAATCCCGACCAGCCTGAAACCAGAAAACTTACCTGGCACGAGTTTGAGCTTGTTCAGCCAACGGGTAAAAAGCATTACAGACGCGAAATTTCTTGGGAGGTTTTCAACGAGAAATCCAACCGTCTTGCAAATATGCTTATTGCTAACGGTATAGGAAAAGGCAAAAAGGTTGCAATACTTCTTATGAACTGTATTGACTGGTTACCTATTTATTTTGGTATATTAAAGGCGGGGGCTCTTGCCGTTCCTCTTAACTTCCGTTATTCCTCAGACGAAATCGACTACTGTCTTGATTTGGCAGAGGCTGACGTGCTGATTTTCGGTAACGAATTCGTAGGACGTGTTGAAGCCGTAGCCGAAAAGCTCAGCAAAAAATGTACCCTTATATATTTAGGTAGCGGCTGCCCCGATTTTGCCGATGATTATAACGACCTTATAAGCGAGTTTTCAGGAAGCTTCCCCGAATGTACCCTTACGGAAGAAGACGACGCAGCTATTTATTTTTCTTCAGGAACCACAGGCTTCCCTAAGGCAATTTTACATAAACACAGAAGTCTTATACACGCCTGTAGAGTTGAACAGACGCACCACGGACAAACAAAGAACGACTGCTTCCTTTGTATTCCTCCTCTTTATCACACAGGAGCAAAAATGCACTGGTTCGGCAGTCTGCTTGTAGGTGGCAAAGCGGTAATACTTAAGGGTACGGCTTCAAAGAGCATACTTGAAGCGGCAAGTAGCGAGAAATGTTCAATCGTATGGCTTCTCGTTCCTTGGGCGCAGGATATTTTAAACGCTATTGAGCGCGGGGATATAGACCTTAAGGATTACGACCTTTCTAATTGGCGTCTTATGCATATCGGCGCTCAGCCTGTCCCACAGAGCCTTATTAAGCGTTGGCTTGAAATTTTCCCAAATCATCAGTACGATACTAACTACGGACTCAGTGAGTCTATCGGCCCAGGCGCCGTTCACCTTGGTGTAGAAAACGTACACAAGGTTGGCGCTATCGGTATTGCAGGCTACGGTTGGGAAATTAAAATAGTTTCCCCTGACGGCGAGATAGTAAAACAAGGCGACGTTGGTGAGCTTTGTCTTAAAGGACCGGGTGTTATGACCTGCTACTACAGAGATGAAAAAGCCACCGCCGATTCCCTTAAAGACGGTTGGCTGTTTACAGGCGATATGGCTATGCAGGACGAGGACGGATTTGTTTATCTCGTTGACCGTAAGAAAGACGTTATTATTACAGGCGGAGAAAATCTCTATCCCGTACAGATAGAAAACTTCCTTTCCTCCTTTGATAAAATCAAGGACGTTGCGGTAATAGGTCTGCCTGACACACGACTCGGTGAAATTGCCGCCGCCATAATTGAACTTAAGGCAGGTATGACCTGCAGTGAGGAAGAAATCAACGAATTCTGTTTAGCTCTCCCACGTTATAAGCGTCCGCGAAAAATTATTTTTGCCGACGTTCCCCGTAACCCCACAGGAAAAATCGAAAAGCCCAAGCTTCGTAAAATGTACGGTGCCGAGGGTCTTGTTGCAACACAAAACAAATCTTAAAAAAGAGGTTTACATACTATGAAAAAACTAATGATAGGAAATGCCGCAGTTGCCGCAGGTCTGCACGACGGCGGACTTGGGGTAGTATCCAGTTATCCTGGTACCCCCTCTACAGAAATTACCGAATTTTTATCCAAATACGATGATTTGCACTCTGAATGGGCGCCTAATGAAAAGGTTGCCTGTGAAGTAGCCTTCGGAGCAAGTCTTGCGGGAGCAAGAAGCGCCTGCGCTATGAAGCACGTTGGTCTTAACGTTGCCGCAGACCCCCTTTTCACTCTTTCCTATACGGGTGTAAACGGCGGTATGGTTATATGCGTTGCCGATGACCCTGCAATGCACTCTTCTCAGAACGAACAGGATTCCCGTCACTATGCTATTGCCTCTAAAATTCCTATGCTTGAGCCAAGTGACTCACAGGAGGCTTACGATTTTGCAAAGAGCGCTTTTGAGCTTTCTGAGAAATTTGATACACCCGTTCTGATTCGTATGTGTACCCGTATTGCTCACAGTCAGTCGGTTGTAGAAACAGGCGAGGTTATTCCCACCGTACTTAAAGACTATGAAAAAAATCCTCAGAAATTTATAATGATGCCCGGTAACGCTATCAAGCGTCACCCAATAGTCGAAGACAGAACAAAAGCTCTTAGCGACTTTGCCAACGACTGTATGTACAACAAGGCGGAATACAACGGCAGTGATATCGGTATTATTACTTCAGGCTGTTCTTACCTTTACGTTAAAGAGGTTTTGGGTGACAGCGCTAATATTCTTAAAATCGGTATGCCTCATCCTCTGCCCGATACTCTTATTAAAGAATTCGCAAGTAAGGTTAAAAAGCTTTACGTTATCGAAGAGCTTGACCCCGTTATTGAAACTCACGTAAAGGCTTTAGGCATTGAATGCATAGGAAAAGAGCTGTTCTCTATTCTTGGAGAATTCTCTCAAAGCACCATCGCCAAGGCTTTCGGCAAAGAGGACAAATACAGCGTATCTGCCGACAGCGTTATTCCCCCCCGTCCTCCTATGATGTGCGCAGGCTGTCCTCACAGAGGTATGTTCTATACCCTTTCCAAAAATAAAATCACCGTTATGGGTGATATCGGCTGTTATACTCTGGGCGCAGTTGCTCCCCTTAACGCCCTTGATTCAACACTTTGTATGGGTGCTTCTGTTTCTGGACTTCACGGCTTTAATGCGGCAAGAGGCGAGAGCGCAGAAAGGAAGAGCGTTGCCGTAATCGGTGACTCCACCTTTATGCATTCAGGTATGACAGGTCTTGTAAACGTTGCTTATAATGCAACTAATTCCACCGTTATTATCCTTGATAACTCTATTACGGGTATGACAGGACATCAGCAGAACCCCACCACAGGCTTTAATATTAAGGGTGACCCTGCCGCTAAGGTTGACCTTGAGGCTCTTTGTAAGGCTCTTGGTATAAACAGAGTAAGGGTTGTTGACCCCTACGACCTTAAGGCCTGTGACACTGCAGTTAAGGAAGAACTTGCCGCAGAGGAACCGTCTGTAATCATTTCAAGACGCCCCTGTGTACTGCTTAAATCTGTTAAGCACGAGCCTCCTCTTACAGTTGACAGCGATAAATGCAAATCCTGTAAACGCTGTATGAGTCTTGGCTGTCCTGCAATAAGCCTTAAGGACGGCAAAGCAAAAATTGACAATACTCTTTGCGTCGGCTGTGGCGTTTGTAAACAGCTTTGCGCATTTGACGCTATAAATTAATGAAAGGAGAATACCAAAATGACAAAAAGTGTTATGATTGTAGGCGTTGGCGGACAGGGAAGCTTACTTGCTTCCAAGCTTCTCGGAAGACTTCTTATGGACGAAGGCTTTGACGTTAAGGTAAGTGAAGTTCACGGAATGAGTCAGCGCGGCGGAAGTGTTGTTACCTACGTACGATACGGACAGCAGGTTTTCTCCCCTATTATCTCTAAAGGCGAGGCAGACATTATTATTTCTTTTGAAAAGCTTGAAGCTGCCCGTTACGCCGCTTTCCTTAAAAAAGACGGCAAAATTATCGTTAATACACAACAGATTGACCCAATGCCCGTTATTATCGGCGCGGCTGAGTATCCCGAAAACGTACTTAGTGAGCTTACAAGCAAGGGCGTATGCGTAGAAGCCCTTGATGCGCTCTCTCTTGCAGAGAAGGCAGGTTCCAGTAAGGCCGTTAATATCGTGCTTATGGGCAAGGCAGCAAAATATTTCGGAATTCCTTACGAAAAATGGATTACCGCGATTGAAAACACCGTTGCGCCCAAATTCATTGAAATGAACAAAAAAGCCTTTGATTTAGGCTATAATTCTTAAAACCAAAGAGGCGAAGAAAATGGAAAATCGTTATTTCCAAAAAGACATCGAAACAATGCCGGTTGAAGATATTAAGAAGCTTCAATCTGAAAAACTTGTAAAACAGGTCAAACACGTTTATGAAAACGTAGCCTACTACCGCGACCTTATGGATAAAAAAGGTGTGACACCCGACGATATTAAGGGAATAGAAGATTTACATAAATTACCCTTTTTATCCAAAGCAGACCTCAGAGATGCCTATCCGTACGGACTTTTGGCAACACCTCTTAAGGATTGTGTGAGAATTCACTCCACTTCCGGAACAACAGGTAAACGCGTAGTTGCTTTCTACACACAAAAGGATATTGATTTATGGGATGACTGTTGTGCAAGAGCCATTGTTGCCGCAGGAGGAACTGACGAGGATATTTGTCAGGTAGCTTACGGCTATGGTCTGTTTACTGGCGGTTTGGGTCTCCACGGCGGTTCTCATAAGGTAGGCTGTCTTACCCTGCCTATGTCCTCAGGCTTTACCG
Organism: Acutalibacteraceae bacterium; assembly: GCA_036307305.1. Taxonomy (GTDB): domain Bacteria; phylum Bacillota; class Clostridia; order Oscillospirales; family Acutalibacteraceae; genus SIG607. The sequence continues at coordinate 29,351 of JAXJXV010000016.1, forward strand.
AAAGACAAATTCAGTTTATGACCGACCTTAACGCAACCATTCTTTGCTGTACCCCGTCATACGCCGCTTATATTGCCGAAAGCTTAAAGGAACAGGGTTATACACCCGATAATATTCCTCTTAAAGCAGGTATTTTCGGCGCTGAGCCTTGGACGGAGGAAATGCGCAGAGGTATAGAAAGAGACCTTGGCATCAAAGCCTATGATATTTACGGACTCACCGAAACTACAGGTCCCGGCGTTGCCTTTGAGTGCAGTGAGCAGAAGGGTATGCACATCAACGAGGACCACTTCCTTGCTGAAATCATTGACCCCGACACAGGCGAAGTTCTGCCCGAGGGTGAAAAGGGTGAGCTTGTTTTCACCGCCCTTGACAAAGAGGCGTTCCCTCTGCTTCGTTACCGCACACGCGATATCTGTGTACTTTCCCGTAAAAAATGCTCCTGCGGAAGAACCCTTATAAAAATGGCTAAGCCTATGGGAAGAACCGACGATATGCTTATCATCCGCGGTGTAAACGTGTTCCCAAGCCAGATAGAAACGGTGCTTTTAAACGAGGGTTATCAGCCCAACTATCAGATTATCGTTGACAGAGTAGGCAATAACGACACCTTTGACGTAAACGTTGAGATGAATCCCGACCAGTTTACCGATACCGTCAGCGGTATCACTTCCCTTGAAAAGAAGCTGTCAAACGCTATGAAGCTTATGCTGGGTATTAATCCTGCCGTACACCTTGTTCCGCCTAAGAGCATTGCAAGAAGTGAAGGCAAGGCTGTGCGCGTAATCGACAAGCGTAAGCTTCACTAAAAAAGGAGGATTTTTATGTCTTTAAAACAACTTACCGTTTTCGTACAGAATCATCAGGGCTCTTTGGTATCCATAACTGAAACACTTGCAAAGCATAACGTTAACATCCGCGCACTGTCTATTGCAGATACAGAGGATTTCGGAATCCTCCGTCTTATAGTAAACGATACAAAAACTGCACTTGACACCCTTACAAGCGAGGGTTATCTCATAAAAACCACCGACGTCGTGGGCGTTAAAATAGGTGATGCGCCGGGTAAGCTTTCCGAGGCGCTGAGAGTCCTTGACGAAAACTCAATTAATATGGAATATCTTTACGCCTTTATGACCCGCACCGAAAAACACGCCTACGTGGTGCTCCGCGTTGCCGATAACCAAAAGGCAGAAAAGGCGCTGGAGAAAGCAGACTTCCACATTATTACGGACAAAGACGTAGATAAGCTGTAAGTAGCAGAAAAACCTTCGTAACACGAAGGTTTTTCTTGTATTTTATGGAGAAATATGTAATAATAGGTGTATATAACTTTGAAAGGTTTGAGATTATGAGTAACTCTCGCAGTAATTTTTCCAGCAAACTGGGTTTTGTTCTTGCTACTGCAGGAAGCGCGGTAGGTCTCGGTAACATCTGGCGTTTCCCTTATCTTGCGGCAAAGCACGGCGGCGGTATGTTTCTTCTTACATATCTTATTCTTGTTATCACCTTCGGCTTCGCCCTTGCATGCGCTGAAATTTTAATAGGCAGAAAAACAGGGCAGAGCGCCATCAACGCTTTTAGTACGCTGAGCAAAAAATGGGGCTTCGTAGGTTGGTTTGCAGCTCTTGTGCCTGTTATAATTCTTCCCTATTATTCTGTAATAGGCGGTTGGATTTTCAAGTATTTATTCGCCTTTATAAGCGGACAGGCAACAGCCACCGCCGATGACGGATATTTTGTTGACTTTATCGGTAAGGTAGGCTCACCTTTAGGTTGGTTTTTGCTCTTTATAGGCATTACCGCCCTTATCGTTCTTTTCGGTGTTGAAAAGGGTATTGAAAAGGCAAGTAAAATAATGATGCCCGTACTTGTGGTACTGACTCTCGTTATCGCGGTTTACTCCGCCTGTATGCCTGGCGCATGGGAGGGTGTTCTCTATTACATCACACCCGACTTCAGTCATTTCTCGGTTACCACCGTTCTTGCGGCAATGGGACAGCTTTTCTATTCTATGAGTCTTGCAATGGGTATTATGATAACCTACGGCTCATATATGAAAAAGGACGTAAACGTTTCTTCCTCCGTTCATCAGGTTGAGATTTTTGATACGGGTATTGCTTTCCTTGCAGGTCTTATGGTTGTTCCTGCCGTATTTTCTTTCTCCGGTGGAAGCGAGGAAGCGCTGAGCAAAGGTCCATCTCTTATGTTTATAACCTTGCCTAAGGTTTTCGAAAGTATGCCCGGCGGTACGGTTATAGGTATCATATTCTTCCTTATGGTGCTTTTCGCAGCCCTCACCTCTTCAATTTCTCTTATGGAAACGGTTGTTTCGGTAGTACAGGATAAATTTAAATTAAACCGCAAAATCACCTGTCTTATAGTATTCGCAGGAAGTGCTATTTTAGGTATTCCGTCCTCACTTGGTAACGGTATATGGGCAAACATAAAAATCTTCGGCTTTGCCTTCCTGGACTTCTTCGACTTTATTAGTAACAGTGTGCTTATGCCAATAGTTGCTCTGCTTACCTGTATTTTCATAGGCTACGTTATCAAGCCTAAAACCCTTATTGAAGAAGCAGAAGCTTCTGCACAATTTAAAGAGAAAAAGCTTTTCAGCGTAATAATCAAGTATATCGCGCCTATATGCATAATTCTTATTTTAGGTTTCTCGGTGCTTGAAGCATTTGGAATAATTAAGGTATAAATCAGAGCCGCAGTTTTTACTGCGGCTCTTCTTTTGCAAGTTTATCGTTAAGCTTATAAAAAAGCTTAATAGAAATAACAACAAGTATAAATAACACTATATAATAAACAGGCAATATATTTTTGCCGAAAAGAGCCGTAGGAATATAAGCAAACAAAAGCTCGTAAATAAAAATACCTCTGCCTCCGTAAAACCAGTTGCGAAGCAGTAATACCCTTATTCCCGAAAACACAAGTCCTCCAGTTATCACCCAGCCTGTGTATTTACTGAACTTTTTTTCGCTTATAAGAAGCAGTCCGCAAAAAAGAAGTGCGCCGTGACAAATAACCGAAGCGGTGATACTAAGTACGCTGTACCCTGCATACACTTTAGCACCAAGCACCATACCGTTTAAAAAATAACAGCCTCCCGCTAATACTCCTGCATAAGCTCCCCAAGCACGAATATAATCAAGCTTTAGAAGTACGATAACAGGCAGAACGAAATAGGTGACGGTGGAAAACTCTACGGGAATACGCACCCTGTCATTGTTTATAGAATCAAAGGTATACCGTATTACGTTAAAGGCAAGTAACAGTACGCAGAAGGCATTAAGCACTCTGCGTTTCGTTTTTCTGGAAACAAATAAAAGACGGCGGACGGCAATAAGAATTACTGCCGGAACCGCCGCCGATACAAAATTCACAAGTATCAATCGACTCCCCCCGAAATAGTATGTTTCGGTTTAAGCCTTTTATTTATTTTACTTCAATTTTACTTACCGTTATTTTTTCGCCTGTTTTACTATAAGAAATTTCCACAGCGCTTCCCTCATCCATAAAGGGTAGTTTATCATTCATATTTACACTGACAATGAATATTTCATCTACGCCTGAAAGCTTTATATAATAACAGGTATTGCCGTCCACTACAGCGCTTTCAATATCCGAAACAGTACCGCTGATTGTTTGCTGTTCTTTATCGGCTGTATCAACGTCGGCAGACTTAAGCTTAGCAAGATAATCAAGTCTGCTTTCCTCAACACTGCTTCCCGTACCAACTATCTGATACTGCTGAACGTCAACAAATGCATACATCTTAACAAGTCCTGCAGAGTCCTTAAGCGCCATAAAATAACTGGGTCTGTCTGCTACGTTTAAAAGAAGAGGGAATGTTGCTCTGTAACCAAGATGCTGAACCTGACCCTGAGCAGAGCTCATTGCCGAATATTCCTCAGCGCCGGGTACGGCATAATACTTCGTTTCTTTTGTTCTCAGATTAGTCAGCACAAAGCCTACGTTTGACTCATCACTGGTTACCGAGGTTATACCCGTATAAAGCCACACGTCGTCGTTAATCGCAAGATAGTTGTAGCCGTCGGTAGGCTGTAAAACACCCTTTTGACCGAATATGGAATTAAGCCAACCCGAACGGTATTTTCCGTTATATATAAGCTGCTGCAAAATCATATCGGATTCATAAACCTGGTCAACCCACGTAGGAACATCCTTTACGTCGTAATATTTGCTTTCCCCTGTCTGAGCATTGAACAGCACGGCGCCGCCTATATCCTCACCGCTGAAAAGACCTATTTTATACTCTATTGTGGAAGCAACCCAGTAAGGTGTGCCGTCATCGTCTATTTCAAAGGAAATATCACCGAAAATTTTAGTAGGATACTCAAACCGCAGTTTTCTCCTGATATTACGCATAAAGTATTCGCTTTGTGAATATTTTATACCCTCATTAAGTCTTACAAGAGTAGTATCCTGTGTGGTCATATCCACCATTATATAAGCAGGAATACCGTTTTTCTGATTATTAAGCCATTTTATAGCATCGCCATAACGAAGAGGCGTAACCCTTACGGGTCTGCCGTTATAGTTTATCTGAGTGTAAAGCTCCTCGATTTCAAACTGAGAAACAAGGTCAGACATTTCACCAAGCTTTCTCTGACCAAGTCTTGAAGCTGTATCCCTGTCAACAACGGGAATCTGCTCACGGCTTATTTCACTAACCTCACTGGTGAAATCTCCGTCGGTCATTGTAATAAGCTTGTTATATCTTGACGCGTTGAAAATCTGCGCACCGATAACGGTACCAACCACAAAAACAAGCGCTACAGCAAGTATAGTCACTGCCCCCACCTTTACAGGAAGCTTTAAAGCTTTAAACTTTTTTATAAGGCGTGTGAAGACTTTATCATCGTCAACAACCACGCTTTTGCGGCTTTTTATTACCGACAGTATATCAGAAAAGGTGCATATTGCAATTACAGCAATAATTGCGAAAATCAAATAGGAATAAAACTCTGTGCTTCTGAGATTTATGGGCGGCAGCATAAACCAATACCCCAAAAACAGAGCGATTGCGCAAAGCACCAATTTAATGATTGCCAAAGTAAATTTTTTCATTATTCATCAAAACCTCCGTCTTCCTCATTATTATATTCAGGTCTACCTGCTTTTTTGCGTTTTTTCTGCAGTTTTTCTTTTCTCAGGCGTTCCTTTTCCTCATCGTAAGGAATGTATTTTATTTTTTTGCGCTTCTTTCTTCCCGAAGAATTTATAATTATTACGTAGCCTACTATTAAAACTATAATTATTATGGCTATTATGAGTATGGTTTTAAACACTGTTGATACCAGAATTTTTCTTATAAAGTCGAAAAACACAAGAAATCCGTTTGCTTCAATATCGTTTCCCGCCACAAGATTTACGCTTCCTATTACCGTTTCGGCGTACACAACGTCTGCCGTTCCCAGTATGTCACCCTTTTTAACAGGCGCATCTACAGTGTCCCTTTCAAGCTTAGGTCTTATAATAAGGGTGGAATTATCCGCTTCCTTAGGTAAAATAGAGGTAAGCTGTTTTTCAGGATAAAGAGAAATGTAGTCGTAGTCGGTAGAAAGTCTTACGTTCATTTCGGTAACGGGAACAGCTACGTCAAGCACCGCTTTATATTCAAAATTATTGAACGCCCAACGGAACATTTCTCTTGCAGTCTGAAAACGGGTTTCTGTTTCATTGGGACAGCCCATAAGCACCGCAAGATATCTGTAGCCCTTGTACTGCGCAGTTGCCGTAAGACATCTTCCTGCTTCATCGGTTTTTCCCGTTTTTGTACCCGTGCAGTAAGCATAGAAATAATTTGTATTGGAGTCCACCATATAGTTTGTGGTAACTATAGTACGTTCGCCTCTCATATTGGTAGCGCTCATTTTATATCTTGCTTTTCCCGTAATCTCACTGAAAACGGGATATTTATCAATAAGATACTGCGTAAGAACGATTATATCACGCACGGTAGTGTAGTTATCCTCATTATGAAGACCTATAGGGTCGGTATAATGAGTACCTGTTAGCCCCATCTCCACAGCCTTTCTGTTCATTAAATCCACAAAGGCTTCAACACTGCCTGCAACCGCCTCGCAGTAGGAATAGATAGCATCCCCTGCAGATGCTACCAGCATACCTGCAAGAGCGTCCTTTCCATTTAAGGTTTCCCCTATTTTAAGCTGAAGCTGAGGCACACCCGTACCAAGATTTCTTTTATAGGCGCTTTCGGTCATTGTAACGGTAAAGCCCTCAAGGTCTTTTACCTGTTCAAGAATAACTGCCGCTGCCATTATCTGTGTCATAGAAGCAGGATATACCTTTTCATCAATATTTTTGCTGTAAATAGTTTCCCCTGTATCAAGGCTATATAACGCCGCCGCCTTTGCAGGTACTTCAAAAGTGGTGATTTCATAGGCGTTTACGCTGATAAAGTTACCCAAAAGCAAAAAAATTGTTAAAATTAATGAAAAAATTCTTTTTTTCATAGAAAAATCCCCTACAATATAGTATACTATGATTATACTATATTTTTTTGTAAAATCAAAGAGTTTTTATTTTTTATTCAGGAGGGCTGTTATGGTTTATATTACAGGCGATATGCACGGCGATATTGACCGTCTGTTTGACCGTCAATGGAGTAAGCTTAAATCAGGCGATATCATAATAGTCTGCGGCGATTTCGGTTTTTTATGGGACGGCTCCAAACAGGAAAAGGACGTTATAAAATATCTGTCCACCCGAAAATACACCGTTGCCTTTCTTGACGGCACCCACGATAATTTTGATGCTATATATAAATGCCGTCAGACTGTATGGAAAGGCGGACTTGTTCATAGAATAGGCGATAATCTGTATCATCTTTGCAGAGGACAGCTTTATAAAATAGACGGTATGTCCATTTTCACCTTTGGCGGCGGAGAAAGCGCCGACAAGGATATGAGGGTAGAACAGGGTAACTGGTGGCGTCAGGAAATCGCCACTCCTGCGGAAATGACACAGGGAGCAAAAACACTTGATGAAGCAGGAAGAAGCGTTGACTATATACTCACCCACGAACCCCCTGCACCCGTTAAAAGCGCAATGCAGTTACGACGAGGTGAAGCCGAGCTTATAACCAAAACCAACGGTTATTTCGACCGCATCAGCCGTCTTTGCAGCTTCAGGCACTGGTATTTCGGCTCACTTCACGAGGACCGTATGATAACACCTAAGCACACCTGTGTTTTCAAAAAGCTGATACCCCTTGAAAAATAAGACTTGTTATGGTATAATCGTATTGATAACTTTTTCAAAGCGAGGAAATTTTTATGCTAACCTTTGATAAACTTTGTATGGGTTGTATGAACGACAACGGCGGAGAGGACGTTTGTCCGATTTGCGGCTACGTCGCCGATACCCCTAATCCCGAATCCACTTTACCCGTTAAAACCCGTATTCACGGAAGATATATTGTAGGAAAGGCTACCGAAATCAACGGCGAGGGCATTACCTACATCGGCTGGGATAACGATACCAGCACTATTGTCAATATACGCGAGTTTTTTCCCGTACCCTTAGCAGTGAGAAAGGACGACCTTTCGGTCGGTATGTCTGACGGTAACGAGTATTTTTATAACGCCGCGCTTCTTGATTTTATAGAGCTTGGTAAAAAGCTTTCTTCCCTGTCCATTCCTGCCGTACCCGAGGTATGCGAAGTTATTGAATGTAACAGCACTGCTTATATTATAACCAAATCGGTTGCAGGAATAACACTCAGAGAATTTTTGCTTCGCAACGGTTCAACTCTTTCATGGGAGCAGACCCGTCCTTTGTTTATGCCATTCCTTTCTTCCCTTATTGCGCTTCATAAGGAGGGTATAATTCACGGCGGCATCTCCCCCGAAACCGTTATCGTAGGCAGAGACGGAAAGCTTCGTCTTTCAGGCTTTTCCATACCACAGCTCAGAAAATCAGACAGTCCTATTAACTCTCAGATTTTCCCAGGCTTTGCCGCTATAGAGCAGTACGAAGCTTCCGAGCAGGGCATAACCGAGGCTACCGACGTATATGGCTTTGCCGCTACCCTTTTCAGAGTGCTTATGGGTTCTACTCTTCCTGAGGCTAACGAGCGTATTACCGACGATAAAATGTCCATACCCTCTAAAATAGCAACTCTGCTTCCTCAGGACGTTCTTGTTTCTCTTGCAAACGCTTTGCAGATTCTTTTTGAAAACAGAACAAAAACTATGGAAGAATTCAAAATTGACATTTCTCCTGCTATTGATACAACTGCAGGTTTCGTTGCCGCAGATACTTCCATAAAGGAAAACGGCGCTAAAACCACCGTAAAAAGCAAAGAGCAAAAACCAAAAAAGGACACCTCTGCAAGAAAGTACGCTATAATTGCTGCTTCCATAACAGCAGGTATATTCCTTGTAATCGCTCTTATTTTCTGGATAATAATCGGTAAGCCCTTTGCTAAAGAGCCTGACCCGTCACCTGTAATTTCAAGCAGTGTTCCAAGTGACGTTGAAAGCTCATCAGTTCCCTCAGGCACAGGCGAAAAATTGCTGACAGTTCCCGATTTTGCCGCCCTTAACCTTTCTTTCGAGGAAATCTGCAACGAATACCCCGACTTCAGATACGTTGTACTTGGTAAAAAATATTCCTCCAAGGGCGCTGGTATCGTAGTTTCTCAGGATATTAAAGCGGGCAGTCAGGTAAAGCGTGACACCACTATTTATCTTACCGTCAGTCTCGGTCCCGAAACACTTACAATTCCCGACCTTAAAGGAAAAACAAGAGAAGAGGCTATACTTGAGCTTTACAAAAAAGGCTTCCTCTACCATAATATTTACGAGGTGCCTATTGAAGACAGCACGGTAGACTACGACTGTATTGTAAAGACCGACCCGGCAATCGGCTCAACAATCAACCCCGAAACAACGCTTAAAATTTACTACAGTAACGTCAAAGGCGATACTTCTGATACAAGCTCAACCAATACCTCCTCAGGCAATCAGGGAAGATAATAAACAATAACTAACGGGCGGACTTTAATGTCCGCCCGTACTAATATACAATATAATCTCTACTGATAGTTTGTAGGGGAGGATTTGTTATCCTCCCGAAAAGACACTGCAAAACTAAACGGGCGGAAAACAATTCCGCCCCTACTAATATACAATATAATCTTTACGGATATGGTGTAGGGGAGGATTTGTTATCCTCTCGTCTTAATCTGATATCTCAGCAAGATTTATAACTGTTTTATTTTGCTTTAATGCATATTTCATTGTCTTATATGCTCCGCCCTCATTATGCTCAACGTAACATATAACTAAATCTGCTCTGTCTACCATTTCTCTGTTG
>JAXJXV010000017.1:0-26350 GCA_036307305.1 Acutalibacteraceae bacterium
CGGACAACAAGTCCGCCCCTACTGATGTTCTGAACAGTCTCTACGGCTACGGTGTAGGGGAGGATTTGTTATCCTCCCGTATAAATACAATGTACGATTGTTTTTTACTTTGCCTTTCCCTTTGTTTTTCTTAATTTTATATTACCATAAAATTCCTCTAAAATCAATGAGTGTTACAGCAATGTGACCTGATATAACAAAATTGTAATATAGAATAGAGTTGTCATTTCACAGCTCTTTTGTTATTTCTCAAGGTTTAAAAGCATATACTTTCTTGTGACAAATGCTCGGCTGTGTGAAAATTTGCGCAGCTGACCGTCACGCGAAAGAAATTTGAAAGGATTTCGTTTATGAAAAATAAGATGATGTTATATATAGCCGTGCTTCAGGTGGCATTTGTTTTATTAGCAGCAGCGTTGCTTTATGCTGTAAAAATGTTTTTCCCCGATACCTTTTCAATGGTAAAAGAACAGCACCGCAGGTACTTTGAGCAAGAAACGATAATTGAGCAAATGGATATTAAAGAAGATATGAAAGCTTAATACTGATGGGAGTTTTTATATGAGCTTTAAAATTTTTTCTACTAAGGTGACGGTTTCCTTTCTGTTTACAGCTATGATTTGTATTTTGCTTATTTGTGACAGGACGGGTTTTGCTTTCCCAATGCTGTGCAGTGTGGTTTTTCACGAAATGGGGCATCTGGCAGCTATGCATATCTGCCGTTGTCCGCCTACGGAAATACGCCTTATTCCTGCTTCTGTGCAGATTTGCTCACCTGTGGTAAGCTTAAAGCATGAGGTATTTATACTTGTATGCGGTCCTCTTTGCAATCTTCTGTTATTTGGGGTTTTGTTTGTTAATTGCTGTCTTTTTTCCAGTATTTATTTTCTTGAATTTTCTATTATCAATCTCATATACGGAGCATTTAATATGATGCCTGTTAAGGGGGTTGACGGGGGAAGCGTTTTACATATTCTGCTTTGTCGGTATTGGGGTGACAGAAAAGCTGAAAGGATAATGAATTTTATAACGGTAATCGGCGCCGTATGTTTTCTTGGAGGTGCTGTTTTTTTGAGTTTTAAAGGAATAGTAAATTATTCGGCATATATTATGGCGCTTTATCTTGTTTTGTCGGTTTTTCTTAAATTTTAGTTGAAAGAAAGAAGTAAATATTGTATCATTGTTAATGGTGATATTAAATGGATAACAAAAAACTTGAGGAATTATTTCTAACTGTTCAAAAGCCGGGCAGATACTGTGGCGGAGAACAGGGAAGTGTTATGAAGGATAAGGAAAAGGTGGATATTCGTTTTGCCTTTTGTTTTCCTGATACGTACGAGGTGGGAATGTCTCATCTGGGAATGAAAATTCTTTACTCTCAGTTTAATGAGCGTGAGGATATTTGGTGTGAAAGAGTTTTTGCGCCTTGGACTGATTTTATAGAGGTAATGAAAGAAAACGATATACCTCTTTTTGCTCTTGAAAGCCGTGACCCTATTAAAGATTTTGATTTTATAGGATTCACTTTACAGTATGAAATGAGCTATACCAACGTTCTTTCTATGCTTGATTTAGCAGGATTGCCTCTTAAGTCCAAAGACAGAAAAGAGTTATCCCCGATAGTAGTAGCAGGAGGACCCTGTGTGTGCAACGCCGAGCCGTTGGCAGAGTTTATCGACCTGTTTTTCTTGGGTGAAGGCGAAGAGGTTGACCTTGAGGTTATGGATTTGTACAAGGAGTGCAAAGAAAAGGGTGACAGCAAGGAAGAATTTTTATTAAAGGCTTCTAAAATTGAGGGCGTTTACGTTCCGTCCCTTTATAACGTGGAATATGACGGACAGAAAATAAAGAGCATTACTGCCCAAAAAGAAGCGCCTGAAACTGTTAAAAAGCGTATCATAACCGACTTGGACAAGTCTTATTATCCCAGTGAATTCGTTGTGCCGTATATTGAAATAGTTCACGACAGAGCTGTACAGGAAATTTACAGAGGCTGTATACGAGGTTGCAGATTTTGTCAGGCAGGTTTTATTTACCGTCCTGTAAGAGAAAAATCTGCCGATGTCATCAGCAAACAGGCAAAGGCTTTGTGTGACAGTACAGGCTATGATGAAATTTCACTTTCTTCACTGTCTACAAGCGATTATACCGAGCTTGAACCGTTACTTAAAAGTCTGCTTTCGTGGACCGATAAGGATAAGGTCAGCCTTTCACTGCCGTCTTTGAGAATTGATAATTTTTCACCTGAGCTGTTAAAGAAAATAAATCATATCAGAAAAAGCGGTCTGACCTTTGCTCCCGAAGCGGGTACACAGCGTCTGCGCGACGTAATAAATAAAAACATTACAGAAAAAGAAATTTTAGATACCTGCAGAATTGCTTTTGCGGGAGGACATACTTCGGTTAAGCTTTACTTTATGATTGGACTTCCTACCGAAACCGATGATGATATTGTAGGTATAGCCCAACTTGCTCAGAAAATAGTGGATATTTATTATTCCATGGAACAGCGTCCTAAGGGTAAGAGTGTTGACGTGGGTGTCAGTGTATCTACCTTTGTGCCTAAGCCCTTTACACCTTTCCAGTTTGAGCCTCAGATATCAAGAGAGGAAATTCTGAGAAGACAGGCGTTGCTCAGAAATTCCATTACCACTAAAAAAATTTCTCTTTCCTGGCACGACAGCGCTACAAGCTTTTTAGAGGGCGTCTTTGCTAGAGGCGACAGACGTCTGTCTGCCGTTATTGAAACAGCCTACAGAATGGGTTGCATTTTCGACAGCTGGAGTGAATGCTTTGACCTTGAAAAATGGCTTGAGGCTTTTGAAAAATGCGGTATAAATCCTGAGGATTACAGCGGACGTTCATTTGATTATGAGGAAGTTTTACCTTGGGAGCATCTTGATTATGCCGTTTCCAAAAAATTCTTCATAGCTCAAAATAAATTGGCTAAAGAAGAAAAAACCACGCCTAATTGCAGAATTTCCTGCGCGGGTTGCGGTGCTAATTGCTATGGGGAGGGTGTTTGTTTTGAAAAACGTTAGAGTGTTTTTCTCAAAAAAGGGAAGACTTAAGTTTATTTCCCATCTTGATATGAACAGATTTTTTACCCGCGCTCTTAGAAAAAGCGGTTTGCCTATATGGTATACCGAGGGCTTTAACCCTCATCCGTATCTCACCTTTGCGCTACCTCTATCTTTAGGTTTTGAAAGTGAGTACGAAATCCTTGATTTTCGCCTTGTGGATGACGGTGTTTCTTTTGAAGAAGTTAAAGAAAAACTTTCTGCAGTACTGCCCGATGATATAAAAATCAACAGGGTGGACGAGCCTGTTATGAAGGTGGGAAAAATATCTGCCGCTAAATTTGAAATTTCATTTTCAACAGATGAGGTAAAGGATTTTTATGACTACCTTAAAGGTAATGAAGTTGTTATAAAAAAGAAAACAAAAAAAGGCGATATAAAAGTTGAGAATGTTGCCGAAAAGCTTAAAAGCGTTCAACTTGATGGTTGTAAGGTAATTGTTGTTCTTCCTGCGGGAAACGACAATGTAAATCCTACGCTTCTTGTGTCTGCTTTTGAGGAAATGTGTGAAAAAAATGTGAGAGTTTCTTATTTCCGTACTGCTGTTTACGGCGAGAACTTAAGTCTTTTCGTTTGATTTTTAAGTACTAATAAACAAATAATCTTTTGCTGATTCGTCATTTTCAATAAAAAACAATATTTGTCTGTTTTTTTTGTTTTTTTGTCTTTACTATTCGAGATATTTTTGTTATTATATCCTTGTGGATATCTGTAAGATTGCACAAAATTTTTAGATACGGGGGTTAATTTATTATGAGTAAATTACCTGTAGGTATTCAGCTTTATTCCGTAAGAGATGCGATGGAAGCTGATTTTGCCGGAACACTTAAAAAAATTAAAGAAATGGGTTATGATGCTGTAGAGTTTGCAGGTCTTTTCGACCACAGCGCAGATGAGGTTAAGGCTTTGTGTGAAGAAATCGGTCTTATTCCGATTTCAGCTCACGTTGGCAGAGGCGTTATTATGGCGGACGTTGAAAAAGTAATCGGTGATTACGCTACAATCGGCTGTAAGTACATCGCTATTCCGTGGGCTTCTTGTGATAACGACCTTGTTGGCTCAAAGGGTTACGATTCTTTCCTTGCTGACCTTAAGGTTATTGCAGCAGAGTGCGCTAAATATGGTATGAAGCTCCTTTATCATAATCATGATTTTGAGTTTGCAAAATACGAAGGTAAAAACAAGCTTGATATCCTTTACGCTGACACTACTCCGGATGTTCTTCAGACACAGATTGATACCTGTTGGGCAAAGGTTGGCGGTGAGGACCCTGCAAAGTTTGTTATGAAATATGCAGGCAGAGCTCCTCTTGTTCACCTTAAAGACTTCGTTGGCAGTAAGAGCGCTAATATGTACGCGCTTATTGACGGCGGCGTAGTCGAAGAAAAGGAAGAGGAGATTGTTCCTTTCGAGCTTCGTCCCGTTGGTTACGGTATTCAGGACGTTCTTTCTATCATCAAGGCTGCTGAAAATGCCGGTGCTGAAATGTTTATTGTTGAACAGGATAACTGGTCTTTGGGCAGAACCTCTATGGAAAGCGCAAAGCTCAGTATTGATTACATAAAAAATATTTATAACTAAGAAAAAATAACACAAAGGAGTGTTTTTATTATGGCAGATAACGTATTAGACAGATTTGATGGTAACTTCAGCGAAGAAGCTGCTGTCGACACAAGTCGAAAGGTTAAGGTTGGTATTATCGGTACCGGTTGGATTGCAGAGGCTCACATTCAGCAGTATCTTGCAATGGAAGATGTTGAGGTTGTAGCGCTTGCTGATATCGTTCCCGGTAAGGCTGAAGCATTTGCTAATAAGTTTGGTGTAAAGGGCGCAAAATATTATCCCTCTCACAAAGAACTTATTGATGCTGGTGAGGTAGAAGCAGTTTCTATATGTACATATAACTGTCAGCATGCTGAACCTGCTATTTACGCTCTTAATCACGGCGTAAACGTAATGCTTGAGAAACCTTTCACAGTTACTCTTGAAGAGGCTGTTGAGGTTATGAAGGCTGAAAAGGCAAGTGGTAAGCTTCTTACCATCGGCTTCCAGCCCAGAATGAGCGAAAATATGAAGATGATTAAGAAGATAGTAGAGTCCGGTGAGCTTGGTAAGGTTTACTATCTTAAGGCTGGTGGCGGCCGTCGTCATGGTATTCCTACTCCTTACGGTACAACCTTTATTGAAAAGGATACAGGCGGTATCGGTGCTATGGGTGATATCGGATGTTATTCACTCGATATGCTTCTTAACGCTGTTGGTTATCCAAAGCCTTTGACCGTTACAGGCTATACCTCTGATTTCTTCGGCACTAATCCTGAGTACTATACACAGGATGATAAGCCTGCTGAGTACGCAGAGAAGTTTGGCGTTGATGACTTTGCTGCAGGTTTCATTCGTCTTGAAGGCGGCATTATGCTCGACTTTATGATTTCTTGGGCTATGCATATGGATACAATCGGCGATGCTATCATTCTTGGTACTAAGGGTGGTCTCCGTATTCCTTCTACTGAATGTTGGAACGGTGAGTTCACAACTCCTCTTACTATCTACAAGGATGTTGCAGGTAAGCGCGTAGAATACAAGATTCCTCATCAGGCTCCTACTAAAAATGGTAAAGGTCTGTTCTTCAATAAGCTTCGTGAGTTCATTGATGCTGTTAAGAATGGCGGAGAGCCAACAGTTCCTTCCAGCCAGATTATCTACAATCAGGCTATTATCGACGGTATTATTAAGTCTAATGCTATCGGTAAGGAAATCGAAATTGAGATTCCTGAAATCTAATTTGATTATTATAAAAAACTGCTGTTCATACGAACAGCAGTTTTTTGCATTTTTATGCAAAGATATGAGTTTTTTCTTGACTGAAAAAAATTGATGCTCTATAATATAATAGATAAAATATTATATTAATAAAGGAACAGGCGATTATTATGTTAAATAAAAAAATGCTCGAGCTTGGTACTGCAAGTTCTGCTATAAGACAGTTGTTTGAATATGGAAAAACGAGAAAAGCTGAGATAGGCGAGGACAAGGTTTTTGATTTCAGTATTGGAAACCCCAGTGTTCCTGCGCCTAAAAATGTTGATGAAACAATAAAAAGACTTATTGATACCACCGACAGCGTATTGCTTCACGGTTATACCTCTGCGGCAGGTGATATGGAAGTAAGAAGCAAAATTGCAAATTACATAAAGGAAACGTCAGGCGTACAGGCTTCTGCTTCAAATATATATATGACCTGCGGTGCTGCGGCATCTCTTACCATAACGTTAAATGCATTGGCAAATGAAGGGGACGAGGTAATTTTACTTGCGCCTTTCTTCCCTGAATACAGAGTGTTTGCTGAAAAAGCAGGTTTTAAGTGTGTGGTTGTAAACTGTCGTGAGCCTGATTTTCAGATAGATGTTTCCGCTCTCGAAAATGCAATTACTGAAAAAACAAAGGCGATTATAATAAACTCTCCCAATAATCCTACAGGCGTTGTTTTCAGTGAGGAAACCATAATTGAGCTTTCAGGGTTGCTTAATAAAAAACAACAGGAATATAAAAAGGATATTTTCCTTATTTCCGACGAACCGTACAGAGAGCTTGTGTACGGTGACGTCAGCGTACCTTACCCTCAGAAATATTATAATAACACCATCGTGTGCTATTCATTTAGTAAATCTTTGTCTTTGCCCGGTGAGAGAATAGGTTATATTTACGTGTCACCAAATTGCAACCAATCGGCTCTTGTTTTTGCCGCTGTTTGCGGCGCGGGACGAGCTTTGGGCTTTGTATGCGCACCCAGTATGCTTCAGCGTGTAGTAGCTGAAAATCTGGGTAAAACGGCAGACGTGAGTGTTTATAACAAAAACCGTGAGCTTCTTTATAAAGCGCTTACCGATTACGGATATACCGCTGTAAAGCCTGACGGCGCCTTTTATCTTTTCGTGAAGTCGCCTGAAGCTGATGCAAACGCTTTCGCTGAAAAGGCTAAAAAATATGAGCTTTTGTTAGTTCCCAGTGATTCTTTTGGAATGGGTGGTTACGTAAGGATTTCTTACTGTGTTTCTACAAAGCAGATAGAAAATTCTCTTTCAGCGTTTAAAAAGCTCATTGAGGAGTACAAATAATGGATAAGCTAAGCAAGGCAAGACAGGAAATAAATCGTATTGACAAAGAAATGGCAGAGCTTTTCTGTCAGCGTATGGAAGCCGTAAAAACCGTTGCAGAGTATAAAAAAGAACGCGGACTTCCTATTCTTGATTCTACCAGAGAAGAAGAGGTAATTAAAAATAACTCTGCTTTTGTGAAAGATGAAGAAATTCGCGCTTACTATATTAACTTCCTTCGCAATAATATGGCTATATCAAGAAACTTTCAGAATAAACTGAACAGTGGTATAAGGGTAGCCTTTGCGGGTGTGCAGGGCGCATTTGCTCAGGTGGCTGCAAAAAAGATTTTTGACTGTTGTCAGGCTGTGCCTTACGATAGCTTTAAAAACGCTTATGATGCGGCTGTAAATGGAGAGTGCGACTGTGTGCTGTTGCCAATAGAAAACAGCTACAACGGAGATGTTGGACAGGTAATGGATATTGCCTTTTTTGGTTCTCTTTATGTCAGCGGTGTTTACGATATAGGCATTACTCACCATCTTGTAGCAAAAAAAGGTGCCGATATTAAAAATATAAAAGAGGTTATAAGTCATTCTCAGGCCCTTGGACAGTGCGAAGGCTTTATAAAGAAGCACGGCTTTATTACTACCGAAAGCACAAATACCGCCGTTGCGGCGCAGTGGGTTTCAAAGTCAGACAGAGGCGATATCGCCGCAATCGCCAGTGAAGAGGCGGCGCGTATTTACGGTCTTGAAATTATAGAAAGCTGTATTAATGACAGCAACAGTAACACAACACGTTTTGCTGTATTTTCACCTGTTAAAAAGAATGAAAGCTTAAAGGATAAGCAGTTTATTATGCTGTTTACCGTTAAAAACGAAAGCGGTTGTCTTGGTAAAGCTTTGTCGGTTATAGGTGAAAACGGCTTTAACCTGAGAGCGCTTAAGAGCCGTCCCACTAAGGAACTTATATGGGATTATTATTTCTATGCTGAGGGCGAGGGTAATATAAATTCCCCTGAGGGAGAAAAAATGCTAAAAGCTCTGGAACCCTTGTGCAGTCATATTAAGATTCTCGGAAGCTTCGAAAAAGAAATTTCATTATGATATAAGAGGTTTTATAAATGATTATTCCCGTATCCTGTAAGACAGGTAAATATGATATCGTGCTTCAAAAAGGCGCACTGGAAAATGCAGGTACAATTTGTAATCTTAACAGAAAGGTTTTAATTGTTACTGATGACGGTGTACCCTGTGAGTACGCGCAAACAGTAGCCAAGCAGTGCAAAGAGCCTGTTGTGGTTACTTTACCTCAGGGCGAAGCTACGAAATGCTTTGAGTCCTATAAACAACTGCTGTCCAAAATGGTCAGTGAAAATTTCACACGAAGCGACTGTGTTGTAGCCGTTGGCGGAGGTGTAATGGGTGACCTTGCGGGATTTGTTGCGGCAAGTTTTATGAGAGGTGTGGATTTTTATAATATCCCCACCACAGTACTGTCACAGGTGGACTCCTCTATAGGCGGTAAGGTTGCCATTGATTTTGACGGATATAAAAACCTCGTCGGTGCTTTTTATCAGCCTAAGGCGGTTATAATTGACACAAACGTGCTTGAAACACTGTCTGCACGTCAAAAAGCAAACGGACTTGCTGAAGCGGTAAAAATGGCAATGACAAGTAATGACGAACTGTTTGAGCTATTTGAAAAAGAAGATATAGAGGAAAATCTTCAGAAAATTATTTATGAATCCCTAATGATAAAAAAATCCGTGGTAGAGCAGGACGAAAAGGAAACGGGACTGCGCAAAATTCTTAATTTCGGTCACACTGTTGCTCACGCTATAGAAAGTGACAATGAAATGAAAAACCTTTATCACGGCGAATGTGTTGCTCTGGGTATGATTCCGATGTGCAGTGAAAAGGTAAGAAACAGACTTACAGTGGTGCTTGAGAAAATCGGATTGCCCATAAAAATTGACTGTGATATTGAGCGTATTGTTGAGGCTATGAAGCACGATAAGAAAAAATCAGGTGACAGTATAACCGTTATAAGCGTAGAGCAGATTGGACAGTTCAAAATGGAAGACGTTCCTTTTGAACATCTTGTATGTAAAATGAAAGAAGTTTTGTAGTATGAAAAATGTATTCGGTAATAATATAACGCTAACTCTTTTTGGGGAGAGTCATGGACAGTGTATAGGCGCTGTGCTTGACGGTCTTGCTTCGGGCATTGAAGTTAACGAGGAGTTTATTAAGCATCAGTTGACTCTCAGACGTCCCGCAGGGGCTATATCCACTGCAAGAAGCGAGGCAGACCCGTTTAGTATAGTAAGCGGTGTTGTGGACGGAAAAACCACAGGAACCCCAATTTGCATTATTATTGAAAACGAAAATAAAAAAAGCCGTGACTACGGTAAAATTGACGGCATAGCCCGTCCGGGTCACGCAGATTACGCCGCTTTTTGTAAATATAACGGCTACGAGGACAGACGTGGAGGAGGACACTTCAGCGGAAGAATTACCGCCGCTGTCGTTGCCGCATGTGCTATTGTTATTTATGCTCTCGCTAAAAAAGGAATAAACATCGGAACTCATATTCGTGAATGTGGCGGTGTGGCTGACAGAAGTTTTGAAAATTTAAATGAAGATATAAAATTACTCAATAACAAGGTTTTTGCCGTGCTTAGTGATGAACAGGGCGAAAAAATGCAGGAAAAGATTTTAAAGGCTAAAGATAATCTTGATAGCGTTGGGGGAATTCTCGAAACAGCAATAACAGGTATGCCTTCGGGTGTTGGTGAGCCTTGGTTTGATACTGTTGAGGGACTGCTTTCTTACGCGCTTTTCAGTATACCCGCTGTTAAGGGTGTTGAGTTTGGCGCAGGTTTTGCTTTTGCCGATATGTTTGGAAGTGAAGCTAACGACTGTTTTAAAATCAAAGACGGGGAGATAGTTACGGATACTAACAACAACGGCGGAATTAACGGCGGTATAACAAACGGTATGCCTGTTACTTTCTCTTGCGTTGTTAAACCCACACCGTCAATTTCCAAAAAACAGCAGACGGTTGATTTTGAGAACAACAGGGAAGTGGATATTGAAATACAGGGCAGACACGACCCCTGTATCGTGCATAGAGCCAGAGTTGTGGTTGACAGCATTACTGCCTTTACACTTGCGGATTTGCTTGTGGGTAGATTTGGTACAGACTGGTTGAGAGGCTGATATGGAATACGGACTTATAGCAGAAAAGCTTTCCCACAGCTTTTCAAAAGAAATACATAACCGAATTGCCGATTATACCTATGAGCTAAAAGAAATAAGCAAAGGTGAGCTTGAGGATTTTTTGACAAAAAGGGAGTTTAAGGCAATAAATGTTACCATTCCCTATAAAAGCAGTGTTATACCTTACCTTGATTTTATTGATGATATAGCAAAGCAAATCGGCGCTGTGAATACAGTAGTTAATAAGAACGGGAAGTTATATGGCTTTAATACGGATTTTTTTGGTTTGAAAGCTCTTATAGAAAAAAATAACGTACAAATCAAAAATAAAAAGGTACTTGTGCTTGGCAGCGGCGGGACGAGTAAAACAGCCAATGCGGTTGCAAAGAGTTTGGGCGCCGACAGCGTATATACCGTTTCCAGAAAAGAAAGCGATGGCTGTATTACTTATGAAGACGTTTATAGTGAGCATACTGATGCCCAAATAATAATTAACACAACACCCTGCGGTATGTTTCCAAACATTAAAGAATTAGCTATTGATATAGAAAAACTGAGTGGTCTTGAAGCAGTAATCGACGTAGTATACAATCCTCTCTGCAGTGAGCTTGTGGTAAAAGCAAAAGAAAAGGGCATCAAGGCTGTAGGAGGACTATATATGCTGGTGGCACAGGCTGTATTTGCCTGTGAAAAATTTCTTGATAAAACATTTGATAATTCGGTTATTGACACAGTATACAGTGAAATTCTTTCACAAAAACAAAATATAGTTCTTATAGGAATGGCGTCTTGCGGTAAATCTACCGTGGGTAAACAGCTTTCAGAGCTTCTTCATAGACCTTTTTATGATACTGATGTTTTAATAGAGGAAAAAACAGGTTATCATCCCTCTGTTATTATCACACAACAGGGAGAAGAAGTCTTCAGAAGTATTGAAAGTGATACAATAGAAGAAATCAGCGCTGTTTCCGGCACGGTTATTGCAACGGGCGGCGGTGCGGTTATAAAGAAAATAAACCGCGAAAACTTAAGCAAAAACGGCGTGGCTTTCTTTTTGGACAGACCCTTTGAAAAACTTATTGCAACACCGGACAGACCGCTTTCAAGTGACAGAGAAGCACTAAAAAAAAGATATAAGGACAGATATCCCATATATACCTCCTTTGCCGATTTTACTATCAGCGGTGAAAAAAGCGTTGAGGAAATTTGCGATATAATTAAAAAGGAAATGAAATTATGAAAATACTGGTTATTAACGGACCGAATATAAATATGCTTGGAATAAGAGAGCCTCATATATACGGAAATGACGGATACGAAAAGTTAACAAATACCGTGACGGATTATGCGAAACAAAAAGGTATAGAGCTTGAATGTTATCAGTCAAATCACGAAGGCGATATTGTAGATAAAATTCAGTGGGCATATGGAAAAATTGACGGAATAGTTATCAATCCCGCTGCATACACTCACACAAGCGTGGCTATCTTAGACGCCTTAAAGGCTGTTGGCGTACCTGCGGTTGAGGTGCATATTTCCGATGTAAGTAAAAGAGAAGAATTCAGGCAGATAAGCTACGTAAGAGAGGCTTGTATAAAGACTATCTGCGGTCACGGTATTAACGGATATACCGAAGCGATAGACTGTCTTATGGAGTATGTAAATAAATGATTGTAAATATTGAAAAAGGTACTGCAAAGGGTAGGGTAACGGCTCCGCCGTCTAAAAGTATGGCGCACAGAAATCTTATTTGCGGTGCGTTGTCAAACGGAAGCTTAATAAAAAACATTGCCGATTCACAGGATATTATTGCTACAGCTGAGTGTATCGGAAAATTAGGAGCAATTATAACGAAAAATAAATCGGAAGTAAAAATAGGCGGTTTTGACCCGTATAATATTGAAAGTGTGTCAATTAACTGCAGAGAAAGCGGCAGCACTCTGCGTTTTTTACTTCCTCTGTGTTTACTTTGCGATAAGGAAATAACTCTTTACGGAAGCGGTAGACTGCTTGAACGGCCTATGACCGTTTATGAGAAGCTGTGCAAGGAAAAAGGAATATATTTTTATCAGGATGGTAATTGTATAAAGGTTAAGGGAAAACTTTCAGGCGGAATATACACGGTTGATTCTACCGTAAGCAGTCAGTTTATATCAGGACTTCTTTTTGCTTTACCTCTTTTAAAAGAGGACAGCGTTATTAAACTAACAGGAATGCTTCAAAGTGAATCTTATCTGAGAATGACGCTCAGCACTCTTGAGGACTTCGGTATAGAATTTGATGCTACTGATATTAATAATATAAAAATTAAAGGAAATCAGAAATACATAGCTAGAGAATTGACAGTTGAGGGAGACTTTTCAAATTCGGCTTTTTTACACGCTTTTAATCTTTTTGGCGGAGAGGTTACGGTTAACGGTCTTTTAAAAAACAGTCTTCAGGGAGATAAGGTTTACCTTGAGCTTTTTGAAAAATTAAATGAGGGGAATCCAACGATATCCCTTGCTGACTGCCCTGATTTGGGCCCAATACTCTTTTGTGTTGCGGCTGCAAAAAATGGCGCTGTGTTTACCGATACTGCCCGCCTCAGAATAAAAGAAAGCGACAGAGTCGCATGTATGGTTAAAGAACTGTCTAAATTCGGTGTTAAGACAGAAATTAGTGATAACAGTGTTAAAATTTTTAAGGGCGGTTTAAACAAGCCTATAGATGTTCTTTATAGTCATAACGACCATAGAATTGCAATGTCTTTGTCGGTATTGCTTTCTCTGACTGGCGGAAGAATAGAAGACGCTCAGGCAGTGAATAAGAGTTTCCCTGAATTTTTTGAACTATTATCTGATTTGGGAATTAAGGTGAAAATCAGTGAAGCTTAATAAGGATATGAACATACTCATAGTAGGTCTTGGACTTTTGGGCGGAAGCTATGCAAAAGCTTTGACCGACAAGGGATACAATGTCAGTGCAATAACAAAATTACAGGATTCTGTGGATTTTGCTGTAGAAAACAGTATGATAGCAAAGGGTACCACCATTGTGAATGATGACACGGTAGGTAATGCGGACCTTATAATTTTTGCACTTTATCCTACTGTGTTTATAGATTGGATAGAGAAAAATCAGAGGTATATCAAAAAAGGCGCGATTATTACTGACGTTACAGCCGCTTTTGAAGGAAATAGAGGGCTTTGAGAAAAGTCTTGGTGAAATAAAAAAAGCACTGCTTGAGTCTGACAGAGAAAAACTCAGAAAAATGATGCAGATTTCAACTGTCAGAAGAAAGCGCTTTGATAAGAGAGGTTAGTAAAATGGGAATGGATTTTAAAAGAAAACTTCCGATACCTATGGATATTAAAAAGCAATATCCTTTAAGTAAAAAAGATAAACAGGTAAAGGAAGAAAGAGACAGTGAAATAAGAAAAATATTTACAGGTGAGAGTGATAAATTCTTACTTATAATCGGCCCTTGCTCAGCCGATTATCC
Source organism: Acutalibacteraceae bacterium (assembly GCA_036307305.1). GTDB lineage: Bacteria > Bacillota > Clostridia > Oscillospirales > Acutalibacteraceae > SIG607. Next base: position 13,889 of record JAXJXV010000017.1, read on the forward strand.
TGAGAGCGTTCTTGAGTATATTGAAAAGCTGAAAATTATTCAGGAACAGGTTAAGGATAAGGTATTTATAATACCGAGAATTTACACTAACAAGCCCAGAACTACAGGTGCGGGATATAAAGGTATGCTTCATCAGCCTGACCCTGATAAAAATCCTGATATGCTCAGCGGTATAGTGGCTATAAGAGAGCTTCATATGAAAGCACTTAAGGATTATGGGTTCACCTGTGCCGATGAAATGCTCTATCCTTCTAACCATCGTTATTTATCCGACCTTTTATCCTATGTTGCCGTGGGTGCCCGTTCTGTTGAAAATCAGGAGCATCGTCTTGTGTCCAGCGGAATGGATACTCCCGTAGGTATGAAAAATCCGACGGGTGGCGACCTTACGGTGATGATGAATGCTATTTCTGCCGCACAACACGGTCATACCTTTATATACAGAGGTTGGGAGGTTAAAAGCGACGGAAATCCTCTTGCTCACGCAATACTCAGAGGTTATACGGGGCCAAACGGAAGCAGTATATCAAATTATCACTATGAAAATCTTTCTGAGCTGTGTGAGCTGTATAAAAAATCGGGACTTTTGAACCCGTCGGTTATTATAGATACTAACCATGCTAATTCTGCAAAGAAATATGCCGAGCAACCCAGAATTTCCAAAGACGTTATTTACAGTTGCACACACAACGATGAAATTAAAAAGCTCGTTAAGGGACTTATGGTTGAAAGCTATCTTGAAGACGGCTGTCAAAAGGTAGGAGAACACGTATACGGCAAGAGTATAACAGACCCTTGTCTTGGCTGGAAAAAAACAGAAAAGCTGATTTACAATATTGCTGACACTATTTAAAAAAAGACCTCAAATTGAGGTCTTTTTTCTTATTTTAATTTTTGCTAATCCAATATTTTACAAGCTTTACAAATTCCGTTATTATAACGGGGATAAAAATCAGTAAAGCAGTAACAAGATACATATTAAGGGGAAGTAAAACTAGTCCAAAAGCTTTGCCAACAGGGGTAAACAGAACTATAAACATAAGCAATATTGAAAATAGCGAAGCTAGATTAAGGCTTTTATTACTGAACACACCGATGCTGAAAAGGGAATGGTCGCTTCGCATATTGTATGCGTGAATTGCCTGTGATAAGCCGAGTACGGCAAATGCCATTGTTCTTCCACTTGCAAGAGCGTCTGTGCCGCCGATAGCGTATTTTTGTCCTAAAGCAAAGGCTATAAGGGAGAGTACAGCAAATAAAATACCTTGAAGAACTATTTTTAAACCCAAACCGTTTGCAAATAAGCCTTGATTTTTTGGCTTTGGTTTTGCATTCATAACGTCTTTTTCTACAGCTTCCATTCCAAGTGCAATAGCAGGGAAGCTGTCTGAAACAAGGTTTATCCATAATAGCTGCATTGAAAGGAAAGGGGATTTTTGCCATATAAGCATAGATATAAACACACAAAGAACTTCGCCGATGTTAGTACCCAGCAAAAAGCCTACGACCTTGCGAATGTTTGCATAAATGCCTCTGCCTTCTTTTACGGCATCAACTATGGTAGCAAAATTGTCGTCGGTGAGCGTCATATCAGAAGCGCCTTTAGCAACGTCGGTACCCGTAATACCCATTGCACAGCCGATATCTGCAGCTTTAAGGGCAGGGGCGTCGTTTACGCCGTCGCCCGTCATAGAAACTACCTGCTCCTTTCTCTGCCACGCCTTGACTATTCTTATTTTGTTTTCAGGTGAAACTCTTGCATAAACGGAGATTTTTTCAACCTGTTCGTCAAGCTGACTGTCGCTCATTTCATCAAGCTGAGCGCCTGTGATAGCAAGGTCGCCCTCTTCCAGAATACCAAGCTCTTTTGCAATAGCAGAGGCGGTAACTACATGGTCGCCTGTTATCATAACCGCTTTTATACCTGCTTTTTTACAAAGAGCTACAGCCGCCTTTGCTTCGGGACGGGGAGGGTCAATCATACCCACAAGACCCATAAAGGTAAGTTTGTTTTCAAGCTCGTCACTGGTTAGATTTTCGGGCAACTCGTCAATTTCTTTATAAGCTATAGCAAGTACGCGCAAAGCGTTTTTGCTCATTTCCTCGGTAACCTCCTTAGCCTTTTGAAGATTACCCTTTATGCATCTTGCCGCCATCATATCAAAAGCGCCCTTCACGATTACTATCCTTTTAGAACCGATTATATTAACCGAGCTCATAAGCTTACGGTCGGAATCAAAGGGAAGTGAAGCAATTCTCTCATATTTGCCGTTTAAAGCTTCCTTTGTGCTTCCGTTAATGTAAGAGGCGTATACGATAGCTGTTTCGGTGGGGTCGCCAATATGCTGAATTTCAGCGCCGTTTATAACGATACTTGCGTCACTGCACAAGGTTCCAAAATTCAGAAGTTCTTTTATTTCTTGAGAATTATGGTTGCTTATATTCTCTGTTTTCTCAGTTGCATCTAAATAGGCTTTAACAAGAGTCATTCTGTTTTGTGTTAATGTTCCCGTTTTATCTGAGCATATTATAGACGCGCTTCCCAAGGTTTCTACTGCGGGAAGCTTTCTTATGAGAGCGTTTTTCTTTACCATACGCTGTACGCCGATGGAAAGCACTACCGTTACGATAACGGGCAGACCCTCGGGAATAGCAGAAACGGCAAGAGAAACAGAGGTCATAAATATTTCGAGTATGGGTGTTTTAGCAAGTAGTCCCACTGCAAATATTACACCGCATATAATAAGCGCAAGTATTCCCAAATATTTTCCAAGTTGCGTAAGCTTTTGCTGTAAAGGGGTCTGAGCATCGTTTTCATCGCTTAACAGGTTGGCGATTTTTCCCATTTCGGTGTTCATACCCGTTGCAGTAACCACTGCTACGGCAGTGCCGTAGGTAATACTGCAACCTGAAAATACCATATTCGTGCGGTCGCCTATAGGAGCGTCTTTTTCAACTATAGCATCAGCATCCTTTTCACTTGGAACAGATTCACCCGTAAGAGCAGATTCCTCGCTTTTAAGACTGACAGAACGTATAAGTCTTGCATCGGCAGGTACAAAATCACCTGCTTCAAGCTTTATAATATCTCCCACAACAAGACGGTCTGCGCTGATAATCATTTCATTTTTATCTCTTATTACTCGGGCTGTGGGAGCAGACAAATTCTTAAGAGCGTCAAGCGCCTTTTCGGCTTTACCTTCCTGATAAACGCCCATAAAAGCGTTCATAATAACTATTGAAATAATAAGGAAAGGTTCGAATAGCTCTCCCCAGTTTTTTTCTATACAGATAATAATGAATGATACAAGGGAAGCGGCAATTAATATGAGTATCATTACGTCTTTAAACTGGTCGAAAAAACGCTCAATGAAGCTCTTCTTTTTCTTTTCTTCAAGCTTATTAGGTCCGTGCATTTTGAGAAGCTCGTTAGCTGTAAGACTATCAAGACCTGTATTTTCTTTTACTTTATAAGAATCCAGTATATCAGTTATGGTGGTGTTGTGCGGCAATTGTTTTTCCTCCTAAATAAAAATAAGGGCAACGATAGTATTTACCGATGCCCTTTGTTTATTATTCCTCATCCTCAACGGACGGTTTTTCTCTGCCTGAAGTATTTACAGTAATTTCCTGAGCCATCATATCATCAGCCTTTGTAACGGTGATTGTAAGACCGTCAATTTCAAAGGTGTCTCCCTGAGCAGGAATTCCTTCGCCAAGCTGAGTGAGCCAACCGTTTACGGTTGCGGCTTCGCTTTCTTCCTCGGTTTCAAGGGAGAAATATTCAAAAAAGTCCTCTATGGAAACACTGCAAAGAACCTTTATGTTGTCTTCGTCAAGCTGAGTGAAATCCTCTACAGCTTCATCGCTTTCGTCCCATATTTCACCAACGATTTCCTCAAGTATGTCTTCCATAGTAACGATACCCGAGGTTTCGCCATACTCGTTTACAACGATTACGATGTGATTATGGTCGGTCTGCATATCCTTAAACAGTGTATCGAGATGTATTGATTCAGGAACGAATACGGGGGGCTGAATAGCGTTTTCAAGGGTGAAGTCGGGTTCGTTTTTGTGCAGGAGATAATCCTTTGTATAAAGAACACCCTCAATATTATCGTGGGATTCGTTAAATACGGGAATTCTTGAATATCCCTCGTTTTCTATAACAGCGGTGATTTCTTCATCAGTTGAATCCACCGAAACGAAAGCGACAGATTTTCTTGGGGTCATAACGTCCTCTGCAGTCATTCTGTCAAGCTTGAAAACGTTTTTGATATACTCTATATCGTCCTGTTTCAGCGAACCCTCGTCGGCACCTGCATCTAGCATAAGTACGATATCTTCCTCTGAAACGGTTTCTTCCTTTTCGCTGGGGTCGATACCAAAAAGTCTTAATATACCGTTAGTGGTAACGGTGAGTAACCATATAATAGGACGTAGCACTGCAGTAAGAAAAGAAATTATTCCGCAAAAACTTGCAGAAAGCTTTTCTTTATGACGCATTGCAATTCTTTTTGGAACAAGCTCACCAAGAACAAGTGTAAAGAATGAAAGTAATAATGTTATGACAACAACCGAAATATCGTTTACAAGGTCAGAGTGATTTGAAAAGAATTCGAATTTCCTTGTAAGATAGTCTGACAGTCTTTCGGCAAAGTTGTCGGCAGCAAATGCAGAGCCTAAAAAACCTGCAAGTGTAATTCCAATCTGAATGGTTGACAAAAACCTTGTGGGGTCCTCAATCATTTTAAGCATTTTGGCGGCTTTTTTATCGCCGTCCTCAGCCTGTGCTTCAACTTTTTTTGCATTAAGAGATATAACAGCTATTTCCGTAGCGGCAAAAAAAGCGTTAAGTAAAATCAGTATAAACTGTAAGAGCAGTTGTTTAAACATACGACTTGATATCCTCCGTTTTTTTGTTAAAAGTTTTCATTGATTTTTAAAATACTAATTGCGGTTATAAGCTATAAAACCGATTTTATATCCCAATGAACAGCTTTTGACAGGAGATTTTTCGACTATCAAGTCAAAGCAACTACTTCGGGGTAGCGGATCCACAAAACCAACTCCGTTTCTATATTAATGGTAGTATTATACTATATATTATACAAATAGTCAAGAAAATAAAGCCCCTCTAAAACATTTGTGATTTTAGAAGAGCTTTACCGGATTTGTTTAATATGAAAGTTGTGTTTTTAAATTGCTAAAGCAATATAGAAAACAACTATTGTAACGACAGCGTAAATCAGCATAGGAATAATATTGGTTTTAATAAGTTTGCCTTCTTTGCCCGTTATACCGATTGTTGCACTGGCGGCGACGGCATTGTTGATGCAAACCATATTACCTACAGCGGCGCCGACACATTGCATAGAAATTATATAAACGGCAGGCAGGTCGAGAACCAAAGCTGTATTGTACTGAAGATTTGTAAACAGGTTCATAGAAACGGTTGCCGAGCCTGAAACAAAAGCGCCGAGAATACCGATAAAGGGAGCAATTATAACATAAAGCTTTTCACCAACCATAGCCAGAGCGTTTGCCATAGTATCAAGCATACTTATTCCGTCAATGTTTTTGAATTTCATAACCTCTACGAGAGCAAGTCCGAAAAGCAAAGCAAGAGCGGCGGAGGATACCTGTTTTAAGGTAGATTTCCAGGAATCCTTGATTTGCTCTCTGTTCATTTTATGAATGAAATTTGTGAGCAGCGCAATAATGATGAAGAAGGTACCGGGTAAGTATGCCCATTTAAGACTCCAGTCAAGATTATCGAAGCCTAAAATGTTTGAAATACCTACAACGAACGGTGCGCCTCCTGTGAGGAGAGATTTAATTTTCAACTGCGGAATACGGGTGATAACGAGAATGGTTGCAATCAGCAGATAAGGAATCCAAGCTTTGATAAGGGACATATTAGACTCCTTTGCAGGTGTAACCTTAGCGGTGGACAGCCACTGACTGTCCCACTGAGCAGGGTTGCCGAAATCCCAAACGGTTTTTGGTGTAAGAAAATTATTTTTAGCTGCAATAACGGTGAGAGCTATTGAAATAAGCGCGGCAATAAGGGAAGCAAATTCGTAGCCTATAAAGATAGAAGTGAGCAGTAGGGGAACCGCAAAGGTAAGTCCTGTGAAAATAGCAAAGGGGGCTGCCTTTAAAGCTGGTTTAAAGGACTTTTCGGGTCCGAAGATTTTGGTGGTCATCATAAGAACTATGAGAGGCAAAAAAACAGCCATTATAGCATGGGGCAGTGCCGTCCAAAAAGCAAAGTCAGATACGAATTCAGTATCGCCGACAAGACCTAAAACCGACAATGCGGCGGTTACAGGTGTTCCTACTGCGCCGAAGGAAACGGCGGTCGAGTCAAAAATAAGAGCAATCATAGCGGCGGCAACAGGGGGGAAGCCCAGACTTACCATAAGAGGTCCTGCAAGTGCGGCAGGAGTACCGAAGCCTGCGGCTGCCTCGATAAACGAGCAGAATGAAAATCCGATTATACAGGCCTGAACACGCTTATCGGGGCTTATATTCATAAAGCCTTTGTTAATGGCTGAGGTAGCGCCTGATGCTTTTAAGGTGTTCATTACGAGAATTGCGCCTGTTATAATAATCAGCACGTCAAAAGAGCTGAGCATACCGTAAAACGAGCTTCCTATAAGGGCTTTAATATCAATACCCCAAAAGAAGAAGGCGAAAATCCCTGCGGCTATCCAGGAAATAAGAAGACAGCGACGGGCAGGCCAGTTAAATACCATCATAAGTATCAGCGTGGCTAAAATGGGCAAAAAGGCTATTATTGCTAACATAGTGACCTCCAAAAATATAACGGAAAATTGCTTTTATTTTTTTGAAAAATTCCAAAGGCAGACAGCCTTTGGAATGATACCGTATTTATATTATTATAGACTAAAAGGTTTGTCAATATCAAAAAGCCTGTGAAAAGTACCGAAAATTTTAGACAATTAAGGGGTGACGTTTGTGACGGCACCACTTAGTTTATTTATTGTTTCTGTATTCTGTGGGCGTTAAAAAAGTTTTTTTCTTAAAAGCTTTGCTGAACTGATAAATATCGGAGTAGCCAAGCATATCGCTTATATCCGAAACACTGTATTTTTCGTTATCAAGAAGCTCTTTTGCAAGGTGAATTTTTAAATTAATTGCATATTCCTTTGGCGTCATATTGAAATGGGAAAAGAACAGAGTATTAAAGTATTTAGGACTTATATTACTCATACTGTAAAGAGTTTCAATACGAAAAGAACCATCGGTATAATGCTCGTGAAGATAGTTTACGGCATTCTTTATTTTATTGTAATTTTGAGGATGTGAAGCTTTTTGGTACTGCTTTTCAAGAAGCGAAAAAATCTTGTAGATTATACTCATACATTCTGATTTATAACCTGTTTTTTTCTTTTTCCATACCTTTTCGGCTGTGGTAAATAAATCGTTAATTGCTGAGATTTCATCAAGCTTTACTTTGAATGGACGGCAGTTATCAGGCATTTCAAATTCAAAATCAATGCATATAACTACGCTTGTGTCGCCCATAAGCTCAATAGTATATGCTTCGCCTTTTGGTATAAATAAAATGGAACAAGGGGAAGCAGTTATACTTTTATCTTTGAAGTTATATTTTTCATTACCCTCTTTTGTAAATAATAAACCGCTATGGGCTCTGCCGCGGTTAATCATAGGATAATGACGTTTATCGTCTATGTATGTATGCGCGAGATTCACTTCAAAAATTTGCATACTGTTTAAAAAATCAGAAATGTTAATTTTAAGCACCGCCTATTCTTTTTCTTTGTTTTATTATACTTTTTTAAAAATGTAAATGCAACTGTTTTTGAAAAATATATTCAAAAAATAACAAAATCTCAGCTTTTTGACATTTTAAAAAAGTAGAATTAATGTAAAATGAAATTAAAATAAAAAATTTTATTGAGGTGTTGTTATGAGTTTAATAAGCAAAGCTGACAGAGCGCATATAGAAAACAAATATCATCTTACAGATAAGCCTTTTAATGCTCATGAGCGTTTTTCCTATCACGGTTATGACTATGATGAAACAACAGGTTTAAATGATGAGGAAATGGCAATAAGACTTAAAGAGGTTGCCGACGAGCTGGAAGCAAAGGGAACGCTTCCTGCCGTTAATAAGGCAAGAGGCTTTGAGTGTGTACTGGACAATACCAGAATTGACGTAAACGGCTATGATTATTTCGTAGGCTTTTACAGTTGGGGCAGACCTATAGATAATCAGTTTATTTGGAGACCGTATGAGAATATAGTCTCTAAAAAATATAATATTGACTATAATCGTCACAGCAGAATTATGAATGACTCGGGTACAGCGGCTATGTGGATAGATTTTGACCACGTTGTACCTGACTGGGATGCGGTATTATCTCTTGGCTTTAAAGGTCTTCGTGACAGGGCGAGAGAATACAGAAAAATGAATGAAGCAAAAGCTCCGCTTACCGACAAACAAAAGGATTTTTACGATTCCATAGAAATCGAATATAATGCAATTCTTCGCATTATAGACAGATTTATAGAATATGCAGATACACATAAAACCGAAAAGAACGAAGAAATATCCGCTTGTCTCAGAAGTATAAGAAACGGCGCGCCTCAGAACACCTATGAAGCTTTACAGGTTATATATCTTTATTTTATGTTCTGTGAATCTGTAGACCGCTATCAGACAAGAAGCCTTGGACACGGTCTTGATTATTCTCTTTATCCGTTCTTTAAAAAGGATATTGAAAACGGAACCTATACTGTAGAAAAAATCAGAACGTTCCTTGCGCATTTCTTAATGCAGTTTTCAGCCATTGGAAACTATTGGGGTCAGCCTTTCTGGCTTGGCGGTACAGACGTTAATGGTAAAACTCTGGTTAATGAGCTTTCGTATATTATTCTTGACGTATATGATGAGCTTAATATTTACAATCCGAAAATTCAGATAAAGTATAACTATAACACACCCGTTGACTTTACAGAAAAGGTGCTTAGAGTTATCAGAAGCGGTAAAACCTGTTTCTTGTTTGCCTTTGAGCCTTCCATTGTAAAATCTCTTATGAGTAATATGGGAGCTACCTATGAAGAGGCTATTACCTGTGATATAAGCGGTTGCTCTGAAATGCATATACGGCATAATGAAACCTGTATGGGTACGGGTTATATCAATGCAGCTAAGGCTATGTCTTATGTATTCACAAACGGTTATGATACCGTTACAAACAGACAGATAGGTCTGCAGACAGGCGACGTAGCGGAAATGAAAACCTTTGAGGAATTCTACGCCGCATTCCTTAAACAGTGGGCATATCTTATTGATACGGTTATTGATATAAGCAAAGGATACGAGCCGTACGTTGATGAAATTAATCCTGCGGTAATGCATTCTGCTACTATGGAGTGTAGTCTTACTTCTATGCTTGACGGTTATTCTAAGGCGCCTAAATATAATACTTCTTCTTTGCTTAATTGCGCCTTCGGAACAGCCGTTGACAGTGTACTTGCTGTAAAAGAACTTGTATTTAATACAAAGGAAACTACCCTTGCAGAGCTTAAAGACGCTCTCAGTAAAAACTGGGAAGGCTATGAAAAGCTCAGAGCAAAAGCTCTTAACTGCCGTCTTAAATACGGAAATGGTATGGAAGAAGCTGACCGTTACGCTTTTGCGATGTCCTCTTGGTACGCTACTTACGTTACGGGAAGACCAAACGGAAGAGGCGGCTTCTATAAAGCTGATATGCATTCTGCTTTGCAGTTTGTTATTCAGGGTAAGAAAACCGAAGCAACACCAGACGGAAGAAAATTTGGCGATGAGTATTCCAAGAACGGTTCTCCCGTAGTTGGTATGGATAGAGAAGGTATAACTGCTCTTCTTAAATCTGTGGCTTCTGCAGAACCCACACGTTATTCTGTATCCTACGTTCTTGATGCAATGCTTCATCCCTCTGCTGTGCAGGGTGAAGATGGTATTAAAGCTATGAAAGCTATTCTTGATACATATATGAAGCTTGGCGGCGTATCTATTCAGTTTAATATTTTTGATGCGAATATGCTTAAAGACGCTCAGAAGAATCCTGATAAGTATAAAAATCTTCAGGTAAGAGTAAGCGGTTGGAACGTTCTGTGGAATAATCTTTCTAAGGAAGAACAGGATGCGTATATTTTAAGGGCAGAAAATATTAAACAATGAAAAACATAGTAAAAAACATAAACGGATTTATTATGAGGCCTTTCGGTCTGGCGGTTTGCGCAATCATTTATACTTTTATGTTTGGTTGCGCATTTCCCCTTGTGAAAATCTGTATAGAACAGTTTGGTATATCTGCAGATGATAATGTGAGTAAGTGTTTACTTGCAGGGGTCAGATTTTTTCTATCAGGTCTTATTCTTGTGTTTATTTGCAGAAAAAACAATGCAGATAAAAGAAAAGCATTGTCATACAGCTTTTTATACGGTATCTTCGGAACCACCCTCAAATATGCCTGTACGTATATTGGTTTATCACTGGTAACCGGTTCAAAAGGCGCTATACTTGACCAGATGGGTGTGTTTTTGCTGGTTATTTTTTCAGGACTGTTTTTTAAGGGAGATAGATTATCTTTTCTGAAAATTATAGGCTGTATCCTTGGCCTTCTGGGTATTGTTGCAGTAGGCTTTGAGGGGCTGAATTTTTCATTTTCCTTCATGGGAGAGGGAATGATAATTTTAGCAGCATTCTTTAATACGTTAGAATATTTCGTCGCAAAGTTCGCCAGTGATAAGGTAAGCTCAGCAGAGCTTGTTGGCAAAGGTCAGCTTATAGGCGGTATATTGCTTATGTTAATAGCTCTTCTTTTGGGAGGCAGATTTACATCAGTAACCGTAAAAGGAGTGCTGTCTCTGACCGCTCTTGTAATTATTTCTTCCTTTGCCTATACACTTTCGCTTATGCCTCTTAAATATCATCCTGTATCTAAGGTTACTATTTATAATTTGCTTATAACGGTTTTCGGAGTAATAATGTCAGGAATAGTGCTTAGAGAAAATATATTTAAAATCGAGTATATTGTAGCGATTGCCCTTATATCTGTAGGTATTTTTGTTATAAACAAACAACAGGAGAGAGAATGAATTTATGACGTACGGAATTATTAGTGATATTAAACGCTTTGCCGTACACGATGGTGACGGAATAAGAACAACACTGTTTTTGAAGGGCTGTTCACTTAAATGTGTGTGGTGCCATAATCCTGAGGGAATTGCTTTTAATCCCCAACTTGCTGTTTACAGTAATAAATGTACGGGTTGTATGGAATGTGCAAAGGTGTGTCCAAATAATGCACATATCTTTAAAGACGGTGTTCACGAATTTAAAAGCGACCTGTGCAAAGAATGCTCAGAATGTGAAAAAAACTGTTTTTCCAAGGCTATTACGCTTTACGGAAAGCGTGTAACTGTAGATGAGATACTTCCGTTACTGCTTGAAGACAGAGCGTTTTATGAAACATCATCAGGCGGAGTTACGCTGTCCGGCGGAGAATGTCTTTGTCAGGCGGATTTTTGCGCCGAGCTTCTCAAAAGACTGAAAGAAGAGGGAATACATACAGCGGTTGATACCTGCGGATACGTTCAAAGAGAAAGCATAGATAAGGTGTTGCCCTATACAGACGTCTTTCTTTATGATATAAAGGCTATAGACAGCAATGTACATATTAAGTGTACAGGACAGCCAAATGAACTGATACTGGAAAATTTAAAATATATAGACTCAATGAACAAAGCTATAGAGATAAGAATACCTTATGTTCCCGATTATAACAGCGGAGAAATAGAGAAAATCGGAAAATTTATAGCAGAACTGAAAAACGTAACAAAAGTAAGGGTACTTGCATATCACAATTATTCGGGGTCAAAATATGAGGCGTTGAGTATGGAAAATACCTTACCTGAAAATTTGCCCACTACCGAAGAAATTGAGAAAGCTGTAAATTATCTTAAAGCGTTAGGGATTAATGCAGTGTCATAATAATCATAAAAAGCTGTCATTGTTGTAATGACAGCTTTTTACATGATAAATTTTGTGTGAATTTTTAATGAGATTTATAGAAAATTGTTGCATAATATAGCAACATTAAAAACCTCGCAAACCTTTATAAATAAAGGAAAACCGCGTATTTACGCGGTTTTCTGATATGGTGCGGGTGACAGGACTTGAACCTGCACGGAGTTCCGCTAGCTCCTAAGGCTAGTGCGTCTGCCAATTCCGCCACACCCGCAGATATAAATGTTAAGATTTAGTTTGTATATGTTAATGAATAAAGAGGGAAGACGGCAGCCGCACTACGTGCGTTACCCTCAGAAATATAGTCGTACTGCTTGCTTGGAGCGCGTCGCATTACTCCTTATTTCTTCACCTCAGCGCATTGCCTTCATCATCCACCGGATGCGGCAAAG
>JAXJXV010000018.1:0-1520 GCA_036307305.1 Acutalibacteraceae bacterium
CTCATTTCAGAATGGGACTTTGATAAAAACACGAGTTTTTCACCGGAGCATATTTCAAGGCACTCAATGTACGGCGTTTGGTGGAAATGTCCCCTAAACCATTCATATAAGGCTCGCATATCAGACAGAGTAAGCGGAATGGGTTGTAAGGTGTGTGATAAGGAGTACAAAAGCGTACTTCCCAAATTGGCGATTATGGTATATGCCGGAATGAATAGAATGTCGGTTAAGTTTGATGATGATAGCATTATCGGTATTCCATTAGAAACATATATACCCGAAGAAAAGCTCGCTATTGAAACTTCTAAGCCTAACGATAACTTTTTTGAGATTAAAGCAATACCTTTGCAAAAAGCGGAATATTAAGCTCGTGTATATTGCCTATGGACGTACCGATGAAATATCCCTATTGGAAAAGATTAAACAGGTGTTTCGCTCTGTTCATATCTATATAAACTCAGACACAGAAAAAGACGCAGAGATTATTAGACAACGCTTTTACGATTGGAGATTAAGACAATCTCAATCTGTTATAGCTCAAAAATGAGGAGGAATTTATAATGAAAAACCCGAAATACCACGTTTACCTAACGAACGAAGAACGCTCCGAGGTTTTGAAATCACTGATTGACCTCAAGAATGATATGATCGCACGAGGAAAATATACGGATGTAATAGATGAGGTTATCACCAAACTTTATAATGCCCGCAAAAAGAATATAAAGGTAATATACAATTAAATATAGCTTATAGCCGTCTGTTCCTTAATTGGAACAGGCGGCTTTTTTGTGTTTTAAAAGTTTTTTTAAATTTTTTAAAAAATTTTTGAAATTTACTTCAAAAATGACCTCTCCCATTAGGTATAAGTGAAAGGGCTTTTTTCCAAGCAATCGAAAAAGACCTTTTCACAAACCTTTGACAACTGAATATCATTTCTTCAAGTACGTTACTTGTGTAAGCAGAAATGCAAAGCTACCGCAGCGGTACGCCACGACCTCCTTTCAGGAGCGAGCGCTAATTCCGTCTGTGAGTATCGGGCTGCTCCCGATATGGCGACGATCTGCACAAGCGATAATGATACTTCTCTACGGAGCTGGCGGAGAACCCGGCAGAGGTGAGATTCCTATGAGCCTGATAGCAGTCAGGCGCTTGAAGAACTTCCCATATAGATTTATCTATCCGCTGGGGTGTCGAGGACAAATAAGCGGAAAAGTTACATAGCTGTTTTTGCAGGACAGCTATAAAACTATTTGAAAGGAGGAAAACGAATGCCAAACTGCAAAACTATTGCTATATGCAATCAGAAGGGCGGCGTCGGAAAAACGACAACCACAATGAACTTGGGCATTGGCTTGGCGAACAAAGGTAAAAAGGTACTCCTCGTTGACTGCGATCCGCAGGGCGATTTGACAACCTGTTTAGGCTGGCAGCGTGTTGACGAGATACCCGTTACCCTCGCTACGAAAATGCACGAGATTATTCGTGACGATAGCACAGATGTAAAAAGCGGTATTCTCCAC
>JAXJXV010000019.1:0-18743 GCA_036307305.1 Acutalibacteraceae bacterium
AGATTAGATATCCCATAGCATAAGCTAGTAAGGTCCCCGGAAGACTACCGGGTTGATAGGCACCAAGTCTAAAGGCAGTGATGTCTGAGCTAGGGTGTACTAATAGACCGAGGGCTTGACCTATATTTCGATTCTCACGCAATCTACTTTGTTCAGTTTTGAAGGTGTGAACCAAAAGCAGTCACAGAAGTGACTGCTTTTTTCTTTTCTTACAGTATTGTGATTGAAAAATATCTATAGATATGATATACTGTTTTGGTAATAAATAAAAAAGGAATTTGATTATGAAAAAACTTATTGCATTTTTGCTTATATTTGTGCTTATCTTTACTTTTGTTGGCTGTAAGGATGATGAACTTCTTGAAAATGAAGAGGTTCTGTTTGATATTAATTCATCTCAGCCTGTGGATTCTTCTTCGCAGGAAGGGGACAATTCATTGGTCGCTTCGTCTGAGGCAACTGAGTCTACCGACGGTACAGAAACCGACTCATCTGCGGTTTCTGAAAATAATTCTTCAACCGTTTCTTCTGCAACTACTGAAGAAACGTCTGAGGAAGAAAAATTTGATACGGGTATGCAGCTTGTTCAGTCAGGGGGAATTTATTTCCCTGATATAAACGAAACCTATAAATATGCTGCTGAAATCTACCGCGATATCGTAAACAGTACCTTTTCTTATGATGAGGATTTAGGTGTTTACGAAATTGAAAAGGACGGCTCTGTGGGCAATTATTGGCGTGTTAACGACTCTCGCTTTGATTCTGTAGCAGAGCTTGAAGAATACCTTGACGCCTTTTTTACTAAGGAATGTCAGGAAACCTTTTACGAGCCTTCCAGATTTATAGATTATAACGGTCATCTTTATGCTGTTGTGGGTGTTGTTGCTACAGACCCCACCTATGCAGGTTGTTCCTTTAAGCTAACTAAACAGACCACGAAACGTATTTTCTTTGAATGTACCGGTTATTATCTTAAATCCTACGACGATATTGACCCCAGTCAGCCGCTTTTGACTGCTGCTCCTGAGAATCTCGATAAATATAATACAAGAACGGTGTCCTTTGTATTACAGGCGACCGAGGACGGTATGAGTTGGCAGTTCACACAATTCGGACTAGTATAATGAAGAGAATAAAGCTTAAAGACAGAATCTTGCCCAGCTATACTAAGGGTGAAGAAATATTCAATATGGTTACCCATATCGTAGGCGGCGCACTTGCAGTAATTTATCTTGTTGTAGCGCTCCTTATAGGCACATTTAAGGGCAACCCTTGGGCAATAGTTTCAGGTGCAATTTACGGCGTATCCACTGTAACGCTTTTTGCAATGTCAAGCGTTTATCACGGACTTCGCTCATCTGTTGCTAAAAAGGTTTTTCAGGTTCTTGACCACTGCACTATATATTTTATGATAGCAGGAACATATACCCCTATAACTATAGGCTGTATGAGAGAAAAGTATCCTGTTTTAGCCTGGATAATCTTTGGCGTTGTATGGGGACTTGCAGCACTTGGAATTACACTTACCGCCATAGATATAAAAAAACACGAAAAGTTCGCTATGATGTGCTATCTTGTTATGGGCTGGTGTATTGTTGTGCCTTTAAGACAAACGGTTGACAGTATAGGTGTAGGCGGAATTTTATGGATGCTTACAGGCGGAATACTGTATACTATCGGCGCGGTGCTTTACAGAATCGGCGTAAGGAAAAAATATATCCATTCGGTGTTCCATATATTTGTGGATTTGGCGAGTGTAGCGCAGTTTGTGGGGATTGTACTATATGTGCTGTAAAACTTTTGAAACCATACTTTTTGACCTTGACGGAACCCTCACTGACCCCAGTGTCGGTATAACGAATTCCGTTGCATATTCACTTTTATATTATGGTATAAAAGTTGAAGATAAGCGTACTCTTGAGTGTTTTATTGGTCCGCCGCTTTTTGCTTCTTTTGAGAAATTTTACGGCTTTTCTAAGGAAAAGGCTATTGAAGCTGTTGAAAAATACCGTGAGTATTTCCGTGATAAAGGTATTTTCGAAAACAGGCTTTACGACGGCACTGTAGAGCTGTTAAAAGAACTTAAAGAAAAAGGTAAGAAAATCGTTCTTGCTACCTCAAAACCTGAGATTTTTGCCCTGAGAATACTTGAATATTTCCATTTGTATGAGTATTTTGATATTGTTGTAGGCTCTACTCTTGACGGTTCTCTTATAAATAAAGAAGATATTATAAGAGTTGCTCTTAGTAAGCTATCAGGTGCAGACAGGGGAAAATGCATTATGATAGGCGACAGAAGTCACGATATTATAGGCGCCAGACGAAACGGAATAAAATCCATCGGAGTTCTTTACGGCTTTGGAAGCAGGGAAGAACTGTCTGCGCAAAAGCCTGACTATCTGGCAGAAAACTTTGAAGAAATTAAAAAAATAATTATATGAGGAGATTGTTATGAAAAAAGCGATATTACTTGGTGACTCCATTCGCGAATGGTACACCCTTAACGTTGCAGAGGAACTAAAGGGAAAGGTAGAGGTAATTTGGCAACCTGGGGATAACGGACGTTTTGCGGCGTATTCATACGCTCAGTTGTCCGGACTTTTAAAGGAACACGGCAAGGTTGATATAGTTCATTTTAATACGGGATACTGGGATATGAATACCGTTCCGTTTTTGAATGAAAATGTATTCCCAACTGATGAATATACTTATTATTTAAGAAAAATAATACGTCTTTCCCGCGCTGCAGGCGCAAAGGTGGTGTTTGCTACCACAACGCCGTTGCCCGGAAAGGTACAGGCAAAGGATAACACAGGAACCGACGTTGACTTTTCTTTCGAAGATGATTTGGTGCTTAAATATAATGAAGCAGCTCTTGAGCTGATGAAAGAGGAAAACGTTCCTGTAAATGATCTTTATGCCATTTGCAAAAAGCATGAGAATTATTATAAATGTGAAGATAATCTTCATCATTCCGCAGAGGGCAATGCGGTGCTTGGTATGGCTGTAGCCGATTTCATTTTAAAAGAACTTGGTATGGAATAAAAAAAGCTTGAGTTTACTTTAGTAAACTCAAGTTTTTTCTTTAGAATTCTTTAGTAAGACGGCGGGAAAATAACTCGTCAAGCGCCTTTCTTGGTTCTTTGCCATTATAGAGTATATCATACACCGTACTGCAAATAGGAAGTTCAACCTTATCTTTTTCTGCCATATCCATAAGAGCCTGTACTGTATAATAACCTTCCGCAAGACTTTCGTATTTTTCTTTCTTAATAAAGCTTTCGCCGTATTGTCGGTTGTGGCTGTACTTTGAGAATACCGTAGCCTCGTAATCGCCCAAATGACAAAGACCATAGGCACTCATTTCATTTCCGCCTTCTGCCTTTATTAGACGGGCAATTTCTCTTGTGCCTCGCGCCATAAGGGCTCCTTTCAAAGAGGAAAGCCCAATTCCGTCAAGCATACCTGCCGCTATACCGATTACGTTTTTAGCAGCAGCACCGATTTCGTTACCAATAAGGTCGGTGCCGAAATAAAAACGAATGAGATTGCCCGAAAGCTCATCAATGAGTAAGTCTTTTACGTCGTCATGGTTGCTGTCAATTACCATACAGTTAGGAATACCGTGGTAAAATTCCTGTACGTGACCGGGGCCTATCCATACCGCTACTTTGTTAGAGGGGTCGGTACTGTCTTCTGCTATCTGACTTAACCTTCTGCCTGTGGAAATTTCAATACCCTTCATACATAAAACGAATATTTTGTCTTTTAGATTAAGTTCACTAAGCTGGTTGAATAAATCCTGAAGGCGTTGAGATGGTATTGATATTATAATAACCTCAGAAGTTTTTACACAGGAAATGTCGGTGGTGACGTTAACTGACTGCGGAAGCTCTAAAAGGCCGTTTTTGCGGTCTTTTAAAAAGCCTTCAATTTCGGGTGTCCCCTTAATGCCGTAGAGAGTGACGTCGTGACCGAGAGAGTCTACGTACCAGGTTATAAGTGAACCCCATCTTCCAGGGCCGATTACAGTTATTTTCATTTTTAATTCTCCTTTTCTCTATCTAAATGTTTAATAACAAAAATCGCAGTAGGAATAGCGCAACAGGCTGTCAGCAGGTCTGCCGTCATTTGAACAATGCTAAGCCCTTGAATTGAAAAACAAAGAGGAAGAACAATAACCAGAGGAATAAAGAATATTCCCTGACGGGCTGTTGCGAGGAAGGTAGCGCGACCTACCATTCCTAAATTCTGAGTAATCATATTTCCCATAATAATGATACCAAAGAATGGGAAAGAAACACACTGGAATCTCAGAAGCGTAGTACCAAAGGATAATACCTCAGGGTCGTTTCTGAAAAGTCCGATAAGCTGCGGTGCGAAAATAAAGCCTAAAATCGACATAAACGTCAAAAAGATAGTGCTGACCTTAATACAGAATATAAAACCCTTTTTTACACGGCCATACAGACCTGCACCGAAATTAAACCCGCAAAATGGCTGAAAACCCTGACCGAAGCCTATTACGGCAGAATTGGCGAACATAGTCAGCCGATTAACTATGGAGATTGAGGCAATTACGAAATCACCGTAAACCCCTGCAACGTTATTGAGAATTATAGCGGCAATACTTGCTATTGACTGTCTGCAAAGGGAAGGCAGACCGCATTTGGTGATTTCCTTTAAATAAACTAATTTAAAGGAAAAACGGGAAATTTTAATTCTTAAATTATTACCTTTAGTTGTACCGATAAGCAGTAGAATAAAGGAAAAAATCTGACTTATAACGGTGGCAATAGCGGCGCCTGCCGTTTCCAGCTTTAAAGTAAAAATAAAAATGGGGTCAAGGATTATATTAAGTATACCGCCTAAAACAAGACCTATCATAGCGTAAACGGCGTTACCCTGAAAACGAAGCTGATTGTTTATAACAAAGGAAGAAATTATAAAGGGTGCGCCAAGGAGAATGTATTTAAGATACTCTGTGGCGTAGGAGAGTATTGTGGGTGTAGAACCGAGAATAAGCGCCAAGGGTTTAATGAAAATTATGCCCAGTACGGTTATAACAATTCCCGCAAAGAAAGAGTAGAAAAAGCCTGTGGCGGTCATAGTTTCGGCTTCGCGGATTTCTTGTTTTCCAAGAGCGCGGGAAATAAAGTTGCCTGAGCCCTGACCAAAGAAAAAGCCTACTGACTGAATAAGCGCCATAAGGGAAAAAACCACGCCTACTGCGGCGGTTGCGCTAACATTATCTATTTTACTTACAAAGTATGTATCGGCCGTATTATACAAAGCGGTTACAAGCATACTTATAACGGTTGGAACAGCCATTTTCATAATAAGCTTTTCGGGCTTTTGCTGTGTCATTTGCGTAAATTTATTATTAGAACTTTTCAAAACCAACATCTTTTCTTTTTTACTTAATAAATTTATTATAACACATAATTTATGATATTGCAAAATAAGTATTTATATGTTATAGTATTTTTAATCAAAGGAGGTATTACTATGGACTTTAAAAATCTGAAAGAAGAAGCAGAAAAAGGCGGCTTCCCTTATGAGAAGATGGGCAGACAGCTTGTATGGCACGATGAATTTGATAAGGATTTTATCGACCCTGAAAAATGGGGCTTCGTACACGCTATGCAGACCTCGGATAATGAGTATGATAACAGTGAAAAATGCGCAAGAATAGAGGACGGTAAGCTTCATTTACAGCTTCATAAGAGCGATAAAGAGGGTATGCTTGTTACACTTCCCGAAAGTGTTGCTACTATGAATACTATGAATTTTAAGTACGGTTATCTTGAAATGCGTTCTAAGATACCTTTCCGTCACGGCGCGTGGCCTGGATATTGGATGAAGAGCAATACTCCTTTTGCGAAGGCTCCCTATATGTCTGAGGTGGATATTTACGAGGTTTTCTCAAGCAAGGATACCGTTGTTTCTAATCTTCATAAATGGACTATCGGTAAACACGTGATGCTTCCGGGCGGAGAGGGTAGCTATACAAGAGCCTATAGATTTGAAAACTTCGAAAATCTTAATAACGAATTTCATACCTACGGCTTTGAGTGGGACGAAAAATATATGTCATTCTACGTTGACGGTGAAAAGTATGCTCAGTACGGCATAACCGAAGAGGATGATTTCAGCCCTGAGGAAATGCCCGGTATGGCTTGCTTCCATGATTTTCATTATGTTCTTTTTAATAATGAAGCCTTTACTTACGGCAGAGATTTTAAACCATACGGCTGTATGTTAGAGGAAAGCGACCCATTACCAATGGACTACTGGGTAGAATATATAAGACTTTATCAGAATCCCGAAAAAGAAGAAATAGTTTTTGCAAATGAAATAGATAAAGCAAAGGCTAAAAAATAAAGGAGAATTGCTATGAATAAGGAATTATCAATACAGGTGTTCAGTGTAAGAGATAAAATGAGCAATGCAGAGGAAACCAAAGAAACCTTTAAGGCTTTAGCATCTTACGGATTTAAGGGTATTCAAACAGCGGGAGCTTGTGAGTGGGGCTATGAAAATTACGCTGCCGCCGCAAAAGAGGCAGGACTTAAAATAATCGGCACTCATCTCGGCATTGATTTGTTTGAGGATATTGACGAAACACTTCGTATACATAATCTTTTCGAAACGAAATATGCAGGTGTTGGCGGTATGCCTGGTCTTTGGTCGGCAGATTTTTGTGAGCAGACCGTTACCGATTTTATTGAAAAGGCTAATGCTGTAGCAGAAAATTTTGAAAAGAACGGTCTTGAATTCACGTATCATCATCACGAACGTGAGTTTGCTAAAATTGGTAATGAAACTATAATGGAAATTCTTGTTCGTGAGCTACATAAAAACACTTCTTTCGTGCTTGATACATATTGGCTTCAGGCAGGCGGCGTAAATATCTTAGAGTGGCTTAAGAAATTAGAGGGCAGAGTTAAAATTCTTCACCTTAAGGATTTTGTCGTTCCCTTTGGTAAGGGCGGTTATACTATTACCGAATTGGGAAGCGGTAACATCAATTTTAAAGAAGTAATTAAAGCGGCTGAGGCTACGGGAGTTGAGCATCTTTGCTATGAACAGGATAATGCTGTAAACGGCGATTCTCTTGCAAGTGCAAAACAGTCTGCTGAATATTTCTATTCAATTATATAGTACAGGGAGGCACTATTATGGAAAAAACATTATCAATTCAGGTGTTCAGTGTAAGAGACAGAATGACCACCGCAGAAGAAACCAGAGAAACCTTTAAGGCTCTCAGCAGTTACGGCTTTACGGGTATACAGACTGCAGGTGCATTTACCTTTGGCGTTGAGGAATACGCGGCTGCTGCAAAGGATGCGAGACTTAAGGTTATCGGTACTCACTGGGGTATGAATGAATTGTTGAATACCGAAGAAGCAGTACGCGTACATAGGCTTCTTGATACAAAATACGCGGGTGTTGGCGCAGTGTCAGGCGTTAGTGAAAAGGGCTGGGCAAAGGAAGCTCTTATTGATTACTGCAAAACTGCAAATAAGGTTGGAGAAGCACTTGCTCCTTACGGTATAGGCTTTACCTATCATCACCATGCCTTTGAGTTTGCTTCCTACGGCGACGAAACCATGATGGACGTGCTTGTGAAGGAACTTGACCCTGAAACTACCTCCTTTGTACTTGATACGCATTGGTTGCAAAAGGGCGGCGTCAACATTATAGAATGGCTTAATAAGCTTGAGGGTAGAGTTAAAATTCTTCACCTTAAGGACTATGCAGTAAACTTCGGTGAAAATAACGGCTATATTACTGAGCTTGGTAACGGCAATATTAACTTTAAAGAGGTTATCAGGGTTGCTGAGAATACCGGTGTTGAACATCTCTGTTATGAGCAGGATAATGCTGTAAACGGCGATTCTCTTGCAAGTGCAAAACAGTCTGCTGAATATTTTTATTCAATTATGAAGTAAAATAAAAATCTGATTTTTAAGTTGCTTTTTTATATTTTTTAATGGTATTATTTCAAAGCAATGGAATAGAAAGTGAGCAACGTTGAATATAACCATACCTGATATAAAATGCGATAACACAACTATAAAAAAGGCTTATAATATAGCTACAGGAGATTTAGTCGGCAATATTAGTAATTATAAAGCAGGTTTGTTGAGCGAAGAAAAGCCTTGCCTTATGGCAGGGGCGGATTACATTACTCCTTGGACAAGAGATACTGCAATTAATGTATGGAACAGCGTTGGCATAATGTGTCCCGAAATTGCAAAAAACACCTTATTGTCGGTGTGTGAAAAAGACAGCGACGGTAATAATATTATCGGCATAGGCTATGGACAGTATTGGGACTGTATTATATGGACAATGGGTGCTTATGAATATGCTGTAGTAAATAACGATACGGAATTTCTGAGTTTTATATATGAAATTACATTAAATACTGTTAAGAAATACTGTTGACTGATGAAAATATAAGTAACTGCGAGATTATACTTTGCGGATAAAAAACACACCCCTGAATGAATTTTCAGGGGTGTGTTAATTTTTATTTGCTTCTCTCAAGCCAGATGGAAGCGAGGTCAAGGGCTTCGTAAAAACCGTGTTTTTCACTTGTCTTTTTAATACGGTCTTTGTCGTTCAGCCCCGTATCGCTGAGCATAAGCTCAATCTTGATTGCATCGGCAATATCGTTTTCTTTAGAAAGAATTGTAAGGCGAACGATGTGACTATCGCTCATATTACCGTAGTAAACGGTATTTCCTTTTCTTACAAGGGGTCTGCCCTTATAGGTTAAAAAATCAGCCACAGCTATACACTCCAGTATTAGTTATTTGATTCGTCGGGAATCTCACCGTAAAGATTGAAACGGAAAAGTAAAGTTTCATCTTCAGGGTTAGAACAGCGGATACGAGCTTCGCTGACGGTAGCGTTCTTAAGAATATTAGCGATACCCATTATCTGACAAAGCTTTGATTTGAGATTAAGGACGTCGCCCTCTTCTGTTTCAAGAAAAACATCGCCCTTGCAAGAGTCTAATGCTTTGATGAAATCGTTGAAGTCAAGTTCGTGTAACTTTAAAATACCTGGCATAAAACCACTCCTCCATTTATTTTCCTTAAAAAGTATAACTTATTTGGCGCTATAAGTCAAGAATGAGTTGACAATATTTAGTATTGATAGTAAAATATAAGAGTATATAATGAAATATTATGCGCTTAAATTCAGGCGTTATTCAGAAAGAGGTATAAAGATGAAAGCAACAGAAAAAACAATGGAAAAAATAGTCAGCCTTGCAAAAGGCAGAGGCTTCGTCTATCCCGGCAGTGAGATTTACGGCGGTCTTGCTAACTCTTGGGATTACGGCCCTTTGGGTGTAGAGCTTAAGAACAAC
The DNA here is from genome assembly GCA_036307305.1 of Acutalibacteraceae bacterium. GTDB lineage: Bacteria > Bacillota > Clostridia > Oscillospirales > Acutalibacteraceae > SIG607. Next base: position 9,386 of record JAXJXV010000019.1, read on the forward strand.
GTAAAAAAGGCCTGGTGGAAAAAATTCGTTCAGGAATCTCCCCTTAACGTAGGACTTGATTCTGCTATTCTTATGAATCCTGAAACATGGGTGGCTTCTGGTCACCTTGGCGGTTTCTCCGACCCTCTTATGGACTGTAAGCAGTGTAAGAGCCGTCACAGAGCAGATAAGCTTATTGAAGATTATGTTGCCGAAAACAGTCTTGACCTTAATCCTGCAGGTTGGTCTGACGAGGAAATGATGAATTATATCCGCGAAAATCATATTGCCTGTCCATCCTGCGGTTCTATGGATTATACCGATATCAGAAAGTTTAATCTTATGTTTAAAACCTTTCAGGGTGTTACAGAGGACTCTACCTCTACACTTTATCTTCGTCCTGAAACTGCTCAGGGTATTTTCGTAAACTTCAAAAACATATGCCGTACAAGCAGAAAAAAGGTGCCTTTCGGCGTTTGTCAGATTGGTAAATCCTTCCGTAATGAAATTACCCCAGGTAACTTTACCTTCCGTACCCGTGAGTTTGAACAGATGGAGCTTGAATTCTTCTGTAAGCCTGATACCGACCTTGAATGGTTTGCTTACTGGAGAGCCTTCTGTAAAAAATGGCTTCTTGATTTAGGTATGGATGAGGAAAGCCTTCGACTTCGCGACCACGACCCAGAGGAGCTTTCTTTCTATTCTAAGGCAACCACCGACTTTGAGTTTATGTTCCCGTTCGGTTGGGGTGAGCTTTGGGGTATTGCTGACAGAACTGATTACGACCTTACTCAACACGCTAACCACAGCGGTGAAAATCTTGAATATTTTGACCAGGAAGCAAACGAAAAATACATTCCTTACGTTGTTGAGCCTTCTCTTGGCGCCGACAGAGTTACCCTTGCTTTCCTCTGCAACGCTTATGATGAGGAAACCAAGGAAAACGGCGAGTCAAGAACGGTGCTTCACTTCCATCCTGCTCTCGCTCCGATTAAGTGTGCTGTGCTTCCTCTTTCCAAGAAGCTTAGCGAAAAGGCGCAAGAAATCTATAGCGACCTTGCAAAGTACTTTATGTGCGAGTATGACGATGCAGGTTCTATCGGTAAGCGTTATGCAAGACAGGACGAAATAGGTACTCCTTTCTGCGTTGTATACGATTTTGATTCTGAAAATGACGGCTGTGTTACCGTTCGTGACAGAGATACTATGGAATCAGTTCGTATGCCTATAGGTGAGGTTAAAGCTTATATTGAAAACAAGATTCAGTTTTAATTAATACTTTTTAAAAGGAGATATTACGGAGATGATTTTAAGTTCGGTATTAATGATGCTTGCAGGTCTTGCTTTCTTTCTTTTTGGTATGAATACTATGTCGGGAAGTCTTGAGAAGATGGCGGGCGGTAAGCTTGAAACAACGTTAAAACAGGTCACATCAAGACCGCTAATGGGCTTTTTGCTGGGCGCGGGTATAACCATAGCTATGCAGTCCTCTTCTGCTATGACAGTTATGCTTGTGGGCCTTGTAAACTCAGGTATAATGAATTTTACCCATACTATAGCGCCCATACTCGGTTCTAACGTGGGTACCACCTTTACGGCGTGGATTCTCTCTCTTATGGGTGTTGAAGGTGACGGATTCAGTCTTATTATGTTGTTAAGCCCTGAGTACCTTTCGCCTATAGCCGCATTTATCGGTATTGTGGTATTTATGCTTGCTAAAAAGAGTAAGCATAAACACCTTGGTACAATCCTTATCGGTTTTGCAATTCTTATGTATGGTATGGAGTTTATGAGCAACTCTGTTGACGCTATAAAGAATATGAGCGGTTTTGAACGCTTTATAGATTTTATGCGTAATCCTTTCGTTGCACTTCTCATTTCAACACTCTTTACAGGCGTGATTCAGTCCTCTGCCGCAACGGTTGGTATTGTACAAACCCTTACTCTTACAGGTCTTATTAACTATGAAATGGCAATACCGCTTGTTCTTGGCGCAAATATCGGTACCTGTGTGACTGCTATGCTTTCTTCTATAGGCACAAACAAAAATGCTAAGCGTGTTGTTGTGGTTCATTTATACGTAAATACTGTAGGCTCTGTTATAACAATGATTCTTATGACGGTACTGACTCCGTTTATAAGAGAAGCGTTGCTTACGTCCGTTACTCCTTTTGCAGTAGGTATTATTCATACTGTATTTAACGTTTCCATGAGTATTATTATGGGTATTACCTATAAACTTCTCATTAAGGTTGTTATGCTTATTGTTCCTGATAAAAAGGACGATAAAGAAAAATCGGTATTCCTTGACGAAAGACTTCTTAACACTCCAGCTCTTGCTATTGATGAGTGTAAAAATCTTGTTGATGAAATGGCTGATTATTCCCGTCAGGCAATAGAAAAATCAATACAGTGTATTGATAATTACAGCGATGAGCTGTTTAGTGAAATTGCAGAGCTTGAAACCCTTACGGATAAATACGAAGATAAACTGGGTACCTTCCTTGTTCGTCTTTCAGCTAAAAACGTTAACGGAAAAGAAAGTCATATCATAGGCAGAATGTTGCATACTATTGGTGACCTTGAAAGAATCGGCGACCACGCTGAAAATATTGCAACGGTTGCTCAGGAGCTGTATGAAAAGAAAATCAGCTTTTCTTCTAAGGCAAAGGAAGAGGTTAAGGTTATAACCTCTGCGCTGGTGGAAATCGTAGACATTACCACACAGTCCTTTGTGGATAATGATATTAAAACCGCAAGTCTTGTTGAACCGCTTGAGCAGGTTATTGATGCTCTTCGTTCACAGATACAGGCACGTCATATTATGCGTGTGCAAAAGGGCGACTGTACTGTTGAACTTGGCTTCATACTGTCTGATTTGCTCAACAATTACGAGCGTGTTTCCGACCACTGCTCAAATATTGCGGTTTATACTCTTCAGCTTCAGTCAAAACAGCTTGACGCTCATAAATATCTGCGCTCTATTAAAACAGGAGATAATGCAGAATTTATTTCCCGCTTTGCGCAGTATGAGAGCAAATACATTCTTGACGCAGAAGCATAAATTATTTAAAAACGGGGATTTTTATGTTAGAACTTATTAATATTGGCTTCGATGTAGAAGAAGACGGTATAAAAAAATCAATACTCAAAGACATAAATTTAAAAATTGACGAGCCATTTGTCGCCCTTACAGGTCCAAACGGCGGCGGCAAATCTACCCTTGCAAAGATTATTGCAGGTATATATAAGGCAACCAGAGGCCGTATTATTTTTAACGGAGAGGATATTACCGACCTTTCAATAACCGAACGCGCTAAAAAGGGCATAAGCTTTGCTTTCCAACAGCCCGTTCGTTTTAAGGGAATAACCGTTAAAGACCTTATAAGTATGGCAAAGGGCAAGGATATTTCGGTAAGCGAAGCCTGTGGCTATCTTTCCGAGGTTGGTCTTTGCGCAAAGGATTATATTAACAGAGAGGTAAATGCAAGTCTTTCGGGCGGTGAGCTTAAAAGAATCGAAATTGCAACCGTTATGGCGAGAGGGACAAGCCTTTCTGTTTTTGACGAGCCTGAGGCGGGTATTGACCTTTGGAGCTTTAATAATCTTATTAAGGTTTTTGAGAAAATGCATGAAAAAGTCGGCGGTTCTATTATGATAATTTCCCATCAGGAAAGAATTCTCAATATTGCCGACAGAGTTATCGTCATTGCTGACGGAAACGTTGCAAAAAGCGGAAGCAAGGATGAAATACTTCCCCAGCTTCTTGGCGCAAATGCTTCTGTTTGCAAAACTCTTACCGATAAGCTTTAAGGAGGTAACCTATGGACGCTTTACAGAAAAATCTACTCAGCGAGGTTGCCGACCTTCACTCAGTACCAAGCGGAGCCTATAATATAAGAGCAAACGGCGCCGCCGCAGGACGAAACAGTACGGAAAATATTCAGATAGTATCGAAAGAGGATAAACCGGGTATTGATATTATTGTCAAGTCGGGTACTAAAAACGAAAGTATTCATATTCCCGTTGTAATAAGTCAGTCGGGACTTAAAGACCTTGTGTATAACGATTTTTATATCGGGGACGACTGTGACGTTCTTGTTATTGCAGGTTGCGGTATTCACAATACGGGGGATAGCGAGTCCTCTCACGACGGTATTCATACCTTCCATATCGGTAAAAATTCACGGCTTCGTTATGTTGAAAAGCACTACGGTGTAGGCGACGGTAACGGCGAAAACGTAATGAATCCTACCACCGTTATTGAAATGGACGAGGGTTCGGTAATGGAAATGGAAACTACACAGATAAAGGGTATTGACTCTACTGTGCGGGATACCTCTGCCGTGCTTAAAGCAGGGGCAAGTCTTATCGTTAAAGAAAAGATAATGACCCACGGTAAACAAAAGGCAGAAACCAACTTCATCGTTAATCTTGACGGTGAGGATAGCTCAGCTCATCTTGTTTCCCGTTCCGTTGCAAAGGAGAATTCCTATCAGGTATTCAGGTCTGAGGTAAACGGCAATACGAGATGTATGAGCCATACGGAGTGCGACGCTATTATTATGGATAACGCCTGTGTCAGCGCAATACCTGAGGTTACTGCAAACCATATTGACGCGCAGCTTGTTCACGAAGCGGCAATCGGTAAAATCGCAGGGGAACAGCTTATGAAGCTTATGACCTTGGGACTAAGCGAAAAGGAAGCAGAAGAACAGATAGTAAACGGATTCCTGAAATAATACAAAAAAGCAGTAGTTCCTTGCTACTGCTTTTTAAAACTAAATTTATTTAAAGGTGAGAAAATGAGAACGGTAATAAAGGTGGGTACCTCCACACTTACATACGGTAACGGAAATCTTAATATAAGAGGTATTGAACAGCTTTGCAAGGTGCTGTCTGATTTAAAAAATGCAGGGAATGAAATAATTCTCGTATCCTCAGGCGCAATCGGAATGGGTGTTGGAAAGCTCGGTCTTAAGGAACGTCCCAACGATATCCCTACAAAACAGGCTGCCGCCGCTGTGGGACAGTGTGAGCTTATGTACGTGTACGATAAGCTTTTTTCCGAGTATAACCATACCGTTGCCCAGATTCTTATGACGGGTGACGATTTCTCTCACTCCGACAGATATGAAAATTTCAGAAACACCCTTAACAGACTTATTTCCCTTGGTGTTCTGCCCGTAGTAAATGAAAACGATACCGTTGCTACCAGCGAAATCAAGGTGGGGGATAACGATACCCTTTCCGCTATGACGGCAGTGGGTGCATCGGCGGATTTGCTTATTCTTCTTTCTGACATTGATGGACTTTACACAGCCGACCCCAAGACAGATAAAAACGCCACGCTGATTGATGAGGTGGCAACTATTGATGAAAGAATAATCGCTCTTGCGGGAGGAAGCTCAAGTGAGCTTGGAACAGGCGGTATGGTAACGAAAATCCACGCCGCACAGCTTTGCAGTCAGGCGGGGATTGATATGATAATTGCTAACGGCGCAGATGCGACCGTGCTTTACGATATATTTGACGGTAAAGCGGTAGGAACCCGTTTCAGAGGTAGAAAAAATGAATGTTAATGAAATTCTTGCTAAGGCGGTAAGCCTTAAAACACAGGCCGCCGTTCTGACGGCAGAGCAAAAAAATAAGGCTCTGCTTTTTATGGCAGACAGCCTTATAGAACAAAAGACGGCAATACTGACGGCTAATGCCGAGGATTTGAAAAATTACGGCGACGGTGTAATGGCTGACCGACTCCGCCTTGATGAAAAGCGTATTGAGAATATGGCACAGGGTATAAGAGACGTTATAAATTTACCCGACCCTGTTGGGAGAGTTCTGGAACAGCGTACCCTTTATAACGGACTGACTCTTAAAAAGGTTTCGGTTCCAATGGGTGTGGTTGCGGTTATATACGAAAGCCGTCCCAACGTGACGAGCGACGCGGCGGCACTGCTTATTAAAAGCGGTAACGTGTGTATACTTAAAGGCGGTAAGGAAGCCTTTAATTCTTCGATGGCAATAATAAACGCCTTGAAAGCAGGACTAAAAAAAGCAGAGCTTGATGAAAACCTCGTTAATATGCCAGACTCTACTGACAGAAGTCAGGCAAATGCTCTTATGACGGCTACGGGTAAGGTTGATTTGCTCATTCCAAGAGGCGGGGCGGGACTTATTAAAGCCTGTGTGGAAAACGCGACTGTTCCTTGTATTGAAACAGGCACGGGTATATGCCATATTTACGTTGATGAATATGCAGACTTGGAAAAGGCTTTAAAAATCACCGAGAATGCTAAAATGAGCCGTCCTTCAGTGTGTAATGCGGCAGAGGTTTGTCTTGTGCATAGCGCCGTTGCAGATAAATTCTTGCCTGTGCTTAAGAACAAAATAGGGGATAAATGCAGATTTATCCTTTGTGACAGAGCAGATAAAATTATTTCAGGCGAAAAGGCAGACGAAAAAGCATTTGATACCGAGCATCTTGATTATATACTGGCGGTTAAAATCGTTGACAGTGTGAAAGAAGCGGCAGAGCATATTTCTCTTCATTCCACCCATCACAGCGAAGCTATAATTACCGAAAATAAGGAAAATGCAGATTATTTTGTATCCCATATTGACAGCGCCGCCCTTTACGTAAATGCTTCCACCCGTTTTACCGACGGCGGTGAGTTTGGACTTGGCTGTGAAATAGGTATATCTACTCAGCGTCTTCACGCCAGAGGACCTATGGGACTTGCTGAGATGAATACGTATAAGTATATAATAACAGGAAACGGAGAAATACGATGATGAACTATAAATTCGGCTTTATAGGAATCGGTAATATGGGCGGCATTATTCTTGATGCAGTGCTTAAAAAGACCGACCCAGAGGAAATATGCGTTTGTGACAGTAATAAAGAAAAAATAAATAGAGTTGCCGGCAGCGGTGTGACTGAGGTTGCGGCTGAATATGCCGCAAATAACAGTAAATATCTTTTTATCGGCATAAAGCCACAGGGATTTGAAGGTCTGTTTGATGCTATAAAAGATTATATAAACCCCGATACCGTTATTGTCAGTATGGCGGCAGGTAAGGATATATGGTCTATTGAAAGACTTTGCGAAAAAGATGCAAAAATAATCAGAATTATGCCTAATACAGCCTGTTCTGTTGGTGATGGAGTAATTCTATATACGGCTAATGAAAGCGTAACAAGCAAAGAACTGGAAGAGGTTGTAGACGCGTTATCTTTTGCAGGTCTTGCAGACGAGATTGAGGAAAATAAAATAGACGCGGCGGCGGCTCTTTCGGGCTGTGGTCCTGCCTTTGTGGATTTGTTTATAGAGGCACTTGCCGACGGCGCGGTGTCCTGTGGACTTGCCCGTGATAAAGCCCTTTTATATGCGGCAAAAACCGTAGAGGGCGCGGCAAAAACGGTAATTGTAACGGGCAAAAGTCCTGCTGAGCTTAAGGATATGGTGTGTTCCCCTGGGGGAACTACTATACAGGGTGTCAGAGCCCTTGAAAAAGGAAAATTCAGAAGCGCCACAATGGAAGCGGTAATAGCCGCTTATAATAAAACAAAGGATTTAAAATAATGGAAATACTGTATTTTTTAGAGGGAATCAGAAATTCGTTCTTAGACTCCGTAGTTTCTGTAATTACCGTTTTTGGTGAAGAAACAATTTTTATGGCTGTTTGTATGGTAATATTCTGGTGTGTTGATAAGTGGCAGGGATATTATCTTTTGCTAACGGGCTTTGTGGGAACCGTTGTTAATCAAACCCTTAAAATGACCTTTAAAATACCGCGTCCTTGGGTAAAGGACCCCAATTTCACTATTGTGGAAGCGGCAAGAGAGGCGGCTACGGGCTATTCCTTTCCAAGCGGTCATACGCAGTCCTCTGTTGGTATGTTCGGCGGTATAGCCAGAGCTAATAAAAACAATGCGCTTCGTATTATGTGCATTATAATGTGCGTACTGGTGCCTTTTTCACGCCTTTATCTTGGCGTTCATACGCCACTTGACGTAGGTGTTTCGGTTATAATTGCTCTTTTTCTTATATTCGGCGGATACCCTCTTTTTGAAAAAGCTAGAAATAATCCTAAGGTGATGTACGCTATACTTGCTTTTCTGACACTGCTTGTAACAGGCGCACTTCTTTATTTCGTTTTAGGCAACCACCCACAAAACGAAAATCTTACGTCGGCAATCAAAAACGCCTGTACACTTCTTGGCTGTATAATCGGTCTTATGGTGGTTTATACCGTTGACAGCAAAAGCGTGAACTTTGAAACACAGGCTGTATGGTGGGTGCAGATTATAAAGATTTTAGGCGGTATCGCCCTTGTCCTTTGCGTTAAGGAGGGACTGCGCACTCCCTTTGAGCTTATATTTGTTAATGAATATGTAGCCAGAGCCGCAAGATACTTTATGATAGTAATAGCGGGTGGAATAATCTGGCCGCTGACCTTCCCTTATCTGTCAAAGCTTTCTGAAAAATAATCTTGCTGAAACAAAGACGACTGGTTAGGGATTAGGGAATAGGGAATACACCGTAGTCGTAGAAACTATATTGCACAATCATTTGGGCGGATGATATGCGGGAGGATAACAAATCCTCCCCTACAAACTATCAGTAGAGATTATATTGTATATTAGTACGGGCGGACATTAAAGTCCGCCCCTAATTTTTGCTATATTGTGTTTCCGCTGTTATCTACAGCAATCAAAATTTGTTTATCTTTTGTTTAATCGTTCTGCAGTACTTATAAGTACTGTCAAATCTTCATCAGACATATTACGTGTTATATTATATAGTTTTTTTACTAGCTGAGGTTCCTGCACATCTTCGTCGAAAAATTCCTTGGGAGTGACTCCAAGGTATTCGCATATATAAAGAAATTCTGTTAAAGACGGCATTGACCTACCTGACGAAATACTTTGTATATAGCTTTTGCTATGTCCTAAGTCTGTACTCATTCTATATTCAGAGACGTTCTTTTTTGTTCTTAAAACAGAAATTCTGTTTCTTATGAATTTCAAATCCATCAGTATACACCTCTCTGCATATTATTGTATAATAATTACAGCGGTAATATTCACGATAAAATTACCGATTATTGTTGAAAATTACCGATATTAGCGGTATAATGTTATGTGTATTCAAACTATAATCAGTAATTGCAGTGAGGTGTATAATATGCTAAACATTTTTACAGTTGCTTTTTTCGGACACAGATATATTGATAATCTATTAAGGGTTGAAGAACTGCTTGAAAGAGAAATAATAAAGCTTATTGATGAGAAAGAATACGTAGAATTTCTTGTTGGTCGTAACGGTGAATACGACCAGTGCGCATCATCAATGGTTTATCGCATACGGAAAAA
>JAXJXV010000020.1:0-97665 GCA_036307305.1 Acutalibacteraceae bacterium
CAGGCTCTCAGGTTGTTCAGTACAGCTATGACGCCTGGGGTACCGTCCTTTCGGTAACAGGCACGATGGCTGATACTATCGGTCAGAAAAATCCCCTTAGATACCGCGGATATTACTACGATACCGAGACGGGATTCTACTACTGCATCAGCAGATACTATGACTCTGTTGTTGGTAGATGGATTAATGCGGATGGGGTTATTTCTGGTATTGGAACAGATATACGGGGTTATAACCAGTTTGCATATTGTTTCAACAATCCTGTAAATATGAGTGACCCATCCGGAAATTGGCCGTCTTGGAATGATGTAAAATCGGGATTGAAAAAAGCAGCCTCTTGGGTAGATAACAATATTATTCAGCCGGTAAAGAGCTTTATTAATAAAGCCGTTGAGGTTGTTCCAACAGAAGATTTTGCTAATGAAGTGGGAAATATCGTAAAAAACAATATTTCGGCTTCTGCTGGTTTGTGTGTAGGCATTGGCTTTAATGCAGATTTTGGGCAAGGTATGCAAATAGAAGCTATAATACGAGGTGATATAGTAGGAGTTCAACTCAGAGAAGGAGAAATTAAATTTGGACATAATCTTCGCTCTTCATTCCAAGTTGGGTATGGTGCTATTAGCGTAGGTTCTCAAAGTGATGTATTTGAATCATTTGGTGGGAAAGAAAGAATATTATATGATATTGATAAATTCGATATAGGCTTATCGTCAGGAAAAGCACTTGTTCCTATAATTGGTTATCACTATGATTTTTCTATATCATACATTGGCATTTTTAGTGACATTGTATCGTATATCAATGATTATTAAAAGAGGTGATGGTCGTTGAAAAAAAACTTATTTAATATATTGTTAACTCTTTTCGGCATATTGCTTTTAATTTCAATATTTTTTTATTTTTGTTTTGATGTAGCAAAGCAAGAGTTTACAAATTCAATAATAGGAATGACCTCATCAATATTTTTTCTATTCGAAGCAAAAAATGCTTATAAGCCACTTATAGTATTTGGTGTAGCAAATCCAGTGAAAGGTATGTTTCACAATATGGGCAAACCACAAGGCTATAAGGTTCTGTGCATAATTTCACTGATTTTTTTCGCAGTAGCTGGTACTATAGATTTTATTGAAGGCATTCAAACCGTTTAGGATAGGACAGGGGACGGTTCTCCATAGGACAGGGGACGGTTCTCTGTCTTTGTCCCCTGTGTTCTTGAATGGCAAATTCAAAGCTGGATATGCTGGACCGTGGGGATTTGGCATATCTATTTATTGAGGTAGGTGTATATGATGGTTGGCTATAGAAAACAACTTAAATTACTTTTTATACCTATTCTTAATTGTTCAATAATATTTATAATTGTATTTAAAAATAGGAATTTTTTGAAAAATAATTGGCAATTAAAATTGCTACCGTACCTTTTGGTAATCAGTTCTGTTTATTTATTATCTTCAATTATAAACGAAAAAATTTTTTCATTGCTCTATGAACTTTTTAATCAATCCCTTGGGTTTTCTTGGATTATTAGTTTGATTGAGTTTTATCCTTTTTCTGTTATTGCTTGTAGCGTATTATTGTTAGCACAAAAGCGACTAATAAAACTTGATTACCAAAAAGATTTTATGAAGTTTTAGAAGGACACGGGAAGAAGACAGGGGACGGTTCTCTGTCTTAAAACAGATGCTAAAAAAATAGTGACCTTAAGGCTTAAATAAAAATTGCTTCTCCTAAGAGAAGCAATTTTTTATAAACCTTTAATATATTCATCTATGGCTTTAGCGGCGGTTTTACCTGCCCCCATAGCCGATATTACCGTGGCGGCGCCTGTTACGGCATCGCCCCCTGCGAATACACCGGTCTTACTTGTAGCGCCCGTTTCTTCCTCTACGATTATTCCGCCGCGGCGGTTAACTTCAAGCCCATCGGTTGTATCCTTAATAAGCGGGTTTGGTGAAGTGCCGATAGATATAACCACTGTATCTACAGAAAGCTCGAATTCGCTGTTTTTTATAGGAACGGGACATCTTCTGCCTCTTTCATCGGGTTCGCCAAGCTCCATTTTTATACACTTCATTCCGTTTACGAAGCCTTTGTCGTCACCCAGAATTTCAGTGGGATTATTAAGAAGCATAAACTTTACGCCCTCTTCCATGGCGTGTTCAACCTCTTCCTTTCGGGCGGGAAGTTCATCCATACTTCTTCTGTATACGATATAAACCTCGTCTGCGCCAAGTCTAAGAGCTGTACGAGCGGCATCCATAGCAACGTTGCCTCCGCCCACCACCGCTACCTTTCCACCTTTCATAATAGGTGTGGAGGGGTCGGTGGTATAAGCCTTCATAAGATTGCTTCGCGTTAAAAATTCGTTTGCAGAATAAACGCCGTTAAGGGTTTCACCCTTGATTCCCATAAAGGACGGAAGCCCTGCACCTGAGCCAATGAAAACGGCTTCATAACCCATCTGGAAAAGTTCGTCTACAGTGAGGGTTTTGCCTATAATTATGTTGGTTTTTATCTCAACACCTAAGGATGAGAGATTGTCTATTTCTTTTTTTACAATTTCTTTTGGAAGTCTGAACTCAGGGATACCGTAAACGAGTACGCCGCCTGCAGTATGCAGAGCCTCAAATACCGTAACGCTGTATCCCATTCTTGCCAGGTCACCCGCGCAGGTAAGTCCCGAGGGGCCACTTCCTATAACGGCTACCTTGTGACCGTTTTCCTTTATTTCTGTAACGTCGGTGTTATCGTGAGAGTTGTGCCAATCTGCAACAAAGCGTTCAAGTCTGCCAATGCCGACGCTTTCTCCTTTTATTCCTCTGACACATTTTGCTTCGCACTGTTTTTCCTGAGGACAAACTCTTCCACAAACTGCAGGAAGGGAGGAGGATTTGCTGATTATTTTGTAAGCACCCTCGAAATCATATTCCTTTATTTTTTCTATAAAGGCGGGAATGTGTATATTTACGGGACAACCCTGAACACAGGGCATATTTTTACAGTTTAAGCATCTGAGGGCTTCGTTTACTGCTGTTTCTTCGCTGTAGCCAAGCGCTACCTCGCTGAAGTTTTTGGCTCTTGCGACAGCGTCCTGACAGGGCATAGGATTTCTGCTGTTATCCAAATTGGGTTTCATTACTGCGCCCCCTTGTTAAGCAGATTACAGGCTTTCTCATATTTGTGTTTTTCGAAATCTTTATACATAGAGGCTCTCTGTATGGCTTCGTCAAAATCTATTTTATATCCGTCAAAATCAGGGCCGTCAACACATGCGAATTTAACGATACGTTTTCCGTCCTCAATAAGAGAAAGACGACAACCGCCGCACATACCCGTTCCGTCAATCATAATAGGATTCATAGAAACGGTACAGGGGATACCTGACTCACGCACAGCCTCAACCACGAACTTCATCATAATGAGTGGACCGATTGTAATAACCTCGTCAAAGGTTTCACCCTTTGAGAGCATTTCATTTATAGGCATACAAACGTTACCTTTCTGTCCGTAGGAACCGTCGTCGGTCATAACGAACAGCCTGTTTGAAGCGGCTTTGAATTCTTCTTCAAGAATAAGTAGGTCTTTGCTTCTGAAACCGATTATGCTTGTTACATTGGCACCCTGCTCTTTAAGCTTCTGAGCGATGGGCAAAGCAATAGCGCAACCTACACCGCCGCCTACGATAAGAACCTTTTTGAGTCCGTCGGTTTTTGTAGCAACGCCTAAAGGTCCTGCAAAGTCCTCAATAAATTCACCTTCTTCTTTTTTAGAGAGAAGAAGAGTGGTTTCGCCTACCGTCTGAAAGATAATTTTGACAGTACCTTTCAAGCGGTCAAATCCTGCTACGGTAAGAGGTATCCGCTCACCGTCACTATTTACTCTTAGAATTATAAACTGCCCCGCCTGTGCTTTCTTAGCAACAAGGGGCGCTTCGATGTCCATTAAAGTAACAAAAGGATTAAGAACCTTTTTGGTTATAATTTTATACATTGGTTATCTCCTTAAAAGCTGTGCTATCTTTTATTTTAACATATTTTATCTGTTAAGTAAATAAAAAATGAAAAAATAGCGTTAAAAACTTATTGTTCATAACTTTTTGATAAAATTAATAAAAATTATACACAAAACACTTGACAAATAGTAAATAATACACTATAATGAAGACAGAAACAAGAAAGGCGACAGAAAGGTGGCTGATACCAATGAAAATGGAAGCCGAGCCTGTACAGGTAATTTTATCAAACTGAAAGAGGTGAGTCCCAAAAACAGTTAACTTCATATCGAGAGTTTTTGAGTCAAAGTTAATAATTTAAAATATCTTATTATTGTAAGTTTTTAAAAAAATTTAATTTCAGTTGTTTTTGCAGATATATGATTTTTCTGCTTAAAAATATAAGCCTTGTTTCAAAAAAATATTTTTATACGGTGAGACCAATGTATAGTATTAAATTTATAAGAATTTAGTTGATAAGGGTGTTACCAATGTTTTAGTAAAAATATCCCCGATGCCATCAGGCATCGGGGTTTTGTTGTTATGATTCTTATTTTTCAACCAAATGAACCTTAAATCCGCCGAAGTCATCGGTGAAGTATACAAACTTAATACTTCCGTCGTCTTTATAGGTGGCCGTACTCATATCAAACCTAAAGCCTTTGTTTTCGTAATAATGAATTGCGCGGGGAACACTTGTGACGCAAAGAGCAATGTGACCAAGTCTGCCCATACCTACGTTCTTCATAACTTCAACCTCGCGGTTGCCCACAAAGAAAGCCTTGCCGATATCGGTGAGTCCACCAAGCAAAGAGGTGAAAAGCTCTGCCGTTTTCTTTGCTTCTGCCTCGTTTTCACTGTTTATGCCGATGTGTGAAATATGAGGTTTGAGCATAGTTCTTACAGCTTCCTCTGCAAGAGCAGTTATGCCGTCCCAGTCCTCGTTATCAACGAGTTTTTCGGGAACCATCCAGCTTCCGCCACAAGCAACGATTTTGGGGAAAGCAAGATAATCGTTAAGATTATCGGGACCGATACCGCCTGTGGGGATAAATTTCATTTTTGGGAAAGGACCTGAAAGAGCCTTAAGCACCTTAAGTCCGCCTGCGGCTTCAGCAGGGAAGAATTTAACAATTTCCAGTCCCATTTTTGTAGCAATACTTACCTCTGAAGGATTTGTACAGCCCGGTGTAACGGGAATACCATTTTCAACACAGTAGCCAACTACTTCAGGGTCAAAGCCTGGGGAAATAATGTATTTTGCTCCTGCTGCTACAGCCTTTTTAACCTGCTCGACGGTTACAACCGTACCTGCGCCTACCAAAATATCGGGAAGCTCTTTAGCAATGTTAGCGATAGCGATATCAGCGCCTGCTGCACGGAAGGTAACCTCTGCAACGGGTATACCGCCCTTTACAAGAGCCTTAGCCAACGGAACGGCTTTAGCAGGGTCATTAAGCTTTATAACGGGTACAAGACCCACGTTACTGATTTTCTCAAAAATCTCGTTCATAAAAATCACTCCTTATAAATACATTTTAAATGTTAAAAGACTAAAAGTCAACTGTTTATTAATATGTACAAAAAAATATATATTAGCGTATATTTTTAAACAATATGTGAAAATTCTATCAATTTCGTCAAGTTAGTATTGCACATTTTTTTTATATGTGATAAAATAACAGCATAGTGTTTATTTTGTTTTAAATAAACCGAATAACCGAAAGGAGTTTTTTTATGAAATACTCACATGAAGTAGAAAAAATGTGTCCTCTTGCCAAGGGCGCATACCATGGACCTGCTCCTATCCCTCAGGAAGGCGCTTGGACTCAGGTAAAAGAAGTTAAGGACGTTTCCGGTCTTACTCACGGTGTGGGCTGGTGTGCTCCCCAGCAGGGTACCTGTAAGCTTACTCTTAACGTTAAAGAAGGCGTTATTGAAGAGGCTCTCGTTGAAACACTCGGCTGTTCGGGAATGACTCACTCCGCAGCTATGGCTTCTGAAATTCTCGTTGGCAAAACAATTCTTGAAGCACTTAATACCGACCTCGTTTGCGATGCTATCAATACCGCTATGAGAGAGCTTTTCCTCCAGATTGTTTACGGTCGTACACAGACCGCTTTCTCTGAGGACGGTCTTCCCATCGGCGCAGGTCTTGAAGACCTTGGTAAAGGTCTTCGTTCACAGGTTGGTACAACCTATGCAACTAAGGCTAAGGGTCCCCGTTATCTTGAACTTGCTGAAGGCTATATCACCAAGATTGCAGTTGATAAGGACGACCAGATTACCGGCTATAAGTTCGTTCACCTCGGCAAAATGATGGATATGATTAAAAAGGGTATGGACGCTAATGAGGCTCTTGAAAAAGCCAGCGGCCAGTACGGACGTGTTGATGATGCGGCTAAGCTCATTGACCCCCGTGAAGAATAATAGGAGGTACCTAAGTTATGGCTTTATTTGAAAGTTATGAAAGACGTATTGACCAAATCAATGCTGAACTCAATAAACACGGAATTGCTTCTATTGAAGAAGCTAAAAAAATCTGCGATGATGCAGGTGTAGATGCTTATAACATTGTTAAGGGTATTCAGCCTATCTGCTTTGAAAATGCTGCTTGGGCTTATGTTGTAGGCTGCGCTATCGCTATTAAGGATAAGGTAGCAAGTGCTGCTGAGGCTGCTGAGAAAATCGGTCTCGGTCTTCAGTCCTTCTGTATTCCGGGTTCTGTTGCTGACGACCGTAAGGTTGGTATCGGCCACGGTAACCTCGGCGCTATGCTTTTAAGAGATGAAACTCAGTGCTTTGCTTTCCTTGCAGGTCACGAATCCTTCGCTGCTGCTGAAGGCGCTATCGGTCTTGCTAAGAGCGCTAACAAAGCAAGAAAAGAACCCCTCCGCGTAATCCTTAACGGTCTTGGTAAGGACGCTGCAAAGATTATTTCCCGTATCAACGGCTTTACCTACGTTCAGACTAAGTTTGATTATCATACCGGTAAGGTAAACGTTGTTGAGGAAATTGCTTACTCTGACGGTGAGCGCGCTAAGGTTCGTTGCTACGGTGCAGACGACGTTCGTGAAGGCGTTGCTATTATGCATCTTGAGGGTGTTGACGTTTCTATCACAGGTAACTCTACTAACCCCACACGTTTCCAGCATCCTGTTGCAGGTACCTATAAGAAAGAGTGTATCGAACAGGGTAAGAAATACTTCTCTGTAGCAAGTGGCGGCGGTACAGGTCGTACACTTCATCCTGATAATATGGCTGCAGGTCCTGCTTCCTACGGTATGACCGATACTATGGGCCGTATGCACTCTGACGCTCAGTTCGCAGGTTCTTCTTCCGTTCCTGCTCACGTTGAAATGATGGGTCTTATCGGTGCAGGTAACAACCCCATGGTTGGTATGACTGTTGCTTGTGCAGTTGCAGTTAACGAAGCACTTAATAAGTAAGCATTTGTAAGGCTTTCGGGCAAATGTAAAAGACCTGATTTGAAAATTTAACACTTAAAAAGTTGGACACATCATTTTTGAGTTTTCTCTAATGATGTGTCCATATTTTTTTGTATTAAAAGAGAGGTTTTTTACTATGCACAAACTGAAAATGAAAGCTACGAGAGGTCTTACTTTTGAGGAGGGTTGTAATAAGTATCTTGAATACTGTCGGCAGAGAAATTTAAGACAAGGAACTATAAATCATTATAGACAAAGCTACGTTCAGTTCTTTAAGTTCTTTGACCCCGATACACCCATAGAAGAAATTGACGAGGACGCTTATAAAAGATATGTGTTGCACTTGAAAGAAACACTAGATAACGATGTAAGTATTAATTCTTATTTAAGAGACTTTATAACCACAATGCATTTTATGATGAATGAAGGCTTTGTTCCGCGCTTCAAGATGACGGCAATCAAAGTAGATAAAAGTCCAATTGAGACTTATAGTGAAGAAGAACTAAAATTACTACTTAAGAAGCCTGATCTTAAGAAGTGTTCTTTTACTGAATATCAGTGTTGGGTTATGACTAACTTCCTATTCTCAACTGCAGTTAGACAAAGAAGTCTGATGTATATAAAAGTGAAGGATACCACCGGGTCGAATAACGTTTTCGGCACTGTTATATTCTTCAAGCGCCCGTTTTGCATAAATATCCATAAAAATCCTCCTTACAAGTATCGTTGTATACATTATATATAAGGTGAAAAAATATATCAATGGAAAAAATCTATGTTATTATGGGTTTTTTCCGTATTTTAAAAAATACAGACAAACATTAACTGTTGCAAAAAAATATTTAATGTGGTAGAATTAAGGTGCTACACGAATTGAATCAGCTCTACATGGGGGAATAATACCTTAACAAAAGGTGTTATCCTCTTATTCCCGTGTGGAGTGATTCGTGTAGCAACGATTGAGGATTGACACTTTTTGGGCGTGTCCTCATAGACACGCTTTTTATTTTTAAAGGAAAATGAGATTTTTTTGGTTGAAACCTTATTTCAGTATTTAAAATATTTAGACTAACAATAACTATTGCAAAAAAATATTTAATGTGTTAGAATATTCTTGCGACGCAAATTGAATATTTTTTTACAACGTGCGGAGAATACCTTGGTAAAAGGTGTTCCTTATATTCCGTGCGTTGGAATCAGTTTGCGTCGCAACAAACTATGGGAACACTTTTTCGGCGTGTCCTCATGGACACGCTTTTTATTTTTAAAGGAAGGTGAGCTTTGTGACAATTGACCCCATATTATGCTTTGGTTTATTTTGCGAAAACAGGAATGTGCCGATAGAAAAAAGACGGTTGTATAAGATAAAAGATAAAGTTTTTACCGATAAAAAGATAAATATATAGCTTTTGCTATTGAATATGCTAAAGGAAGCAGTTCTGATATATTCATATATGAAAAAAAGAAACGATTTTAGAACTTTGCCTGTATATGAAACAAGGCTTATTTTTGGGGATAAATAAGAAAGCTTTTGAGTATTTGCTTAAGAATGCTGATGACTGTATAATTACAAATCTGGAAAATGATGAAAACGTGTCTTTGGAAATAAAGCTGATTATTAACGTTCCTCAGGAAAAATGTTAAAAAAATCTTGACACGTAGGGTGGACTGTGGTATAATCGTTAGGCCGCATATTGAAGGCTCTGTTAAGTTATGCCTATTTTGGCATACGCCTTACTGTAGCGAGACTGAAATTAAGGCAGGTGCAAAAGAATGTACGCAATTATTGAAACCGGTGGTAAACAGTACCGTGTAACTGACGGTGATGTTATCTACGTTGAGAAGCTTAATGCTGAAGACGGCGCTGAAGTTGTTTTTGACAAGGTTGTTGCTGTTAACGACGGCGCTCTTAAGGTTGGCGCTCCTTACGTTGAGGGAGTAACCGTTAAGGGTGAGGTTCTCAAGAATGGTAAGGGTAAGAAGATTACCGTATTTACCTACAAGCCCAAGAAGGGTTGCGCTCGTAAAAAGGGCCACAGACAGCCGTACACTAAGGTTGAAATCAAGGCTATCGGTTAATTTGCTATGACCGAAGTAAAATTTTTGGCTGATAAAAGCGGTATTTACGGCTTTTATATCAGCGGTCACAGCTCTGTCAACTGTGACGATATTGAAGGAAAAATTGTTTGCAGTGCAGTTTCATCTGCCGCATATATGACAGCGAATACAATCACTGAGATAATCGGTGATAAAATGGAAGCTCAGGTTGACGATGCTTTATTGTTTGTTAAAGTAATCAGTCCTTCTGCTAAATCTTCAGCGGTTTTAGAGGGCTTCAGACTTCATATAGAACAGCTTTCTTCCCAGTATAATGACAGGATATCTATCATTTCGGAGGTGTAGTTATGTTAAAGATTAACATTCAGTTATTCGCCCATAAAAAAGGTATGGGTTCTACCAAGAACGGTCGTGACAGTGAGTCCAAGCGTCTTGGTGTTAAACGTGCCGACGGTCAGTTCGTATTGGCCGGTAACATTCTTGTTCGTCAGCGCGGCACACATATCCACGCCGGCAATAATGTAGGCAAGGGTTCTGACGATACTTTATTTGCTCTTATCGACGGTAAAGTTAAGTTCGAGCGTGTTGGCCGTGACCGTAAGCAGGTCAGCATTTACGCTGTAGAGCAGTAATTATTAATGGGCTCAGGTGGATTCCTGAGCCTTTTATTTTGTAAATTAATTACCTAAAAGGTTGATTTGTATGTTTATTGACGTAGCAAAAATTCATCTTAAAGCGGGAAACGGCGGTAATGGCTGCGTTTCCTTTCACAGAGAAAAATACGTAGCTGCAGGCGGTCCCGACGGAGGGGATGGAGGCAGAGGCGGTAATATTATTTTTAAAGCCGACGATAATCTGTCTACCCTTGCAGACTTCAGATATAAAAGAAAATATTGCGCAGAAAACGGTGAAAACGGCAAGGCTTCCCGTTGCACAGGCAAATCTGCTGAGGACCTTGTTATAAACGTACCAAGGGGTACTCTTATCAAGGATACCGAAAGCGGAAGGATTATTGCCGATATATCGGGGGATAACGAGGTTATAATTGCAAGAGGCGGCAACGGCGGTTTTGGTAATCAGCATTTTGCACATTCCACCCGTCAGGTACCACGCTTTGCTAAACCGGGCGCACCCGGTGATGAGCTTGACGTAACTCTTGAGTTAAAGCTTCTTGCCGACGTGGGACTTATAGGCTTTCCAAACGTTGGTAAGTCTACTCTTGTTTCGGTAGTAAGCGAGGCAAAACCAAAAATCGCAAACTATCATTTTACAACCCTTACTCCAGTTTTAGGTGTTGTCCGTATGGGTGAGGGAAGTTCCTTCGTTATGGCGGACATTCCCGGTCTTATTGAGGGCGCAGGAGAGGGCGTAGGTCTTGGACACGAGTTTTTACGCCATGTTGAAAGATGCCGTCTTTTAGTTCACGTAATTGACGTTTCGGGTAGTGAGGGCAGAGACCCTATTGATGATTTTGAAAAAATCAATAAAGAGCTTAAGGTTTTCAGCGAGGAATTAAGTGAGCGTCCTCAGATAGTAGTGGGTAACAAATGCGACCTTACTGATGATGAAGCCGTTGAAAGAATAGCCAAGCACTTTAAAGATTTGGGTTATGAGTTCTTTCCTATTATGGCGCCCATTAAAGAGGGTACGGGTGAGCTTATTAACCATATTGCCGCTGTTCTTGATACCTTACCGCCTATGAAACGCTATGAGGCTGAGATGGAGGTCTTTGAAACAAATCTTGTTAAGAAAGAACTTCGTACCTTTACCCTTAGGGTTGAAAACGGTGAGTATTTTGTGGAGAACTGCGACTGGATTGAAAGAATTATGAATACCGTTGACCCTGACGATTACGAATCCCTGCAGTATTTTGAGAGGGTTCTTCGTCAAAGCGGTATAATTAAGGCTCTTGTTAAAGCGGGAGTTCAGGAAGGTGACATCGTTCACGTAAACGATTTTGAGTTTGAGTATGTATTATGATAAAGCTAAGGTAAAACAGCTTAGTCCATCGGTGCTTTCCTTTGTGGGTGACGCGGTGTTCGGTTTGCTTGTGCGTGAAAGACTGGCGGAAATCAACCGCCCGTCAGGTGAACTTCACTCGGCTTCGGTTTGTTTCGTCAGCGCCTCAGGACAGGTAAAAGCCTTTGAAATTATAAAAGACCTTTTAAGCGAAGAAGAAATGACTGTTTTTAAAAGAGGAAGAAATTTCCATACGGGCAGAAGTCCCAAGGGTGCCAGTTCGGGCGACTATCACATTGCAACAGGTGTTGAGTCACTTTTCGGATATCTGCATCTTTGCGGTGAATTTGAACGTCTTAATGAACTGTTTTCTATAATATGGGAGGATTTTTCGGCAACAATATAATAGGGTGAAAGCTATTGAAAAAACAATTTTTGAAAAGCCTTATTGATATTGTCTTTTACGTCGTAGGTGCGGTAATTTATTCAGCGGCAGTGCCGTTGTTTATTTCTCCCGCCCATATAAGTCCCGGTGGATTTACGGGAATTTCTCTTATTATAAATTATCTCACGGGTTTTCCCGTAGGCGTTACGGTTCTGCTTTTAAATATTCCTCTTATACTGATAAGTCTTAAAAAGTTGGGAATATATTTTATTGCAAGGACTGCCTTTGCAACCGTTATTGTTTCTGTGACACTTGATGTTTGCGAAAAATACGTAAAGGCGTTCAGCGGAGATACAATTCTTTGCGCACTTTTTGGCGGAATAATGACAGGACTTGGACTTGGTATGATAATTCACCGCGGAGCGACCACAGGCGGTGTGGATATAATTGCTAAGCTTATAAACGGGAAACATCCTCATATAAGCGTAGGAAAAATTATACTTATAAGCGATGCTGTCGTAATAATTTTATCGGCGCTTTGCTACCGCGACGTATCAAGCGTTCTGTATTCTGCAGTTACAGTATTTGTCACTTCTCTTGTGCTTGATAAGATACTTTACGGCGCTGATAAGGGTAAACTTATTTATATTATTACAGATAACAGTACAGAGATAAGTAAAGAAATAATAGGAAAGGTCAGCCGAGGTGTTACGAAGTTAACAGCCACGGGCGGTTATACCGGTGAAAACAGAGAAATGCTTATGTGCGCTTTACGTCCTCACGAGGTGTCAAAGGTACAGGCAATTATAAAGGAAAAAGATAAAAATGCCTTTGTGATTATATGTGAAGCAGGAGAAATTTTAGGCTTCGGTTTTAAACGGTAAAAAGCAAGCGGATACAAATTTAAAATTTGTATCCGCTTTTAGTTTAGTTAGTTTTTATTGTTGTTATCCTTTTTGTTCTGGTCGTTTCTGTTCTGGCTTTTATTCTGTTTATTTTTGTTCTGGTCGTTCTTATTCTGATTGTTGTCATACTGTCTGTTTTTATCTGACATAAAAATCACCCCGCTTTCGAATTTATTTTTTGCAGAAAGCAGGGTGTTATTCATTATAGGGTCTTTAGAATTTTGGTTTGACAGGAATAATCTTCCAATTTTTCAAAATAAATTCCCTCGTTTATAAGAAGTTTGCCTTTTACGGTCTGACCGTCAACAGAGTATTCTACTTCTGGGTTAACTACGGGATACACCGTAAGGTCGTATGCGTAGACTTCGCTCGAAAAAACCTGAAGAACGATTTTTTTAAGTGAAGGGTCACTGTATTGCAGTACGGTGATTTGAGGAGAGTCTACAAGAATACGGCAGACCGCATTTTTATAGAAATCTCTTTCTTCTTTATAGAGTTTTATAAACTCTTTATAATCGTCTTTTATTTTTTGCTCAAGCTCATATAAATCACAGGAGAAGCCTATTACACCTCCTGTAAGGAAGCCTTTTGTATAGTCGCTGTTTACACTTATAACGTTACTCCATAAGGCGTCGTTTACGGTTACAAGAATTCCTGATTTTTCTTTTTCGCCGTGCTTAGTGAAGCCTTCGCAGAACTTCTGAACGTTCCAGCGTTCTATAACACAGGGCGGAAGTCTTTTTATGGTGTTTTTTAAGATTTCAATACCTTTAACAGAACTTTGATTGTCGGAAAGCCAGAAGCTGTCGGTCATAGTAGCCTGATTAAGCTCCATTCTGTATCCGCCACTGGCACAATTAGTAATGTAAATATTGGGGAAGCGTTCCTTTATTGCTGTGATAAATCTGCGCTGTCCCTTATAGTATTCGTAAAAACCGCGTGAGCTTTTATCAATGTGAATGGTATCGTTAAAATCAAATTTAAGCCAACCTATAGAGTATTTTTCTATAGCAGAGCATATAGTTTCTATCATATACTCTACGGCTTCCTTCTTTGAAAAGTCAAAAAGATAATCGTCAATTAGAAATTCAGGGTGATTCAGTCTGAGCTTACTGTTTACACCTGCTCTTTCAGGCTCGAACCATAAGCCGAACAGCATACCCATTTTTCTTACAAATTCTGAAAAAGCGGTGATACCGCCATCAAAACCCAGATTTTCGTTTTCTTCCCAATCTCCAACCTCAAGTGACCAGTTTTCGCCGTTTCCAAACCAACCCGCATCAATCATAAAGGCTTCAAAGCCCAATTCGTATGCGGCTTCAGCCTGTTTATAAAGATTTTCTGGGTTTAGTATATCGAAGCAGTAAAGCCAGGAATTATATAAAACGGGCATTGCTTTTCTTGGATACAGCTCGTTAAAAACTGTATGAAGCTTGTATGCATCAAGGTCGGTTTTGCTGTCTGCATAAAAGAAAATAACTGTGGGAAGCTCTATACTTTCGCCAATGTCAACGGTGATGTTCAGGTTTTCACTGTCAAAGCCGGTCTGAACTACGACGAATTCACTTTTATTGTACGGAAATCTTTTTGCAGTAATACACCATTTACAAGTAGGCAAAATGTGGAACACAGCGTTTTTGCCTGTATAAAGGTTATGAAGCGCCATCATAGGTGTTGCACCGTCACAGCTTCGTATACCTGTATTTTTTGCCGAACATTCCGTGACTAACTTTTGCCACTGCCCAGAGCTTTCGTGTTGCCAGGAATTATACTGTGTGTAAACCTCGTATTCGTTAGCGCTTAAATAAAAACGGCTTTGACAACCATTTACTGTAACAGTTTTTTTACTGTTGTTAGTAAGGCTGTCTTTACGGATAATTACTCCGTTTTGCCTTTCTTCAAAGGTTGCCGAAAGGGTGACGCCGTTTATATTCTGACTGTAGCATACGCCTGTAGGGGTATTTGTTACATCGTAGGACGCATATTTATCGCATACGCCAAAGCTTCCCGTAGCATAAAAAAGTCCCGAAGCACCCTGAAGCGTATTTTTTAAAAATAATTTTTCAATATTCATAAATTATCCCTTACAAATATATTTTCGTCCCGTTTCGTCCTCTTTAAGTGTTAAAACAAACTTGAATTTATCATATTCGGTACACATAAAGAAATCCTTAAGAGGAAATACGGACTGTTCCTTTTCGTCGAAAAATTTTTTTCCGGTGGTATTTTTAAGTTTTTCAATACCGCCCTTAATATCAAAGGGCTTATCCTCAATTATGCTTTTGATATACTCAGCGCAAAGGGTGTCCTCGTCAGCTTGTTCTTTTGCTTCAAGTCCCATACACACAAGGGAAAGCTGTTGTGGTTTTTTCGCTTTTATATAGTTTGCCGTTGCCTTGGCGTTGACTAAGGAACCACCTAAAATCTCGGTTGCATTAACAGCATTTGCTATACCCTGAGTACCTGCGCTTGTGGTATGTATAACGGTTTTGCCCTTTACCGAAACGTTGATTGTTGAGGGGGAGTTACCTATATCAAAGCCGGGTAAAATTTTTCCGTGTCGCTCTCCTGCAAGTAGGTATTCGGGATGAAGCTCTTTTAGTTTATAGGCATCCTCCGTGAGAGAAACAGGGATTATTTTTTCTGCGCCGAGGGACATAAGATAGGCTTCCATTGAATAAGCACGGAAAACGTCTATAACAACAGTCAGCCCTTTAGCCTTTTTTGCACCCTCTATAAGATGTAATATTTCTATTTTCATTTATTCATTAGACCTTCCAAAAATTCAAGTGTAGCGTAGTTATGCGCCGCAAAGCTTTTAAGAAGCTCAGGGGTCTGATATCTGCAGTGAGTTTCAAGGGTAAGTGGACCGTCATAACCGATTTTAGCAAATGCGCCCATAACCTTTTCCCAGGGAATATTGCCTTGGTCTACGGGAAGATGCTCGTCATCGTGTCTGAAATTGTTATGAATGTGAGTGCATTTGATTCTGCTTCCCAGCGTCTCAATAGCGGCTGCCTGGTCAAAACGCATAAGATGAGCGTGACCCGTATCCCAACAAATCTGCATATCGGGGTCGTTGAAATAATCAACCAATTCCATTAAATCGTCATAGTCGGAGCAGTAGAAAGGAATAATAGGCTGAATAGTACCTATAACGAGAAGATTTTCAGCCGCAATACCCGTACCGTGTTTTTTTGCAAGTTCAAGGTATTCAGAAAACGGTTTTTTATTATCTTCAAAAGACTGTCTGTGGTAGCTTCCTGTGGAAAGGGAAGAACGGGGATGGAAGGCGCACCACTTTGCGCCTATTTTACCGCTTGTTATTATTGCCTGTTTCATTGCAAATTCAAGCTCGTCTTTACGTATTTCAGATGACAAGGTAAGGTCATAATAATATGGGTGTGACTGAATACAGGTAAGGTTGTATTTGGCTAAAGTATTTCCGATATCCTCGGTAATCTTTTCCCATTCGTACTCGGTTTTATTAAGCATTTCCGAAAGATTGGCTGACATATACTCAAAGCCTGCCATAGAAGCAAGTTTGCATTTAAGCTCAAAATCTTCGTTATATGCTATTTGTATGGCTTTTTTCATAGTATGCACCTCCAAAGTTTATGATTTTATTATTGCATAGCGTCTATTAAAAAAATAGTGATTTATTTCTGAAAACAGCATTATTTTCCTTTTTTACAAAAAATATTGCGATTTATTTAAAACTGTGTTATTATAGTAATATGGATTGTATATTCGATAAAAATAAAATTCAAAAGGCTATAAACGATTTTTATATCAGTACGGGAATTGCCGTAACCCTTTACGATTACCTTAAAGAACCTATTGCTTCTTCAAACACCTACTGCTCTTTCTGTCAGTACGTGCGAACGGGCAAGAGCTGTAAGCTTGATTGTTGGATGAGCGATAAATTTCATATAGAAGAGGTGGCTAATAAAAACAGCAGACGGTACTACAGGTGTCACGCAGGGCTTATGGAGGTCATTACCCCCATTTACTGTGACGGTGTAATCATCGCTTATATGCAGATAGGACAGTTCCGTGATGCCGAGGGTGTGTATTCAACCGAAAAGCATATATTGGAAACTGCGGAAAAATATTCTCTCAGGAAAGAATACCTGTTAAAGCTTTACGGCAATACAATACAGGTGGACGGCAAAAGGCTTGAAGCATTGCTTGATATTATGGATATTATAATAAAATCCTTCTGGAACGAGGGAATGATATATAATAAGAAAAGTCTGCTTAATATCAAGATAGATAATTACATAACTGAGCATATAGGTGAAAAAATCAGCATTGTACAGCTTGAAAAGGAATTCTTTTCTTCTAAAAACGGGTTGTATGAATTTTTCAGAAAACAGTACGGCAAAACAGCAGGGGAGTATATTCTGCAAAAAAGACTTCAACTTGCTCAAAAACTGCTTTGTGAACATAAAGAGAAAACTATAACCGAAATAGCTTTTCTTTGCGGATTTTCAGACTACAATTATTTTATACGGGTATTTAAAAAGAATATAGGTATAACTCCGCTGAAATACAAAAAAGACATCTAAATGATGTCTTTTTTGCTTTTTAAAAATAAATTATATGCATTTTCTCTTGTAACTCTCAACACCTGAGTTGCGCTGATACCTTTTATATCGCCTATTCTTTCGGCAACGTAAGGGATAAGGGAGGAATCGTTACGCTTACTTCTGAAAGGAACGGGGGCAAGATAGGGAGCATCGGTTTCAAGAAGAAGTCTGTCGAGAGGCATGTTTTCTACTACCTCAGGCAGATTTTTTGCGTTTTTAAAGGTAACCACACCGCCAACTCCAATATACATACCCAGCTTTATGATTTCACTTGCCATTTCGGTACTGCCTGAAAAACAGTGAACTACACCTTTGGGTTTATATTCTTTAAGAATACTGAGGGTATCCCCGTGAGCCTCTCTGTCGTGAACGATAACGGGTAGACTGAGCTTTTTTGCAAGTTCTATCTGAGCAATAAAGCCTTTTTGCTGTTTTTCCTTATTATCTTTATTCCAGTAATAGTCAAGACCGATTTCGCCAATAGCTACAACCCTGTCGTTAACAAGACTTTCAAGGGCGGAGATATCAACGTCCGTGCGGGTAAGCTCCTCGGGATGATAACCTATCGCCGCGTAAACAAAGGGATATTTCTGTGAAAGCTTTATACATTCCAGTGAGGAAGAAATATCGGTACCGCAGGTGATTATTTCCGAGACGCTCTTTTGTGTGTTGAGAATTTTGAGCAGTTCGTCTATATCAGAGAACTGCTCGTCGGTATAATGGGCGTGAGTGTCGAAAATCATCTTATCTTACTTCCCTGTGGAATGTCGTCTGCAAAAATAACCTTAACGTTTTCCTCGTCAATATCAGCAGCCAAAATCATACCCTGTGACTCAACTCCGCAAAGAACGGCAGGTTTAAGGTTAGAAACAACAATAACGGTGTGACCGATAAGCTCTTCGGGAGTGTAGTATTTTGCAATACCGCTTGCAACCGTACGGGGAGTGCCGCTGCCGTCGTCAAGGGTGAGCTTTAAGAGCTTTTTAGCTTTTTTGATTGGCTCACATTCTACGATTTTTGCGGTTTTAAGCTCAACCTTCATAAAATCCTCAATGCCGATTTGAGCAAGAGATACGGTATTTACCGCCTCGTTTTCTTTTTTGGCGGCTTTCATTTTTTCTTCCATTTCCTTAGCGAGTTCCTCAAGCACCTTTTCGGTGTCAAGACGGGAGAAAAGAGGAGACGGGGTACCTACGGCAAAGCTGTCTACCGCATTTGTTTTCATTTCGGTATTGTCACAGCAAAGCTGTTTTCTGATTTCATCGGCGCACTTAGGCATAATTGGAATAAGAAGTACGGAAAGAAGTCTGATATTTTCAAGAAGATTAAACATAACGGCTTCAAGACGGGATTTCTTTGCTTCGTCCTTAGCAAGTGCCCAGGGCATAGTTTCATCAATATATTTATTGCATCTTCTTGCTAAATCCATAATGGTTTCACAGGCATCGGCGGTATGGTAAGAATCCATCTGAGCGTTGAACTTATTTACGGTTTCTTCTGCAAAAGCGTAAATCTCATCGTCAAGGGCATCCTTTTCGCCGCCGTTAGTTACCTTGCCGTCAAAATACTTATTTGTCATTGCAATACTTCTGTTTACAAGGTTGCCAAGCGTATTAGCAAGGTCGGTATTGAATTTTGCAATAAAGGATTCGTAGGTGATATTGCCGTCCTGAGCAAAAGGAACCTCACTTAAGAGATAGTATCTTACGGCATCGCTTGAAAAACGCTCTGCAAGTTCGTCAGCGTATATTACGTTACCCTTGGATTTGCTCATTTTGTCCTCTCCAAAGAGTACCCAAGGGTGACCGAGTACCTGCTTAGGCAGAGGCTCACCTAAAGCCATAAGAATAATGGGCCAGTAAATTGTGTGGAAACGTACGATATCCTTACCGATAACGTGAAGGTCGGCAGGCCACAGCTTTTTATACTGTTCAGATGGGTTATCTGTGTCGTATCCTATACCTGTGATATAGTTAGATAGAGCGTCAATCCACACGTAAATAACGTGCTTATCGTCAAAATCAACGGGTACGCCCCATTTAAATGATGAACGGGAAACACAAAGGTCGGTAAGACCCGGCTTTATAAAGTTATTTATCATTTCAGCCTTTCTTGCGGCAGGCAGGAAGAAATCGGGATTATCTTCATAGTATTTTACGAGGCGGTCGGCGTATTTGGAAAGCTTTAAGAAATAAGCCTCCTCTTTAGAGTCTGTAACCTCTCTGCCACAGTCGGGGCATTTGCCGTCTACAAGCTGGGAAGCGGTAAAGAAGGACTCACAGGGAACGCAGTATTTACCCTCATAAGAGCCTTTATAGATATCCCCTTGGTCATAAAGCTTTTTGAAGATTTTCTTAACTGCGGCTTCATGGTCAGCGTCTGTGGTACGGATGAATTTATCATATTTTGTATCAAGGCTGTCCCATACTGCCCTTATCTGAGAAGAAATATCGTCAACGTAAGCCTTGGGTTCAATTCCTTTAGCCTTTGCGTATTCCTCAATTTTCTGTCCGTGTTCGTCACTGCCTGTCATAAGGAAAACCTCATAGCCCTCCATTTTCTTGTGACGGGCAATAGCGTCGGCAAGAACGATGTCGTAGGCGTTGCCGATATGCGGCTTTCTTGAAGTGTAGGCAATAGCGGTGGTGATATAGAATTTTTTACTCATATATATCTCTCCTGTTTTAAGGTTTTGTGAAAAGGTAGGCTATACCTGTAATGGCAAAGCATATAAGCTGAAATGCGGCAACCAGTAAGCCTGAAATATAAAGGGCTGCATTTCCGAAAATAATGTAACCGAAAAGTATTACGCCTAAAACGGCGGTAATTATGTGCATAATCTGTAAAAGAGAAACTGCCCGTTTAACTCTGTTAGCAGAAAAGAGTACTGACAAAAGACCTATTATTCCAGTCTTTACACAGGCGCCTGTATTTGAGTTTTCACAGTAGTTTACAGCGGTTTTGTACATATGAACACCGCTTCCGCTCATAATCTTAAGGCTGTCGTCGTATAAATCAAAATAATCGCAAAGCATTTCTTCGCTTATATTCTGGTCACAGTTACTTATTAGCAGGGTGAGTCCCATTGCTGTAATTTTATCAAGCTGATTTGCAATAGCAGGAACAGGAATATATCTCAGCACGATAAGAGCAAGAGCTTTTCCGTCACAGGCAAGATAAACGGGGAAGTAGCCGTCGCGGAGTATCTTTTTATCAACCTCTGCATCGGGAACGGAAATTTCATGAGCTAACATAAGATTGCGGTTTCCGATAAATATACGGTTATCTCCAACCCAGCCTGTAATGCCCATACGTTCCTCGTATTTAATGGAGTCGGCAACAGGAACCTCTACCTCTTTATTTGTTTCCATAATGGTTTTAAAAATCGGAGCTAAGGGACTTTTTATAGAGCTTGTTATAGCGCAGGCAATAGCGATAGTCTGTTCAAGATTGTTTTCACTGAGTATTTTCATATCTGCAAGTTTTATGCTTCCTTTAGGGAAAAGCTCACAGCAGTCAATAGCCACAGCGTTAGCCTGTTCAAGCTGACGCGCCGCAGTGATACCTGACAGCATAGCGCCGTGCTTTCTAAGCCGCACAGACGTCGTACTAATGGGCCATACGTTACAGGCGATAGTGGTGAATGGTGCAAAGAGTGCGGCAAATATACAGGCGGATACCACACCTGACATAAAGTTTGAACGGTAGAATCCCACAGCCACACCTGCCAGAAGGGAAAAACAAAGGGAAAGATAAAACATCAGTTTAGCGTTGCCGTCAAAATCTCTGTCCACAGTGCTGTTTTTAATAAAATTGTTAATATGCGCCGTGCGTTGCTTTGCGGCGATAAGCACGTCGCCGTCAATAGCCTTACGCGCCATAGCAAAGGTTGTGGGGATATCGTCTATAAGAGCAACGGCGTATTTGTTACCGGTACCTGCTATCTGTACAAAATTATGGTACATATACTGTGTTTTTCTAAGCTTAAAATACGAATGGAAAATAAGTGAAAGCACCGTCATACAGGAAAGACCGAAAGCTACTTCACTTGATAGAAGCTTGAAAAATGACAAAACGATACCAATAAATGAGAACAGCATCGACAGGGCAATATTCGTCTGAGCTGAAGTCCGTTTTGTACCAAGGCTTTTAAGGGAAGCAAATACGTCGAAATTGCTTATATAAGCTAAAAGTGTGCAAATGCTGACGAAAACGGTAATTATCGGACTGAAGGAAAGCTTCGCATCTGAGAAAATGGGTAAAAAGAAAAACGAGAGAATGATTGCGCTTATAAGCGTACCCATAAATGAAAGGAAGGCTTTTTTGCGGTTTGTTAGAAGAATTTTGCGGATACGCTTTCTGTCGTCCTGTGAAGTGAACTCGTCCTCAGGCTCGTAATCATCATCAAAAACGGGAGCGTCCTTATATTCTTTAACCTGAGTGTCGGTCTTGTGATAAAATTCCTCGGAAATATCAACGTCACGGGTGTTGCCTAAAATTTCCTCATTAATGAGTATAGGCATTGTGCCTGTGAATGACGTAGGATTGGAAGCAACACCTTTTTCGTTGGTATCAATATCCGAGATGTCGGGCATATTTGCTTTTTCTATAGCTTTGAAAATTATGGTTTCTTCAAAGGGTTCGCTTTCTTCCTCTTCTTCGGGTTCTTCCTCTTTTTTATCAGGTTCTTCAATGCCCAGAATGGATTCCACGCTCTCCAGAGTATACTGCGGTTTTTCCTCAGGTAATTCGTCACTGTCTCTGCCGTCCATAATAAAGGGCAGACAGCTTTCAAGAATACTTGGAGTGTTTTCCTCCTGCTTTACTGTTTCGGGGACTAAGGTTATTTCCTCGCCCTTTTCAAGCTTTATTTCTTCAACCTTTTCCTTAGGCTTTAAAAAGGAGGTATCCACTTTAAAGGAGGGAGAAAAAGACAGTTCTTCATTTTCGTCAGAGGTGTCTGTTTCTAAAGTTTCTTCCTTTTTGAGCATTTTTTGTCTGACTTCTTCAAGAGGATTGTTGTCAGAAATAAGGGCGGTATTGGTTTTCTTACCTATAATCTCATTGGCTGTAAGTGTATTTGGTTTATGCCCAGCGGCGCTTCGCTGTTTAATGAGTCTGTATAGGTCCTCCTGCTCAGCAACTACCGACATATCTATATCGTTCTCGTTTTTTCGTCTTTTTGAAAAAAGTCCCATTGTTATTTAACCGAGCCTTTCAAATTTCTTTTTCGTACCACTTCATACATAAGTACGCTTGCGGCAACGGAAGCGTTAAGTGAGTTAATCTGTCCGTACATAGGCAGACTTATTATTTCGTCACATTTTTTTCTCACCAGCGTACCGATACCCTTGCCCTCGTTTCCAATAACGATAGCGCAGGGTAAATCATAGTCGAAATCGGTATAAGCTTTTCCGTCCATATCAGCACCGAAAACCCATATACCTTTTTCCTTTAGCTTGTCTATTTCATTTGATATATTTGTTACACGGGCAACAGGCATATATTCAAGAGCGCCGCTTGCGGATTTTGCAACGGTGGCGTTAAGAGAAGCGCTTCTCCTTTTAGGAATGATAATTCCGTGAGCGCCGCAGCACTCGGCAGTACGGATGATAGCGCCAAGATTATGAGGGTCCTCTATTTCATCGCATATTATTATAAAAGGCGGTCTGCCTGAATCATCGGCTTTTTTTAAAATATCCTCAACCTCGGCATAGGACTGACTTGCGAACTGAACGGCTACACCCTGATGATTAGCACCGCCGCAAAGGAAATCCAACTTTTGAGGGGATACCTCTTTAATAAGTATACCCGCCTGTTTGCACTTTGCAATTATGGCTGTAATACTGCCGCC
Source organism: Acutalibacteraceae bacterium (assembly GCA_036307305.1). Lineage (GTDB taxonomy): Bacteria > Bacillota > Clostridia > Oscillospirales > Acutalibacteraceae > SIG607. The sequence goes on from JAXJXV010000020.1 coordinate 23,197, forward strand.
GCTAACAGAGTGGGCGACAAGCAGTCGGTCGATTTCACGGCCTGAGCGTATAGCTTCATACACGGGATTTCTACCGCAAATAATTTGCTTTTCACTTGTTTCTTCATTAACCGAATTATTTATGATTTCTTTTTCCATAAGGATAAAGTCAACTCCGTAATTTATATATAATTATACTAATATAGTATAACACATAATAAAAAGAAAAAAAAGAGATTTTTTGCTAAAATGTATTATTTTTTGCAAAACGGCAATAATAGAGTGTAAGGAGTGTTTAATATGTCTGATTTTATTGAAAAAATAAAGGGATATGAGCTTATTGATTCAAGAGGAAATCCTACTGTTGCCTGTTTTGCAGTAACCAACAGGGGAGCAAAGGGCTTTGCTATCGTACCCTCAGGCGCTTCTACGGGAGTTCACGAGGCGGTAGAACTGAGAGATAACGATTCAAAGCGTTATAACGGCAAATCGGTAAGCAAGGCAGTTTCAAATATTAACGAGATTATTTATCCAGCCTTAAGCACGAAAAAGCTATCTTGTGTTCAGAGCATTGATAAATTTTTAATAGAGCTTGACGGGACTGAGAACAAATCAAAGCTTGGTGCTAACGCGGTTCTTGCGGTTTCTCTTGCCTGTGCAAAGGCACTTTCTAATTCGTACAATCTTCCTCTTTACAGATTTATAGGCGGAGAAAATGCAAAGACTCTGCCTGTGCCTATGATGAATATATTAAACGGCGGCGCTCACGCCTCCAATAACGTTGATATACAGGAATTTATGATTGTTCCCTTTGGAATAGAAAGCTTTGCGGAGAGAATGAGAGCAGGTTGTGAAATTTATCACAGTCTTGGAAAGACTCTCAAAAAGAAAGGTCTTATGACAGGTGTGGGTGATGAAGGCGGCTTTGCTCCCAATTTGAGCAGTGATGAAGAAGCGCTTGATTGTATTATGGAGGCTGTTTATCTTGCAGGGTACAGTGAAAAGGAAATAGGTATAGCACTTGACGTGGCATCAAGCGAATGGGTGGATAACGGTATTTATACCCTAAAAAAACGCGGTACCGTTATGACTGCAGACGCGCTTTGCGATTATTATGAAACGTTATGCAATAAATACCCTATAATTTCTATTGAGGACGGCGTCGGGGAGGATGATTTTGAGGGCTGGAGAATACTGACCGAAAGACTGGGAGAAAAAATCCGTCTTGTAGGCGATGACCTCTTTGTAACAAACACAAAAAGACTTAAAGAGGGGATTGAACAGGGAATAGCAAACTCTATTCTCATTAAGCTTAATCAGATAGGAACACTGAGTGAAACCCTTGAAGTTATGGAACTTGCAAAAAAATACGGGTATTCAAATATTGTTTCCCACCGAAGCGGTGAAAGTGAGGATACCTTTATTGCCGACCTTGCAGTTGGAGTAAATGCTCCCTTTATTAAATCGGGTGCGCCTTGCCGAAGTGACAGAGTGGCAAAGTATAACCGTCTGCTTGTAATAGAAAGTGAAATATAGTAAAAGAAGCGTCGTATTCAGAAAGAATACGACGCTTCTGATTTATACCTTGATTCTTGGTACTCTTTTTGAGATACCGCAAACGATTTCATAGTTTATTGTACCGCAAAGTTGGGCAATTTCGTCTACAGGCAAATCCTTGCCGAGAAGTATTACCTCGTCACCCATCTGAACGCCGTCGAGATGGCTTACGTCAACTACCATTTGGTCCATACAAACTCTGCCCACGATGTTACATCGGATACCGTTTATTATTACCTGACCTTTGTTAGAAAGGGCGCGGGGATATCCGTCGGCATAGCCTACAGAAACGGTTGCAAGTTTCATTTTTTCGTTACTCTTAAAGGTTCTGCCGTAGCTTATGTAAGTATGGGCATCTACCTCTTTGACCTGAGAAACAACGCTTTTAACGGTCATAACGGGTATAAGCTTTTCTTCATATTTCATATCCTTATCGGGAGATAGTCCGTATAAAATTATACCCGGTCGGCAAAGGGAGGAGTGTTTATCCTTTTCGTAAAGCAGACCTGCTGAATTACAGCAATGAACGGTGGTTATTGTGTTGCAGTTTTCTTTTATGATTTCAGTTGCCTTTACAAATCTTTCATACTGTAAAGCGGTATATTTTCCGTCCTCATCACCGCTTCTGTCAGCAGAGGAGAAATGCGTAAAAATACCATCGAATAAAAGATTTGAAAGGTCTAAAATCTCATTAACATCGTTTACACCGCTGAGCTTTTCGTTTCGGCAGTTAAAACCAATTCTGCCCATACCTGTATCAAGCTTTATATGAACCTTTACCGTTACGTTTGATTCTTTGGCGTAATGGTTCAGCTTTACGGCGTAATCCTTATCATAAACTGTTTGTATTATACCGTTTTCCGAAAGTTTTTTTGCCGCTTCTGGTGGGGTATATCCTAAAATAAGAACAGGGAAACTGACACCCTGAGAGCGAAGCTCAAGTGCTTCGTCAATATTGGAAACGGCAAAGCAGTCAGCCCCTGCGCTTATAAGAGCAGGGAGCACTATTTCGGTTTCGTGACCGTAGGCGTCAGCCTTAACAACGCACATCAGCTTAGCAGGGTCTGCGCTGTTTTTTATAACGTTGTAGTTATGTACAAGAGCAGAAACGTCAATTTCTGCCCAGGTGCGATGCAAAAAAGCCATAAAAATACCTCGTAAAATTCATTCTATAATCATTATAACAAGCTTTATTATTTTTGTAAAGCGTAAATAAGCTTCTTTGATAAGGGAATAGCCAGTGCTGTTAAAAAGCCCCATAAAACAGTGTATAGAACGCATATCTGCCCAAAAAGGTTAAACTTTATATTACTGTAGTCCCATACATTTTTGTGAAGTAAAACGTTAAAGATAACCCCAAAAATCAGTTCGACAGCAGTAATAGAGAGACTTCCAAGCACACATTTATATAAAAATTTTATGTGAGGAAATCTTCTCTCTATTTCGGTAATAATGCAAAAGCAAAAGCCACCCGCAACCGCCATTGTCCAGTGGGTATGGCCTCGCCACAAAAGCTCTACGGCGCTGTAGGCAAGTGAGCCTACGGAAAAAACCGTAGCAGTTTTATGCTCCTTTATAATTTCTTTTACGCTTTCGTATAAATTCAAGATCCTCACCCTAAATATTATTTTCAGCGGTGAGGATTTTATGCTTTTTTATCTGCGTCTTCTGCCTACAATTGCAAGAAGTCTGAGAAGCTGAGCAAGAGAGGTAAGCAGTGCGCCCAGATAGGTGAGCGCCGCGGCGGTAAGCACCGATTTTGCTCCTTTTATCTGGGAGTCGTCATATAAAATATTATAGTCGCGGATAATACTTATTGCGCGTCTTGAAGCATTAAGCTCAACGGGTAAGGTGATAAGCTGAAAAAGGGTGGATAAAGCAAAAAAAGCAACACCAAGAATAGCAACGGGATAAAAGCTTAATATTAAACCGAGAAGAACGAGCGGCATAGCAAGACGTGAACCGAAGTTTGTTACGGGAATTATTTTGTTTCGAATCTTGATAGGCGCGTACTGTGTAGCGTACTGAAGAGCGTGACCAGCTTCGTGACAGGCAACCCCCACAGCCGCAACGGAAGCGCTGTCATAAACGCTGTCGCTAAGACGTATGGTGTTTGTTCTGGGGTCGAAATGGTCGGTAAGCTCACCGCTGACACGTTCGATTTTAACGTCGAAAACACCCTGACTGGAAAGCAGCTTTTGGGCGGCGGCTGCTCCTGTAAGTGCACAACCCATTTTGCTGTATTTCGCAAATGAGGATTTTACTTTAATTTGAGCTACAACCGTAATAAGTAAAGCCCCAACCAACAAAAGCATAGCAAGGGTATATAAACCGTCAGAGTCGGTACCATAATAAAAATACGGAAAAAACATATTGTGAAGCCCCTTTCTATTTTATTATTGTACAGTGAGCCTCGTAGTATACGCCTTCCTGAGCGTTTTCTCCGATTGGTATCATACGGAAGGTTTCCTTATCTACGAATTCAACCTTGTAATCGGTGATAAGACTGCTTCCCGATGGTCTGATATCAAGCTGTTTAAAGGTTAACGGTTTGCCTTTTTCGTCGTAGGTAAAGGCGTACTCGGTAACGTAGCCGTTGGCATAACGCTGAGAAACGATAAAGCCTGTTTTGTCAAAGATGATTGTTGAGAATTCCGAACCGTCATCCTCGCGGAAAATATATTTATTATTTGTTATACTTTCGGCTTTGTAGCTTCTTTCGATAGAGCTTTCATATCTTTTTGTAAAGGTTATCATTTGACCTTTTTCATTATAGCCGTAAACGTCTGTATAGCTTTCTCCAAGACCGCTTATAAAACGAACGTTTGTGATAGCAGGTTGATGGTCAGGCGTATAGGTATAATCATAGGTAACCGAAGCGTTTCCGTCTACCACGTATTTAAGAGAGTCAATACGGTAAACGGCTTTACTTCCGCAACCTGAAAAACATAATACGCATAAAATCAAAATGAATAAAACCGCTATGGCTTTTTTAAACATTGAAAAGGAATTCAACAACGTCACCGTCCTGCATAATATATTCTTTGCCCTCGGTTCTTACAAGTCCTTTTGTACGGGCGTTTGCAAGTGAACCGCACTGGTTAAGGTCGTCAAAGGCAATGATTTGGGCGCGAATAAATCCTCTCTCAAAATCTGAGTGGATTTTACCTGCCGCCTGAGGAGCCTTTGTGTCCTTTTTGATAGTCCAGGCTCTTACTTCCTTTTCACCTGCAGTAAGATAGGAAATAAGACCCAGCAGACTGTAGCTTTTTTGTATAAGTCGGTCAAGACCTGAATTCTCAAGACCTAAATCAGAAAGGAACATTATTTTTTCTTCTTCACTCATATCGGCAATATCCGCTTCCATCTGAGCACAGATAGGAAGTACCTGAGCGCCTTCTTTTTCAGCAAGTTCCTTAACTGCCGCAAAATGAATGTTATCCTCTGGTATTTTGCCCATAAAATCCTCTTCGCTAAGATTAGCGGCGTAAATAACAGGCTTGGTGGTCAGCAGGAATATGGTATCAAGAATTTCTTTTTCTTCCTTTGTTACGGACATACTTCTTGCACTTTTTCCGCTTTCTAAATGGTCATAAAGCTTTTTGAGAAAATCAAGCTCACCCTGTAAGGTTTTGTTTCCCTTTAAATCTTTGGTTGTTTTTGCAATTCTTCTCTCAACCATTTCCATATCTGAGAATATAAGCTCAAGGTCAATGGTTTCTATATCTCTCAGTGGGTCAATATTGCCCTCAACGTGTATTATATTGTCGTTTTCAAAGCAACGTACAACGTGAACTATGGCGTCAACCTCTCTGATATTAGCAAGGAATTTATTTCCAAGTCCTTCGCCCTTTGAAGCGCCCTTAACAAGACCTGCAATGTCAACGAATTCAATAATAGCAGGAACAACGGGAGGCACCTTGTCACCCTCGGTGTACATATCTCTTAAAACGTTTAACCTGTTATCAGGCACTGCAACAACGCCCACGTTAGGCTCAATAGTGCAGAAAGGGAAGTTCGCAGACTGAGCGCCTGCGTTTGTAATAGCGTTAAAAAGTGTGGATTTTCCAACGTTTGGTAATCCTACGATACCTAGTTTCATTTAATTTTCCTCCATGGTACACAACATTACAACATACATTATACAAGTAATTTTAAATATTATCAATAAAAATTCAAAAAAAACTTTAAATTATTGCAAAGATAATATATAATAGGAATATACTGAGAGGAGTGTGACCTTATGCATACTGATTTTACTGTATCTCTTGCTAAGATATTAAACGAATTATCTCTCGAAACATTGTATTTGCCGAGAGATGCCGAGGAAATTATGATAAACAGCGCTGAAATAAACCGTCCCGGTATTCAGCTTGCGGGTTTCTACGGTTATTTCGATAACAAGCGTATACAGATTATAGGCAAAACCGAGGAGGGCTACCTTGAACTGCTTGACGAGGATGAGCAACAAGCTCGTTATGCAACCTTCCTTTCTCAGAAGCCCCCTGCAATTATTATCGCCAGAGGTCTTGAGGTGCCTGATTTTGTTATAGAACTTGCTAAGCGCTATCAGGTTCCCGTGCTTAGAAGTAAGGATTCAACCTCGGGCGTTGCGGCTGCCCTTATTGCTTTCCTTAATTTACAACTGGCTCCGAGAATCACAAGACACGGCGTACTCGTTGAGGTTTACGGTGAGGGTATTCTGCTTCTTGGTGAGAGCGGCGTAGGTAAAAGTGAAACGGCTATTGAGCTTGTTAAAAGAGGACACCGTCTTATTGCCGATGATGCCGTTGAAATCAGAAAAGTATCAAGTAAATCTCTTGTGGGAAGCGCTCCTGATAATATCCGTCATTTTATAGAGCTTAGAGGAATAGGTATTATTAATGCAAGTCGTATTTTCGGTGTGGGCGCCGTTAAGCTTACCGAAAAAATAGATATGGTAATAAATCTTGAACCTTGGGATATAAATAAGGTTTACGACCGTATGGGACTTGAAGAAAAAACCACTGAAATTCTCGGTATAACCGTACCGTCGGTAACCATACCTGTAAAACCGGGTAGAAATCTTGCGGTTATAATTGAGGTTGCTTCTATGAACAACCGCCAGAAAAAACTTGGCTACAATGCTGCTGAGGACCTTCTTAAAAAACTCGGTATGCTTGAAGATTCGGGTTCAGAGGATACCCCTGTCGACCCATATCAATAATTAATCCAAAACGGAGGAAAATAAAATGTATACTTTAGGAATTGATTTAGGCGGAACTAACATCGTTGCAGGTGTAGTTGACGAAAACTACAAGGTAATTGCTAAGGGCAAGGTAAAAACAAACTGCCCACGTCCTGCAGAGGAAATTGCCGACGATATGGCAAAGGCCTGTTTTATGGCTTGTGAAAACGCAGGTATTTCAATCAAAGACGTAAAGGCTTGCGGTGTTGGTAGCCCAGGCGCTATTAATCCAATTACAGGCATTATTGCTACCGCTAATAATTTAGGCTTTAAAGACGTGCCTCTTGCAAAAATGCTTAAGGAACGCACAGGCGTTGATTTTTATCTTGAAAACGACGCTAATGCGGCTGCTTACGGCGAGTTTCTTGCAGGTGGCGGAAGAGGCGTTGATAACTGTATCGCCGTTACCTTAGGTACAGGCGTTGGCGGTGGAATTATCATCGACGGAAAACTTTTCTCAGGCTCTAACTATGCAGGCGGTGAGCTTGGTCATACCGTAATTGTTGTTGATGGTGAGCCTTGCTCCTGTGGAAGAAAGGGTTGTTGGGAATCTTATGCTTCTGCTACTGCTCTTATCCGTCAGACAAAGGCTGCTATGGAAAAAGATAAGGACAGCATAATGTGGGAACTTGCAGACCATAATATTGATAACGTTAACGGAAGAATTGCTTTCGATGGTATGAGAAAAGGCGACAAAACAGCCTGTGAGGTTGTAGAAACCTATGAGAAATACGTTGCAATCGGTCTTGCAAACATAATCAATATTTTCCAGCCTGAAAAAATCTGTATCGGCGGCGGTATTTCCAATGAAAAAGAAACTCTCGTTGCCCCTATCAGAGAATTCGTCAGCAAGGAAATTTACACCACAATGGGTAAACCCTGTGAGATTCTTCCTGCAGAACTTGGTAATGATGCAGGGATTATAGGTGCAGCAGCACTCTATAAGTTATATGAGTAAATAAGGGCGGCTTGAAAAATCGGTAATAGCACTATTTTTTCACTCGGGGCGGTATAGAAAATACAGCACCCTCCCTTAAAATAGCACTCTGACCGATTTTTCTGCGCCGCGGCTAAGCTTTGGTAATAGCACTATTTTTTCACTCGGGGCGGTATAGAAAATACAGCGCCCTCCCTTAAAACAGCACTCTGACCGATTTTTCTGCGCCGCGGCTAAGCGCTGATTATAGAATTTTTTCGTTCGGGGCGGCGCATAACGTAGGGTGTTTTTCACTTAAAGCAGGGCTTTTATGATGACATATTAATTTGTGTGGTTTGGTAGGTATCGGAGGTACGGATATGACAGAATTTGAAATATTCCTAAAAGAGAATAAAATCGAATATTTAAAGGATGAGCCTATGAGCCGTCATACCTCCTTTCGTATCGGTGGAAATGCTCAGTATTTTGTGTCGCCCTGTGACGATAAACAGCTTTCCCTTCTTATTGAAAACTGTCGGTTAAAGGGTATACCGCATTTTACTGTTGGAAAGGGAAGTAATCTGCTTGTTTCCGACAAAGGAATTGAGGGAGCTGTTATAAGCACCCTTAATTTGAATGCCTTGACGCTAACTGATGACGGACGGATTTTTGCAGGTGCGGGAGTTGGTCTTGCTTCTCTATGTAATTTTGCTAAAGAGAACTCTCTTTCGGGACTTGAATTTGCTTACGGAATTCCCGGTACTGTCGGCGGCGCTATGTTTATGAATGCAGGTGCCTACGGCGGAGAAATGAAGGACGTTGCTGTGTCTGCCTGTGTGCTGGACGAGAAGCTCAGCGTACAGCTTATAGAGGGCGAAGCGATGGAGCTTTCCTACAGAAGCAGCGTTTTCAAAAAGAAAAACCTTATCGTAATAGGCGCTTATTTCAGGCTTGAAAAGGATGATAAAAAGCAGATTGAGGCTCGTATGGAGGATTATATGGGGCGAAGAATTGCAAAACAGCCTCTTGAATTCCCAAGCGGAGGAAGTGTATTTAAACGTCCCGTTGGTTATTTTGCAGGAGCGCTTATTGAAGAAAACGGGTTTAAGGGCTTTTCTATAGGCGGCGCTCAGGTTAGTGAAAAGCATGCGGGCTTTATTATAAACAGAGGAAACGCTACCTGTAGCGACGTTAAGGCGCTTATAGCAAAAATACAAAACACAGTATACGAGAAAAACGGCGTTCAGTTAGAGCCTGAACTTATTTTCAAAGGAATAGAATAATATGAATTTGCTTATTGTTACGGGAATGTCGGGCGCGGGTAAATCCCTTGCCGTTAATGCTCTTGAGGATTTGGGATATTACTGTGTCGATAATATTCCTCCCGCTTTAATTCCTTCGTTTGTTGACCTTGGAACCCGAAGTGACGAGTCTTTCGAAAACCTTGCGGTTGTTACCGATGCAAGAGGTGGCGACTGGTTCAGTGAAATTGAGGATACCCTAAAGCTTTTAAAGGAAAGAAGTGTTAAATACAGTATTCTCTTTATTGACGCTACCGACGAAGTTCTTATAAGAAGATATAAAGAAAACAGACGAAAGCACCCTCTCGCAAACGGTGAGATTACCGTTGCAAAGGCTGTTGAAAAGGAAAGGGAACTACTTAAATTTTTAAGGCTTTGCGCCGATTACATAATAGACACCTCCTTTATTTTGCCTGCTCAGCTTAAAGAACGCTTATCAACCCTGTTTTTTGGTAACAGCAACAATTCCTTTACGGTGCAGTGTATGTCTTTTGGATTTAAATACGGACCTCTTAGTGACGCCGATATACTTATTGATGCAAGGTGTCTGCCAAATCCTTATTATGATCCTGCGCTTCGTGACTGTACAGGTATGGACAAGGCTGTTAGAGAGTACGTTTTATCCACTGATGAAGCAAGGCAATTTGCAAACAGGCTGACTGATTTTATAGATTGCGCTCTTCCGCTTTACAGTAAAGAGGGAAAAAGCAAACTGAGTATTGCTATAGGCTGTACGGGTGGTAAGCACAGAAGTGTTACCTTTGCCGAGCTTATAAATAAACATCTTATTGAAAAGGGATATCACAGCGTGGCTGTTCACCGTGATATTAATAAATAATTATGTCTTTTTGCAGTGAACTTAAAAACGACCTGTGTAAAGAAAAGTTCAAAAGCTGTTGTCAGATTGCAGAATGTTACGGTTTTATGCTTTTTGGAAGGTCGTTTTCGTATAAGAATATTTCGTTACTTACTGAAAATAAAAATATTGCCGACAGATATAAAAGCTTTCTTAAAAACAATTTTGCAATAATTCCATCTCTCAAAATGTCGGGCAAAACAAATATACGTTATAATTTAAGTGTAGATGACCCTCAGCTTTGTTCGAGGGTTATGTCTGCTTTTGGGTATGACGGCGGTGATTTGCTTAGCATAAATCACGACGTTTTTAAAAGGGATTGTTGCTTTGCAAGTTTTATCAGAGGTGCTTTCCTTGCTTGTGGACAAATGAGTGACCCTTATAAAAACTATCATACCGAATTTGTAATAAGGGATTTTACCCTTGCTATTGAGTTTTACAGTTTGCTTCTTTCACGCGGTTTATCCCCAAGACGAAGTATGCGCGGTAACAGTACGGTTATTTATTTTAATCAGGGAGAAACTATAGAAGAGCTTCTTACCATTATGGGCGCGGGTAAAAAAGCGCTGGAGCTTATAGATGTACAGGTGGCAAAAACTATCCGCAACCGTGAAAACAGGAAAAATAATCTTGAGCTTTCAAACATAGGAAAACAGGTAGATGCATCTGTAAATCAGCGTCAGGCTATTGCTTTTCTTGAGGAAAAGGGAAAGCTTGAAACCTTAAGCGATGAGCTTTATGAGGTAGCACTGCTGAGAAAAGAAAATCCGGATGCTTCTCTCACCGAGCTTTGTAAGCTTAGTAAGGAATCTATAACGCGTTCAGGACTTAACCACAGACTGAGAAAGATTATTGATATTGCAAATGAGATAAAGGCGGAAGAATAAAATGGTTGACTTCGTTCATCTCCATCTTCATACTGAGTACAGTTTGCTGGACGGCTGTTGCCGTATCGGTGAGCTTTTTGATGCAGTAAAGGAAAGAGGAATGAAGTCGGTTGCCATTACCGACCACGGCGTAATGTATGGCGCCGTGAATTTTTTTAAGGCGGCACAGTCTGCAGGTATAAAAGCTATAATCGGCTGTGAGGTTTACGTAGCGCCCAGAAGCAGAACAGATAAGCAAAAGCCGTTTGACAGTGAATATACCCATCTTGTGCTTCTTTGTAAGAATGAAACAGGCTATAAAAATCTTATAAAAATGGTATCCCTATCCTTTACCGAGGGTTTTTATTCAAAACCGAGAATTGACAAAGAGCTGTTAAAGGAACACAGCGAAGGGCTTATTGCTCTTTCTGCCTGTCTTGCAGGTGAGATACCAAGAAAGCTTTTAAAGGGTGACTTTGAGGGAGCAAAAGACTCTGCCCTTTGGTTTGACAGTGTTTTTGGAAGAGATGATTTTTATATTGAAATACAGGACCACGGCATAATGGAACAAAAGAGGATTCTTCCTGATTTCCTTAAACTCAGCAAGGAAACGGGGATACCTCTCGTTGCTACGAATGACGTGCATTATATAAACAAAGAGGATGCAAAAACCCAGAAGGTGCTTGTCTGTCTGCAGACAGGCAAGAAGCTCTCTGACGAAAATCCTCTTGAATTCAAAACCGATGAATTTTATCTTAAAAGCGGCGAGGAAATGCAAAGTCTTTTTGCAAGATTTCCAGAGGCTATTGAAAATACCGTAAAAATCGCAGAAAGATGCAATTTTGAATTTGATTTCGGTCATATCAAGCTTCCGCTTTTTGATATAGGCGAGAAAAATCACTATGAGTATTTAAAGGAAAAGTGCTACGAGGGTCTATATCGTCTGTATTCTGAGCATAGTTTAAAGGAAGCAAAGGAGCGTCTTGATTTTGAACTGTCCGTAATAGACAGTATGGGGTACACCGATTATTACCTTATAGTACAGGATTTTGTTTCCTATGCTAAAAGCAAGGGTATTCCCGTAGGACCTGGGCGTGGCTCAGGCGCAGGCAGTATTGCGGCATATTGCGTTGGAATAACGGGTATCGACCCCCTTAAATATCAGCTTCTTTTTGAGCGCTTTCTTAATCCCGAAAGGGTTAGTATGCCTGACTTTGACATAGACTTTTGTTATGTGAGAAGACAGGAAGTAATAGATTACGTAATAAATAAATACGGCAGTGACAGAGTGGCTCAGATAGTTACCTTTGGTACTCTTGCCGCCAGAAATGCCATAAGAGACGTGGGCAGGGTAATGGACCTACCTTATAATCTTTGTGACAAGGTAGCAAAGCTTATACCGAGAGAGTATCATCTTGACCTTGCCTCTGCTGTTAAAAAGGTGCCTGAACTTAAAAATCTTTACGAAACCGATATGACGGTAAATGAGCTTGTCAATATGGCGCTGAAGCTTGTGGGTATGCCGCGACACGCCTCCACCCATGCGGCAGGTGTGGTTATTTGTGACAGAAAGGTCAGTGAATACGTACCCCTTTCCACCAATGATGAAGCGGTGGTTACTCAGTATACTATGACTGCTCTTGATGAGCTTGGGCTTCTGAAAATGGATTTTTTGGGGCTTAGAAACCTGACGGTTATAAGAGAAGCGGAAAACAGCATAAGGGAACATACTCCTGAGTTTTGTGTGGATAAAATTCCCGTCAATGACAGAGAAACCCTTGATATGATGGGAAAAGGCTTTACTGCAGGTGTGTTTCAGTATGAAAGCGAAGGTATGACTAACGTTGTACGTACCTTTAAGCCTGAAAATATAGAGGACCTTATTGCAATTCTTTCACTCTACAGACCGGGGCCTATGGAGTCTATTCCCACCTATATTCACAACCGTTTTAATCCGCAGGATATACATTACGATACGCCGCTTTTAAAGCCTATACTTGATATAACCTACGGTTGTATTGTGTATCAGGAACAGGTAATGCAGATATGCCGTAATCTCGCGGGGTATTCTCTTGGCAGAGCAGACGTGGTAAGACGCGCTATGTCAAAGAAAAAGCACAGCGTTATGGAGGCTGAGCGAGAGGTTTTCATAAACGGCGCGGTTAAGAACAATATAAGCCGTGACGTTGCTATGAAGATTTTTGATGATATGGCGGCTTTCAGCTCTTACGCCTTTAATAAATCCCACGCTGCCGCTTACGGTTACGTTGCTTATCAGACCGCATATCTTAAATGCCACTATCCAAAAGAATATATGTCAGCTCTTATTACAAGCGTGACCGAAAATCTTAATAAGGTTAATGAATATATTGCCGAATGTACGAGATTAGGTATATCAATTCTTCCTCCCAGTGTTAATGAAAGTCAGAAAAATATGTCAGTGGAAGCACAGGGCATCAGATTTGGCCTAATGATTATTAAAAATCTGGGCAGAAATACTGCAAAGAGAATAATAGAAGAGAGAAAACGCGGCGGAAAATATACTTCACTTTATGATTTTGTTTCGAGAAATATCAGCAGAGAGCTTAACCGCAGAGCTATTGAAAACCTTATAAAAAGCGGCGCTCTTGACGGTATGGGTGAAAACAGACGTCAAATGCTTTTCGGCTTAGAGGGTGTTATAAGTGCCGCAGAAAACAAAAGCCGTTTTGAAAACGGAGGACAAATGGATTTATTCTCTATGGACGAGCAGTATGAACCGCAGAGTTTCTCACTTCCCGTTATGGAAGAAATGAAGGATAAAGAGCTTTATGCTTTGGAAAAGGAAGCTACGGGAATGTATCTTACGGGGCATCCTATGAAAGAGTACGAAGCCTTTGCAAGATATACAGGCGCAAAAACAGTCAGAGAAATAATAACAGGCGAAGGTATGGACGGCAGAAGAATTACGCTTGTCTGTCTTGTTTCATCTGTGCAAACCCGTCAGCTTAAAAGCGGTCAGATGCTTTGCAGTATATCGGGTGAGGATTTAACGGGAAGCGTCAACATTGTTTGCTTTTCCAATGCATACGCCGCTTTTCAGGATTTGTTTACCGTATCAAAGGTGCTTAAAATAACGGGAAAAGTCAGCGAAAGAGAAGATGGTAACGAAATTATTCTTGAACGGGCAGAGCCTCTTCCTGCATACGCTTCCGATTTTAAGTCACCAAAAAATGTTGTTAAGCCTAAAATATATCTGAAGGTTGCTACTATGGACTCGCCTATAATGAACAGAGTAAAGACGCTTCTTACAGAAAAGCAGGGGGATTGTTCCGTATATTTCTACTGTGAGGCTGATAAAAAAAGTTACTCTGCGCCTGAAAAAATGTGGATTGAGCCTACTGCGAATACAATAAAAGAAATAAAGGATATACTTGGAGAAGAAAATGTAAAAATAGTAGAAAAGGGGTGAAGCTGTGTCACTTTATAAAATAGCAGGTCTTGTTGTCAGTATGGACGTTAAATATGAGCGTCTTAAAAAACAGGCTCGGCCGTATTTATATACGGGTACAAAAAAGCCTGATATAAGTCTTAGTATCCAAGAAAATGTTATGGAAAAAGCAAGAAAAACCTATCCTAATATAAATGATGAGGGGCTTGAGTATCTGCTGTACGGCTTCCTTTTCTATGACAGACTTCTTGATTTTGACGGTATGATGCTTCACGCTTCTGCCGTGGCTGTGGGGGATAGAGCGTATCTTTTTTCTGCAGATTCGGGTGTAGGAAAATCCACTCATACAGATTACTGGACTAAGCTTATAAAGGGCGCACGTATTATAAATGATGATAAACCTGCCCTTAGAATAACCGACGGTAAAATATACGTATGGGGTACCCCCTTTAGTGGAAAGCACGATATAAGCGTAAACAGAGATTATCTACTCGGCGGAATATGCTTTTTAAAGAGGGGAAAAGAAAATATTATAAATGATATTTCACCTCAGAGGGCGTTGCCTCTTATACTTCCGCAGACTGCAAGTATGCACAGCGAAGACAGAATTTCTAAAAAACTTACGCTTATTGACAGAATACTTACAGGCGCGAAGCTTTATGAAATGGAATGCATAAATGATATAAGCGCCGCAAGATACGCCTACGATAAAATGAATATTTCCTTTAATATATCCCTTGAGGAAATGCTTCCAGCTATGGAAGAAACCTTAAACTCAGGCGGGAAGGTTACCTTTGTGACAAAGGGCAGAAGTATGGCACCGCTTCTCGTATCGGGCAGGGACAGTGTGGTAATCGGTCGTTTTGATGAATATAAAAAAGGCGACGTAGTGCTTTTCAGAAACAACGAGGGCGAGTTTATACTGCATAGAATTTATAAAATAAAAAATGACCTTTACTATACTGAGGGTGACTCACTTCTTATAAGCGACCCACCCATAAAAAAAGAACAGATTCTCGGCAAGGCGGTATCCTTTATAAGAAACGCTAAAGAAATAAAAACAAGCAGTTTTTCTTACAATATATACAAGTGGATTTATATGTCATTCATAGGGAAAAAACTGCGTCTGATGAAACGAAAATTTAAAAAGTAAGGAAAGATGGCGATTTTTCGCCATCTTTTATTATTTTTTCGCTATAATTTCCCAAAGTTTTGTTGACATAAAGGTATATTTTGATATAATATATATCATATAGTAGGTGAAAACTGTGAAAATGATTTTTATAGACCGCGACGGTACGATGGGCGGAGATGCAAGAATTGAGTATCCTCAGGATTATTATAATTTTGACGGTACGCCAGAGGCAATAGAAATGCTTAATAAGAATGGATTTTATCCCGTTGCCTTTACTAATCAGTCCTGTATCGCAAGAGGTAAGGACGGCGGTTATGATTTTGCACAGGAATTTCATAGCATCGGAATGAGAGATTACTTTTTGTGTCCTCACGACGAGAAAGATAATTGTGAATGCCGAAAGCCTAAAACAGCCTTGCTCGAAAGAGCAAAAGAAAAATACAATCTTGATATGTCGGAATGCTTTGTTATCGGAGACAGATGGAGTGATATGTTAGCAGGCGGAAAAATGGGTTGTTCGCTTATTCTTGTACTGACAGGCTGGGGCAAGGATGCCCTTACGAAAGACCGCGAAAAGTGGAGGGAATACGAGCCTTCTTTCGTGGCGAATAATTTGTTGGAGGCAGCAGAGTGGCTCTGCAATAATTATGAAGGGTAATACACAACTTAGACAGGAAAGTCTTAAAAGGGTTTTAACTGAAATCAGAGCAAAAGGTCCTATTTCCAAAAGACAGCTTCAAAAAATAACGGATTTTAGTTGGGGAAATATGTCTTCTATTATAACCGTTCTTTGCGAAAGCGGTTATATTGTTTCGGTCGGAAAACAGAACACGGGCGTAGGAAGAAAGCCTGAGGAATATGATATTAATTCAGACAATAATTATATAATTGGTATTGATTTTAACAGCACGGGCACTCTCGCATTGGTTTGTGACTTAAGGGGCAGAATAGTAAAGGAATTCAGAGAGCGTTTTGAAGATAATAATGTAAATAAATTAAAAACACGCGAGGAAGCTGAAGCTCTACTATACAAAGCCGTTAGCGAAGCAGTTGAGTTTTGCAGTGGTAAAAACGTTGCTTATATAGCTGTTGCTATGCAGGGTGACGTTGATACTGAAAACGGAATTTCTGCAAATCTTTGTGTTATAAAAGATTGGAAAAACGTACCTGTTTGCCAAATGCTTGAAGAAAAATTCGGTATCAAAACCGTTATGCTTCACGATCCTGATTGTGTAATATATGCCGAAAGGTTTTACGGCGCTCTTGCAGACAGTGATGTTAATAACGCAGTAGAAATACGTATAGAGCATGGACTTGGTATGGCTGCTATAATTAACGGTCAGATTTATATGGGTAACAAAGGAAAAACCTGTGAAATTAAAAATCTTATTGTGCCAAGTAACAATGAATTGGGATACAGTTATGTTGAAAATGTAATCGGCAATAGTGGTAACATAGTGAGCAGATATACGAAGAAGACTGGTAAGGAATTGACGGTTGCGGCTATAGGTGAGTTGGCAAGAAGCGGTAACGAAATAGCGCTTGAAATATTTAAAAATGTGAGCATAAGTCTTGCTTTTGCTATATCTAACATCTGTGCTGTGTATAATCCTGATAAAGTTGTTCTTTTTGGCGAAATGAATCAGTTTGAGGATATTTTTTTAGAATGTCTTAAAGGACTTGTAAAGGAGCTTAACTTTGCTGATTCTTCTATGCCTGAAATAGAGCTGTCTAAGCTTGATTATACTGCTGCTGCGGTTGGCGCGGCATTGTTTGTTGCTGACAAAGTAGTAGATAGTTTATATTTTAAACGTTAAAAAATCGGCGGGTATTCCTGCTCGCCGATAAATATATCATCAAATATGTCATATAATGACACATTGCGATAAATGGAGGTATTATTATGGAAAAACTAAGAATCGGTCTTGTGGGAACAAGTCAGCTAAGCTTCCCTGGTAACAAGGAAGCTGCTTTTGCCGCTTGTGTAAAGGCGATGGAAAAACACGCTGATGCTATGGGCTTTGAGCTTGTAGTTTATCCTGAGACGGTAATCGTAAGAGAGGATGCTGTAAAGGCTGTAGAAACTTTGGAAGAAGCAAAAATCGACTTCCTTATGGTTCAGCATACATCTTACTCTGCAGGTCAGTTGGCTCCCGTGTTTGCAAAAATCAAAAATGCAAACGTTGGCTTCTGGGCTATACCTGAGGGAGAGGCAATAGAAGGCGCAGTACCATTTAATTCTCTTTGCAGTATTAATATGCATATGGGTATCGTTGCTCATTATTTAAGAGATTATAAGATTAAGGTAAAATGGTTCTACGGCTACGGTGAAGATGAAGAATTCACAAGAAGACTTCAGATAACCGTTCGCGCTCTTACCGCTCTTAAGAACATCAGAAAGGCAAGAATAGGTCTTGTTGGCGGTGTAGCTCCCGGCTTTAACGACCTTTACGATGATGAAAGAAACATCAATAAGCGTTTCGAGGGTATTTATTTCAACAGACTTCACGAATATGACGAGTTAAAGAGTAAGGCTCTTTCATATCCTATGGAAGAAATCACTCCTATTATGGAAAATATGGAAACCTGTTCCTGCGGTTATTCTGATGAAGCCGCTAAAAAGACTCTTGAAATCAGCGCTCGTTTCTATAAGGCGTATAAGGAGTTTATAGCAGAAAACAAATATGACGCTATTGCTGTTTCCTGTTGGCCTAAGTTCCAGGATGATTTCCAGTATTCCGTTTGCTCTGTTATAGGTCAGCTTAACGACGAGGGTACGGTTATGGCTTGTGAAGGTGACGTACTCAGCGCTATAAGTATGCTTATTCTTAAATACATAGCAGGTGGCGAGGTTTCAACCCTTATGGACCTTTCTGCCTTTGATGAAAAGGACGATACCGTTCTTCTCTGGCATTGCGGTCCTGCAGCAGCAAGATACTGCAAAGAAAACGGCTATAAGCTTGGCTGTAACTACAGCGGTATGGCTCACGAACCCAATAAGGGACTTACTGCACGTTGCGGCGTTGCAAGAGATATGGTATTCGACGATAACCCAATTACAGTTATGCGTCTTTCGGGTGAGTGCGACAAGATGTTCCATATGGGTGGAGAATTTATGCTTCCCGACAAGTTCTCCTTCAAGGGCAGTCGCGGTTGGTGCGGTAACCTTACTCTGAACGGCGAAAAGATAAACGCTAAGGACCTTCTTAATACCGTTCTCGTAACAGGCTTCCAGCATCATTTCCCCGTAGTTATCGGTGACTACACAGCAGAAATCAAAGAGTTTGCCGCATGGGCAGGACTCAGCGAAATCAAAAAAGTTCCCTACGCAGACTATCTGCAGGTAATTGAATAAGGAGAGAAAATTATGAATAACAAAATTTCCATTACACAAATGATGAACGCTGTTAAGATTTTAAAGGAGCAGGGTGAAAAATTTACAATGCTTGGCATAGGACCTATGTCAAAGCCTCTTATTAAGGCTACACTTGAACTTGCACAGGAAAAGGATTTCCCGATTATGCTTATTGCAAGTCGTAATCAGGTTGACAGCGATGAGTTCGGCCACGGTTACGTTAGAGACTGGGACCAGGACAGATTTGTTGCTGACGTAAAAGCAGTAGAGGAAGAAATCGGTTTTGACGGACTTTGTTACCTTTGCCGTGACCATGGCGGCCCTTGGCAGAGAGACGAGGAAAGAGCCGCAAAGCTCCCCGTTGATGAGGCAATGGAGAAATGTATCCGTTCCTATAAGCACGATATGGATGCAGGTTTTGACCTCTTACATATCGACCCAACAAAAGACCCTGAGTATGCTATGGGTACAGTTCCTTTTGACATCGTTATTGACCGTACCGTTCAGATTATTGAAGAGCTTGAAAATTACCGTAAAGAAAAAGGTCTTCCCGAAATCGGTTACGAAGCAGGTACTGAGGAAACCAACGGCGGTCTTACAGGAGTAGAAGCATTCAGTAGCTTTATTGATATACTCGTTGAAAAACTCGCTGCTAAGGGAATTAAGGCGCCTGAGTTCGTTGTAGGACAGACAGGTACTCTTACTCGTCTTACTGAAAACGTAGGAAACTTTAACCGTGAAAACGCTGCTCTTCTTTCTGCAAACGCCGCAAAGCACGGTGTTGGCGTTAAAGAACATAACGGCGACTATCTTTCTGACAAGATTCTTCTTGAGCATCCCGTAATCGACGTTACTGCTATGAACGTTGCGCCTGAATTCGGTGTTGTTGAAACCAGAGCTTATCTCGAACTTGCCAAGGTTGAGGAAAGATGCGTGGCTAAAGAAAAACTTTCGGGTCTTACTGAGGAAATGTCTACCTATGCCGTTAAGAGCGAACGTTGGAGAAAATGGGTTGTTGGCGATATGACCAAGGCAGACGTTGATACCGTTCTTAAGGATAAAGAGCTTACTGCTCAGATTACCGATATCTGCGGACATTATACCTATGAAATTCCTTCTGTTAAGGCTAGAATCGAAAAAATGCTTACTAACCTTAAGGAAGTAGGCGTTGATGGTGAAGCTTACGTAAATTATCAGCTCAAGAACTCTATTGACCGTTATGCATTCTGCTTCAAGATGCACGGCCTTACAGGTAAGCTTTTAAAGGCATTGGGTAAATAATATGAATTACTGTGTAGGTATAGATATAGGCGGTACTAAAACAAGCGTCTGCATTGCAGATGACAATGCTCGTCCTATAAAAACCGTTACCTTTCCTACAGAGGCTATTCTTGGCGCAGAGAGTCTTGTTAAAAGGATAGGTAATACCTATAAAGAACTTTTAAGTGAGCTTTCTTTGTCGGCAGGACAGGTGGACTTTTGCGGTGTTGCCTGTCCAGGCCCTCTGGACGTAAAACAGGGTAGGATTATACATATTGCTACCATGGGCTTTAAAAACGTTCCTATCAGGGAAATGCTCAGTAATGAGTTAAAGCTTCCCGTTTATCTGGAAAACGACGCTAACTGCGCTGCACTTGCAGAAAGTGAGTTAGGAGTAGCAAAGGGCAAAGACCCTCTCGTTTACGTAACTATAAGTACTGGAATAGGAAGCGGTATTATTGTTAACGGACAGATTTTATCGGGTGGTTTTTCTTCTGCAGGAGAACTGGGTCACTTGACTGTAGTGCCTGACGGCAGACAGTGTCCTTGCGGTAAAAAAGGCTGTCTTGAACTTTACTCCTCAGGAACTGCCATTGCAAGAGACGGAAGCGCTAATAAGGGTAAAGAACTTTCGACTAAAGAGGTTTTCGACCTTTATAGAAGCGGTGACAGAGAAATCAAAGAAATAGTTGACCTGGCCGCAGAAGATTTAGGACTTGCTCTGTCAAGTGTGTATCACATTATTGACCCAGCCTGTATTGTTCTTGGCGGCAGTGTTACAAAGGCTTACGACTGCTTTAAAGAATCTCTTTTAAAAGCGCTTGAAAAATACACCCAGCCTGTACAGGACAGAAATATAAATATAGAAATTTCATCCTTTGACGGTGAACAGGTTATTTTAGGCGCTCTCATTTACGGTAAAGGAGAACACGGTAAAAATGGTACAAAGTCTTAACGGATTATGGAAACGCCGTGTGGGAAAAGGTGACTTTAAAGACGTGCAGGTTCCTTATTCTACACTGAGCGTTGGACACAGTGAATGTGTAAAAATTTTTGACATTGAAAGTAAAAGCGAAAAAATTCTTCTTAAATTTGACGGTATCACTTATTATGCTAAGGTAACCTTAAACGGCGTTTATCTTGGAGATATGCTGCCATATAGTGAGTATACCTTTGATATTACCGACACAGCTAAAGAAAAAGATAACGAATTGCTGGTTGAAATAGAGGATATTGAGCCAAAATTCGGTCCAAGCGAAGGCTGGGAAAACTATAGCGGTATTATAAGAGACGTAAGCATCGTTTATAAAAATAAGAACTATATTGAGGATGTTTTCTTTAAAACAACTCTAAGTTCTGATTATAAAAATGCACAGTACGTTGTTGACGTAAAGGCTATAGACAACAGCGACGTAAAGTGGGAAGTAAGCCTTTTAAAAGATGACATACTTATTGACAGCTATGAATTTATAAACGGCGACACTATAACAAGAACGGTTGAAAACGTTCAGCTTTGGTCACCTGAAAAACCTACTCTTTATGCGCTTAACGTAAAGCTTTACTGTGACGGAGTTTTAACCGACGAATATAACTGTAAAGTAGGTTTCAGAGAGTTTAAGTGTAACAGACACCGTTTCGTGCTTAACGGTGAGGAACTGTTTGTCAAAGGTGTCTGCAAACATGAAATGGTAG
This sequence comes from Acutalibacteraceae bacterium, assembly GCA_036307305.1. Classification (GTDB taxonomy): domain Bacteria; phylum Bacillota; class Clostridia; order Oscillospirales; family Acutalibacteraceae; genus SIG607. The sequence goes on from JAXJXV010000020.1 coordinate 44,771, forward strand.
CTGACAGCGGTCACGTACCTACTATAGAGCAAATAGAAAAAGACCTATTGATGATTAAATCAACAGGCTGTAATTTTGTTCGTCTTGTGCATTATCCTCACTGTAAGCAGACTCTGGAAATTGCCGACAGACTGGGACTTATGGTAAGTGAAGAACCTGGACTCTGGTGGTCTGATACCTCCGACCCTGAAATTAGCGCAGGTAGCCTTGAGGTGCTTCGCAGAACAATACTTAGAGACAGAAATCATGCAAGTATTATTTTCTGGCTTTCCTTTAACGAGTGCCGTTTTACCGAGCAGTTTCTTAAAGACAGCGCACAGGTATGCAAGGAACTTGACCCTACCCGTCTTGTGTCGGGAGCTAACTGTATGAGTGACGAGGATACCCTTAAATACTATAATATCTGCGGTTTTGATTTCTATACAATGCATCCATACTCAGATACCTTTGCCCGTTCCTTAAAGAGTGCGCAGTTGCTTAATGATAAACCGCTTATGTTTACCGAATGGGGCGGATATTTTGTATACGATAATCCTCATTTGCTTACTGATTTTATGAACAGTATGTACAGTCTTTACGAGGCTAACAGCGATGAGGGAGCGTTAGCGGGAGAAAGTATATGGTACTGGGCTGAGCTTAACGATTTCAACCGCGGAAGACCCGCCTGTATCGACGGCGCATTAAAGGAAGCTCTTGTAGATAAATACAGAAATCCTACTATGATTTACAAGCCTTTCTGTGACGCTATTGCAAACTTCGGTAAAACCTTAAAGTGTGAAGATATGTACGAATTTACTCTTAGTGACAGTCTTAATAAAACCCCTATGTCCTGTGAGAATGCGGGGAATTTTGAAGCCTTTAAGGAAAAATTGGCAGAGAATATTCCAAGCTATCATTCGCGTATGAGAGGACGCAGGATCACAGTAGGCGCCGTTCTTCAAAAGGAAGAGCTTGACGGTATGCTGAAAGTCCCTGCTGTAATCAGCAAGGGAAACTCACCTGTTTTTATGGGCTTAAAGGAAACGAATGCCGTTACGGTTATAGGCTGTGTCAGCGCTCCTTACGGCTATCCGCTTTGTGGAAAATACGGTGAAGAAGCGGTAAAGGTGACCGTTGAGTGTGAGGACGCAAATGAGTCTTTCATTCTTAAAAACGGAATGGAGCTTACAACGGTTCATACAACCCTTTCTTCTTCAAGAATTAATCCCGTTGCGCAAAATGCTACGGAATTTGCCCGTTTCTCCTATGATAAAAATCATGAGAATTATATTATAAACAGAGCTGACCTTGTATTATCATCACAAAAAAAGGTCAAAAAGGTTATTTTTGAAAGTTTAAACGATAATTATCAGGTACTTGTTTACGGGGTTTATTTATAAGCGAAAAAATGATGGTTAAAACCATCATTTTTTTGTTTACAAAAGAAAAAATAAGTGTTATAATAAAAGCAAATAAAGGAGGCGTTGTTATGCGTAGTTATCTTGAGAAGTTTTTTCAAAAATATGAATATACCAAAGAGGATAGTGATTATCTTCTTTCCTGTTATGATAAAATTCAGTCCAGTGATTTTGCCAAGGAGTGCTTTGATAAGGCTTTGGCTTTATACGAGGAAAATATTAACTGTGAATACAATGATGTTATTGACCTTGTAGATAAGGCGGCAAAAGAAATATATATTTATGAGTATACAGCCGAATTGCTTATTTTTATTATGTTCACAAGAAAGCTTAAGGAACGTTATAATGAAAAGGGCATATCTGATGAGATTTTTGATACGACTGTAAAAGACTTTCGTTATCAGATGGAAATCTTGAAAAATATAAAGTGTATAATCGGTACCGAATGTGCGCCGTGGTGTATAGGTTTTGTTCGTATGGAGCGTTTTGGAATAGGCAGACTTCAGTATGAAATTATAAATTTCGGTCTGGACTATGAAAAGGACGGTAAGGTGCTTACTCCCGACACAAAGGTGCTTAACGTTCATATACCTGCTTCGGGTCAGCCGTTAAGCACAGAGCTTGTTATGGAATCCTTTAAAATGGCTAAGGAATTTTATAAGGGTATTATCGGCGAGCCGTTTGCATTTAAATGCTCTTCGTGGCTTCTTTACCCTGAGCATGAGCAAATGCTTGAAAAAACGAGTAATATTTATCGGTTTATGAAGATATTTGATTATCTTGGCTATGGGATTAAAAAGAATAACGGTGATTTATACAGAATTTTCGGAACCTATGAATCCCGTCCTGAGTATTTGCCTGAAAAAACTTCTTTACAGAGAGCGTATAAGAAGCATTTACTGGCAGGGGGGAAAACAGGATACGGTATAGGGGTATATATTCTTTAAAAAAAGTGACAACGAAATTGATTTTCGTTGTCACTTTTTAATTTAATATTTCTGCAAAAGCTCTAAAAGCTTTCTGTCGAGCTTGTCTCCGTTTTCAAGAACCTCGTATTCTACGTCGCTTCGCTCGCTGTTAATAATTCCGAAATGACCGCGCATACACCAGTAAGAAAAACCGATGTTACGTTCTTTCATAGAAGTGAGCATATCCTCTGCCCAGGAAAGAAAGGTGCCGTGGGGAGTTTTATTGTAGCAACCCCATTCACCGCATATAACGCCTCTTTTATATACGTTGGATAATGCTGCCCAAAGGTCAAAATACTGGTCGATTTTGGCTTTGTTCCATATATTTTTTGTGTTGTGTAACATTTGTATTTCGTTTGGCCATAGGGGAGGAGTGTCACTTTCGGGCATTCCTTCAACCTTATAATGAGTAAGAGAAGCGGGCTGATATCCGCGGCAGGTATATACACAGTTTTCTACGTCTGCCCTCATATAGCTTGTGCAGGGAAAGCTTCCGCTGTGAATACCGTCTATATGGAGTGTACGGTCGGGGGAGATTTCTCTTATTGCATTAACGAGAGCGGCGGTTACTTTTACAACCTTCCATTCAGCAAGGTCCCATTTAGGCTCGTTTAAAATGTTGAAGGAAAGACGCTGACTGTCTATATGCTTGTATCTTTCGGCAATAAACTGCCACTGAAAAACGGCAGCCTTTAAGGCTTCTTCACTTTCCCAAAGGTTGTACGGCTCTTTAACAGGTTCGTCGTCATTTATGCAATAACCAGGTATTCTATGAAAGCCTAAATTAATATGCAGGTTATATTTCTCTGCATATTCTACCGCTTTGTCAAGCTCTGCCAGTTTGTTTTCGTCAATGGTATAAGGGTCCTGAGCGGTAGACCATATTCTGTAGGATACGGGAACTCTGACGTAGTTGAATCCCCACTCGCTAAGTCTTTTAAAATCTACTTCTTTGATAAATCCGTGACGCGTTTTATCAAACCAGACAGAAGTTTCCGAAATAAACAAATCGATTATATTAAAGCCTTTGTATCTGGGTATTTCCTTTTGTATAAGCATAATAGACTCCTAAAAAACGGTCTTGAAAAATACCGTTTTTTATTTAGATTTTTCCGTTTTCGTTATATTTTTTTACAATATTCTTAATACGGTCAATGGGATTTAAAAGCTCACTGATTGAATTGTCAAGGTTAAGGGTATCAACCAAAAGTGCAATATATTTTGCCATATTAACGTTGCAGTACCATTCTTTTGTGAGAAGCTCAGGCTCGTTATAAATAAGATTGGTGGTGAAGATTTTGTCAATCATACCGTTTTTATAGTACTCATCAAATTTTTCATAGCCGTCAACAAAAAGTCCAAATGTGGAGAAGATGAATACTCTCTTTGCACCTTCCTTTTTAAGACGGGCAGAAACGTCAAGCATAGACTCGCCTGAGGAAATCATATCGTCAACAATAATAAGGTCTTTGCCCTTAACGTCGTTACCCAAGAATTCGTGAGCTTCGATGGGGTTTTTACCGTTTACTATAACAGAGTAGTTTCTTCTCTTGTAGAACATACCAAGAGGAAGACCGAGAACAGAGGAATAGTAAATACATCTTCCCATACCGCCCTCATCAGGAGAAACTATCATAGTGTGGTCTTTATCAAGCTTAACGTCGGGAACGTTTTTGAGAAGAGCCTTTATCATCTGATAGGTGGCTTGTACATTGTCGAATCCGTCAAGTGGAATAGCGTTGTTTACTCTTGGGTCGTGAGCGTCAAAGGTGATAATGTTTTTAACACCCATATTAACAAGCTCCTGTAATGCAAGAGCGCAGTCCATAGACTCTCTAGTGCTTCTTCTGTGCTGTCTGCCTTCGTAAAGCATAGGCATAATAACTGTTATTCTTCTTGCTTTTCCGCCGAAAGCGGCAATGATTCTTTTTAAATCTTGAAAGTGGTCGTCAGGACTCATAGGAACTTCCTGTCCGTACATTTTATAGGTTACGCCGTGATTAAAGCAATCGCAGATAATGTACGCGTCAAGACCACGCGCTGTGTGGTTTAATACACCCTTTGCTTCGCCTGTACCGAAACGTGGACAGTTTGCGCGAACTACAAAGCTGTTTTCAGCAGGAGTACCGCGCCATTGCTGAAGATAATAGTCAACCTTAGAGGCTATATCCTCGCAACCACGCATACTAACAATCGCTAAATCGCCATAGGGTGTGTGTTTTAAATCAAAACTTGCCATAAAAAAATCCTCCCAAAATTTCCTTTATCTATATAATAACACACTATCTGAAAATAATAAAGTGTTTTTTCGACGGTTTTAGTAAAAAATTAATTGAATATGTTGAAAGGTTTTGGTATAATAGTCAAAGACGTAATCGATTACTTAAAACGGAGGTTTATAATATGCCTAAAGTGACTCTTTTGACCTATACTCCAGACCCTGAAATAACTATAGCCAGTGCGGCAAAGCTATGCTACAGCCCTGCAAGTATTGACACTGTACGCGAGGGACTTACCGAAGAAAAGGCGGCTGAGTTTGTTGATATGCTCAGCTCTCTCGGTCACGAAAGTCCGACTGAACATGCTTATTTCACATTTGGTATCGAAGGTGTTTCCCGCGCTTTACTTGCTCAGATTACAAGACACCGTATCGCTTCCTTTTCGGTACAGAGTCAGCGTTACGTAACCGAAAAGCAGTTTGGCTACGTACTGCCTCCTGAAATTGAAAGCTGCCCTGAGGCACTCAGTATTTTTGAGAACGCTATGAAACGCGATCAGGAGGATTACGATAAAATTACCGCCGTATTAAAGGCAAAGCATTTAAAGGATATGTTAGCAGACGGTATGGAAGAAAAGGCAGCTAACAGAGCGGCTGAGAAAAAGGCTATTGAGGACGCCCGATTTGTTCTTCCAAACGCTTGTGAAACTAAAATGATCGTTACTATGAATACACGTTCTCTTCTTAATTTCTTTCATCACCGTTGCTGTAGCCGTGCTCAGTGGGAAATAAGAGATGTAGCCAATCAAATGCTGTCTCTTGTTTACGGTGTTGCGCCGCAGCTTTTCAAAAAAGCAGGACCACCCTGTGTTTCAGGACCCTGTCCAGAGGGTAAAATGAGCTGTGGCAGAGCAAAGGAAATGAAAGAGCTTACACAGAAAATTAAAGACGGAGAAATATAATGGGAAAACTTATAGTAATTGAAGGTCTTGACGGAAGCGGTAAATCAACACAGCTTGAGCTTCTTTATAAGAATCTGACAGAAAAGGGGATTGACTGCAAAACCGTGTCTTTTCCCGATTACGAGCATCCCTCCAGCACTCTTGTCAAAATGTATCTTGGAGGAGAATTCGGCAGTAAGCCTGACGACGTAAACGCTTATGCCGCTTCAACCTTTTACGCTGTTGACCGATACGCTTCCTATAAGAAATACTGGGGAGAATACTATAATAACGGCGGTGTGATTATAGCGGGAAGATACGTTACCTCCAACGCCGTTCATCAGAATTCAAAGCTGAGTGAGGATAAGTGGGAAGCTTTCCTTAATTGGCTTTATGATTTTGAATATAATAAAATGGGAATTCCAAAGCCTGATAAGGTTATTTTCCTTGATATGCCTATTGAAGTTTCACAGAAGCTTATGACGGGGAGATACAAGGGCGACGAGGATAAAAAGGATATCCACGAAAGAGATACGGTTTATCTTGAGCATTGCAGAAGGTCGGCTGTTTTTACAGCAAATTATTCGGGTTGGGATACTATCTGCTGTGCTAAAGACGGACAGGCAAGAACTATTGAGGATATAGCTGACGAGGTTTTAAAGGAAGCCTTGTCGGTACTGTGAGGATAAAAATGGTATACGTGTTTTTAGCTGATGGCTTTGAAGAAATGGAAGCAGTTGCGCCTATTGATATTTTAAGAAGAATGGAAATTCCTGTTACCACTGTAGGAGTTACGGGGAAAACCGTTACGGGAAGTCACGGTATTTCTATTACTGCGGACAAGCAGATAGGCGAATGTGACTTTGACGATATTGAGGCTGTTGTACTTCCGGGGGGTATGCCGGGCACAACGAATCTTGGCGAAAACAAACAGCTTTGCAGTCTTATTAAAAACTGTTGCGAAAAGGGAATACTTATATCTGCTCTATGCGCCGCCCCTTCTGTTCTTGGAAAGCTTGATGTGTTAAATGGCAGAGAGTTTACCTGCTATCCCTCTTTTGAGCAGGGAATAGACGGCGTTTATAAAAATCAGCCTGTTGTCGTAAGCGAAGGCTGTCCCACTGTCATTACTGCTTGGGGTCCGGGCGCGGCATACCGTTTCGGCTTCACCTTAGCTGAGAAATTGACAGGAAGGTCTACCCATAAGCTTGAAGACTCAATGATGATGTGCGGTGATTAGAATGGATGAAAACAAAGAAATAGAATTAACTGATGAACAGTCCGTTAACGAGGTAGTCAGCGAAGTAGCGGAACAACCTTTGGTACAAGAGGAACAGCCACAAAAGAAAAACCGTAAGGCGCTTTATATTATTGTTGCCACAGCGGCGGCAGTAATAGGTATTATGGTCGGCTTTGCAACCTTTATCCTTTGCGATATGAACGGTGTTTTTCTTAAAACCGACAAAAATATAACTATAAATAAGGGTACACCTGCTTCACAGGTTGCAGAAATCCTTGAAAACGAGGGCGTTATAAAAGGCTCTCTCTATTTCAGAATATATAGCCGTATTAAAGGCTATGACGCTTCCTTTAAGTACGGTGTGTACGATATACCTGCAAAAAGCTCCTATGAGGATATAGCTCAGAAGCTTATGACCGAGGGCGCCGTTGCAGAGAGTGTAAAGGTTACTATTCCTGAAGGTACGTCAATTTCGGACTATACCAAGGACGTAAACGGACAGGACGTTACCGTACCGGGTATTGCGACCCTGCTCGAAAAGGCAGGAGTATGTAAAAAAGAGGACTTTTTTGAAGCACTTAAAAATACTGTAGGTGACGGTAAAATATCCGCCTCTGCCGACAGTGAGAATACCTATCACACCTTTGAGGGATATCTTTTTCCTGATACTTATGAGTTCTATTTTTACGACTCTAAAGAATGCGCCGCTCTTGCTGTTAAGAAAATGATGGCAAGAATGGAAAGCGCCTTTACCGAGGATATGCTCAAAAGAGCAAAGGAACTTGATATGAGCGTAAATGAGGTGCTGACCCTTGCCTCTATCGTGCAAATGGAGTCGGGACTTGATACGGGTAGTATGTCAAAGGTAGCTGCTGTTTTCTATAACAGACTAAGTAGCGGCTCAACTCTTGGCTCATCGCCTACCTGCTATTACGGTGATGCCTTCGAAACTGACGACGGAAGATATAATACCTACAACGTAAAGGGACTTCCGCCGGGGCCTCTTTGCTCACCCGGTATATCGGCTATCAAGGCTGTGCTTTACCCTGAAGAAAACTTCAAAGAGTATTTTTATTTCGTTACCGACAGTAAGGGTAAATTCTATTTTCATAAAACCTATGAAGAACAAAATGCAACTATAAATCGTTTAAGACAGGAAAATAACTGGATATATGAATACTTCGATTAAAAAAATACCTGAGCTTTTATGTCCTGCAGGGGATTTGACAAGACTTATTGCCGCCGTTGATTACGGCGCCGATGCAGTTTACCTTGCGGGAGAGGAATTCGGAATGAGAACCGCCGCCACAAACTTTGGCGAAGAGGATTTAATTAAGGGCGTAGAGTACGCCCATTCTCACGGTGTAAAGGTACACGTTGCCTGTAACGTCGTGCCTCATAACGAGGAAATGAGTAGACTGCCTGATTTTCTTGAGTTTTTGCAGAAAATCAAGGTTGACGCTATTATAGCAAGTGATATCGGTACAGCTACTCTTGTTAGAAAACACGCTCCCGACGTTGAACTGCATATATCCGTTCAGTCGGGTATATGCAATTATGTTACCGCTAATGCATTTTACGAGATGGGCGCAAAGAGGGTTGTTCTTGCAAGAGAACTTTCTTTAAGCGAAATAAAGGAAATAAGAGAGAAAACACCGAAAGAGCTTGAAATAGAGTGCTTTGCTCACGGCGCTATGTGTGTTTCCTTTTCTGCAAGATGCTTACTTTCAAGCTATATGACGGGCAGAGATGCTAACAGGGGAGATTGCGCACAGCCTTGCAGATGGCATTATTCTCTTATGGAGGAAAAGCGACCGGGACAGTATTTTGATATAACCGAAACGGACAAGGGAAGCTATATTCTTAATGCTAACGATATGTGTATGGCACCCTATCTTGACAAAATGGCAGAGATTGGTATAGATAGCATAAAAATTGAGGGTAGAGCTAAATCTCATTATTACGTTGCGGTTACCACCAACGCTTACAGAGCCGCCCTTGACAGCCTTAAGAATACTGAGGGTGAGTGGGAGCTTGAAAAATGGATAGCAGATGAACTTGAAAAAATCAGCCACCGTCCCTACAGTACAGGTTTTTATTTCGGACAGCCCTCTCAGACCTACCAGAGCGCAGGTTACGTAAGGGATTACAGCGTTGCGGCTGTTGTGACAGGTTATGAAAACGGCTGTATTGTGGCTATTATGAAAAATAAATTTTACGTAGGACAGGAATTTGACTGTCTTTGCGTAAAAGAGGAACCTTTTGTTTTTACGGCAAATGAGCTTTACGACGGTGACGGTGTCGCTATAGATAACGCTCCGCACCCAATGATGACCATTAAAATTCCTTGTGAAAGAAAGGCCCCCGTCGGCTCACTTCTCAGAATGAAAAACGAATAAATTTTCGCCCCGAGTAAAAACTATTCGGGGTGATTTTTTTATGATTAACGGACTGAGAACGGTACTTCTTTTCGTATGTATACTTACCTTGTTTCTTATCGGCTCTGTAAGAGTAGCGGTTATTAACGACGACGGCAGTATTGCCGCCGCGGCGGAAAATAACAGTACGGTTATTACCGTTTCTCAGAACAGAGGCAGAATATTCGACTGTAACGGAGTTGCTCTTACGGGTGAAAAAATAAAAAATTATGCGGTGATAACTCCCTCGGAGCAGACAATAAGCTACTGTAAAAGTGTGCTTACGGGAGATGAAAAAATAAGTGTTCTCGGTAAACTGCGAAACAGAAAAGCGGCGGTAATCGAAACCGAAAATGAAATGAACTGCGCGGGAATTATAAACCTAAAGGTACCCGTGCTTAAAGGTGAGGACAGCTTTTGCGCACATTTGCTTGGTTATACCGATTCGTCCTTTCACGGTGTTACGGGGCTTGAGAAGGCTATGGACGAGTATTTATACAGTGACAGTAAAATTTCCGTAAGACTTTATACCGATGCATACGGCAGAGTTCTGAGCGGGATAGAGCCTAAAGTGGAGCAGGACCGACTTTCCACAAGCGGCGTTATAACCACAATAGATAAAAACGTACAGATTGCTGTGGAAAACGCAACCAAGGATTTAAGCAAAGGGGCGGTGGTTGTCGGTCAGGCGGGGACGGGAAAAATCAGGGCTATGGTAAGTAAGCCTTCGTATAATCCCTCTGCAGTAGAGGAAGTTATGTCGTCGGAGTCCTCGCCTCTTTTAAACAGAGCCTTACAGGGTTATAACGTAGGCTCAGCCTTTAAGCCTTGCATTGCGGTAGCAAATGCTGACAGCGACTTAACGGTTGAATGTAGCGGCAGTGTGCTTATAGACGGCAATCATTTTGCCTGTCATAAGTCAAGCGGACACGGGACGGTTGATATGAGAGAAGCGCTTACTCAGTCCTGTAACAGTTATTTTTACCGCTTCGCTTTAATGCAGGGCGCGGATAAAATTTATGAAACGGCAACGCTATTCGGTTTTGGTATTAATAAAACCCTTTGCAACGGTATTTCTACGAAGGGAGAAAAAATACCGTCAAGAAGTACGCTTTCTTCAGAAAGAGCACTTGCTAATTTTTCTATAGGACAAGGAGAACTTCTGGCATCCCCCGTTTCAATGCTTACTCTTTATGAAGCTATTGCCTGTGACGGAGTTTATCATATACCGTCTATTATCGAGGGTGTTATGGAGAATGCGATTATCACTGAAAAAACAGATGAACAGCCACCAACCAAAGCTATGAGTAAACAGCAGTCGCAAATTTTAAAAAGCTATCTTGTTGACGTGGTTAACGAGGGTACGGGAAAGGCGGCTTTCAGCGACAGAGTGAGTGTTGCGGGAAAAACCTCTACTGCGCAGACGGGCTGGAAAAACAGTGACGGTACGGTTAAAACACATTCCTGGTTCTGCGGATTTTTTCCAGTGGAAGAACCTTCGTACGTGGTGGCAGTGCTTGTAGAGGACAGTGCCAATTCTACCGTTACCGCCGCCCAGATTTTCAGTTATATTGCTACTGCTTTGGGATAAATATTCTGAGCAGTAATAGGTTGACAAATGTTATTATAATAAGTATAATTAATGTGTATGTTTAAATTTTTATTGGATTGATTGCGAGGAATTTGAAATGCAGTGGACTTCTCTTAATGAACTCAGAGAAAAATATCTTTCTTTTTTTGAAGGAAAGGGACATTTACGTCTTGGCAGCTTTTCTTTAGTGCCTAATAACGATAAATCCCTTTTGCTTATTAATTCGGGTATGGCGCCTATGAAAAAGTATTTCACAGGTGAAATAACTCCACCCAGAAACCGTGTTACTACCTGTCAGAAGTGTATCCGTACGCCTGACCTTGAGCGTGTAGGTCATACTGCGCGTCACGGTACATATTTTGAAATGCTCGGTAACTTCTCTTTCGGCGATTATTTTAAGGAAGAGGCTATATCTTGGGCGTGGGAATTCCTTACCGAAACTTTGGAAATTCCAAAAGAGCTTCTCTGGCCTTCTATTTACGAAGAAGACGATGAGGCTTACGCTATATGGAGAGATAAAATCGGTGTAGATGAAAGCCATATAGTTCGTCTCGGTAAAGCCGATAACTTCTGGGAGCATGGAACAGGTCCCTGCGGTCCATGTAGCGAAATTTATTTCGACAGAGGCGTTAAATACGGATGCGGCAGTCCTGACTGTAAACCCGGCTGTGAATGTGACAGATATATGGAAATCTGGAACAACGTATTTTCACAGTTCAACAATATGGGCGACGGCACCTATACCGAGCTTGAGCATAAAAATATTGATACGGGTATGGGTCTTGAAAGACTTGCCTGTGTTATGCAGGGTGTTGACAATATGTTTGAGGTTGACACCATCAGAAATATACTAAATAAGGTTTGCCAGATTTCAGGTAAAACCTACGGTAAAGACAGCGGCAACGATATTTCTATCCGCGCCGTTACAGACCATAGCCGCGCCGCTACCTTTATGATTAGCGACGGTATTATGCCTTCTAACGAGGGTAGAGGCTACGTGCTTCGCCGTCTTATAAGAAGAGCCGCGCGTCACGGAAAAATGCTTGGTATTAACCGTCCTTTCCTTGTGGAAATGTGCGATGCCGTAATTAAAGAAAACGTTAATGCTTATACCGAGCTTGGTGAAAAGGAAACTCTTATTAAAAAGGTTCTTGCTACTGAGGAAGCCGCTTTCTCAAAAACCATCGACCAAGGTCTTGCTATTATTACCGAGCTTACCAAAAACGGCGGTGTTGTATCGGGCGAGGACGCTTTCCGCCTTTACGATACTTACGGCTTCCCACTTGACCTTACAAAAGATATACTCAGTGAAAAGAATATGAGCGTTGACGAAGAAACCTTCAATAAGCTTATGCAGGAGCAAAGACAAAAGGCAAGAGAGGGTAGAAAGGCGTCGGATGCTCAGTCCTGGAAGAGCGACGGTATTTCCTTTGACAATCTGAGCGAAACTGTTTTTGTTGGCTATACCGACGAGGTTTGCAGCGGTAGTGTTGTAGGTATCGCTCTTGAGGGCGAACAGTCAGGCAGTATAAACGAGGGTCAAAAGGGCGTTATCGTTCTCGATACAACTTGTTTCTATGCTGAAAGCGGCGGACAGGTTGGAGATACGGGTATTATCGAAAATGAAAACGGCTGTTTCGTGGTTGAAAATACCACCAAAAACGGCGGAGTGTTTATGCATTTCGGTACTATGGAAAAGGGAAGCTTTTCTGTAGGAGATGCCGTTAAGGGTGTTATTGATACTGCAAGACGTAATGCTATAAAGAGAAATCATACTGCGGCGCATCTTTTACAGGCGGCGCTGAGAAAGGTGCTTGGAACTCACGTTGAACAGGCTGGTCAGCTTGTAAATGATAAGGCAGTAAGATTTGACTTTACTCATTTTTCTGCTATGACAGAGGATGAAATCAACGAGGTTGAAACCTATGTAAACGCTGTTATACTTGCAGGTATAGAGGTTGATAACCGCGAAATGCCTATTGAAGAAGCAAAGAAAATGGGCGCAATGGCACTGTTTGGCGAGAAGTACGGCGACGTTGTAAGGGTTGTTGCAGTTTCTGATAAATCTGTTGAGCTTTGCGGTGGTACACATATTGATAATTCCGCAAAAATCGGTCTGTTCAGAATTATTTCTGAGTCGGGTATTGCTTCAGGTGTGAGAAGAATTGAGGCTGTAACGGGTACGGGCGTTCTTGATACACTTATTCACTATAAAGAAATTATTGATGCCGCAGCCGCTGTGCAGAAATGCGGTAATATAGAAGAACTTGCAACAAAAACTGCTTCTCTTGTGGCGGAAAATAAGGAAAAAGACAAGAAGATTGCCGCTCTTGAAGCAAAACTTGCAGGTGGAAAGCTTGACGATATCATTAAAAATGCCGTTACTATAGGCGATACCGTGGTTGTCTCTGCAGTTCTTGAGGGAACGGGCAGTGAGGAACTTAGAAGTATGGCAGAAAAGGTTAAGGGTGACAATCCTTTGGCTATTGCTGTGTTTGCAGGCGTAAATGACGGAAAGCTTACCTTCTGCGCGGCTTGCGGAAAAGAGGCTGTAGCTAAGGGTGTCAGTGCGGGTAATCTTGTCAGAAGCGTTGCTGAGATTGCAGGAGGTAAGGGCGGCGGACGTCCTGATTTTGCGATGGCAGGCGGTAAAGATGTTGCCCTTGCAGGAAAGGCTATTGATGCTGTAACCGAGCTTGTTAAAGATATGATAGGAGAATAAATATGGATTGTTTGTTCTGTAAAATAGCGGCGGGTGAGATTCCCTCCACAAAGGTTTACGAGGATGAATTCGTATACGCTTTTTTGGATATAGACCCTCAGGCTCCTTTTCACTGTATAATCATTCCTAAGGAGCATATAAGCGGCGCTGATATGATAAACAGTGATAACAGCTTTCTTGTTGCTAAGGTGTTTGAGGCGGTCGCTAAAATTGCTGAACAGGAAAAGCTTGAAAAAGGATTTCGAGTAGTAAACAACTGTGGCGAGGACGGAGGACAGACTGTAGGTCATATACACTTTCATTTACTTGCCAGAAGAAATCTTGCTTGGCCTCCGGGCTGATAAATTTGTCTTAGTAGGTGGAAAAGATGTCTGATTTTTATACTATGAAAATTGCGGGACTTGAGAGAAAGTTGGAAAAGTTTCCCGTAAGCGATAAGCTTGATATTGCGGCTTTTATTATTTTCGGCGATACAGAGCTTACCGTAAAGGGAAGCGAGGAGCTTCTTAAAAAGGTTCCTGCGTTTGACGTTATTCTTACTCCCGAAGCAAAAAGTATTCCTATTGCTTATGAGATGGCAAGACAGTCGGGTAAGCCTTATATAATCGCAAGAAAAGGCGTTAAGGTTTATATGAGAAATCCTTTAAAGGTTTGCGTCCGCTCAATTACTACTGCGAAGGAACAGGAACTGTATCTTGGCGAAACTGAGGTAAATCTTCTTAAAGGAAAAAGAGTGCTTATCGTAGACGACGTTATAAGCACGGGAGAATCTCTTGCCGCAACGAGAAAGCTTGTTAGCGAAGCAGGTGGAATAGAAGCCGCTTCCTGCGCGTTTCTTGCTGAGGGTGACGCCGCTGACAGAACTGACATAATTTACCTTGAAAAGCTACCGCTATTTTTCAAATAAAACCACAGGCGCAAACAAGCTGTTTCCATACGCTTTGCCTACGGCCGTGTGTATGCTTTTATTATCCTTTGCTTTAAAGACGGCCGGTCAGATATTTTATCTGATTACTGCCGTCTTGCTTTTTGCTTTGGGCGGAGTGGTTTGCGTATTTAAAAAGCAATGGGGTTTGCTTTTAAGCTTAATAATACTGGGAACGTTTTGTGTGCGAATTCTTTTCGTTTTAACAGTAGAGGTTGAAAATTCACACCGTAACTGCGGTGAGCCGGAAACCATAACGGCGGTGGTTATGCAAAACGCTGATTATTTTGACGATACCGACAGCTTTGGAAGATGTAACGTAGTGGTAAAGGACAGCCGTAGAGGAACTGTCAAAAAGGGAAGTGTTATAAGTTTTAAAGGTGACGGAGTGTCGGGACTTGCTGTGGGCGATAAGATATCTGCAGATATTTTGCTTTCTGACTTTAAAAACGAAGAAACCGCGCTTTCCTATTACAGTGAAAATATTTTCACTGTGGGTGAAGTGACAGAGAATCTTGCGGTAATCGGAAGAAGTAAGGGGATTTACGCTCTTGCGGGAAAGGTGAACGGTTATATAAAGAACTGTCTTGAAAATAATACCGAAAACGGCGGTGTTCTTTTAGCGCTTATGACGGGTGACAGAACTATTCTTAGCGACGACCTTTATGAAAAGGTGAAGGTTGCAGGTGTAAGCCACGTTCTTGTAGTTTCCGGTATGCATCTTTCTATACTTTGCGGATTTCTTTTTAAGCTTTTAAATTTTATTAAATGCAATGATTTTCTAAAGGATACAATACTGCTTCTTTTTCTCTTTATTATGATGTGCGTTTGCGGTTTCAGTATGTCAATGCTGAGAGCAGGTATAGTGTACGTTGTTATTATGGTGTACAGACGGCTTTTAAGAAGAACAAACTCACTTCTTTGTCTTGCAGATGCTGTGATAATAGTGCTTTTTATACATCCTTTTGCAGTACATAGCGTGGTGTTCGGGCTTTCCTTTGCTTCTACTTTTGGAATTCTTGTGTTGTCTGAAAAAATAGGATTTTATCTCACTGCAACTAAAAAGCTTAACGTCTTAACACAGGAAATAGTTTCAGCCTGTTCGGTGTCATTGTCGGCATATATAGCTACGATACCTATTGTAGTTTACAACTTTGGGTATATATCCACCTATGCAATTCTGGTTAATGTTTTAATTTCTTTTGTGTCTACCGCAATGCTTGTGCTGAGTGTTTTAGGCGTAGCGTTTGGGTTTATACCTTTTATCAGAACAGTATTGCTTTTTATTGCCGATAAATCGGCGGATTATTTTATTTTTATAGTGGAACTGGCAAATAAAATGCCTGTTTCCGTAATTCCTTTCAGAAACAGTCGGCTTTTAGCCGTACTTATAGTTATATTGATATCACTTTTCTGGATTATAAAAAACAAACAATTAATTAAAATCATAAAGGGGCGAAAATAATGGCAGTATGCAATGAATCTCATATTAAAAACGATATTAAGCTTTCGGCTTTTGCCCCCTGTTATATCATTTACGGAAATGACGGATATTTAAAAAGACAGAACGCTCTGAATATTGTAAATGCGGTAGTGGATACTGAGGATATATTTAATTTTCAAAAATTCGTAGGGGAATGTTCCTTACAGGAGGTATACGACGCTAAGGAACAGCTGCCTCTTATGGCAGATAAAAAATGTATTCTTATTGAGGATTACGATTTCCTTGATTGCTCGGCTTCGGATTTTGAAAAGCTTCTTCAGATATGCGGAGAAAAAAGTGAGGACTGTGTCGTTGTTTTGCTTTTCACTGCTATAGATTTTGACTTAAAAAAATTACCCGACCGCTTTAAAAAGCTTGTGAGTGCTACCGAAAAATGCGGAGGCAGGGCAGTGCTTATTAATCACCGTCAGACAGGTGAGCTTGTTAAAACAGTAATTGGCGCCTGTGAAAAACGCGGTTGTTCTATGCGTAGCGATGTAGCAAGATTTTTTATTGATTACGTGTCCAGTGATACCGATACTATCATCAACGAGATTGAAAAGCTTTGCGCCTATAAGAAAAGCGGAAGCATTGACATACCTCTTATAAAGAAGATTTGTATACAGAATATTGAACAGTCTATTTACGATTTGTCTGCAAAAATTATAGGTAAAGACGTAGGCGGCGCTTTGACACTGCTTGACGAGCTTCTTTATATGCGAATTAAACCTCTTATGATTCTCAGCACCGTGTCAAGCGTTTATGTTGATGCGCTCAGGGTTTATGCCGCCAAAAAAGACGGGACGAATATGGCTGAGTTTATAGAAAAATTCGGGTATTCAGGCAGAAGCTTTCTCATTGATAAGGCTGTTAAAAACCTTTCCATACTTACTGTCAAACAACTTAAAATTAGTATTGACGAGCTTTGCAGAGCAGATAATATGCTCAAAAGCTTTTCGGGTGAGGACAGAATTGTCCTTGAAGAGCTTATTGTACGTCTTTCCTATATAGCGTCAAAGGGTGAGTCCATTGATAAAAATTAAGCAGACCGTAATTGTTGAGGGGAAATACGATAAAATCAATATTGAAAACTTTATTGATGCCTATATAATATCAACAGACGGCTTCAGAATATTTAAGGATAAAGAAAAAACAGACTTAATTAGAACACTTGCAAAAAACTGCGGAATTATTATAATGACAGACAGCGACAGCGCAGGTATGGTTATACGTTCACACCTGAAAGGCGTTGTGGCTGAGGGCGAGATTATACAGGTCTATCTTCCGCAGATAAAAGGCAAGGAAAAAAGAAAAAATAAACACAGCGCCGAAGGCTTTTTAGGCGTTGAGGGACTTAGCGAGGAAGTTATAAAGGATGCGCTTTTAAAAGCAGGGATAAACGGTGAGTTTACTGAAAAAAGAAGCGAAAAAACCGTTACCAAAGCCCTGTTTTATGCGCTTGGGCTTTCGGGAAATGACGGCGCGGCGCTAAAAAGGGAAGAACTGCTTAAATATTTCAGGCTTCCCACGAATATGTCGGCTAATGCAATGCTTGATTATTTTGGACGGATTATGAGTAGCGAAGAATTTAAAGAGGAGTATGAGAAATGCCAAAAGCAAAAGGACAGCAATTAAAAGAGATTGCTATACTTGACATTATTAAAAACTATTCTGATGAAGAAAATCCTGTAAATGCGGTAGAAATTATCGAGAAGCTTAGTTCTATGGGCATTGAGGTTGAGCGTAAGGCTGTTTACAGAGGTATAGATGCTCTTATAGATTACGGATGTGATATAATTTTTACCCGTACGCCAAAGGCGGGATATTATCTCGTAGATAAGCTCTTTGAACTTCCCGAAATATATCTGCTCACCGACGCCGTACAGGCGGCAAGTTTTATAACGGTAAAAAAGACCAGAGAGCTTGTTAAAAAGCTTGACGGTATGCTTAGTGAGGGCGAAAGACGTAAAAGGGAAAAGGGTCTTTATATAGACAACGGACGAAAGTGCGAGAATGAGGAAATATATTATAATATAGATACTCTTTCCAGAGCTATAAGCGAAAATAAAAAGGTTAGCCTTGTGTACTCTGTGAGAAAAATTTCATCTGACAGAAAAATAGTTATGCAGAGCAAGGAATATAAGGTATCCCCATACGCGCTTATATGGCAGAACGAGCATTACTATCTTGTTGCTAATAACGAAAAATACGATAATCTTATGCATATCCGCCTTGACAGAGCCCGTAAAATAAGCATTACTAAAGAGAACGCGCGTCATTTCAGCGAGGTTAGTAGCTATACCGATAAATTTGATATAGCTGATTATGCTTCGAAGAGCTTTCAAATGTATACGGGTGAACTGTGTAATATCGAGTTTGAGTGCAAGGAAGAAATACTTGAACAGGTTGTAGACCGTTTTTCTGATAAAATATTTATAAGAAATTTTGAAAACGGCTGGTTTACCTTTTCTACCGACGTAAATCTCAGCGAAGGACTTGTAAACTGGATACTTCAGTTTTCAGACAGTATAATTGTAAAAGCGCCTGATAAGCTTGTAGAAATGCTTAAAAAAAGAGTGGAAGCGGTTTTGACGTTGTACTGAAAAACAAAATAAAAAAGGCTTGACTTTTTAACAGTGTTATTATATAATCATTAAGTCACAGCCAAACATACGCAGAGATGGCTGAGTTGGTCTAAGGCGCCCGACTGGAAATCGTGTAACGGCTTAAACCCGTTCGGGGGTTCGAATCCCCCTCTCTGCGCCAAAAAATCGACTTGCTTTTGCAAGTCGATTTTTTTATCCATTGCGAAAGCAATGGCATATCATCAAGGGCGACTTGTCGCCCTTGTATCTCATCAGTCCGTAAGGACTGTATATCATCACGCGTAGCGTGTATCAAAAAACCTTTCGCAATGATGATATACAAAACTAAAGTTTTGATGATATGCAATTCCTTGCGGAATTGGTGATATACAACGGCTATGCCGTTGATTTAATATGTAGTAGTTCAAACACATAACTTAAAAAATCAACAAGTTTCTGCTTGTTGATTTTTTTTAGGGTTTCTGCTATACTGTTTTGGTTGAGGTGATAATTATGGAATGTGAGATAGTTATAAAAAAGACCTTTAAATATATTATTAAATGGCTTTTGCTCGGCTTATTAATGGGCGCGGTTTGCGGTAGTATTGGCGCACTTTTTACAAAAGTGATTTCTTTTGTAACAAATTTAAGAATGAATAACAGCTTTATGGTTTTTCTTTTACCCGTGGGTGCAGTGGCTACCATATTTTTGTACAGGCTTTTGAATACAGAAAAAATCAGTACCGATGCGGTTATAGAAAGTCTTTTGACAGGCAAGGGCGTTTCGCCCCGTATTATTCCTGCAATATTTACCGCTACTGTGATTTCTCAGGCGTTTGGCGCTTCTTCGGGAAAAGAGGGCGCGGCGTTGCAGCTTGGCGGAGGTTTTGCAGGTATATTCAAAAAAGTATTCGGACTTAATGAAAATGAGGGAAAAATTCTCACTGCCTGCGGTATGGGCGCATTATTTGCCGCCCTTTTCGGCACTCCCGTGGGAACCTGTGTTTTTGCCTTGGAGGTTGCAGTTGTGGGCAGACTGTTTTTGTCTGCGATTTTTCCCACCTTAGTTTCTTCTTTAAGCGCCGTTTTTGTGGCGCGTTTGTTGGGTGAATACGGAGAACGTTTCAGCGTTTATAATATACCGTCGTATACGGTAATAAACTTTTTAAAGGTTGCACTAATAGCGTTAGCGGGTATGATTGTCTGCGGTTGCTTTTGCTATTTATTAAGCTTTGCAGAAAAATATTTACCGAAAATTATAAAAAACCCGTATTTCAGAATTCTTTCAGGCGCAGTTGTTTTGATTGCTCTGACCTTGCTGACAAAAAGCACCGATTATAACGGTACGGGCGCTCATATTATCCACCGTATTATGAACGGCGGACAGGTTGACAGTTTTGCTTTTTTAATTAAAATTTTGTTTACGGTTATATCGGTTTCCTGCGGTTTTAAGGGCGGGGAAATTGTTCCGACCTTTTGTATAGGCGCCTGTCTTGGCTTTACCTTGTCTTCTGTTTTAGGTGTGGACGGCGTATTTGCCGCGGCAGTCGGTATGCTTTCGCTTTTCTGCTGCGCTACAAAATGTCCTTTGGCTACTCTTATAATCGGAATGGAAATGTTCGGATATAAGGGCGCGGTATTCTATTTTATAGCAGTTATGGTGAGCTTTATGCCCTTTGTTAAGGGACTGTATAAATCACAAATAATTGACTTTTCTTTTAGAAAGTATTATCATAGTAACAGATAGTTTTATTCTACGGAGATAATGAATTATGAATTCGGTTTCGTTAAGGCCTAACAGAGACGTTCGTTTGGCGCGGATTCTCATACTTCTTGCGGCATTCTCCTGTTTTATACATTTCGTTGCGGCAAGAATAGTGATAGGCGCTACAAGTATAGTCTTTTGTTTATTAAAAGGCACAAGAGATAAAATTTATGCCGATAAAGGTAATATAATTCTTACTGCTTTTACACTTATAACCTCTGTTGTTGCGCTGGTTTACGGCAATTATATCGGTCTTTTGAGAACGCTTGTATTTGCCGCAATGATGGTTGTTTTTAGCGTCACCGTAAAAATTATTACTAAAGGCTTTTATGAACTTCTTCTGAACGTTATGTGCGTAGGCTCAAGTGTGGCTACCGCTTACAGTATCGTTGAAAAAATTATAAACGAGCCGAAATTTGACGGCTACAGATGCGAAGTGTTCTTTACAAACGCCAACTTTTTCGGCGTTGCGGTAATGTTCGTAATACTTATCTGCGCGTATAAGGTGGTCAGCAGAGTAAAGAATTATTTTGTATATTTTGCGGTTGCCGCCTTTAACGCCGTGGGACTGTACCTTAGCGGAAGTATGAGTCTTTGGATAATAGCGGCAATAGGTATTGTTCTTTTACTTATTTTTAATCACGATTATAAGCTTCTTGCGGTATTTCTCGGCGCGGTTATTTGCGCTCTTACGATTATTATACTTATACCTCAGTTCGTGCCGCGAATCAGTGAAATCGGCGGAACTACCGATAACAGAATAAAAATATGGAGTTTTTCTATCGAGCAGATAAAAAAATCACCGATTTTCGGACACGGATTTTTCAGCTATAAGCATCTTTATAATACCCTATCTCCTACCCGTCCCGATATTTATAAGGCGGCTCTTGCGCATAATCTGCTGCTTGAGTGTCTGCTTAGTCACGGTCTTGTGGGAACTACTCTTATAGGCGCTTATCTTGGCGTTTTTATAAAAAGACTTATACACTGTCACGACGGACTTAAAAAGTATTCTAAGGAATATAGTCATATAATATTTGCTATTGCCACCGCTGCTGCTGTTGCCTGTTACGGCGTAATGGATACCACGTTTATCTGGGTACAAAGCGGAATGATTTTCCTGTTTATAGTCAGCGGAATCGGTGTTGATGAAAGAAAATTAAAGCATATAAGGAAAGGAAACGTAAAATGAAAATTGCTCTTATTGCGCACGATAAAAAGAAAAACGATATAATCGAGCTTGCTAAAAAGTATAAGGACGTGCTTGACGGTCACGAGCTGTATGCTACGGGTACGACGGGTACGCTTATAATGGGAGAAACAGGCCTTGCTATTTACCGTATGAAAAGCGGTCCCCTTGGAGGCGACCAACAGATAGGCGCTATGCTTGCCGACGGTAATATGGACCTTGTTATATTTCTTCGAGACCCTCTTACCGCTCAGCCTCACGAGCCTGACGTATCAGCGCTTCTGCGACTTTGCGACGTCCAGAAAATTCCTCTTGCTACCAATGAGAAAAGCGCCACCGTTATGCTTGAAGCTATGAAGAATAAAATATATTTTGACTAAGCAATACCCAAGACTTTACAGTCTTGGGTATTTTTGTTTAAAAAGTCGCTTTTGTCAAATTTTCGTCTGAATAGACTATTGACGGGAACACTATTATAGGCTTTAATAAAAGTGGTGATTCTATGAATTATTTTAAGTTCAATCTTGAATATGGAATTAAGGTTGCTGTCGTGGGTAGGGAGCATCTTGTTCCGCCGCGTCTTCATAGAGAAAGAAAGACAGATTATTACATTCTTTATTACGTAACCGAGGGAAGTCTTGAGCTTCAGGTGGACGGTAGAAACGTTATGCTTTCAAAGGGCGACGTTTATATCTTCAACAAAGGTTCTTGTCAAAAGCCTGTAAAGTCCTGTGACTGCGAGTATTATTTTGCTCATTTTGATTCTCTTGGTGCCGGTTGCTGTGATGACGATAACTACATTGAAAATCTCCGTCAGAAGAATATAGATTTTATTAAGGAAAGTCCTTACGGCTTCAGACGTTTCAATGATTACAGTATTTACGTTTTGCAGTCGCTTAATATACAGGATAAAAATACGGCTGATTATCTTGCCGCAAGGCTTAAGGCGTCGGCTTCTCCTATGAATGAGAGCAGTGTGCAGAAAACCCTTGATATCTGCACAAGCTTTACAGGAATTTTGCTGTTCCTTGAGAAAATAGGGGAAAATGATACTGCTATTGGTAAAATGCACCGACAATCCTATGACAACGTTAAAAATATTGCTGACTATATTAACGAGAAGTTTATGGAAAATATTGACGGAAAATCTATTGAAAAGATGTTTTCCATTAATTACGATTACGCTAACAGAATATTCAAGCAGTATTTCGGGCTTAGTATTAACCGCTACCGTAATCAGCGACGTATAGACAGAGCCAAGTTTTTACTTGCAACAACTGATAAAACCCTTGAGGAAATAGCTCAGGAAATAGGTTTTGACGATAAGTATTATTTTTCAAGACTTTTTGCAAAATATGAAGGAATCTCTCCTTTAAATTATAGAAGCAGATAGGTGATTTAAGTATGAAAAGAATTGGAACTGTAACTAAGGTTAAAGAGGGTATGATGGATGCTTATATAAAAATCCATGACGAAATCTGGGATGATGTGGTTGAGGCTTCTCATTCCTGCGGTACCCGTAATTTTACTATTTTTGCTATAGGTGATTATCTTTTCTCGTATAGCGAATACGTCGGCGATGATTTCGAAGCTGATATGAAGCGTAAAGCAGAGCTTCCTGCAATAAAAAAATGGAAAGAAGCAACGGGCGCTATGCTTACTCCGGTTAATGAGGAACAGGCAAGTATTATGCTGAAAGAAATTTTCCATCACGATTTTTAGAGGTGTCAGTTATGAAGGTAAGAACGGAATATAAGGCTAAATTTATACCCAGTGACCGTCTTAAAAAGGTTATGGAGTATAATCAGGAACTTGCTTACACAGGTAAAAGAAATATTTATACTGCTGATACTACTCAGCTTGTATACCACTGGACCGATAAGAGTAACGGTGTTGTGCCAAGAACAGGAGAGTGGTCTTTCCCTCCTGAAATGAATCTTTCTATGGGTGACCACGGCTGCCGTGTTGACAACGGTCAGTCTTTCCCAAAATACGATGAGGTGCCGTCACACGTAAACGGATACGAAGCAACGGCTGAAAGCTGGGCAAAAGACTATGCATTCTTGCTAAAGAATACCCCTGCTTCCATTCACCCGTATGAGTCTGTTGTAGGCGAATTTTTCTGGGAAATGAATGAAATCAGAAAGTATAATTTCGGTGAAAAGGTTCACGAAATGGGCAGAGAGGTAAGAAAGCTCGGCGCAGGCGGAACCAGTCACGGACATACCTGTCCTGATTACAACATCGGTCTTACTCAGGGCTGGGGCGGAATTATGAAGCGTATTGACGCTTCTATAGCTCTTTACACAAGACTTGAGGAAACTGAGAAAACAAGCTACCTTACAGGTTTAAAAATTGTTTGTCAGGCAATTATTGATTACATAAAGGATTATTCCGAAAAGGCTTATTTGAAGGCTGAGGCTGAAACCGATGCTAAGCAGAAAGCTCTTTATACACAGATTTCAGAGGATTGCGCTTATATTGCGGAAAATCCTCCTAAGACTTTCCATCAGGCTGTGCAGTGGATTCATTTTGCAATTATGACCGATAGAATTGTAGGTCACGGTAACGGCTACGGAAGACTTGACCTTTATCTTAACGATTTTTATCAGAAGGATTTAAAGGACGGAACAATAACAAGAGAACAGGCAAGAGAATACCTTGCTGAAATGTTCCTTAAAATAAGAGGACAGCATTTCTCCATAGGCGGCAGACTTAAGGACGGAAGCGACGCTTCCAATGATATGAGCTTTATTATTCTTGAAGCTTACGATATGGTTGACGACTATAACAACCTGTTCCTTATGTGGCATAAGGATATAAATGACGAGCTTATGGATTATGCCTGTGACGTACTTGCCCGTCACGGCGCAAGTGTTCCCTCTATGGCTAACTACGACCTGCTTGTTGACTGTCAGCTTCGCTCAGGCGTTGACCCTGATATTGCGTGGAACGTTGCAGTAAGCGGTTGTCAGTGGTTCTGTCTTCCCGGTAGAGAATACTGTGACCAGGACGTTAACGCTCTTGTGCTTCTTGACCCTATGTGGCGTACAATTGACAGAGGTATAGAAGAAAAGGTAACCGACTTTGAGCAGTTAATGGATATATTCAAGGATGAGTTTAAGCGTACCTCTGAGGCGCTTAGAATATTCAAGGATGCTCAGTACGACGTGCTTGATAAGGTATGGCCTGAAATGGCAACCTCTCTTAACTGTCACGGACCTATTGAAAGAGGTATTGATATGACAGGTGCCAGAGGTGTTGACTATCAGTTTACTTCAACTAACATTCTCGGTATTCCAAACGTTGCCGATTCCTTCTACGCTATAAAGAAGCTTGTTTTTGAGGAGGGTGCTTATACTCTTGCTCAGGTGAGAAAAGCAACCGACGAAAACTGGAAGGATAACGAAGTTATGCGTCAGCGCTTCTTACGTCAGGATAAATTCGGTAACGATATTGACGAAGCTGATGAAATGTGCGTTCGTATCTGCGATATTATAGCCGAGGTGCTTGATGCTACTAAGAATAACAGAGGACAGCAGTACAGAGGCTCTCTCTTCCAGTTCCAAGGACATACCTGTACCGACGTATTACCTGCAACTCCAGACGGCAGACTTGCTGAGGAGCCACTTGCTCACGGATGTAATCCTACTGCGGGAAGAAACGTTAACGGTCTTTTGGCTACCGCAAACTCGGTTACTAAGATTAAGAACTATAAGTTCCAGGGCGGCTCACTTCAGATAGAGCTTCAGCCACAGTTCTTTGACGGCAAGGAAAATATAGGCGATTATATTAAACATTTTACTGAGGTGTTCTTCAGCAAGGGCGCCTTCCAGATTAATCTTAACATTATTGACCTTGAAAAATTAAAGGATGCTATTGAACATCCCGATAATCCTGAATACCGCAATATTATTGTTAAGGTAACGGGTTATACCACACGATTTATCTGTATGGCAAAATCCTTCCAGATAGAGTTTGTGGGAAGAAATAATTATGAGTCACTCTAAAGGCTTTATATTCGATATATACAGGGGTACTACTCACGACGGCCCAGGTATGCGCTCAACAGTTTTCTTTAAGGGTTGTCCTTTGAGATGCAGTTGGTGTCATAATCCCGAGAGTATTTCCGCAAAGCAACAGCTTTGGTGGGAGAAAAATCAGTGTATCGGCTGCGGTGAGTGTGTAAAGGCTTGTAATGACGGCAACTGTATATTTGGTGAAAACGGCGTTATCGTAGATAAAGAAAAATGTATTCTTTGCGGTAAATGCGTCAAAGCCTGTCCTACGGGCGCTCTTGAGTTTGTTGGCAAAGAAGTTACCGTGAGCGAGATTTTCAGTGAAATAAAGAAATACGACGCCTATTATAAAAATTACGGCGGCGGCGTTACGGCATCCGGGGGAGAACCTCTTTTGCAGTATGGCTTTGTTAAGGAGTTTTTCGCTCTTTGTAAAGAAAACGGCATACATACAGCTCTTGATACCTGCGGCGCGGTACCCTTTGAATATTTTAGCGAGGTGCTAACTCTGACCGACTGTGTGCTTTTTGATATAAAGCTTATGGATACAACACTTCATAAACGGTATACAGGGCAGGAAAATGAGCAAATCATTTCTAATCTTCTGCAGATTGCAGAGGAGAAAAGAAAAGGAAAATTAAACTGCGATATATGGATAAGAACGCCTCTTATCCCCCATATCACTGCAACAAAGGAAAATATATGGGAAATTGCTTCCTTTATAAAAGAAAACCTTGACGACGTTGTTTCCCGTTTTGAAATGTGCGCTTTCAATAAAGCCTGTATCAATAAATATGAAAAACTGGAAATAGCTTGGTCCCTTAAGGATTCTCCTGTTATCAGCAAGGCTTCGGCAGAGGAATTCAGAAAAATAGCAGAGGAAAAGGGCTTAAGCAAAGATAAAATAGTTATTTCAGGAATTTTAGCGGGGTAATGAAATGAATAAAATCGAAAAATCAAGTATGGGCAATTTGTCCACAGGCGAAGAAATATTCCGCTTCCGTCTTTACGGCAGTAACGGCGCTTACTGTGATATTTCCGATTACGGCGGATGCATAACAAATATTATTCTTCCCGATAAAAACGGAAAGCTTGATGATATTATTATCGGCTATGATACCGTTCAGTCCCTTGAAGACTGGGGAACCTTTTTCGGTAAGCTTGTAGGCAGATATGCTAACAGAATAGGTAATGCGGAGTTTTCACTGAACGGTGAAAAGTATACCCTTGAAAAAAACAACGGTGAAAACCATCTTCACGGCGGTTCCTGCGGTTTCCACAAAAAAATATGGAACAGCGAAATAGTAGATGGCAGTCTTGTACTGACTATGGAGAGTCCTGACGGTGAGGGCGGTTTCCCAGGAAAGTTAAGCGTAAAGGTAACCTATACCTTCGACAGCAATAACACTTTGAGAATTGAGTACGAGGCAGTTGCTGATAAGGATACGCCGATGAACTTTACCAATCACGCTTTCTTTAATCTTGGTGGTCTTGAATGCGAAACGGTAAGAGAACACGAAATGCTTATAAACGCCGATTACATAACCTCTGTCAGTGACAGAGCCTGTATTCCCGATGGCAAACTTTACAGTGTAGAAAACACCCCATTTGATTTCAGAAAATTCAAGAAAATCGGCGACGATATATATAAAACCGATGAGGACAGTCAGCTTCTTTTTGGAAACGGTTATGACCATAACTACGTTATGAGGGACTATGATAAAACCCTTAAATGCATTGCCGTAACGAAGGAAAATAAGTCGGGCAGAGTGATGGAAACCTATACCGATTTACCCGGTGTTCAGTTCTACAGCGGAAACGGTCTTGGAAATTATCCTCATACAAAGGGTAAAAAGGGTGTGCCTTACGTAACCCATCAGGCGTTTTGCCTTGAAACGCAGTTTTTCCCCGACAGTGTGAACAATCCTCAGTTTCCGTCCTGTATCGTTAAGGCGGGAGATATTTTCAAAACAGTAACAGAATATAGATTTTCTGTTTTATAAAGGAGTTTTGTTATGTTAGATTACAAAGTAAAAATCGGTCTTGTTCCTGTAAGAAGAGATACCACTCCACGTAAGGGTATTTTTAACTGGGGTAAGGCAGAGGAACGCGGAAGAAAAAACGTAAAGTACATAAGAGAGAATTTTGAAAACGAAAACGTCAGCTTTATCGACCTTGAGGGCATTATTGAGTCGGGTCTTTTGTTCAGCGAAAACGACGTTGAAAAGGTGTACGAGAAGTTCACGAAGGAAAAGGTTGACGCTATACTTTTCATAAACAGTAACTTCGGTCCTGAAGAAACCGTTGCGCTTCTTGCTAAAAAGATGGGTAAACCCGTTCTTATCTGGGCGCCCATTGACGATGCTATAGAAGAAGACGGTACACGTTGGACAGACAGCCAGTGCGGACTTTTTGCCGTAAGCCGTCAGCTTCAGCGCAGAAACGTACCTTTCTCCTATATTGAAACCTGCGCTGTTGATGAAAAGCCTTTCCTTGACGGTTTTAAAAACTTTATTTCCGTTGCCTGTATGGTTAAAAACTTCAAGGATATGAGAGTAGGACAGATGGGACTTCGTCCAAAGCCTTTCTGCTCTGTAATGTTTAACGATGCTGAATTGCTTCAGAAATTCGGTATTCAGGTAATTCCTGTAAATAACGTGGTTATGCGCAAAAAGTTTGACGAGGTTATGGCAGAGGATTCTGCTGAGCTTAACGACGGCGCAAAGCTTATTCTATCCCGCTATATCGCAGAAGACGATATGGATATGGAAAAGGCTAAAAAGGTTTACGCGCTTGTACTTGTTTACAAATGGATGTTCAGTGAGTACAATCTTGACGTTATTTGCGCTGAGTGTTGGTCAGCTCTTATGGCAGACCTTGGCGGTATAGGCGTTTTCCCCTGTATTGCATATTCCATTCTTGCTGATATGGGTTACATTATCTCTTGTGAAAGCGATATGAACGGTGTGCTTACCATGGCGCTTCTTTCCTGCGCAAGTCTTGGTAAGAATCCTCCATTCTTCGGAGAGTTTACTGTTAGAGGCTTAAAGGACAGAAATTCAGAGCTTATCTGGCACTGCGGACCTTTTGCTTACTCTCTTAAGAAAGAGGGCTGCGAGGCTCATTGTCTTGACCAAAAACAGTGGTTTAACGTAAAGGACGGTCATTATACCGTTTCGAGAATCGACCAGTTAAACGGCAAATATACGCTCTTTATCGGTGAGTTCGATACCACCGACGGACCTTATACTACAGGTACTTATCTGTGGGCAAAGCTTGATGATTTTGCTAAGTGGGAAAGAAAGCTCATTGAAGGACCTTACATTCACCACATGGCTGAAATTGAGGGCGGATATGCTGAGGCTCTTAAGGAATTCTGTAAATTTATGCCGGAAGTTGAAGCCGACCCGGTTTAAAAGGAGTAGTGTACAATGGCTGATATTAATAAGATTAACGAACTAAAAGAACAAGCATATCAGATGCGTCAGATTATTGTCAGACTGGCAAGAAGAGTAGATATCCATATTGGCGGCGACTTGTCTATGGCTGATATGATGACTGCTATTTATATGTACAAAATGCGTAAGGACCCCAAAAACGTAAAGTGGTCGGGCAGAGACAGATTTTTGCTTAGTAAAGGTCACGGCGCAGGCTGTCTGTACGCTTCCATGGCAATGGCGGGATATGACGACCTTGATGAGATTTACGAAACCTACGGTAAATACGGAAGCCGTTACGGCGCTCATCCCTGTAAGGTGCAGAATCCTGCTCTTGAAATGTCTTCAGGCTCTCTCGGTCACGGTCTTGCTCTCGGCACGGGTCTTGCTCTTGCGGGAAAGCTTAAGAAAGAAAAGCATTACGTTTTCGTAATGCTGGGTGACGCTGAATGTGCAGAAGGCTCGGTATGGGAGGCAGCGCTTTCCGCTTCTAACTTTAAGCTTGGAAACCTTGTTGCTTTCGTAGACAGAAACAGAATGAGTTTGAGCGCTCCTACGGAGGATTCGCCTAACGGTATGAAGATGGAACCCTTTGCTGATAAGTGGAAGGCTTTCGGATGGAACGTAAAGGTTATTGACGGTCACAATATGGAGGAAATAGTTGACACTCTTGACAATCTTCCAAGTGAGGATTCAGACGTACCTACAGTTATTATCGGTAACACCATTAAGGGTAAGGGTATAGACTTCCTTGAAAACCGAGTAACCAGCCATAACGGTATGTTTGATGAAGAACAGATGAACGCTGCTCTTGAATCTCTTAAAAGAAACCGTTAATATATTATAGGAGGATATAAAGATGATTGAAACTTATGAATTGGGCGAAGTATTGCGCAGCGCCCGTCCTATAATGGATGAAATAATAACTGATTATGCTAAGAAGAATGATAAATTCTGTCTTGTGTCTCCCGATATGACAAGAGCTGCTTTTCCTACTTTTATGGAGAAATGTCAGTCACAGCACTTCAACGTAGGTATTGCTGAAACTGAGGCTATTGATATGGCTTCAGGTCTTGCTCTCGAAGGCTTTTTGCCTTACGTTTACGGAATGTCGGCATTCCTAACCATGCGTTCCTTTGAGGCTATACGTACAAACGTGTGCTATCAGAACCATAACGTTAAATTTATAGGCTGTAACACGGGCGTTTCTCTTGGTATGTTGGGTTCAACTCACTATGCTATGGAGGATATGTCACTTCTTACCTCTATTCCTAATATGACGGTTATATGCCCAGGTGACCCCGACCAGACGATAAAGGCTTTCTATGCCGCTAATGAAATGGAAGGTCCCGTATATATCCGTATGGCTAACGGTAAGGTGGAATCTGCTGTCTATAAAGAGGATTATGAATTTAAAATAGGCAAGGGTATTACCATTATGGACGGTGACGATTGCGCTATTATTGCTTGCGGTGTTATGGTATCCTACGCTGTCGATGCCGCTAAGAAGCTTAGAAAAGAGGGTATCAACGTAACCGTTATTGATATGCACACCATTAAGCCTATTGATGAAGAGCTTATTTTAAAGGTTGCCGCTAAGACAGGTAAGATTGTTACCGTTGAGGACCACTTCAAATCCTGCGGTATGGGTATGAAGGTGTGCGGTGTTGTTGCTGAATCGGGTATACCCTGTAAGGTAAAGCGTCTTGGTATTCCTGATATGTATCCGGGTTTTGGAACCTTTACCGATATGCTTAATAACCTTGGCTACGGCAGCGACGGTATTATTGCTTCTGTTAAAGCTATGCTTTAAAAATATATAAAAAGAAGGAGAATTGATATGTTAAAGAGATGTCTTATTTTCACCCTCGCGATTTTTATGGTTTTGTCACTTACATTTGTGGCAGGCTGCGGTTCGACAGAAAATCCTGTTGAAAACCCTTCGGGCAGTAATCAGAATGCGCCTATTGACGATGACGATTACTTCCTCGACACCCCTGAAGAGCTTAAGGGTACTACCGTTAAGTTCGCTACCTGGATTAACCACTCCACTACCGATACGGCTGTTGCTATAGCAGGTTTTGAAGAAGCAACGGGTATGAAGTATGAAATGGTTACCGTAAACGAGTCTGATTATATTACAAAGGTTGCAGCTCTTATCGCTTCCGAACAGGCTCCTGACGTTGTGGTTGATAACCTTTCATTTCCGCGTACACTTTCCCTTTTACAGCCGTTAAGCCTTGAGGCTAACGGACTTGACCCTAAAGACCCATTCTGGGACCAGGACGTTTCTGAGCTTTTCAGTGTTGGCGATAAATATTATCTTGTAAACGGCAAAAATTCATCCTGGCATTCAGGTAGTACGATGACCTATTTCAACAAGGCAATCCTTGATGAAAACGGTATCAAAACTCCTGCCGACTATATGGCTGAGGATAACTGGAACCTTGATACTCTCTGGACTCTTATGACTCAGATTAAATCCTCCTGCGGTTTCTCCCGTCCAGGTACTTCAATTGAGTTTGAAGCATGGTGCTCCACCAGTGGCGGCGGTCAGGTTAAATACGATACCAAAGAGGATAAATTTGTAAACACCCTTACAAGTGATGCTACCAAGAGAGCTATAAAGTATATTATGGAAGGTCAGGACCAGGGACTTCTTAAAATTATAGGCAGCCATGACGAAGACCTTTCTTCAGGTAAGATGGCTCTTCAGATTTGCGGCGCATACGGTCTTAGAAAGAATCCCGGCTGGTTCTATGCAATGGATGCTGACGACCTCGGCTATGCATATTTCCCCAAGCTCAATAAGGATGATGCAGAGTATCCTACTAATCATCATATCCGCGGTTACGGTATATGCAGAGGCGCTAAGAACCCTGTTGGCGCTGCATACTTCCTCAGATATTTCCTTAACGACGCTCATTATGATATGAACAATATGTTCAAGAATGAGGAAGCTAAGAATATGTATCTTGAACTTCGCAGCAAGTCTAACGTAGATAATGCGTTCTTTATTTCAGGCGTAGCTTCTATACTTGACCCATCAAACCGTGGTAACGTTGCTCTTATTAACGATATTATAAGCGGTACAGCCGCACAGGTTTCTGTAAACCTTGATAAAGCCTCAAGTAAAATTGACGGCGCTGTTAATGCTGCTAATGAACTCATAGAACAGGTTAAAAACGGTCAATAATTACAGTTTTCTTGGAAGT
The DNA here is from genome assembly GCA_036307305.1 of Acutalibacteraceae bacterium. Taxonomy (GTDB): domain Bacteria; phylum Bacillota; class Clostridia; order Oscillospirales; family Acutalibacteraceae; genus SIG607. The sequence continues at coordinate 76,882 of JAXJXV010000020.1, forward strand.
TAACGCAATAGTGTTGACTTCCTTTTTCTATATGTTATAATTACACCTGTAGTAAAAATATTTAAAAGGGTGATATTATGAAAAAACTTTTGAGCATTTTGCTCACAGTATCCTTGCTTTTTACTTCTCTTGCAATACCGCTTAGCGTATTCGCTGACGGCGCAGAAAAGGCAAGTGAAACGGAAAAAGGACTTTATTATAAGTTCGATTTTTCCGAGGATAAGCTTTATACCGATTATGCTAATCCTGTAAAGCCTGCAGGTCATACCTACGATTTCGTAGCGCTTAACAGTGGAACAAAGGTCAGCTATGCTTCTTTGGGCGGTAAGGATGCCCTTTATATGTATTCTGCCGGTACTAGAGAAAATATTAACTCTATGATTACCCCTCTTAAAGAGGACGGTACTCCTATTATTATTGAACCGGGCAAGTCCTATTCTATAAAGGTTGAGTTTTATACCACCCGTTTTGCAGGCTGTTGGGCAAGAACCTATCTGCCTGTTTACACCGTTGCAGACGGCTCTGTTGTAAAGGACAGTCCCGCTAAGGATAGCGACGGAAACGTTCTTTCTTATGACGGCGGTACTATGTGTAATCACAGTGGTCTTTACTACGGTGCGCAGATAAATTATTGGGACAGCGGAAGAAACGTAAAAAATGCCACATATCTGGAAGCTTATACTTTAAGTGATGGAAACAAATTTACAAACACAGGTAATAGCTATGCAGATACAGCTTTGGTTTCTTTGGGCGAAGCTTATTCTGTAAACAAAATAATAACAACTAAGACAGTTGAAGAACTTAAAAATTACGGTGTAACTGCCAATGCAGACGGAAGCTTCACCTGTAACGGAAAAACCTATACCCAGTATTTAGGCATTTCACTTCCTACCTCTTACGGTGCGATGTGGTATGAGGGCTATGATGAAAAGGCTCCCGCTAATAAGCAGGATGCACAGGGTAACTGGTATCATCAGGGTTATGCCGAGTACTATATAACAAATATCACCGTTCAGGAAATGAATGCGTACGTTACCTGTGAATATGCAGACGGCACTACGAGTAAAGCCGCTGTAACAAAGGGCTATCCTGTAGAGTATCCTGCTTTAACTCATACTCATAAGGGAGATAACGTATGGTCTTTATCAAAGGATGAATATATCCCTGCTCCTACTGTTGTAGGTGATGAAGATATTACTGTATATGAATACCAGCGTAATATTTTCGGCTTTGAAAACCACAAGAGCTATGATTACACAAGTATTTCTGCTCTTGTTAAAATAACCGATGAATTTGCTTATTCGGGAAATAAGTCGGCACGTTACAGAAACGTTGAGTACGGACTGAGTGAAAGTCAGCCTTTTAACTGGACTACGGGCTATACTGCATACTATACTTATGACAGTGATACAGGCACCTATAAGGCTGTAACTGATGCTACTGCACCAGCTTGGAAGCCTGATACCTATTATATGAAGAGAATTTACAGTGAGCTTGAGCATAACGTAGACTTATGGAAAATAGAAAGCAACAAAACCTATAGAATTTCTTTCCGTTATTATTTCTCTAAAAACAGTCAGTGTGACTTAAAGATTCTTCCTATGACTGCCGCTCAGAACTTCTGGTCAGATTCGGGACGAGTTATGTACGAAAGCGATGCTGTTATTATATCTCGTGCTGGAGCAGGTAACTGGTATGTTGGTGAGCTTTATTTAACAACAGGTGAGATTACGAATAATGCCTATAATCTTTTCCTTCGTTTTATAAATACAGCAAACAACAATACAACTCCCTGTGAGGTTTATTTCGACGAGTTCAGAATTGAAGAAAAGTCAAAAGAGGAAATAGGCAATCCAATTGACACTAAGGTTTATTATGCGGATTTTGAAAATTATCCTCAGAATGCCACACAGAGTCCTTACTATTATCTGATGGAAGACCTTGAAACTAAGGTTGAGGGCGGAAAAACCTATAAAAATAATATATCTGTAATTGACGGTACTGCAGTTGGCGGCGAGGGCAGTGTTGTTAAATACGACCACCTTAAAGGAAGCTACTGCGTAAGTCATCCCAATTCCTTAAGCTATTCTTATGGGCATTATAATTCTATTTATCCTAATACATCAATTAAAGTCAAAACAGGCAGTTCCTATAAGGTTACCTTCTCTTATAAGGCTGTAAAGGTGGATACGCCTGTTAAAATGGGCTGGTTTATGTCAGCCTACGCTAATCAGTGGACGGGCAGTACTGTAGACGATACTTTAGGTTATACTATAGATGCGCCTACTTCCGATTGGGTAACCGTATCATATAACATAAAATTCCCTGACCAGTATACCTCTAACGGATCAAACGACTGCAATATCGTTAGTATGTGGGTAAGTCCTCAAAGCGATGCAGACGTACTTATTTACTTTGACAACTATATCGTTCAGGAAATTCCTACCGTAGCCTTTGTTGATGAATACGGCAACAAGAGCTATGTATGCGGTGAACAGGAAACAAAGATTAAATTCCCCGAAAGTCAGGGAACACGCGACATATACGCTAAGGATGGTACGGGTAATACGGTCAGCGGAAGCAACTGGTACTACGACAGCGAGTATTTAAAGGTTGTTGACGTTGAAGAAGCTTACTTCACCAAAGAGAGAATTACGTATTTCTATCAGAAGTATGATAAGGCTATTGAATATGGTGAAGACCAGCAGAGCTATTGCGGCTTCGAAAACAGCTCCGTTATACCTATGAACGGCTATATTGATAAGCACAATAACTATATAATCTCCAGATGCGATAAAGGCTATACCGTTGACGGTGTTCATACAATGGACGAATGGAGTCTTAACGGTTATTCAGGTTTTGATTCTACTAACTTAAAGGTTATTCTTGGCGGATTTATGAGCGACCACGCTTTAAGATTTAAGCAGTCAGATAATGCTATCAGCAAAAAAATGGCCGATATCAGTAACGGTGTGTATCTTGAAGATAACACTTCCTACAGACTTTCCTTCTGGTACAGAGCAGAGGGTGAAAGTGATAAGGACCTTACCTTCAGCTTTGTAAATGCAAGAGATAGTGCAAATTACTGCGCTATAACGGATAAAAATACCGTTACCATTAAGGCAATTGACGTAAAGAGTGAATGGACGCTTGTTAATATTGACCTTACAACTGATTTTATTGATTCTTCCTACGTAATTCCTGCAGTGGTAGTAAATGCAAATATAAACGACACAGCAAGAACTGTATATATGGATTCCTTCGCAGTATGTGTTCCTGTAGAAAACGGCGGTGTAGCTGTTCTCAAGGATGATGCGGCGCAAGAGGCTGGCGGTCAGGCTATGCGTTTCTTCTACAGCTACCACGCCGATGAAAACGGCAAGGTTCTCTTCTCAGGCAAGGAATACGAAATTACTGCAAGAGGTATTCTTGTTACCGCTACTGAAAGCGGCGAGACACTTGTTCGTGACAATGAAAACGTTATCAGGGTGGAAAAGAACGAAAAGCTTGACGAATGTTGGAACTATGAAAACGGAGTTCTCACTTACAGCGCTTACGTTAAGGACCTTAATATGACCGAGAGCAGAAAAATCAGCGCAAGAGGTTATATAGTTCTTGACGACGGCACGGTTATCTATTCCTCTGTTACGACTTACAGTCTTGATGATGTTTTAGAAATCAACGAGCTTGAAGCAACAAGAAAAGACTATTCTGTTAATGATGAAGCCGTTATGTCAAAGGCTCGTCTTATGGGTGCAAATGAAAAGGTTACTAACGGCTATACGTTTGACTGGAACGGCTCTGCCCTTGTGCTTAACGCTAAGGCTGTAGGCAATATTACGGTTTATCTTGAGGGCGGCGGACATTTGTCGACTCATAAGTTTACTCTATATATTGACGGTGAATGCGTTACCGACCAGCTTGAACCCGTAAAGGTTGCTGAAAATAAGTGGTCTATTACCTTTAATGTGGGTAACGATACTGCCGTTCGCGATATAAAATTCATCCGTCAGCAAGAAGCTTGTATAGGCGGTACTGCAGTAATTACAGGCTTCGAGATGGCTGGTGAGCTTTATAAGAGTGAGGAAGCTGACCTTCTTATAGAATACCTCGGTGACTCTATTACGTCGGGTATCGGCGTTCACAGACTTCCTGGCAACAACGTTTGGGGTAACGACGGTACCAACTCTTACGCATTCCTTTCGGCTCAGTATATGGGCGCTGACTGGAGAATCCGTTCAAGAAGCGGTATCGGCGGTTATATAAATGCTATGGGCGGCAAAGGCGTTGGTTCCGACTGGGTAAATACCTATAATGTAGAAAACTGTTGGAGAAATTCTTCTACGCCGTATGAGGAGGACCGCAAGGCTGATATTGTTGTAATCAATCTCGGTACAAACGATACCTGGGGAATGAATATAAACAGTGAGGCTGCGGTTACTGAACTTGCAGGAGGTATGGAGCAGCTTATCACTAAGGTTAAAGCCTTTAACCCTGACGCTAAGATTATCTGGGTATCAGGCGGTATGAAGGATAATTATCGTGAGTCGGCTCGCAGAGCCCTTCAGAAACACGGCGGTGAGTCAGAGGGCTACTTCCTCTGTGACGTGCCTCTTAATATGAGCGCAGGACAGAACGGACATCCTGATGCTAAACAGCAGAGAATTATGGCTCACTCCCTTGTGGAATTCATTAATACAAAGGTTTTAGATTAAATAAAAATACAGCTTAGCGCAGCTAAGCTGTATTTTTTTGTTTTTCAAAGACAATAAGGATTAGGTACTGTGGGAGGACTTGTTGTACTCCCGTAAATTATTACCGTAATTATGTCGGTGAATGTCGCAAATTAACCTGTTAGAATGGTTTTGCAAGGAGGTAGAAAAATGAAAACGGATATTGCAATTGCGCTGATATCTTTTTTTGGAACTATGATGGGTACCTTAGGCGGAATCTTGACTTCATCAAAGCTTACAAGCTACAGAATAGAACAGCTTGAAAAGAGAGTTGAAGCACACAACAATTTTGCAGGGAGAATGCCCGTTATAGAAGAAAAATTAAGGGTGGTCAATCACCGACTGACCGACCTTGAAAATCAGCTTAATAATGAATAAATAAAATCTCGAAAGTGTACACTTTCGAGATTTTATTTTTATTTAAGTTCTTCTAAGAATTCTTTAATTCTTGCAAGAGCTTCTTTTATATGTTCTGTGGAATAGCAGTAGGAAGCTCTGACGAAGCCCTCTCCGCTGTCACCAAAGGCAGTTCCGGGTACAATAGCTACCTTTTTAGCGTAAAGAAGCTTTTCGCAAAATTCTTCGCTTGTCATTCCTGTGCTTTTTATACAGGGGAAGGCGTAAAATGCGCCTTTAGGCTCACGACAGGTAAGACCTAAATCATTAAAGCCCTTAACGATTATCTTTCGTCTTGTATCGTATTCCTCAACCATATCCTGTACCTCTTCGTCACAGCTTTTAAGCGCCTCTATTGCGGCATACTGCGAGGTGGTAGGAGCGCACATAATAGCAAACTGGTGAAGCTTTGTTATCTGGCTTATGATTGGTTCGGGTCCGCATACAAAGCCAAGTCTCCAACCTGTCATAGAAAAGGATTTTGAAAAGCCGTTGATTACCACGGTTCTGTCCTTTAGGGTATCTATGGAAGCAGGGGATACGTGTTTGTTTTTTCCAAAGGTAAGCTCTGAATAGATTTCATCGGATATTACCAGTATGTTAGTATCCTTAAGAACTTCGCCTAGAGCAATCAGGTCGTCCTTTTCCATAATTGCTCCTGTTGGATTGCAAGGATAGGGAAGAATCAGCGCCTTTGTTTTAGGGGTGATTTTTTCTAAAAGCTCTTTAGCGGTTACCTTGAAGTCATTTTCTGCCTTTGTATTTATTATTACGGGAACACCGCCGCAAACCTGAGTAATAGGCTCGTAACAAACGTAGCTTGGCTGTGGTATGATTATTTCATCATTCGGGTCGGTTATAACTCTGAGACAGGCATCAATAGCCTCGCTGCCGCCTACGGTAACGAGTATTTCATTTTCGGGATTATATGTAACACCGCATTTTCGGGTTAAATAACGGGAAATCTCTTCTCTGAGAGCGCTTAGTCCCCAGTTTGAAGAATAACGGGTCTTACCTTGCTCTAAGCTTCTGATGGCGCAATGGCGTATTTTCCAAGGGGTAGGGAAATCAGGCTCACCTACACCGAGAGAAATAACGCCCTCCATTGTATTGGCTATATCAAAAAACTTTCTTATTCCCGACCATTTAACGTCTCTGATGGTGCTGTTAAGAATTTTATTATAGTCAATCATAGTGAGAAGTTTCCTCTTTCATCGGTATCGTTACTTCCAAGCTCTACGTTGAATTCTTTATATCTGCGAAGAACAAAGTGTGTTGCCGTTGAGGTAACCGATTCAATAGTAGAAATCTCCTTAGCAACGAATTGCGCAACCTCTTGGAAGGAGTTGCCCTTAACAACAACGTTAAGGTCGTAAACACCTGACATCAGATATACGGATTCAACCTGAGGATATTTGGCGATTTTTTGAGCAATATCCTCAAACCCGTAACCTGCCTTTGGAGTTACCTGTAATTCAATAATGGCGGAAACGGAAGCGCTGTCTACGCTTTCCCAGTCAATAACCGCCTTGTAACCTCTTATAAGACCGCTTTTTTCCATTTCCTTGATTTCATTTGCAGTATCTTCCTCGCTCAGTCCAACAACTGTAGCAATATCTGCGACTGTCATTCTTGCATCCTTGTTTAAAAGCTTTAAGATTTTTTTGTTCATAACGAAACCGCCTTTCTTAGTCTAACTGATATACGCCTGTTTTTAAAACGGCAAAGCGTTTGCCGTCAACCTCTAAATACTGTTTAATAGGCTGTGTGAATTCCTCATATACCGAGAGGGAATAATTATTAAGGTCGACCTTTAATATCTGCAGTGAGCCTGGGTTGCAAACGTATGCGAAGTCACCCTTTACGAAGATATCGCAGGGCTGTGCAAAGGGGGAGGAAGCGCCTCCGCCTATACGAAGTTCTTCGCGCATAGTGTTAATGTTATAGCGCACAAGAACGTTATGGTCAGGAAAGGTTGCCCATAGCTTGTTCTGAAAGAGAGCTAAACAGCTTGGGGGAGCGTTTTTGTATAAAAGCTTTCCTGCCCAAAGAAAAGAAGCGTCGGTGTCAAGAAGCTCTACGGTACCGTCAAGCTCTAAAACAAGCATTTTTTCGCTTGGAAAAATTATAGTTTTGCTTGTAAAATAGTTTTGTACCTGAATACAAAAGGCTTTATAATTTTCACCGAATTTATATAACTGATAAATATTTTTTGCTACGTTAGTGGTTTTTCCCGTATCAAAAGAAACCATTTTAAAGGCTGCAGTTATCTGAGAGTCACTGCGTTCTTCAGCGTAAGCTATGATTATTCCGTTTTCCATAGGAATGGCGTGAAGAATGTCGCCTTCAAAGACCGTTGTCATTACCGTTCACCTGTCTTAAAATATAGTAATATAAATTTTACTATAAATGAATTACATTGTCAATAAGCCTTTATCAAGCATACTTTGTGCGGCGAGTAGTACACCCATCTGACCGCTGTGGAAATTTAGTCCGCCTTGCATCCATGCGGCAAAGGGTTCTCTTAAGGGAGCGTCTGCCGAAAGCTCAATGGAAGCACCGAGAGTAAAGCTGCCTGCAGCCATAATAACTTCATCGTCATAACCCGGCATAGCCCAAGGCTCAGGAGAAACGTAGGAGTCTACGGGAGCACCGCTTTGCATACCCTTGCAAAAAGCTATAAGGTTTTCGCGATTGCCTAAAATTACTGACTGAATAATGTCTGCACGGTCTTCAAAAGGAGAGGGAGTAACCTTATATCCGAGCTTTGAAAAAAGTGCCGAACAGTAAACGGCGGTTTTTAAAGCTTCGCCTACTGTATGTGGTGCGGCAAATACACCCATATAAAGTTCTCTGTTGTGACCTAACGTAGCGCCCACCTCTTTGCCAACGCCTGGGGCGGTAAGACGGTAAGCGCATTTCTCAATAAGGTCGCGTCTGCCTGCAATATAACCGCCCGTTGGGGCAATACCGCCGCCTGGGTTTTTAATAAGAGAACCTGCAATAATATCGGCGCCAACCTGAGTAGGTTCTTTTTTCTCTACAAACTCGCCATAGCAGTTGTCAACCATTATAATCGTTTCGGGGGAATTTTCTTTAACAATTTTACAAAGTCTTTCAATATCATTTACCGAAAGGCTTGGACGAAGACTGTAGCCGCGGGAACGCTGTATATAAGCCATTTTGTATGTATCCTTTTTAAGCGCTTCCTTTATGGCTTCCTCGTCGGGCATACCCTGTTCGTTTAAATCAACCTGACTGTATTTAACACCGAAATCTGCAAGTGACCCGTCGCTGTGTTTATCAATACCAAGAACACCGATAAGAGTGTCGTAGGGTCTCCCCGTAAGACAGAGCATTTTATCATTGGGTCTTAAAATACCGAAAAGGGCAACGGTAAGGGTATGTGTGCCTGATACGAAGTTGTGACGGATTAAGGAATCCTCCGCGCCCATACATTCTGCCCACAGCTTTTCTAAGGTTTCTCTGCCAATATCATCGTAGCCGTAGCCTGTGGAAATTCCAAGATGAGCTTCGCTGACTCTGTTATTAATAAAAGCAGAAAGTACCTTTTGCTGATTGTATTTGGTTATATTTTCTATTTTCTCAAACTGCTCTTTTATTTCACTTAATACCTGACTGTCAAGACTAAGCAGTTTTTCATTGATATTAAAAAAGTTATTTGACATTATTCTTCCTCACAGTATGCGGCTTCGCCGATAAGGGTGAAACCGTTTTTTATATAAAAATTTTTATTTTTTTCGATGCAACAGGCAAACACGGTGCGGTTTTCCGCCTTACTTAACAAAAGTTTGATAAGTGCTGAGCCTACACCCTTGCTTCTTGTGTTCTTTTTAACCGCAATACCGTTTATAATTGCGGTATTATCGTTTGTGAAAAGCAATGCTCCACCGTTTTTTTGAGTGACGTAATAAGCGCACCCGTGATATTTTCTAAAGGTTACGTCAGCTACAAAGCCATCGCCGTCGGGAATGGTAAGTCCTTGCTTTAACAGATTTAAAAGCTGACGGGGTTGGGCTTTTTCTGTATATGACGCAGTTTCAAACGGAGGCTCTTTTTTGAAAACAAAACATTCCTCGTTTATAGCAAGGTTTAGCTTCAGGGCTGTTTCCTTGCTTGTGAAAATACCCGTAGGGTTTAAAAACGAAAAGAATGAGATGATTTCATTTTCATCACCGCCGTCAAACCATAAAGTTGCATAAAAATTTATGCAACTTATAACGGCTGTGATATTTCCCTTTTCGTCGGTCTGATGCCAGAACTTTGCAACGTTAGGGTAGTCTTTATAGGCTTTATATGCACACATAGTCTTTACGAAAGCTATATCGCATACATTTGGTAGATTGCTTGGTAGTCCTGAAGTTATCATTTGACCTCACCACAGCAGATTTTTTCTGTCAAATATTCGGTCAAAAGTATAGCGTTTTCAATATCTTTTAAATCTGCCATACAGCTTGGGGAATGGATATATCGGCAGGGAACGGAAACGGAAACCGTGCGGACACCCGATTTACTCAGATGTATAGCCCCTGAATTATTACCGCCTGTAACCGAAGCCTTGCTCTGACAGGGGATGCCGCTGTTTATAGCAAGACTGTAAAGCTCTCTGTCGTAAAGTGTGGAACGGTCCATAAAGGAAACGGCAGGACCATTACCTAATTTGCAAACGGTATTTTCTTCGCTGACCCCATCGATGTCTGCTGCGGTCGTAGCTTCAAGACAGATACAAAAATCAGGCTCAACGCTGTAGGCGGCAACACGGGCGCCTCTGCAACCAAGCTCCTCCTGTACGGTAAAGGTTGCATAGTAGTCGAACTCTGCTTCTTTTTTTAGGAGTGAAATAAGAATTGCGCAACCTGCTCTGTCATCAATGGCTTTCGCTTTGAAAACGTTGTCTGAGAGAGGGGAAAAATCACTTATATAGGTTGCAAAGCTACCTAAAGGCACCGCTTTTTCTGCTTCCTCACGACTGGTTGCACCGATATCAATATAAAGACTGTCGGCAGATGGGGGCGTTTCTTTTTCAGTACCCTTGCATAGATGTACGGGCTTTGTGCCGATGATACCAACTGTTTGCCCGTTTATTCTTACCTTTTTGCTCAGCAATGCCGCAGGCTGTATACCACCGATTGTTTTGAATTTTAAAAAGCCGTCAGAGGTGTAAGAGGTGATAATCATACCGACTTCATCTGTATGAGCGTCAAGCATAAGCTTGTTAACGGCTCTCTTTTTTCCCTTTTTAAAGGCTATAAGATTACCCATACCGTCTTTTTTTATTTCGCAGTAATCCTTTAGTTGCTCTATTATAAAATCCGAAACGCTGTTTTCATTGCCCGAAGGTCCGTCAAGAAGGCAAAGCTGTTTAATAAGTTCACGCATTAGAAATACCTCCCGACAAAACGTACGCCTCTATAACGGAAGCGGTGTTCTCAATATCCTTTAAATCTACGATTTCGCAATCTGTATGCATATTTCGAAGGGGTATTGAAATAAGACCTGTTTTTACACCCTGCTTAGAAAGGCTGATAACGTCGGCGTTAGTTCCTGTAGAACTGCCCATAACCTCATACTGACAAGGAAGGTTATGCTCTTTTGCAGTGGAATTCAGCTTATCGCTTATTTCCCTGCACAAAACGGGTGAAATGCCTATCATACCGCCTTTGCCCAGTATACCGCATTCAGAGGCAGAAACGTCGGGCGCGTCACCAAAGGATACGTCTGTAACAATGGCTTCGCTAATCTCAAGAGGATAAATGGCTGTTCTCGCTCCTCTCAGACCAAGCTCTTCAGAATCACTGAAAAGAAATACTACGTTGACAGGCAATTCTTTGTCTTTTAATTTATTGGCTACATAAACGAGCATAGCGCAACAGGCTCTGTTATCAAGAGCCTTGGCAGAAATTCTGTTGCCCTGAAGCTTTAAGAATTCATTTTTGTATGTGACGAAATCGCCGATACTGATAATTTCCTTTGCTAAGTCTTTAAGACCTGTGTCTATTTTTATATCAGAAATATTGGAAAATTTCTCGTCATCCTTAGAAAGATGAGGCGGTGTGCTTACAAAAACACCGTTTACGTCTTTTTTACCGTGAATAACAACCTCTTTGGAGGGGAGCTGTCTTAAATCAATACCCCCCGCGTTGCTGACGGTAATAAAACCTGTGTCGCTTACGTTCGTTACGATCATTCCCACCTCGTCAATATGGGCGTCAATAAGTATGGTTTTGGGCTTTTTGTTGTCAATAGTAGCCATAATTCCGTTTGCACCGCAATTTTTTATATCGTTACAGAATGCAAGATAACGCCCGATTATTTCACGGGCGCCGTCTATATGGCCTATTGAAACGCTGTCTGTCAGTTCTTTTAAAATAGTTTCAAGCATCATTACAGTTTATTTACCAGTTCCTTAAAGAATTTTCCTCTTGCTTCAAAATTGGGGAAAGCGTCAAAGGAAGCACAGGCAGGGGAAAGGGTTACAACGTCACCCTTTTCTGCTTTTTTGTGGATTATCTCAACTGCTTCCTTAATGTCAGCCACCTTCACTATTTCGGGTATTCCGTTATACTGCGGGTGGGTTACCACAGCTTTTTCAATAGCATTTGCTGTAGGACCTGAAAGAGCCATAAATTTAACCTTTTCAAGAATATAAGGCGCTAACGGTTCAAAGGGAATATGTTTGTCGTAACCGCCTGCAATAAGCATTACCTTTTGGTCAAAGGATTTAAGACCTGCGATTGTGCGGGAAGGACTGCTGGCGATAGAGTCGTTATAATAACGTACCCCGTCAACCTCTCTTACGAATTCGTTTCTATGCTCAACACCTAAAAATTCTTTTGCAACCTTGCGGATGTTATCGGTACTGACGTATCCCCAAACAGCAGAAATGGCTGCAAGATAGTTTTCTACGTTGTGGTCGCCGATTATGGAAATGTCCTTTCTGTTAAGAACAGGCGCGTCAATTCCTCTGTAGGACATATGAAGGGTTCCGTCGGTATCAAGCCACGCGCCGTTTTTTATAGGACGCTCCATACTGAACTGAAGCATCTGTCCTCTTACAAAACGGGAAAATTCGCTTGTTATTTCATTGTCGCGGTTAAGGACTGTACGGGAAAAAGCGTTCTGATGCATAAGAATGTTTTTCTTGGCTTCTACGTATTCGTCCATATCCTTATGGATATCAAGATGGTTAGGAGCAACGTTGGTCACAACGGCAACGTTAGGACTTTTTCTCATAGAAATGAGCTGGAAAGAGGAAAGCTCGGCAACGACGAAATCGTCGGCAGATATTTCACTTATTCTCGGCAGTAAGGGTTTGCCGATATTACCGCCTATGTGAACCTTTTTGCCCTCTGCTTCAAGCATTTTTGCTATAAGGGTGGTTGTTGTGGTTTTTCCGTCAGAGCCTGTTACAGCGAAAATAGTAGCGGGACAAAGGTCAAAGAAAACCTCCATTTCACTGGTTACTGCAATTCCGCGTCTTCTTGCCTGTTCAAGCTCGGGAAGATTAAAGTTCATTCCTGGGGTACGAAATATTATATCAACCTCAAGGTCGTCAAGGTATCTTTCGCCAAGACGAAGCTCAACGCCTGCAGCTTCAAGCTCGTCGGCTATAGGACCGATAAGCTGTCTGTTTCTTCTGTCACAGGCGATTACCCGCGCACCCTTTTCTACAAAATCAAGGATAAGCGGAGTATTACTTATGCCTATACCGCAAATTGCAATTTTTTTACTTGAAATATGTTGCCAGAACTTTGTGCAATCCATAAAATTTAGCCCCTTTAGACACTGAAAATATAATAATATATATTATTATACTTAATTTATTCTAAAATATCAACACAAAATAAAAAATAACCGACGGTAAAAGCACCATCGGTTATTAAGGCTTTTAAGATTAAGCGGACAAACCTTCTCCCAATTTAACTGCTTCGAAGTCCTCCTCAATTTCCTTAGAGGGCTTTTTGGTAAGAAGCGAAACAACAACGATACAAATACTTGAGAAGATAAATGCAGGAAGAAGTTCGTAGATTGCGAATATACCGCCGAAACCGCTGATAACAAGCTTCCACAGGAATACCATACCTGCGCCGCCTACCATACCTGCAACTGCACCTGCTCTTGTGGTACGCTTCCAGAAGAGCGAGAAGAGCATAAGCGGTCCGAAGGTTGCGCCAAAGCCTGCCCATGCAAATGAAACTATGTTGAATATTACACTGTTTTCATCAAGGGCAAAAAGCATTGCGACAAGGGCGATAGTTACGAGAGTTATACGGGTTACTATCATTACCTGCTTGTCGGTAGCATTTTTCTTTACAACGCCCTGGAAAATGTTTTTAGCAAGAGCGGAAGCGGCGATAAGCAGATAAGAGTCGGAAGAACTGATAGTTGCGGCAAGAATACCTGCCATTACAAAACCTGCAAGAATAGGAGGCAGGAAGCTTGTGGAAAGGTGAATAAATATATTTTCTGCGCCGCCTTTTGTAAGAAGTTCTGTGGGGAAGAGCTGACGGCCGATAATACCGATAAATACGGCAACGGCAAGAGAAATTACAACCCATATCATAGCGATTCTTCTTGATACTTTAAGTTCTTTCTCTTTTCTGATAGCCATAAAGCGAAGGAGTACCTGAGGCATACCGAAATAACCAAGACCCCAAGCCATCATAGAAGCAATAGTAAGCCAACCATAAGGAGCGGCATCACCAAACTGAGCAGTACCGTTAACCACCTGCTGAACACCGTCTGCATCTACTACGGGAGTAGCAAGACCGAAGAAATCAAGGAAGCCTGGGATGCTCTGAGCGTTTTCTATAACGGCACCGATACCTCCTGCGCTGATTGTTGAAATGGTAATGATAACGGAAAGAGCAATAATCATAACGATAGCCTGCATAAAGTCTGATGCGCTTTCAGCCAAGAAGCCGCCGAGAATTGTGTAAAGAAGAACGAATGCGGCGCCGATAAGCATCATAAGTTTGTAATCAAGACCGAATAGAGTAGAGAACAGCTTACCACAGGTTACGAAACAACTTGCGGCGTATACTGTGAAGAAAACGAGTATAAACAAAGCGGCTATTGTAAGAATGATTTTCGTCTTCTCTCTGAAACGGTTAGAGAAGAACTCAGGCAGAGTGATTGAATTGTTGGCTCTGATACTGTAACGGCGAAGTCTTTTTGAAACTATAAGCCAGTTAAGATATGTACCGATTGCAAGACCGATAGCCGTCCATGCGGCATCGGCAAGACCGCACCAGTATGCTACACCTGGAAGTCCCATAAGAAGCCAACCGCTCATATCTGAAGCTTCTGCGCTCATAGCGGTTACCCAAGGACCGAGGGAACGTCCGCCTAAATAATAATTTTCTGAACTTTTGTTTGCTTTTTTTGCGAATACAATACCTATAACGATAACGGCAGCCATATAGACTATCATAGCTATAAGTATCTGTAAAGTATTCATACTCATAAAAAACAACTCCTTTTTTTAAAATTAACAAGAACAGTATAACACAAAGTTAAATATAATGCAAGACAGAACGAAGTACAGACCGAAATCTGTACTTCGTTTATAAATACTGTTTATTTTAAAGGCTAAATCAGTAGACTATAGTCTATACTAAAAAATATACAAAAAATAAACTTTACTGATTTGCAATACGGCTTAAGAAAAAGGGCAGTAAATTGGAGGCGGAATCACTTAAAGAATAGTCGCCGTTGCACAGGCACCAATCATATATAATCGCTCTTTCACAAAAAGCGTAATACTTTACTATATCGTTTGCTGACTGATTTTTTGTGATTTCGCCATTTTGCTGACCTAAAAGAACTATTTTTCTAAGCAACTTATAATATACGCGGTTGTGGTCTAAGAGTTGTTTTTCGGTTCTGGTTATAAGCTGTGTGGAGTAGAGTCTTTTTATCAGCTCAAGGTCAACCGTATTTTCTATCATTTCGAAAAGCTGACGGTTTAAAAATAAAAGTATGTCAATGCTGTGAGTGTTTTCGTTGATTTCGTTTTGTAATTCCTCGTATTTTTCATCAAACAGGTAGGCGAGGGAGCCAAGCAGTGCGTCCTTGCTGTCAAAGTAATGATAAAAGGAACCCTTGGAGGTGCCTGATTCCTTTATGATTTCGTCAACGGTTGTATCATCGTAGCCTTGCTCGTAAAAAAGCTTCCAGGCGCTGGATACTATTTTGCTTTTTGTGTTTTTGGAGTTTTTTGAAGTCATACCAATTCTCCTTACAAAATATACTGAATATATGATAACATATTAAAAATTTTTTTACAAGTGGTATCAAAGGTACTTTTATGGGACTTTGAATAAGATATACTAAGTATAACAAGGAGATAAAAACTTTTTTAAAAAAAAGAGTTGACAAATGAAAAACCTTGGTATATAATAAAAATACAGAAAAGAACAAATGTTCTTTTTGGGAGGAAATAGTTATGAATTCGATTTTAATCAGTGTTTTTGAGATAGTTATGGTTTGTTTTACTATATGGTGTCTTTTTCACGAAAAGGCACTTGTTGAGTTTGAAAAGCGCATTGCAAGAAACATACGCCGTCGCAGATTCAAGGTAATCAAGGGTTCTAAGGGTGTTAAAAAGTATTACGCCTGACTTAGCTTACATATTCAAATTCTTTCATTTTTACAGAAAAAGGGGAAGCGTTCAGCTTCCCCTTTTTCTGTATTTTTAAATCAGCATTATTTATTTTCTTCTATGTAAGCAACTACGTCGCCTACGGTTTTCATTTTTTCGATTTCCTCATCGGGAATGTCAACGCCGAATTCGTCTTCAAGACTCATAAGCATTTCTACAATATCAAGGCTGTCAGCATTGAGGTCTTCGCCAAGGCGGGTTTCCATAGTAACGGTTTCGGCGTCGATTTCCAACTGCTCGGAAATTATTTCTTTTAGTTTTTCAAAAATCATGAAAATGCTCCTTTGCTTAAAAATGTGCTACGCGTACCTTTACGCATATTGCCTATAATGATAATATTTAAAAAACGCCGTTTTGTCAATAGTTTTTTCAAAAACAGATGGTAAGTACTGCAAATAACTGTTGCAAAAATGTATTTTATATAGTATTATATATACGATATTTTATTTTTATGCGGTGATTTATAATGGCAAAAGAAAAACTTGTTAAAGAAATTACGTCTATGGACGAGGATTTCGCAAAATGGTATACCGATGTTGTTTCCAAAGCTGAGCTTATGGATTATTCATCTGTTAAGGGATGTATGATTATCCGTCCTTACGGCTGGGCTATATGGGAAAATATTCAAAAAATTATGGATGGAATGTTCAAGGAAACGGGTCATGAGAACGTTTCTATGCCTATGTTCATTCCTGAGAGTCTTTTACAGATTGAAAAGGACCACGTTGAAGGCTTTGCGCCTGAGGCTGCCTGGGTAACCCACGGCGGTAACGATAAGCTGGAAGAAAGAATGTGCGTTAGACCTACCTCTGAAACGCTCTTCTGCGACCACTACAAAAACATTATTCATTCCTGGCGCGACTTGCCTAAGCTTTATAATCAGTGGTGCAGTGTTGTAAGATGGGAAAAAACCACACGTCCCTTCCTTCGTTCAAGAGAATTCCACTGGCAAGAGGGACATACCATTCACGCTACTGCTGAAGAGGCACAGGCTGAAACAATTCAGATGTTGAATATTTATGCTGAGTTCGCGGAAAAATATTTAGCTATTCCCGTTATCAAGGGCGTTAAAACAGAAAAGGAACGTTTTGCAGGTGCAGTTGATACGTATACTATTGAAGCTATGATGCACGACGGTAAAGCTTTGCAAAGCGGTACATCCCATTTCTTCGGCGACGGCTTTGCAAAAGTTTTCGGTATTCAGTATACTGATAAGGAAAATAAACTTGCAACTCCTTTCCAGACCTCCTGGGGCGTATCTACCCGTCTTATCGGCGCTATTATTATGACTCACGGCGACGATAACGGTCTTGTTCTTCCGCCTGCAGTTGCTCCGATTCAACTTGTGATTGTGCCTATAGCTTCTCATAAAGAGGGTGTGACCGAAAAGGCAGAAGAGGTTTATGCAAGAATGAAGAAAATCTGCCGCGCAAAAATAGACCTTTCCGAAAACACTCCCGGCTGGAAGTTTGCTGAATACGAAATGAAGGGTGTGCCTCTCCGTCTTGAACTTGGCCCCCGTGATATAGAAAATAATCAGTGCGTTCTTGTTCGCAGAGATAACGGTGAAAAGATTGTCGTTAGCCTTGATGAGCTTGAAAACAAAATTCCCGAGTTATTGGCTGACGTTCATAACGGTCTTTACAATAAAGCTCTTGCAAACAGAACCGAAAATACTTATGTTGCAAAGACTATGGAAGAAATGATAGATATTGCAGAAAACAAACCCGGCTTTATTAAAGCTATGTGGTGTGAGGACAGAGCCTGTGAGGATGCTCTTAAAGAAAAAGCGGGTGTGTCTTCGAGATGTATGCCTTTTGAACAGGAGCAGTTATCCGATAAATGTGTGTGTTGCTCAAAACCTGCTAAAAAAATGGTTTATTGGGGAAAGGCTTATTAAAAAAACGCTGTTGCTTTAGAGTCGTACTCTAAAGGACAGTTCTTTCGCAGGATATGGCATAGCCCACACGGGCTATGCCTTTTTCCTTTATTCAAGCAGATTTCAGCGGTTTTTCTCGCATTTCTTCCATCGCCGCAATCAGTTCTTCTTCAGTAGGAATATTGATGATTCCGACCGCAGTAAAGTAAATATCAATTGGAACGTGCTTGTGGCCGTGTTCATCTTTCGTACTGTTATGAACATCTATCCGCTTAATCAATGTGTTTACAAGTGTGGGTGTTAATTCTTTTAAGTCAGTATAACAAAAGATCAAATCCGCTTGTAATCATTTCTTTTGTTGCGTTTTTTGGCAGTGTTTCCAAAATCACCACTTCGTAGTAGTGCGCTGTTCCACTTACATCGGTAAACACAACGACATCACTCGCTTGTAATTTCGATAATCTGCCAAAATGCGACTTATAATTATGTGCGGCAATTACAAAATCCTTTTCGTAATATGTTCCGTAACAATGACACGGTGCTTTCTTTAACTTTGCGTAGCTCCAGTCTGTCAAAACGGGCAATGGCGGATTTGCCGTCACCGCCCGTTTGTGCGTTCCGTCTTTATATTAATAACTTTTTGGGCGTGTATCTTTTTATTGAATTTCTTTCCGACGATAGATGCCTAAAATGACAAGAGCGGAAAGGCTGAGGACTGCTAAGAGGATCCACACAACAATATAGGAATTGTCGCCTGTTTGCGGAGAGGAAGGTTCTTTGTCCTCTTGTTCATTATTTTCGTTATTGTCGGGAGTCTCTGTAATCACACCATCAGTAAAGGAGATGTTGGGCTTAACTTCAGCGTATTCTTCACCGATAATGCCACCCAGGTGCTCGACAATGTAGTTTTCAAGCAGTTCCACATCCAGTGTTCCTTCGGCATCCAGAATCTTGGCATCCTTGAACATGGTCATACCGCCTCCAAAATCGAGGAGGAAATAGTTAAAGCCTGCAAGAACATACTTACCGTTAGGATCAAGTGCTTTATATTCGCCGCTTGTCTTATCAAGAACCTTAACGTTATACACACGGTACGCACCGTCAACCTTTTCAAAAAATCCATTCGCATCCACCTTGACGGATGTAGGAATTGATTTATTGACCGAGAAAGTGACGCCCGACATATGCGGGAACGAGCCGTCTTCTTCAGGATAGTTCATCACAGCCATTTCAAGAAAATCGATGAGTATCTGTCCCGAAATTTCTGCAGTTACGATCTGATTATTAAACGGAAATACAGAGAAAATATCATTAAAGGTAATATCTCCCGATTCCATTGGTGCACGGAGTCCTCCGCCATTGACAAAGGACATATCTGCACCGGTCATCACACGCAGAGCATCAGAACAAAAATTGCCCAGATTTGTTTCTGCGTTTCTTACCAAGCGGTTACCGTCTTTGTCGTGTGTGATAAACTCGACCTTGCTTTCACCGATCTTGCGGTTACCAAGCTGCGCGTAGTTTTCATTGATTTCCGTTATGTATGCATCGACAACCGGATCCGTTTTGGTATAGCTTTCCACCTCTACAAGTTCGGTATCAAAGGCACCGTTCTTGATCGTGAGCTTTCCGATGTATTCAAACTTTGTTCCGGTAGAGGTTAGTAAAACATCGTCGCCGCTCTTGTCTTTGATCACCTTTTCTTCAATGACTGAGTGAGAGTGAGCATCCAATACCACGTCAAAGCCATCGGTGTTTTCAATCACATCGGCAATGTCAGCCAAGTTGCCCGATTCATCGTAGCCGATGTGAGAAAGTGCAATCACGTAATCAGCGCCTGCAGTTTCGGCTGCATTGATATTTGTCTGTACAATATCGTAAAGCTTTGAGTCATTGAAGGTGTAAATCAGCTCACCTTTATCATTTTTGAACTGTGCAGGAGAAGACGAATTGATGGTTTCGGGCGTGGTAATGGCGATATAGGCAACGTCCACGTTTCCGTAAGACACAATTGTATATGGCTCAAAATAAGTCTTATCCTCGCCAATCTTCTGAAAGTTACAGGAAATAAACTTTGTGTTCGACATAGCATTCAGCTCGTTAAGACGAGGAAGCTGATAGTCAAACTCATGATTGCCGAGAGCAATCGCATCATAGCCAACCTTGTTCATCAGATTTACAATGTACTCGCCCTTGGATACAGCACCCAACGTTCCGCCTTGGACAAAATCGCCCACAGACACAACACCTACATTTGTATAGGTTTCTGATAGTTCATTTTTCATTGCGGCAAGTTTTGAATAACCCTCGACTGCGCAATGAACGTCGTTTTCATAAAGGATTACGACGGTGTCAGTATCCGCTGCATAGACCACACCTGTAAAAACAGAGAGGGCCATACATAATACAAGGCTAAAGGTTATGATTCTTTTACATAGTTTTTTCATTTTCTTCCTCCATTCAGCACAGAGGATTATAATCCTTGTGCTTTACTTCGTTATTTAAAACACTCTGTGCTTTAGAAGTTATCTATTACTATCCTGGGCAGCATTACAACGCACGGTTACGCGATTGCTGCCGCCGGGAGTACAGGTATATAGCGAAAGATCAAATCCGCTTGTAATCATTTCTTTTGTTGCATTTTTGGGCAGGGTTTCCAACAAAACCACCTCGTAGTAATGCTCTATATTGTTTATATCGGTAAAAACAACAATATCACCCGCTTGCAGCTCGGAAAGTCTGCCAAAGTGTGATTTATAGTTATGTGCTGCAATTACAAAATCTTTTTCATAATACGTTCCGTAATAATGACACGGCGCTTTTTTTAGTTTTGCATAGCTCCAATCCGTCAAAACTGGTAATTCTAAATCCAGTACAGGAATTGAAAGAATACCGATACACTCATAACCATCGACTTTAATCGTAGGCATCTTTGATTGAGAATCATTTTGTTCAGCATTTTGCTCAGCAATCACACTTTGAACATCTACTAACAAAGAATCCGTAACCTTTGCGGCATTTTCAGCTTCCCACCGATTATATACTACAAAGCCGACCGAGCATAGCAGACAAACCACGCCTAAAAAAACGCA
>JAXJXV010000021.1:0-145464 GCA_036307305.1 Acutalibacteraceae bacterium
AGTTGGTCTTAGGGAGAAATTGGTTTTGGAACAAAAATTTGCCCTATCACTTTGCCTCTAACCTTGAAAGACATAGAGTATTTCTGCGGTTAATCGGCTTTGTGAATAGAACAAATTTTTAAGTTACAAAACTGCTTTGCACCTAAAAAAGATAAATTTTTAGTGGAATAAAAGGAGAAAAGCCGTGGTAATGCTGACGCATACCACGGCTTTTTAACACATTAGATCGCAAAAATTTTCTTTTTCAGGCATTTTATCCCTAAGGACAACTCCCGTGCAGTGCAAGGGTGTTAAATTTATATACTATATCAGCTTTGCGCCGTCATTATCTACGGGGAGATTTAAAACTTCCCAGTTATATCCTGACTTTGAAAGCTCTGTCTTTATATCATCTGCAAAGCTGTCGCTGTCGGTAAGACACAGACAGGTAGGTCCTGCGCCGCTTAAGCAAAAGGCAATACAGCCAAGCTTAAAAGCGATTTTCTCAGCCTCGTCATATCCCTTTATAAGACCTCTTCTGTATGGCTGATGAAGTCGGTCGTCAAGGGAGAGATTAATAAGTTTTTTATCACCCTTTTCAAGTGCCTTTAAAAGCACTGCAAGGCGGGAAGAATTAAATACAGCGTCACCGAAGGGAATTTCAGTAGGCAGTACGCTTCGCGCTGTTTTGGTAAGCAAATGAAAATCGGGAACTAAAGCGACGAATTTTAAAGAGGGATGAATGTTATAGCTTACCGAATATGGTATATCATCCTTTACAAAGGAAGCGGTAAGACCGCCGTAAATGGCGGGGGACAGGTTGTCGGGGTGTCCCTCAATAGAGTTGCAAACCGTGAGAATTTCCTCTTTTGTAAGAGCGTTTTCAAGAAAACGGTTAGCCGCAGTTGCACCTGCAACAATAAGGGCGGCGCTTGAACCCAGTCCTCTTGAAACGGGTACGTCAATACTGTTAAAGGTTATGTGACAGCCGGAGGGCGTTTTGCCAAGATATGTATAAACCGCCTTAAAACCCACGTATGCAAGGTTTTCCTCGTTTGCATATTTATCTTCACAGCCCGTAAAGGAAATTCCGCTTTCGCGAATTTCAAAGCTTATGGTATTATAAAGGGAAAAGGCGCAACCCACGGAGTCGAATCCCGGACCTAAATTAGCGGTCGTAGCGGGTACGCGAACAGTACATTTTACCACTTTTTCTGCGCCACCTTTTTCATAACGTATTCTGTCATATTTTCTTTTTCAATAACGTCGGTGTGAAGTACCTTCTTTTCGTTAAGACCTGCAAGGTTTTTTGGGATTTCAACACCTGTTATTTCGTGAATTTTGTCCATTACCGCAAACTCATTGCTGTCAGGCTCTTCACCAAGAGCGGAAAGCACAGCAACGGGGAATTTATAAGGGGAGGCGGTAGAAAGAACAACCGTCTTTTCACAAAAATCACCGTCAAGAGCCGCTCTCATTGCAACGGCAGTATGTGTGTCGCAAAGATAACCGTATTTATCGTAAACCTCTTTTATGGTAGCAAGAGTCGTATCGTCGTCACAGTATGCGGCGGTAAAGCTTTCCTGAATACGAGCAAGAAGAGTATCGCTGACCTTGTAAACGCCTTTTTCGCTAAGGTCCTTCATATAACCTGCAACCTCGTCTGCATTACCGTCACAAAGAAGATATAAAAGACGCTCAAGATTACTGGAAACTAGAATGTCCATAGAGGGAGAAATTGTTTTATAAAACTCTCTTCTGCGGTCGTAAATACCTGTGTTTATGAAATCGGTGAGAATGTTATTGGCGTTAGAAGCACAGATAAGTTTGCCTACGGGAAGCCCCATACATTTAGCAAAATAACCTGCAAGGATATCGCCGAAGTTGCCTGTGGGAACGACAAAGTTGATTTTATCACCAACGTTTATTTCACCCGACTTCACAAGGGAAGAATAGGCGGTAAAGTAATAAACTACCTGTGGGGCAAGTCTGCCTATGTTAATGGAGTTTGCGCTGGAAAGCTCAACGCTGTCAAATCCACTTTTACTGAAATCGGCAAAAGCGTTTTTAACACCTGTCTGTGCATCGTCAAAATTACCCTTTACTGCGCAAACGCAAACATTGTTACCTTCCTGCGTTACCATCTGAGCCTTTTGTACGGCACTTACGCCGCCATCGGGATAAAATACGATAATTTTAATGCCGTCAACGTCGTGGAAGCCCTCAAGCGCGGCTTTGCCCGTATCACCGCTTGTGGCGGTAAGAATAACGGTATCCTTTTCTTTTAAAAGCATTTTTCTGCCTTGTGTCATAAGACGGGGGAGCATAGAAAGAGCTACGTCCTTGAAAGCACTGGTGGGTCCTCTGAAAAGCTCAAGAACGAAATTGTCCCCAACCTTTACCACGGGGGTAAGCTCGTCGGTTTCAAATCTGCCCTTATACGCCTCTTGTACCATACGATGCATATCCTCTTTAGAAAAATCGTCAAGGAGTGCGCCGAGTACCTTTTCGGCAGTTTCCATAGAAGAAAGACCTAAAACGCTTTTGTAGTCAAAATTAAGCGTGGAAAAGTCTTTAAGCATATAAAGACCGCCGTCGTCGGCGATGCCCTTAACAACAGCCTGTGCGCTGTTTACCTGTTCGTTATTGTTTCTTGTACTTTGATATATCATTGTTATAGCTCCAATCAAGCTTTATTTATTGTAATTATAAACCCATTATACCATTTTTGCAAGTTTTTCGCAAACGGCTGTGAGTTGATTATATGTAAGGGTAAAGTCCCCACTGTACCACGGGTCAGCAATATCAGAGGGTGTATCGGTAATGTCAAGCATACGCATTATTTTGTTTTCTTTATCACCGCCGAAAAAATTCTCACATCGACGGCACTGGTATTGCTCAGCGCATAAAATAAGGTCGAATTTCTCATAATCCTCCGCCCTTATTTTTCTTGCGCGGTGATTGTCTACCCGTATCCCGTGTTTTAAAAGCTCGGCTCTGGCAGGGGGATATATTGGATTTCCCGCTTCTTCATCACTGGTACCCGCAGAGTCGATATATACGTTTTCTATGCCGTTTTTATGGCAGTAGTCCTTAAACATATAATGCGCCATTGCCGAACGGCAAATATTACCAAGACATACGAAAAGTATTTTCATTAAGCTTTCTCCTTAATTCTCATAAAAGCCGTAGCCTTTTTCATGGTTTTGGACAGGAAGATTGAACTGAGGGTAAGGGACATAACCTCTGCAATAGGGAAAGCAAACCATACAAGCGTAACGTTTCCCGTAAGGGATAAAAGCCATGCAGACGGAATAAGCACCACGAGCTGACGGCATACCGATACGACAAGGCTGTGGAAGGGATTGCCGATAGCCTGACAAACGCTTCCTGCTATAATACAGAAACCTGCAAAAACGAAATGCAGACAAATTATTCTCAGCGCGGGAACACCCAGTGAAATCATCTGAGCATCGGCGTTAAAGAGAGAAAGTAAGAACTTGGGGAAAATCTGAAATACCGATAAACCGAAAAGCATTATAAGAACGGCAAGTGTAATACTGAGCTTGATGGTCTTTTTGACACGCTGTTCATTTTTGGCGCCGTAATTATATGCAATTATTGGTACCATACCGTTGTTAAGACCGAAAATCGGCATAAATACAAAGCTTTGCAGTTTAAAGTATACACCGAAAACAGTGGTAGCAACCATAGTAAGACTGCCGAGTATCATATTGAGCATAAAGGTCATTACCGAACCGATAGACTGCATAACGATAGACGGGAAGCCGACCTTATAAATAACCTTTATAGCGTTTTTGTTAGGGCGTATAATTTCCCTTATACTAAGGGTAATTTCCTTGTTTTTAGTAACGTTAAAGAAAATTGCAAGTAAAGCGGCGGCAATCTGTCCAAGCACCGTAGCAACAGCGGCACCTGCAACACCCATAGGCTTAATTGGACCGAGACCGAAAATCAGCACAGGGTCCATTATTATATTTATTACCGCGCCGAATAACTGTGTTACCATTGCAAGAGAAGCCTTGCCCGTGGACTGAAGCAGTCTTTCAAAGCAAAACTGCATAAAGATACCTATAGAAGCTCCCAGACAAATTTTACAGTAAACCGTTCCGTAGTCGATAACCAGCGCCGTATCATACGTACTGGAAGAAAAATCCTGAAGCTCAAAGAAGGTACGGGAAAAGAAAATGCCTATAAGCGCAAAAACAACGAAGCTCATAAAAGAAAGGAAAATACCTGTGTTTGCGGCGGCGTTTGCATTTGCAAAATTCTTTTCACCAAGAGAACGGGAAAGCAGTGCGTTGATACCTACGGCGGTACCTGCGCCGAAGGCAATCATAAGACTTTGCAAAGGAAAGGCAAGGGACACGCTTGTAAGCGCTTCTACACCAAGCTTTGAAACGAATATACTGTCTACGATATTGTACAACGCCTGTACAAGCATTGATATCATCATAGGAATAGCCATACCCGCAAGTAATTTGCCGATAGGCATAACTCCCATTTTATTTTCCTGTTTAACGTCCATTTTAATCCACCATATTACACAATATAACTATTATATAATAAGTTATATGTTAGCTTATGTCAAGGTCTGGATATTGACAAAACGGAAAATTAAGATAAAATAGGTATTAAAGGAATGAAAAAAATGAAAAGAATTGTTTTGATTTTAACTGCTGTGTTAATGCTTGTCTGTAGTTTTTCGGGCTGTAGCGGTAAAGACGGCGATAGTGATAAACTAAAAATAGTTGCAACGGTTTTTCCGCCTTATGATTTTGCCCACGTTATTGCGGGGGATAGGGCAGAGGTATCAATGATAATAAGACCGGGAAGTGAAAGCCATACCTTCGAGCCTACTCCTAACGATATGAAAAAAGCAGAGGAAAGCGATATATTCATAGCTTTTGGGGGAGAAAGCGAAAGCTGGGCGCAACGGCTTATAAATGCCAGTGAAAATAAAGACAGACTGTCGGTAACTTTAAATGACTGCGTTGCCTTGCTTGAAGCTTCAAGCGGTCAGGAGCATCATCACCACAGTGACGAGCATAGCCATACACACGAACACGACGAGCATATATGGACTTCACCGAAAAACGCCGTTAAAATAAGTGAGGCTATTTATAAGGCTATTTGTGAAAAAGACCCCGAAAACAAGGATTATTATACCGAAAATTATAATAGTCTTATAGACAAACTCAATAAGCTTGACGCTTCGTATAAAGAAGTGACTCTGAATAGTAATAAAACCTTGGTTTTCGGTGACCGTTTTCCGTTTTTGTATCTTGCAAAGGAATATTCCCTTAATTACCGCGCGGCTTTTTCGGGTTGCGCCGAGCAGACTCAACCAAATGTAAACACTCTTATTGAGCTAATTGAGTTTATAAAAGAAGAAAATATAGAAACGGTTTTTTATACGGAATTTTCTTCACAAAAAATCGCCGATACTCTTTGCAGTGAAACGGGAGCTGAGAAGCAACTGCTGCATTCCTGTCACAACGTAACAAAGAGCGAGTGGGAAAATGGCGAAACCTATATAACACTTATGGAAAAAAATTTAAATGCCCTAAAAATAGCTTTAAAATAACAAAAAATGTCTTTACTTTATGGTGTTGCTCTGCTACAATGTAGATAGCAAATTTAAATTATTTTGGGTGATAAAAATGAAGAAGAACGTTGCAGTTATCGGTTACGGCGGTCAAGGTGCTTGGCACTGTACTCAGATTTTGAAAAGCGATGTTGTAAACCTTGTTGGTACATACGACATCCGTGAAATCAGAAGAAACGCCGCAAGGGATAACGGTATTTTTGTTTACGAATCAAACGAGGCGTTGCTGAGTGACGAAAAGGTTGATATCGTAGTTATTGCGATTCCTAACGACGACCATCTTGAATGGGTAATCAAGGCTTTAAAGGCAGGTAAAAACGTAATTTGCGAAAAGCCTGTTGAAATGAGCGTTGTGGCTCTTGATAAGATGATTGCCGCCGCAAACGAGTCGGGTAAGCTTTTCAGCGTACATCAGAACAGACGCTGGGACGTAGACTTCCTTGCTATGAAGCAGATTGCTTCAAGCGGTGAAATCGGAAAAATAATCAATATTGAGTCGCGTGTTCACGGCTCCCGCGGTATTCCTTCCGACTGGAGATGTGAAAAGGAACACGGCGGCGGAATGATTCTTGACTGGGGCGTTCATCTTATTGACCAGCTTCTCCAGATATTTAAGGATGAAGAAATTGACACCGTTTACTGCGAAAATACGTACATAACTAATAAAGAGGTTGACGACGGCTTTAAGCTAACAATGCGCTTTAAGTCGGGACAGCGCGCTTACGTAGAGGTTGGAACCTTTAACTTTATTGCACTTCCTCGTTTCTATATGCAGTGCGAAAGCGGAACGGCTCTTATTACCGATTGGAGAGAAAAGGCTCAGGTAGCTAAAATGACAGCCTGGAACGAAAAGGACGTGCTTCCCGTACAGACTGCCGCAGGTATAACAAAAACAATGGCGCCAAGAGATGAGCTTACTCTTGACTGTTATGAAATTGAGCGTCCTCAGAGTGACGTTCACGATTATTACCGTAACTTC
This sequence comes from Acutalibacteraceae bacterium, assembly GCA_036307305.1. Taxonomy (GTDB): domain Bacteria; phylum Bacillota; class Clostridia; order Oscillospirales; family Acutalibacteraceae; genus SIG607. The sequence goes on from JAXJXV010000021.1 coordinate 6,588, forward strand.
GTTGCAGCTTTGGAGGGAAAAGAAGAGTCCCTTATTAAGCACAGTGAGGTTCGCAGAGTTATGAAGGTTATGGAAGCGGCTTTCGAGTCTGACAGAACAGGCGCTCCCGTAAAATTTGATGAAGCAAAATAATCAAAAGCACCGTAGGTTACTACGGTGCTTTTAATTTCTCCGAGAGTGGTTTTTTTAATTTGCTTATAGCTCTGCCCTATACCTGCAACTAAAATATAAATACAGATAAGAATAACCGAGCATAAAATAACCGTCCGCCAAAAAATTTTTGTATTCCTTTTCATTTTAAACCTCTATAGTGTATTAAGATATGAAATAAGTGCCTGACTTGCCAGATTTGCTGAATATAGGGCTTCTTCAAAGGAATTTGAATCAGTACCTACCTCAAGCAAAATAGAACCTGTGGTAAGATTTTGATTGTAACGGCTGTTGACAAGTCTTATGGACCGCGCAAGACCTGGGTAAAGCACCTCCATAGTCTGCTGATATTTTACCGCAAAAGTGAGATTTTCAAGCCATTTATCGTGGTCGGTTATTTTAGCGCCGCAGCCCATTACCAGCATTACCTGAGCCGCCTTTTTTCCGTTTATCTCGGTGACAGGCTTAGTTTTCGTGCCGTCTGAAGAGGTTATTGCATCGCGATGTATATCTACGACAACCTTGATGGAGGGGTACTGCACTAAATATTCTTCCACCGTTTTTTTGCTTCTTGAATAGCTTGAATTGTAGGAAGGATGGTCGTGTGCGGTGGTGTCGTGCAATGTTATTATTCCCGCTTTATTAAGATTATCGGCGAAAACTTTCCCGATAGCCACCATATTTTTATTTTGGTCTGTGGTACGGGATAAATCCGTGTCTGTATAATGGTCTTTAGCTTCAGATAAATAGCACTCTGTTGTATGGGTGTGCATTATAAGTACCTGAGGTTGACTGTTTTTTTCAATATCTACAGGATTTTGCCGTTTGAGAAGCTCGGCGGGGTTTACGGGTGTGTCGGTTCGGTTGTTAATATAAACCTTGTTGTATGCAGTATTGCTTTTATAGGGGGAAATAAATTCTTCCTTTACCTTTCCAAGTACAGTACCGTTTGCTCCTGCAGTAACTGACTGTTCACTGCTGCTGTCTTCTGTTTCCTCGGGATATTTAGGGAGAGTAAAATTATACTCGTTTACTGTCTGGTCTTCATATGCATACGAAATTAAATTTTTATCAAAAATATAGCAAACACCCCAAACTACAATGCATACGCACATAGCTGAGGTGAATATAAGACCGAGAATGCCGTTTTTAGAGCGCATATAAATCACCAATTAAATATATGCTAAAAAAACTGAGGTTATACTATGGATAATAAAAGGCTTCTGTCGGTATCGGGTTGCAAAAAACAGTTTATGGCGTTGGAAATAACGTTTGAGGCTCTGTCTATCAAAAGGTCTATTTCTCTGGGAGTTACAATCATTGGCGCCTTTTTGCCTTTTTGAGAACCGCCTGAAAATAAAGCCGCATCAAGACAGGTGGGGACTCCTATGGCGATAACGGGTATACCTACGGTATTTTTACTTATTTCCTTTCTGTTATTGCCCACACCTGAGCCTGGAGAAATACCGCTGTCGCATATTTGTACCGTAGTACCCAGTCTTTTGGCATCAGCCGCCGCAAAGGAATCTATAACCACAAGACAGTCGGCTTTTGAGGCGTCAATCACACCTTTTAAAATTTCTACCGTCTCAACGCCCGTCTGACCAAGCACACCCGGTTGAATTACCGAAACGTTTTTAAGAGAATTTAGTCCTGTCTGTTCTCTGATATAATTGTCAATATGACGGGTGGCAAGTATTCTTTCGGCTACCTTGGGTCCAAGAGCATCGGGTGTGATATTGCGGTTTCCAAGCCCTGCAACCAAGAAATTGTCATTGCAAAAGGAGAGTTTTTTACACTCGTCAATAATGATTTCTTCAAGCTCAAGATAATCGCCGCCGTGATAAAGGAAATCGGGTATATCGATGTTAATATAATTTCCCGTTGGTTTTCCTATTGCCTTTGAGCCTGTATCGTTGGTTATTTTTATGTGTGTTACGGTGAGAATGCCTTTTTTTTCGGTGTGACTTTCTATGCCCTGCTGACTGCTTATACCGTCCTTTAACTCAACCGCGAGGTCGCTTCTGCCTGTCATTTTAACACTTCCTTTTTAATTATTGTTAGCTTTTGTGTTTTTTTTATTAAAAAAATGTTGATTTTTTTATTCATTAGTGTTATCATATCATTGTTAATGTTTTAAAAGGAGGTGTCGTGTGTGCCCAATATTAAATCTGCTAAGAAGCGTGTAATTACAAGTGCTGCTGCTTACGAGCGTAACAAGGCTTATCGTTCTGCACTCAGAACTGCTGTTAAAAAGGCTGATGCTGCTATCGCAGAGAACTCTGCTGATGCTAAAGAGGCTGTAAAGGTTGCAGTTAAGAAGATAGACCAGGCTACTGCTAAGGGTATTCTTCATAAGAATACCGCAGCAAGAAAGAAATCTAATCTCGTTTGCCGTCTTAACAAAATCGGTTAATTGAATTTCTTTCCTGAAATCAGCTTAATATAAAACGGAATCTGTCTGACAGATTCCGTTTGGCTGATGTCAATATTAATTTACGTGTCGCCGAAAGGCGTATTTTTTTTGCAAAAAAATCTCGGTAGAAATTTCTACCGAGATTTTCTGCTTATTTTATTTTGCCGTAAAGAGGAAGAGCTTCAGAGTCTTTTTTTACTTCTCTGTTTTCATTTGTCTTAGGCTCTGCTTTTTTTACAGGACGGGGAGAATCAGAAGTGATTACGATATGTCTGCGCGCACCCTCGCCAACGGAATGAGAGGAAACACCTTCAATTTCCTGTACGGCGGTATGAATGATTCGTCTTTCATAAGGATTCATCGGCTCTAAGGAACGGCTTCTGCCTGTACGAAGAACCTGAGCAGACATTTTATTGGCAAGAGAAATAAGGGTCTTTTCTCTTCTTTCTCTGTAATTTCCGATGTCAATGGAAATTTTATAATAACCGTTACTGCTGTTAGCGGCAAGAGAAGAAAGATACTGAAGAGCGTCGAGAGTTTCTCCTCTGTGACCGATACAAGCACCAAGACCGTCGCCTGTGAGAATAAGGAGCGCAGAGTTCTCAAAAAGAGCAACCTTGAATTCGACGTTTGTACAACCCAGCTTTTCAAGAACAGGCTCAAGGTACTTAATAGCCTTAAGAGCAGGGCAGTCCTCAGTAAGCTCACTTACTGCAACAGCGTTGATTTCCTGTTTTACTTCCTTTTCGGCCTTAGGCTGTTTTACAGGCTTTTTATCTGCTACAGGCTTTTCTGTTTTTGCCTTGTTGGGCTTTTTGGCTGCCTTTTTTGGCGCAGGGTCGTCGATTTCAATGTAGGCTCTTACCTTAGCAGGATTTCCGCCAAAAATACCAAGGACCTTCTTTTTAGGCATATCAATGATATCAAACATTACGTCATCATCAAGATTAGCGTTAAGCTCACTTATAGCGGCTTCCTTGGCTTCTTCTATAGTTTCGGCAACGCCGAATGCTTCTTTAATCAAGTCAAAGACCTCCTTTAGTCTTATTTGGTTTTAAGTTTTAAAAATTTATTTTCTTCGTCAGCTTTTTTGAGTATGAGTTTTTTCTGTTCACCTGCAATAGCTTTTCTCGGACCGAAACATTCCTGAACGAAAATCTGAATGAATGCGCCGATGAAGCTGGAACATGCCCAATAAAAACCAAGACCTGCAGGAGCGCTGAATGAAATAATAAGCGACATAATAGGCATGGTAAGCATCATTCCTGCCATACTGGGAGCATCAGGATTTGTGCGCTTTTGCTGTGCCATAGAAATAATACTTGAAAACATAGCGGCAGCAAAGGAAAGGAACGGTATAATCCAAAGTTTTAACTGCTGTGCAGTAACCTTGGAGAAGTTTAAACTGAAAGAAGGCTTAAGGGTAAGGTCAAGACCTAAAAAGTCAAAGTCGATACCGCTGATAGCTTCTTTTATTGCAGCGAAGGCTGTATTGCCTGAGGTGGCCTCGGCAATAACGGCAAGTTGTTTGTAGCTTGCGCGGGCATTGTCGCCTAAAGCTTCAACAGCAGCACTAATTTCATCAGCAGATATGCTGGTAAGATAGGTAAGAGGGCTTGTTACGAGATAGAAAACGCTCATAACGAGAACAAGACGAACAATCATAGGAAGACAGCCGCCGCCCATAGAAACGTTACCCTCTTGGTAAAGCTTCTGCATAGCCTCATTGTATTTCTGCTTGTCATCGCCGTATTTCTTTTTAAGTTCATCAAGCTTGGGCTTTATCTTAAGCTGACTGACGGAAGCCTTCTGACTCTTTATACTCAGCGGAATGAGAATAATGTTTATGGCGAGAGTGAAAAGAAAAATTGATAATGCGTAGTTTCCGCCGGTGAGCTCCATAAAGAATCTCAGAACAGGCGCAAATATCCACGTGTTAAGAATTTCGAAGATTTTAGTCATATTTATGCACCATCCGATAATGGATTATTTTCGTTTTATTTTTTTACTTTTCGGTGGAACAGGGTCCACGCCGCCCTTGCAAAATGGGTTACAGCGTAGAATTCTCCATAAAGAAAGTAGGGAGCCTTTAAGTGAGCCGTGTGTTTCTAATGCTTCTATAGCATAAACGGAGCAGGTAGGATAAAAACGGCAACAAGAGGCTCCTTTGAGTTTAGAAAAATGTTTTTGATAAAAGCGAACTAAATTAATAAGAAGTTTTTTCATCAATATCGTTCCAGATTCCTGCATCTTTAAACTGTTGTTTAAAGGTTTCGGCAACAACCGTGCTTTTAACAGATAAAATGCGTGTACGGGCAACAAAAACGAAATCGTATCCTTTTTTTATATGCGCCGCATTTTCATAAAAAGCGGCAACAATAAGCCGTTTTGCCCGATTTCTGCAAACGGCATTACCTATTTTTTTACCCGTAGTAATGCCGATACGGGTATTTCCGCTCTTGTTCTTTGAAAAATATGTCACCACAAAGGGAGAGACAAGACAGGTACCTCGTCCGTAAAGGCGGCGGAAATCTTTATTTAGCTTTAAAGTTTCAAATGTCATATTTAACGCTTCCTAAAAACAGTTAAATAACATCTAAAATACAAAAAGCCACATTAGCGTGGCCTTTAGTAAGTGAGCTGCTTTCTGCCCTTTGCTCTGCGGCGGGCAAGTACCTTACGGCCGTTGGCAGTTGCCATTCTCTTTAAAAAGCCGTGCTCCTTTTTACGATGAAGCTTCTTAGGCTGATAAGTTCTTTTCATTTACGGTTCCCTCCTTACTTGGAAATACAAAACAGTTAACGACTATTGTACATAGCCTATCACTCTAAGATTATAGACGAAACATACACAAAAGTCAACAAAAAAATGCAAACACAAGAAAAAAACTCCCCGTAATCGTAGAAATCGTACTGAACCTATTCCCTTTAAATTAGGTTTAAATAAAAACCCCTCTCTGTGCCGACGTTCACAGAGAGGGGTTAATTTATGCTTTCAGACGGGCAATGGCTTTGCTTTTAAACAAAACAAATGCGCCGATAACTGTCAGTATGATTTCACCAAGCATATAGCTTCCGTTATAAACAAGAGAGTAAAGGTACGGGTTATTAAACACGTCAAAGGATTTAAATAGGATTATTCCCGATAAGAAGTGGAATAAAAACCTACAGGTAAGAGCTATGAAGATTCCTGCCATAATTCCGCCAAACCCTTTGTTCTTAAGTACACCTGCTAAGAACATACAGCCGTGAGCTAATAAATAGTCAAGAAAGATTGTTCCTATAAGCACCTGTGGGGTAAGTCCCCAGCCAAGCACTGCGCCAAGGGAGATAAAAAGCTGTATAGCAGCATAAAGAAAAGAAGGAAGTACAGCATATTTTACACCGTACATAATTGAGATAAGGCAAACAGGAAGCATTGAAAGAAGCGTTATGCTTCCGCCAAGGGGAAGCTCGTAAAGCTTAATGAGGCTGAGTACCGTAGAAAGAGCAATAAGCACGGCAGAAACGGTGAGTTTTTTTACGTTGATTTTCATATAATCATTCCTTTTTATTTTTTTGAAAATAAAAACGCCCCGCATATATTAAATGCGGGGCACAAACTTTTGGCGTATTCTCCTACGTCGGCATTATCCGCATCAGGTTATGGGTCGAAACAGAAACGGTTTCCTCTCAGCCTGAGTCAATCAAGCTCCCCTGTTTTATTTTCAACTATAGTATACTACTCGTCCTCATCGTTGTCAACATTTTTATTGAATGCAGACAGGTCAATGTTAAAGCTGTCGTATTTGACGGCGTTTGGTGGAATGTATATTTCGCGTTTTTCGGGAATCTCATCTAAAAGTGAAGTTTCTGGTATGGCGTCAATAACGTCGTACTGTTCTTTGAAATCTTTTTTGTACCAATGTTCAAGAAGCTGTTCTCCCTCAGGATAAACCTCACCCGATTTTTTACCCTTGATTACACTGACCGCTATTATAAGATAAATAATAAACGCAACGAGAGTAACAAGAGAAAGCATAATGCCTTCCTTTAGGAAAGGCGTGGTATAGTTAAAGCGGATATCCGAAACACCTTCAGGTACTACCACTGCCATAAAGCCAACGTTCGCCTTTATTATCAGAGCTTCTTCACCGTTTACGGTAGCGGTAAATCCGTCGGCATAGGGAACCGAGAAGAACACCAGAGATTCTTCCTTTCGGCTTACTGTTGCGCTAAAGCCCTTAGAGTCCTTGTTAAAGCTTATTGCAGAGGTTTCTTTAAGTCTTGCAGAGTCCTCTCTCAGCGTTTCCTCGTCCATAGCAAGAGAAAGGACAGGTTTAGTTACCGCTTCCTCCTGACTTTCGGTTGCTGCAGAGCTTTCAAGCTGACTTGCTTGTTGTTCTGCAGTAGATTCTTCCGTTTCGGTTTCTTCCTGCTCAGTCAAAAGCTCAGACTCCCGACGGTTAAGCTCGTTATAATACTCCACGTAGGATTTCATATTAAGGCTGAACTTTTCTGCATCCTCGTCTTCAAGAACGATAGCCTTAAGCATAACATCGGCTCTTGCAAGGTCACTGTACATCTTTTCACATTCACTGCGGGTTATATAATATTCATAGGAAAAACCGTAGGGAATATAATTCTCGTTTTCATATATATAGTATCCGTTTTCGGTTTTCAGGTATTTATAATCGGGCATTTGAGTTTTTCCACCCTCAAGAACAAAGCTGTCGCCGCTTTCTCTGTTAAGCAGATATTTAACAGAGAGAAGATTACGGATAGAATAATACTCTTTGTCGGGACGACTTGCTACGTCCCGTGTAATACCGATAAAATCATAATATTCCATAATAGACGGAGAAACCACCGAATGAAAAGCGTTTATTGAGGAATAATCTAAATACATTGCTGTATTATCCACACAGGAATAGGTATCAATTCGGTAATTATCGTCGTCGGGCAATGAAACGGAGCCTTCAATAAGGGAATCCGTCATTATGGTTTTTGGGTCGTATGAATGGGATGTGCCCTGCAAAACGAATACCGCGCTGTAGGCAACGGTTATAAGACATAAAAATGCAATAGTGGCTCTTCTGAATAACACTTTGCTTTTTTTCCGTAAAGTCATAATAAAATGGCAAAGCAACAAAGATAGCACCGCAAAGCCTACTGCAATAAGGAAGCGGTATAAATATTTGTTGCTCTCACCCGCATCGGTATAAAGACCGAAAACAAGCTTACCGTCTTTCTTTTGTGGGAAAAGACCTACCGTCAGGGCAATAACTGCAGTTATAAACACAGACCATCTGAATCCGTATTTCCAGTTGATTTCCTTTTCCTCTATGGTAATAGCGGTAGCAAGAGCCATCATAAGAATTGGCATATAAAACCACCGCGCATAGTAAGCCTTGTTAAAGGCGTAAAAGGCGCTGTTTAAAATAGGCACAAACGCCATAAATGCGCTGACACAGATTATCCTTTTCAGCCAGTGTTTTTTTCTTGAATGACAGAAGCCTAAAACGGCAGTCATACTGAAAAGGGGAAGCCAACCGCCAAGAGAGGACCACTTTACGTTAGCGTTTGGGAAGAAAACGGGACGAGCAGGAAGGTCAGGCGGGAAGAAGAAACATTCTATAATGTTAAGGTAGATTTGCTCTTTACCGTAAAGAATACCCGACCAGCCCATAAGAAACTCGCTTAATCTTGAGTTGGAAAGAAGGGATACAATAGAGGGAAGCAGTAAAAACGCCGCAAGACAAACACCGAAGACTGCCTCTATAGCAATGGCTATTAAACGGGAAAATTTAAACTTTATTGCTCCCGATACTATTCTTACAACGTAGTAAATAAGGGTGAATACCACCATACCGAAAAAGAAGAAATAATTGGACAGGGCGCACAAAGCTACTGTAACGGCAAAGACGCCTCGCTTATTTTCTGTAACAAGAAGCTCAAATGAGAGAAGAAGTAAGGGTAAAAGTATAATGGCTTCGTGAAAGTGGTTGAAGAATATATTGTAAATTGAGAAGCCTGAAAAGGCATACAGTAAAGCGCCGATTTGGGCAGAAAAGGGCGAACGGGTAAAACGGCGAATATAGAAGTATGCCGTAAGGGATGCACAGGCAAATTTTAAAATAAGCAGAGGTCCCATAAGATAGGGTACTATGTGATTGGGGAAAGGAAGCGTAAGCCAGAAAAACGGACTTCCAAGGAGATAAAAGCTATATGAAGTAATAAAGTCCGAGCCTAAATCAGTAAGCCAGTTCCAACCGAATTCACCGCTGCGGATAGCCTGATGACATAGCTGATAAAAGGGAATTTGTTGAACGTTAAAATCACCGTAAAAGATAAAATATCCTTTACCATAAATAATAAAAGGCACAAAGAAAGCCGCGGCAATAAACAGTCCCAGTAAAAATGTGGACAGACCGCGTTCTTTATGCTTTAAAAGAGTATTTTTCTTTTCATAAGAAAAAATCATTATAAAATCACCCTACATCTGTTACTATTGAATATTATAACAAAGTCTGCTATAATATTCAATGTTAATCTATAATTCGAGGTAATAAAAATATGAAAAGCAATTATTATGCCGTACTTTCACGAATGAAAAATATTTACCGCTGGGGGCTTATGCGAAACACAAGACGAGAAACTTTAAGTGAACATTCCTTCGAGGTGGCGGTTATAGCACACGCTTTGGGTATTATTAATAAGGAAAGACTTGGCGGAAGCGCCGACCCTCAGCTTTGCGCCACTGCGGCTCTTTTTCACGATACAAGCGAAATTATAACGGGAGATATGCCTACCCCTGTAAAATATCATAACCCTGAAATACGGGATGCATACAAAAAGGTAGAAAAGGTTGCAGAGGAAAAGCTGATTTCTATGCTTCCCTCTGATATGCAGAAAAGCTTTAGTGAGCTTTACTCTCCCGATGAGCAGACAAGGAAGATAATAAAGGCTGCCGACAGAATTTCAGCCCTCATAAAATGTATTGAGGAAACCGAAATGGGCAATAAGGAATTTGCCGCTGCTAAAAAGAGTATCGAAAAATCCGTAAAGGATTTAAAAATGCAAGAAGCTGATATTTTCCTTAAAGAATTTATTGACGGCTTCAGTTTGACTCTTGATGAACAAAAATAAAAACGGTGCTTTGTACCGTTTTTATTTTTCAAATATATCAGGACAAAGTCCATTGTTTATAAAGTCGTCGTTTCTTACTATGCTACCGCCAAAACCTGCTGTGCGCATATATTTAAAATCGGGGTTTATTTCTTCAGTAATACTTCCGATTTCTTTACCGATATTATTTAAAATATTAAAGCAGTAAGCTTTTCCTGCGCCTCTATAATGTCAACACGCTCACCTCTCTGATAACCTGGGACAACTATTATATCGGGTTTGTGCCTTGCCAAATATTCAATTTGCTCGTTAAAGTAAACGTCATAACAGGTCATAAAGCCGAAACGAATGGAATCGAGGTCGCATACACAAGTTCCGTTACGCTTTTCCAATACGATTATAGCAACATAGGAAGACTTTGATTTTGCAATTTCAGATGATTTATCCAGCATTTTTCCAGCTCTGTTAATATTACAAGGTTGTATAAAGTATATATTTTTTCAACTGAAAATAAACTTTGATTTGGTAGATAAATATGATATAATAAAATAAAAACTTGTTGGTTTGAGCTACAGATTTTTAAAAGGAGAAACCAAGATGATAAAGGCAATATGTTCTGCAAAGAAAATCGTTTTATACTGGGATTTACCACAGAATTATAAAGACGGTAATAAATACAAGGTTTATATTAATGGAAAGCCTGTAGGCGAAACGGTTTGTTGCCACCTTCCAATAGAGGACCTTACTCCTGATACCGAATATGAGTGTTTGGTAGAAATGTGCGGGTCGACCTATGATGTGATAGGAAAATTAATCTGCAGTACACTGTGTGAAAAAGAAAGAATAGATATAACCAAGCCGCCTTATAACGCTGTGGGCGACGGTGTTACGTTGAACACAAAGCAGATTCAAAAAGCAATTGATAATTGCAGGGAAAATCAGTATGTATATATTCCTAAGGGCGATTTTATGACAGGCTCTCTTTTCTTACACTCTGATATGGAGCTTTATATTGATAAGGATGCGGTTTTACACGGAACCGATAACGTTAAGGATTACGAGCCAAAAATTAAAAGCCGTTTTGAAGGTCATGAAATGATGTGCTATGCGGCGCTTCTAAATATTGGTGAATTGGACAGAGAAAAGGGATATATCTGTTCTAATGTTAAAATCACGGGGGGAGGTACCGTTTGCGGAGGGGGAAGACCTCTTGCGGAAAATGTAATAAGTGTTGAAACCGAGCTTTTAAAGGATTATATCGAGTCGCTTGGCGACAAAATTAAAGAGTGCGAGAGCGCTCAGACAATTCCCGGCAGAGCAAGACCGCGCCTTATTAATGTAAGCTCTGCGCAGAACGTTACTATAAGCGATATAACCGTTATGAACGGCTCGTCATGGAACGTTCATATGATATATTCGGATAACGTTGTTACGTATAATTGTGTTTTCCGTTCCCAAGGTGTATGGAACGGAGATGGATGGGACCCTGATTCTTCCACTAATTGCACGATTTTTGGCAGTGAATTTTTTACAGGTGACGACGCCGTTGCTGTTAAATCGGGGAAAAACCCTGAGGGAAATATTATTAATACGCCTTGTGAACATATTCGTATATTTGACTGTATAAGCCATTTTGGACACGGAATTACTATTGGTAGCGAGATGTCAGGTGGAGTAAATGACGTTCGTATATGGAATTGCGATATGAGTAATTCTGTATATGGTGTAGAAATTAAATCCACTAAAAAAAGAGGCGGATATGTTAAAAACGTCACAGTGAAACACTCAAAGGTAAGCAGGGTATTGATACATACTGTTGGATATAATGATGACGGAGAGGCAGCCCCTGAGGTTCCTTTGCTTAAAGATTGCGTTTTTGAAAATCTGCAGATTATGGGAAGAATGAAAAATATGAATGGCGAAACGAAGCCTTGCAATGCTATTGAGCTTTCGGGCTTTGACATACCTGACCATTTTATAAGAAACGTGAAATTCAAAGATATTGTTATCGGCGGCGAGGGCGAAAACCAACAACATAAAATAATCTTACAGTGCTGCGAGGGCGTAAGCTTTGAAAATATAAGCTGCTTTTAAATATATTGAGTTCAGCTAAAGTTCTTGCTGAAAACCTGTGCAATACATATAGCTTGAAACCTTGTATATCATCAAAACTAAATTTTGCATATTATCAGTGGCAACGCCACTGCATCTCATCAAGCCGATAGGTATTAGTATACACACCTTCGGTGTGATGATATGCGCCGCATAAAAGCGGCGGTGATATACACGCTAAAGCGTGAAGATATGCCAAGCCTATCGGCTTGAATAAAAAATCCTTGTTCTTTGGAACAAGGATTTTTGGTTGCGGGGGAAGGGTGCGGGTGTCCGGTGGACACCTCTGTGCTAAGCACAGAAGCACCGACCGAGGCGGCAGCCGAGACCTTGAACGTGCAACCTCCGGGTTATCTTTTTAAGGCTCAGCCTTAAAAAGCCTCTTGTGGTACCCAAAAATTTTCAGGGCTTGGAGCACCCAAAATTTTTGACCACTGCGCTTCGTTATGCGACCTGTTTCGTCCACCGGACGCGGTCGCAACCTCACCCAACGAGCAACGCTCGTCGACCTCATAGCCCAAAAAACGTAGCTTGAAAATTTACACCACAAGAAAAATCTCTTCGTCCAAAAGGACAAAGAGATTTTTTTGGCACGTTGCACCGAAAAAGATATCATACATTATTGTAATCCGTTCTATAACAAACTCAGATAACCTCAACTGCATTTTTTCGTATAAATTCATTCTTTACACCATTTTAAACTATTTGTTCAATTTACTCTTTGCAGTATTTATTGAAGTAATTAGTAATTTTTTAACCTCAATACACTTATCTAAAATATCATTATTGTCGTAATAGCCACTTTCAATTAAAAGTTCCAACCAATACTCACTTTCAGAACATTCTTTAAGTGCTATTTGAAGTTTGGCAATAAAATCGGCTGTTCCGTGCCCGTAAAACGCTTCACGAATATTTGCACCGATACTTGTACCGCTACGGATAAGTTGATTTGTGAGAACGGATTCCTTTTTAGTTTGTTTTACATAGTTACAAACTTTTATAATCTGCAAAGCAAATGCCTTGGATTTTATCATTAAAGGGCTTTCTTTCATCACTCTCACCTCTTATCATTATTTTATCACTAAAAAGTAAAAAGCGCAAGGCAAAGCCTTGCAAAAATACTTATTACCTCTTACTTCTTACTTATTACTTTCCAAAGCCCCAAGGACTTTTTAGGTAAGAGTGAAGAGGTAATAGGTAAGAAGTAAGCCCCAAGGACTTTTTAGGTAAGAGTGAAGAGGTAATAGGTAAGAAGTAAGCCCCAAGAACTTTTTAGGTAAGAGTGAAGAGGTAATAGGTAAGAAGTAAGCCCCAAGAACTTATCGTCCTTGGGGCTTTGGTTGCGGGGGAAGGACTTGAACCAACGACCTCCGGGTTATGAGCCCGACGAGCTACCAACTGCTCTACCCCGCGATATATGCGCAACTCAAAGTTTGCTAATATATTATAACACATAATTTTTATTTTGCAAGTACTTTTTTAAAAAAGTGTAAAAATGATTGATAATTTATTGTCATTCTTTTTTCTTGCTCTTTGCAGACAAATGTTTTATAATAAAGTAGTGTAATTATATATTGCATACTTTACATTATATGCAAAGTATTTGTTATTATTCATAAAAAGGAGGCTTTTTCTTGGAATTCAAGGAAACGATACTTTCTCCCCTTGGTAATATTGGTGGAGGAACCTATCTGCCACATCACAAGAATACTTCAAATTGTGAATCGGTCGTTATGCCTGTTCCCGAAAAGGTTATTATACCTATGCGTCAGCATATAGGCGCCGCCTGTGAGCCTGTTGTAAAAAAAGGTGACAAGGTTTACGTAGGTACGCTTATAGGAGATATAGACCGTTTAGTAAGCGCCCCTGTTCATTCAAGCGTTTCGGGTACTGTGGAAAAAATAGATAAAATTCTTATGCCTGACGGACAGTACGTAGATGCGGTGTTCATAGATTCTGACGGAGAAATGACGTCAGACCCCAGTATAAAACCGCCTGTTATAAAAACAAAGGAAGACCTTATAAATGCCGCAAGGGATTGCGGACTTGTAGGACTTGGCGGCGCGGGTTTTCCTGCTCACGTAAAGTTCAGAGTCAAGGATGATATCCATCTTGATACTCTTATTGTCAACGGTGCTGAGTGTGAGCCGTTTATAACCGCCGACGAGCGTTGCTGTCTTGAGGATTATAATGACATTCTTGAGGGTGTTTATCTCATTAAAGAAAAGTTGGGTATAGACAGAGTTATAATCGCTGTTGAGAACAATAAAGAGGACGCTATTGAAAAGCTTTATGAAGTAGCCTGTGATACCAGAGATACTGACGATACCGTAAAGGTTATGCGTCTTACTACCCGTTATCCTCAGGGCGCGGAAAAGGTACTTATATATTCAGTGCTTAAAAGAAAGGTCCCTGCTGGAAAACTCCCCAGTGACGTTGGCTGTGTGGTTATGAACGTTTCTTCTGTCGCCGCTCTTTATAAATATATAAGAACGGGTATGCCGCTTGTTTCCCGCCGACTGACTGTTGACGGCGGCGCAGTTGAACAGTCTCAAAACCTGATTGTTCCTATTGGTACAAAGGTAAGCGATATACTTGATTTCTGCAAAAGGAAAGAGGAAGGTCCTACACGACTTCTTCTTGGCGGTCCTATGATGGGAACTGCCTTGCCCGATGATAATTTTGTTATAACTAAAACCAATAACGCTCTTCTTGCACTTATTGAGGACGAAATTCCACGTCCTACAGGCTGTATACATTGCGGAAGATGCGCCTCCCACTGTCCTATGAAGCTTAATCCGTCGGCAGTTGAACAGGCGCTTAACGCGGGCAGTACCGAAAGAATTAAAAAGCTTTATGCAGACTACTGTATGGAATGCGGAAGCTGTGCGTATAGCTGCCCTGCAAGAAGACCTCTTGCACAGATAATGCGAATGGCAAAGAAAGAATTAAGGAGGAATGCTAAATGACCAACAAGTTAATAGTAAGTTCTTCTCCCCATATTCATACTCCCGATACTACAAGCTCAATTATGCTTGACGTTATAGTAGCACTGCTTCCTGCGTCGGCTTTCAGTCTCGTACTTTTCGGTTGGCGTGCATTTTTGCTTATTGCCGTTTGTATAGTAAGCTGTGTAGTTTTTGAAATTCTTGCCTGTAAACTTTTTGGACACGATATTACAATAAGAGATTTAAGCGCAGTTGTTACGGGACTTATTCTTGCCCTTAATCTGCCGTCCTCTCTTGCGGGTAAAAATATATGGATGGCTGTTGTAGGCTGTTTTGTTGCAATATTTATCGTTAAGCAGATGTTTGGCGGACTGGGACATAACTTCGTTAATCCTGCTATCGCGGCGCGTATAGTACTGCTGGTTTCTTTCCCTGCGCAAATGACTAAATATTACGCGCCCTTCAGCAACGCCGTTAGCGAGGCGACGCCTCTTGCTAATCCTCAGGTACAGTTGTCTGTAAAAGAGTTGCTTTTCGGTACCTATGGAGGAAGTATAGGTGAGACTTCGGTTATATTCCTTGTTATCGGCGGACTTTATCTTATGATAAGAGGCATTATAAAACCTATTATTCCGTTAACCTTTATGGGTGGCGTGGCGTTGCTTTCTTTTGCAACGGGCGGAAATCCCTTGTTTGAAATATGTACGGGCGGTGTTGTACTGGGCGCTATATTTATGGCAACCGACTACGTTACAAGCCCTGTTACTAACTGGGGTAAGGCTATTTTTGGTTTTGGCTGCGGAATTATAACAGTTATAATCCGTATGGGTCCCGCTGTTGAGGGTGTTTCCTTTGCTATACTCTTTATGAATCTTTTAGTGCCTCATATCGACCGTATAACAGCGCGTAAACCTTTTGGATGGGAGGCGCCGCAGAAATGAAAAAGTTAGATATAAATAAAGTGCCGATAACTACGGCTATACTGTTTATTATTTGTATTGTAGTTACTGCGGCTCTTGCAGGAACGAATTATATTACCAAAGACCGCATTAACGAGCTTAGTATAAAGGCTGAAAATGACGCTATGAGTATGCTGGTTCCTGCCGATAATTATACCGACCATACAATAGAGGTAGAATCACAGTTTTATACATATTATAAAGCTGAAAAATCAGGAGAAACGACAGGCTATCTCATTACCGTTTCTGAAAACGGCTACGGCGGAGAAATAAAACTGATGGTTGGTACTGACAGTCTGGGTAAGGTAACGGGTGTGAAAATCCTTGCCGCAGACGATGAAACCCCAGGTCTTGGCGCGAAGGTGAAAAGTAAAAGCTTTTACGGTCAGTACGACGGTAAGGTTAAAGACGTTGTATTGCAAAAGAACAATGCTGATTCTTCTAAAAATGAGGTAACTGCTGTTACAGGCGCTACAATTTCTTCCACAGCAGTAAATAAAGCTGTGAATAAGGCGCTCGGTGTCATAGATATAATTGTAAATTCAGAAAAAGCAGTTGATGTAGGGGAGGGTGAGTTAAATGGCTAAAAACAAAACGCTGTCCTATTTTACTAACGGTATTCTTAACGAAAATCCTGTGCTTCGTCTTGTACTTGGTACCTGTCCTACCCTTGCAGTTACTACTGCTTTTATGAACGGTATAGGTATGGGTGCCGCGGCAACAATCGTGCTTGTATGCTCAAACGTGGTTATTTCACTTCTTAGAAACGCAATTCCCCAAAAGGTAAGAATTCCTGCATTCATAACCATTATTGCAGGTTTTGTCAGTATCGTTCAGTTGCTTGTTAAGGCTTATGCTCCCGCAATAGATAAGTCCTTGGGAATTTTTCTGCCGCTTATTGTTGTTAACTGTATAATTCTTGCGAGAGCAGAAATGTTCGCAAGTAAAAACAGTGTTATACCAAGCCTTCTTGACGGACTTGGTATGGGAGTTGGATTTACCGTTACATTGTCCATAATGGGACTTATCCGCGAAATTTTAGGTACGGGTCAGGTTGTTATAAGCGAAAGCCTCGTTATTCCCGTTACCTCAGCTTTGGGTATTGAGCCTATGCTTCTTTTTATTCTTCCGCCCGGTGGATTTTTTGTGTTTGGTCTGCTTATTGCTCTTTCTAACAAAATTGCAACTATGCAGGGCAAAAAGGCAGTGGAGAATATGGGCTGTGACGGTTGTCCCTCAAAGAGTGTGTGTCAGCTTTTAGAGGAAGAAAAGCAAAATGCCGAAAAGGAGGAATCAGGTAATGATTAGTTCTATTGTTTCCATTATCCTTGCAGGTATTTTTACCGATAATATGGTACTTGCAAAGTTCCTCGGTATATGTCCCTTCCTTGGCGTTTCCAAAAAGGTGGGAACTGCTGTAAGTATGGGCGGCGCCGTTACCATAGTAATGCTTCTTGCGACTGCTGTAACGTGGCCTATATACCACTTTTTACTTGAAGAAAAATATGCATATCTGCAAACTGTGGTATTCATTCTTATTATTGCCGCTCTTGTACAGCTTCTTGAAATTCTTATAAAGAAATTCCTTAAATCTCTTTATAATTCTTTTGGTATATACCTTTCTCTTATTACCACAAACTGTGCGGTACTCGGTATTACTCTTTTGAATTTCACAAGTAATTACGGATATGTTGAGTCTCTTTTCAATGCGCTGGGCGCAGGTCTTGGCTTTACTCTTGCAATGTTTATTTTCTCAGGGGTCAGAGTAAGACTTGAATCTTCCAATATTCCAAAAGGATTGCAGGGATTGCCTATTACACTTATTGCGGCGGCACTTGTGTCTCTGTCCTTTATGGGATTTGCGGGAATGTAAGGGGGTAAATTAAAATGGAAATAATTATCCCTGTTATAATTGTAGCGGTTATCGGTCTTGTGCTTGGCCTTGGTCTTTCCCTTGCGGGTAAGTATCTGTCCGACCCGCCTGATGAAAAGCTTGAGGCTATAAGAGAGGCACTCCCAGGTGCTAACTGCGGCGCTTGTGGATATACAGGCTGTGACGATTATGCCGCCGCCGTTAAGGATGGCATAGCAAAGCCTAATCTTTGTCTGCCTGGCGGTAAAGATACTGCTGCGGCGCTGTCTGAGGTTTTAGGCGTAGAAATATCAGCTACCGAAAAGGTTGCTTTCGTAACTTGCGGCGGTGACTGTTATAAAGCCTCTACAAAATATGCATATAACGGTATTATGAGCTGCTCGGCAGCCGTATCTCTTTACGGCGGTCCTATGGACTGTAGCTTTGGCTGTATCGGTTTCGGTGACTGTGTTAAGGCTTGTGAATACGGCGGAATTGAAATTGTTGACGGTGTTGCAAGAGTTGATGCTCGTATTTGTAAGGCTTGCGGTAAATGTGTTACCGTATGTCCTAAAAACATTATCACATTGTTACCTAAAGGCAATAATCTAAAGGTGAAATGTGTTAATACCGATAAGGGTGCCAAAACAATGAAGGTTTGTCAGGTGGGCTGTATCGGTTGTACAAAGTGTGTTAAAGAGTGTAAACACGATGCAATTAAGGTGGAAAACTTCGTTGCAAAAATCGACCCCGAAAAATGTACGGGTTGTGGAGATTGTCAGCTTATCTGTCCAAGAGGCTGTATAACAAAATAAAAAAATAGGTTCTTCCGTTGAAGAACCTATTTTTAATTGCTGTTATTATAAAAGGTGTTTTTTAATCAGCGAACTTGACAGGAACATTGACACGCCTAAGGCTATGTTTCCAATTCCTGCGAAGAATGTTTCGGAGGAAAGGGAAGATAGTCCGCCGATAACAGTGAAAACTCCAAAGAAAATAAGCCAATTTTTAGCAGCTTCGGTATATTTGTTCTCCAAAAGTCCGTTTTGTAAATTTTGGTATGTAGTTTTTATAAAAAGGTGTATTTTTCTCATGCCTATCAAATTGATGATAACCAGAATAATAGAAAAAATTATAACCGCTATAGAAATAATGAGTCCGTAGGTTGTTATTATAGAATGGGTGGTGTTAAGTATATCTGCTGTAAAATAAGCCTCCAATTCCTGTAGAACGGCTTCTAATATTGACGGTGAACCGGCGGATACACCGAAAGTGATTCCAAAGCATACGCCTATTATTGCGAGAAGAACGTAACCTATATAATTTATGATGTACGCCGCATAAACTGTACCGCTTACGCATCTGATTAAGCCACTGTCGGTAATATCGTTACAGGCTTTTGAGTAGACAAGCCACATAAAAATAGTAGCAAGAACGGTAAGCACTGGTATAGAACCGCTAATAACACCAAGTCCGCTTGATACTGTTAAAAGTATGCAGAGGACAAGGGTGCCTTTATCTTTTAAAAGATTCAGAATTTTTTGGTCAGGAAAATTAACGGGAATAACAGGCTCTGTGTTATGAGCGCCGCAACTTGGACAAAAGATGAAATCTTCGGCTGTTTCAAAATTACATTTATTGCATTTCATAAAATACCTCCTTTTTTTTTATTATAGCATTTGTAATTATAGGTTGCAATATTTTTTGATTTATTGGTGAAACTGCATAATAATGGTCTGTTATATTTGTACGAAAAAAGTCGAAATTTGTTTGAAAATTCATGGTAAATGTGATATTATTAAATTTGTGGGGTGAAAATCATCCTGACACATTTTATTATTGGAGGGTCATTATGGAAAACAAACTTGTTTATGACATTCATGACAAGCCGAAGTTCGGCGTATTGCTGGTATTTGCGTTCCAGCAGCTTCTTGCCATTATGGCAGCAACCATCGTTGTTCCTGTATTAGTCAGCAGCAGTGCAGGAATTGCAGCCGAAGATGCTATGAGCACTTCTGCCGCTCTTTTCGGTGCAGGTGTAGGTACACTTGTTTATCAGCTTTTCACTAGGTTCAGAAGCCCTGTATTTTTAGGTTCTTCCTTCGCATTCATCGGCTCTATGGTAGCGGCCTTTGCAGGTGCTACGGCTAACGTTTATCTTGGCTACTTAGGTTTAATTATCGGTGCTGCTTTTGCAGGTCTTGTTTACGTTGTTATTGCCGCTGTTGTTAAAATTGCAGGGGTAGGCTGGATTAATAAGCTTATGCCCGCCGCAGTTATAGGACCAACAGTTGCCCTTATCGGTCTTTCTCTTGCAGGTGCGGCTATAAAGGACGTATTTTCTTACGGTCCCGTTGATGATAACGGCTCTTATATTATGAGTGGTTTTAGCTGGGTATCCTTTATTTGCGCTATGGTTACTCTTGTTGTTGTAACTCTTTGCTCTACCTACGGTAAGAAAATGACAAAGCTTATTCCTTTTATTATTGGTATTCTTGCAGGTTACGTGGTAGCTCTTGTTTTTACTGTCATCGGTATCAAAACAGGGAATGCTAATCTTATAGCTATTGATTTTAACGTATTCAAGGCATTACTTGTTGACGGTAAAGTTGCTCTTTCTACCTTTGTTGCGGTTCCTGAATTTACCTTTATGAATGCATTTAAGGGACTTGGAAGCTTCAATGCTTCTTACCTTGCTACTATAGCTGTTGCTTACGTTCCTGTAGCATTCGTTGTATTTGCGGAGCATATTGCTGACCACAAGAATCTTTCTTCCATTATAGATAAAGACCTTCTCACCGACCCTGGTCTCCATCGCACACTTCTTGGTGACGGTATAGGCTCTTTTGTAGGCGCTATTTTTGGCGGTTGTCCCAACACTACGTACGGTGAGTCCGTAGGTTGTGTAGCTATTACGAGAAATGCTTCTGTTGCTACCATTACCACCACAGCGTTTATGGCAATTATTATTTCCTTTATTTCTCCCTTTGTTGCATTTCTTGATTCTATTCCGGGTTGCATAATGGGTGGCGTATGTATTACACTTTACGGCTTTATTGCTGTTTCAGGTCTTAAGATGATTCAGAAGGTTGACCTTGAGGATAATGCTAACCTATTTACCGTAGCAGCTATTCTCATTCCGGGTATCGGCGGTATGGCAATGAAGATTGGCCAAGTTACCATAACAAACATTGCTTGTGCTCTTATTCTCGGTATAGTTATCAACCTTATTCTCCACGCTAAAAAAAGCGCCCAGTAAAGAAAGGCGAATTATTAAATGAAGCAATACGATAATGTAACTATTTTTCATCATCCTCTTATCAATCATAAAATTGCGATTTTAAGAGATGAAAAAACAAGTATGAAGGAGTTCCGTGAGCTTATTGAGGAAATCACTACCCTTATGACCTTTGAGTGTCTTAAGGAGGGAGTTCCTACAACAGAGAAGCAGGTAAAAACTCCTCTTGAAACCTGTACACAGCAAGTAGTTAAGGACAACGCTATAGTAATAGTTCCTATTCTCAGAGCAGGTCTTGGTATGGTTAACGGCGTTCACGTGCTGTTCCCGTCTGCAAGGGTTGGACATATCGGTATGTACCGTGATGAAGAAACTCTTCAGCCCTGTGAATATTACTGTAAGCTTCCTGACGGAATAGAAGATAAGCTCGTTCTTCTTGTTGACCCTATGCTTGCTACAGGCGGAAGCGCTTGCGATGCGATTGATTCCCTTAAACAGCGCGGATGCAAAAACATTAAGTTTATGGCTGTTATCGGCGCACCCGAGGGTGTCAGCAAGGTTGCAGAAGCTCATCCTGACGTAGAAATATTCGTTTCCACTCTTGACAGATGTCTTAATGAAAACGGCTATATTCTCCCAGGTCTTGGCGATGCTGGCGATAGACTGTTCGGTACAAAATAATATAAAAAATAGGACTGCAGCGCAGTCCTATTTTTTATGCTTTAAATACTTCCTTTTGTCAAAAGAATATGGTATAATAGTAAAAACTTTTTTTACGAAAGGATTTAATTATGGATAATTTTACCTTTTGCTCACCTACCTATTTCTCTTTTGGAAAGGGTACGGAAAATTCCGTGGGTGAACTTGTTAAAAAATTCGGCGGAAGCAAGGTTCTTGTTCACTACGGTTCAAACAGCGCTCAAAAAAGCGGACTCATTGACAGGGTAACGGCATCTCTTAAAAAAGAAAATATCCCTTACGTGCTTTTGGGTGGCGTACAGCCTAATCCGAGAAGCTCTCTCGTATATAAAGGCATTGAGCTTTGCCGAAAAGAAAATGTGGATTTTATACTTGCCGTTGGCGGAGGAAGCGCTATAGATTCCTCTAAGGCTATTGCAGGAGGTGTGCTTTATGACGGAGATTTCTGGGACCATCATTGCGGAGTACCTATTGAAAAGGCTTTGCCCGTAGGTACTGTACTTACTATTGCCGCCGCGGGAAGCGAGGGAAGCGGAAATACCGTTATAACTCACGAAAACGGTATGCTTAAGCGCGGTTGCAGAACCGAAATTTTACGACCGAAGTTCAGCGTTTTAAATCCTGAACTCACCTGCACTCTGCCCTCATATCAGACTGCCTGTGGTATCACCGATATTTTGGCGCATCTTTATGAAAGATATCTGACTGATTCTAAGGAGGTTGAGGTTACCGACCGACTTATTGAGGCGTTAATGCTCACGGTTATAAATCAGGGCAAAAAGGTGATTGATAATCCCAAGGACTACGAAGCGAGAGCTAATATTATGTGGGCGGGTACACTTGCTCATAACAACGTATGCGGCGTTGGAAGAACACAGGACTGGAACAGTCACGCGCTTGAGCATGAGCTGTCAGGACTTTACGACTGCGCTCACGGCGCGGGACTTGCTGTTGTGATGCCTGCAATGTTTAAATACGTTATGAAAAAGAACGTAATGCTGTTTGCTCAGGTTGCCGTAAGGGTATGGGGATGCAGTATGGATTTCTCACATCCTGAAAACACTGCTTTAGAGGGTATAGAAAAACTGCAGCAATTCCTGAGCTATATCGGAATGCCTAAGAATTTCGCCGAACTCGAAGCGAAAGAAGAGGATATACCTTATCTTGCCCATACACTGTGCTATGGAAACGGCAGAACGGGAACGGTTAGCGGTTATATAGATATAACCGAAGACGTTGCAAAAGAAATTTACAATCTTATGCTGTAAATAATGGTAATTATATGAACAAACTTTTTGTAAGACAAATATCTATTGAAAAGCAGTTACCAAAAGATAATTATATAAGCTTTTTACCTGTGGTTAAAAATCTTAAGGACAGTCCAATTGAGTTCAAAAAACCCGTAACCGTATTTGTGGGAGAAAACGGCGTAGGCAAATCAACCCTGATTGAAGCACTTGCTATAGCTCTCGGATTTAATGCCGAGGGGGGAAGCAGAAATTTCTGCTTTTCTACAGAGGACTCTCACTCGGTTTTGTCTGAGTATCTCACGGTGGCAAAAGGTCCCGTGCTTTCAAAGGACGGGTACTTTTTACGGGCGGAAAGCTTTTATAACGTAGCTTCCAATATTGACCAGCTTGACCGACAACCCTGCGGAGCGCCTTTTATAGTGGACGGCTACGGCGGTACTTCTCTTCATAAACAGTCTCACGGCGAAAGCTTTATGGCTCTTGTGGAAAACAGATTTTCTGGGGAGGGTATTTATATACTTGACGAGCCTGAGGCGGCTCTTTCTCCAATGCGTCTTCTCCGTCTTATGAACAATATAAAGAGGCTTGTTGATAAGAACAGTCAGTTTATAATTTCCACCCATTCTCCCATTCTTATGGCTTTTCCCGATGCTGATGTTTTTGAAATAAGACAGGAGGCTATAAAAAATCTGCACTTTGAGGAAACAGAGCATTATAAGGTGACTAAAAATTTTCTTGATAATCCTCAGCGAACCTTTAAATATCTGTTTGATAATTGACACAAACGTATTTTATATGGTATAATAATAAAAAAGAAAAAAGGGTGATTTTATGGCATTTATAATTATAGCTGTTGTTTTGATAATCGTACTTTTGTGTCTGAGAATTGTACCTCAGGCTACCGAGTTTGTTATTGAACGTCTTGGTAAATATAAGTATACTTGGGGAGCAGGACTTCATATTCTCATTCCTGTGATTGACCGAATTTCAAAGCGCGTTACACTTAAGGAGCAGGTGCTTGATTCTCCTCCACAGCCCGTTATTACTAAGGATAACGTAACAATGCAGATTGACACCGTTGTTTATTTCAAGGTGTTTGACGCAAAACTGTTTACCTATGGCGCCGTTAATCCGATAAGCGCCCTTTCTAATCTTACCGCTACCACTCTTCGTAATATTGTTGGTGAATTAGAGCTTGACGATACTCTTACCTCTCGTGATACCATAAATGGTAAAATGACCGAAATACTGGACTGCGCTACTGACCAGTGGGGCATTAAGGTTAACCGCGTTGAGCTTAAGAATATTATTCCGCCTACTGAAATTCAGAACGCTATGGAAAAGCAGATGAAGGCAGAACGTGACAGACGTGAAACGCTTCTTGAGGCTGAGGGACATAAGGCTGCCGTTATTACTCGCGCAGAGGGTGATAAACAGGCTATGATTCTTGCGGCAGAGGGTGAAAGAGACGCACGTATTGCAAGAGCAGAGGGCGAAGCAAAGGCTATTCTTCTTGCCAAACAGGCTGAGGCTGACGGTCTTGCCGCTCTGAAAGCTGCAGGTGTTGATAACGCTGTTCTTGAGCTTAAAAAATATGAAGCTCTTGTTTCTATGTCCGACGGAAAAGCATCAAAAATTATCATTCCCACCGATGCCGTTGAGATGACTAAGGCTAACGTAATGTTCTCTGAAACCTCAGGTCTTGGCGACGTTACCGTTCCTGCTGTAGACGAGAAACCGAAAAAGAAAAAAGACCCCTGTTGCGACTGATAAATAATTAAATAATAAAAACTGTGAAAGTCTTATTGCTTTCACAGTTTTTTTGTGTTATAATACCTCGGTCAAATATGAGAGGTGAGTAAAATGGAAATTATCGCAAACATTATAGGTATAATAGCTGTAGCCGTTTTTCTTTTAAGCTATCAGATGAAAAAGCGTAACGCTATCGTTACCTGCAACGTTATTTCCCGAGTTCTTTATATAGTACAGTATATTTTGCTTGGTGCTTTTGAGGGCGCGGTACTTGACATTGTAGGCGTAATAGCTTCCTTGGTCGCGCAGAAAAAGGATAAACCTTTTATAAAAAAATATATGTTGCTGTGCTTCATAGCTGTTGACCTGCTTACAATAGGGGCAGGAATTCTACTTTATGAAAACGTATATAGTATTCTTCCCATAATCGGCGTTCTTTTGCATACGGGCGCTTTCTGGCTTAATGATGAGAAGCGTATCCGTCAGGTTTCTCTTGCAGGTTCACCGTTCTGGTTTGTCTATAATTTCCATAGCAGAGCATACGGTTCCTCTGTAGGAGATTTGCTTTCAATGGTTTCTATTATACTTGCAATGTTCAGATATGATTTTAAAAGGAAAAAAGTATAGGAGAGTGTGTTTATGCAACTGAATGAAGCTATATCTAAACGGTTGACAGAGTTACTAAAACAAAATAATATGTCACAGTATGCTCTTTCTATGAAAAGCGGAGTTCCGCAATCAACATTAAGTACAATTATGAACTGCAATTTTCCAAGTATGAAAATGAGAATCATTTATGAAATTTGTGAGGGTTTTGAAATATCTATTAAAGACTTTTTCGATTCTCCTGTGTTTGATAGGGAAAATTTAATAGATTAAAAAGGATGCCTAAAGGCATCCTTTTTTTGAGTATATTAAGCAAATAGGGATTGAGTTCGGTATAGTCTTTATGTATACTTCGTAGGGGAGGATTTGTTATCCTCCCGTATGGTTACACTAAAACCTTGTAATGCCGGTCAACCCTTACTGATGTGCAGTATAGTGTAATTAAAGCTCTATATCGCACCACATGGGGAAGTGGTCTGAAAGGCACATATAAAAGTCCTCGTAAAATCTGTCAAAGCGTTTAACGGTAAGGCTTTCTGCACCCTTGATAATAAACTGGTCAATGGATTCCTTAAAGGGCTTAGGATTTTCATAGTGGTCGTAGCCTTCGTTATAACAGAAGTGGTGGCCATTCTTTTCATCTCTGTACTCTGTTGCAATATCGTGACCGTGAACGTATCCGCGTTTAAAAGCCGACTGGACGGCAAGAGAATCGTATTTAGCGTTGAAGTCGCCAACGATAATTGCAGGGCAGTTGTATTTAGCGATAAATTCTTCAACTCTGTCCATAAGAATATTAATCTGGTATTCTCTTGCTTCGTCAGAATGAGGCTGATAATCTTCTGGCAATCGAGCTTCTTCTATATTAGAGGTTTTCCACCAAAGATGAGTGGTAGCAAAAATAAGAAGCTTTCCGTCCTCTTTGGTTTTTAAAACTGCTATGCAGTAGGATTTTGTTTTTGCATTATTGAATTCGCCCTCAAAACCTGGTATTTCTTCGGGGTAAATAAGATAATCGTTGTCGATTACCTCAAATTTATCGGTACGGTAAATAATTGGTGTATCTCTGCCCCAGAGAAGAGCGTATGGGATATCACATTCCTTTTTAAACTCTTGCATAAGGCAGTCGGCAAGATAGCTTGTACATTCCTGCATACCGATAACGTCGGGCTTGGTCATCATATAGGTTTTTACTAAGCCTTTTGAACGGTGGGGGGCAGAACAGTCCTCGCCTTTGGCCTCCCAAATGGGAGAGTTTGCACCTGCACACCATATGTTGTTGCTCATAATTCGTAAATTCGCCATTACAATAACCACCTTTATATGAATTATTTGAGTCAATTATAGTGTTTAAAAGTAGGAAATGTCAATAGAAAAAGCAAAAAAATTTTCTATTGATTGAAAAATATTAAAATATGTGTTAATATAAATAAAAACGGTGTAAAACTGCACGAAAGGGAACTTTTATAATGATACTTGCAATTGACATCGGCAATACAAACGTTACGTTAGGTGTATATAAGGATGATAACTTTATTCTTACTGCCCGTCTTGCTACAGAACAGGGTAGAACAAGCGACCAGTACGCTATAGATATTAAGGACGTTTTATCGCTTCACCGACAGGATTACAGGAATATTGAGGGCTGTATAATTTCTTCTGTCGTTCCCTCTGTCAGCGATGCTATTTCCAAGGGCATAACTGCTCTTTGCGGTGTTACCGCAATGGTACTCGGACCTGGACTCAAAACTGGTCTTAATATCAAAATAGATAACCCTGCCCAGCTTGGCGCAGACCTTGCGGCAGGCGCAGTGGGGGCTATAGCAAAATATAAAATGCCCTGTATAGTTATTGATATGGGAACGGCTACCACCGTAAGCGTTCTCGGTAAAAACGGGGAAATGCTTGGCGGCGCTATTGCGGCAGGTGTAAGACTTACCCTTAAAGCACTGTTTGAAAATACGGCTCAGCTTCCCTCGGTTAATATTGAAGCGCCTGACAGTGTTATAGGAACTAATACCGTTGACTGTATGAAGTCGGGACTCGTTTTCGGCGCTGCTTCAATGATAGACGGACTTATTGAGCGTATGGAAAAAGAACAGGGAAAAATGCAGTCTATAGTTGCAACGGGCGGTCTTTCAAAAGAGATTATCCGTCACTGTAAATACGATATAATTTATGATGAAAATCTGCTTCTTGACGGTCTTATGACAATCTATAAAAAGAACGTTTAATACTGTGTAAAACACAGATTAAAATATTATGAACTGTACCCGCTTGGGACAGTATCGGAGGTATTTTTATGACAGAAAAAAAGGTTAAAATCAGGACGTTGACTGTTGGCGCGATACTTACGGCTATAGTCGTTGTATTGCAGCTTATGGGGGCTTTTATTCGCTTTGGCCCATTTTCCATTTCACTGGTGCTGATTCCTATAGTAATAGGCGCGGCGCTGTGTAACTGGAAAGTCGGCGGATGGCTTGGCCTTGCTTTCGGTGTGGCGGTTATACTCAGCGGTGATGCTATGGCGTTTTTCTCTATTGATATAGCGGGAACGATTATAACCGTAATGGCCAAGGGTATTCTTTGCGGTGTTGCGGCAGGACTTGTCTATAAACTCTTTGAAAAGGTGAACAGCTATCTTGCCGTTATATGGGCGGCGGTAGTTTGCCCCGTTGTAAATACGGGCGTTTTTCTACTGGGCTGTAAACTGTTCTTCTTTGAAACCATTTCCCAGTGGGGAGCAGCAGAAGGCTTCGTCAGCACGGCTAAGTATATGTTCTTAGGTCTTGCAGGAGGGAATTTTCTTGTTGAGCTTGGCGCAAATATAATTCTTGCGCCGGTTATTTACAGAATTATTAAAGCTATTAAAAAAGGCTGATTTATAGCAGGTTGTGTAAAAACAACCTGTTTTTTATGCATTTTGAGAAAAATTGTCATTTTTTTAACTGATTATTTAATAAAAAGTTAAAAAATGAGGAAAACTTAAAAAAACACTTTATTTTTTGTGAAGAATTTGCTATAATAAATTGGATACTCTGAAAGAGTAAGTTAAAAATTGGAGAAATCCATAAAATATAGGAGGTTGATTCTTAATGAGTCACAAGTTTGTTTACCTGTTCAGCGAAGGCGACGCTTCCATGCGTGAGCTTCTCGGCGGTAAGGGTGCTAACCTTGCAGAAATGACCAAAATCGGTCTTCCTGTTCCTCAGGGTTTCACTGTTTCTACCGAGGCCTGCACTCAGTATTATGAGGACGGCAGAAAAATCAATGATGAAATTCAGGCACAGATTATGGAGTACATCGACAAGATGGAAGGTATCACCGGTAAGAAATTCGGTGATAAAGAGAATCCTCTTCTCGTTTCCGTTCGTTCAGGTGCTCGTGCATCTATGCCCGGTATGATGGATACCATTCTTAATCTCGGTCTTAATGAAGACGTTGTTGAAACAATGGCTGCAAAGAGCGGTAACGCTCGTTGGGCTTATGACTGCTACAGAAGATTTATTCAGATGTATTCTGACGTAGTTATGGAAGTTGGTAAGAAGTATTTTGAAGAGCTTATCGACAAAATGAAGGAAGAAAAGGGCGTAACTCAGGACGTTGAGCTTACTGCTGAGGACCTTAAGGAACTTGCAAGTCAGTTCAAGGCTGAATACAAAGCTAAGATTGGTAAAGACTTCCCAACTGACCCCAAAGAGCAGTTGATGGGCGCTGTTGAAGCTGTATTCAGAAGCTGGGATAACCCACGTGCAAACGTTTACCGTCGTGACAACGATATTCCTTATTCTTGGGGTACCGCTGTTAACGTACAGATGATGGCTTTCGGTAATATGGGTGATAACTGCGGTACAGGCGTTGCCTTTACCCGTGACCCCGCTACAGGTGAAAAGGGACTTATGGGTGAGTTCCTTACCAACGCTCAGGGTGAAGACGTTGTTGCAGGTGTTCGTACTCCTATGCCTATTGCTGAAATGGCAGAGAAGTTCCCCGCAGCATTTGATGAATTCAATAAGGTATGTGCTCTTCTCGAAGACCACTACAGAGATATGCAGGATATGGAATTCACCGTAGAAGACGGTAAACTCTATATGCTTCAGACCAGAAACGGTAAGAGAACTGCTAAGGCTGCTCTTAAAATAGCTTGTGACCTCGTTGACGAGGGTATGATTGATGAGAAACAGGCAGTTGCTATGATTGACCCAAGAAACCTTGATACTCTTCTCCATCCTCAGTTTGATGCTAAGGCACTCAAGGCTGCTACTCCTGCAGGTAAGGGTCTCGGCGCTTCTCCAGGTGCTGCTTGCGGTAAGGTTGTATTTACTGCTGAAGATGCAGAAATCTGGAATGCTAAGGGCGAAAAGGTTGTTCTCGTTCGTCTTGAAACCTCTCCTGAAGATATCACAGGTATGAAGGCTTCCGAGGGTATCCTTACCGTTCGTGGCGGTATGACTTCTCACGCTGCCGTTGTTGCTCGTGGTATGGGTACTTGCTGTGTATCCGGTTGCGGCGACATCGTTATGGATGAAGAAAACAAACAGTTCACTCTTGCAGGTAAGACCTACAAAGAGGGCGACTATATTTCTATCGACGGTTCTACAGGTAATATCTATGACGGTATTATCCCAACCGTTCCTGCTGAAATTGCTGGTGAGTTCGGCAGAATTATGGCTTGGGCTGACAAGTACAGAACCCTTAAGGTTCGTACCAATGCTGATACTCCTGACGATGCTAAGCGCGCAAGAGAACTCGGCGCTGAGGGTATCGGTCTTTGCCGTACCGAGCATATGTTCTTCGAAGCTGAAAGAATTGCAGCTTTCCGTGAAATGATTTGCTCAGACACAGTTGAAGAAAGAGAAGCAGCTCTTGCTAAGATTCTTCCTTATCAGCAGGGCGACTTTGAAAAGCTTTACGAAGCTATGGAAGGCAACCCCGTTTGTATCCGTTTCCTTGACCCACCTCTCCACGAGTTCGTTCCTACCGAAGAGGCTGACATCAAGGCTCTTGCAGATGCTCAGGGCAAAACCGTTCAGGATATCAAGAACATCATTTCTTCTCTCCACGAGTTCAACCCAATGATGGGTCACAGAGGATGCCGTCTTGCAGTTACCTATCCTGAAATCGCTAAGATGCAGACCGCAGCTGTTATCCGCGCTGCTATCGCTGTTTCTAAGGCTCATCCCGATTGGAACCTCGTTCCCGAGATTATGATTCCTCTTACCGGTGAGGTTAAAGAGCTTAAGTTCGTTAAGGACGTTGTTGTTGCTACTGCTGACGCTGAAATCGCTGCTGCAGGCGCTGACCTCAAGTACGAGGTTGGTACAATGATGGAAATCCCCAGAGCTTGTCTTACTGCTGATGAGGTTGCAACTGAGGCTGAATTCTTCTGCTTCGGTACTAACGACCTTACTCAGATGACCTTCGGCTTCAGCCGTGATGACGCTGGTAAGTTCCTCAATGCTTACTATGATAACAAGATTTATGAGAACGACCCATTTGCTAAACTCGACCAGACAGGCGTAGGTAAGCTTATGGATATGGCTGTTACCCTTGGTAAGAAGACTCGTCCTTCTATCCACTGCGGTATCTGTGGTGAGCACGGCGGTGACCCCGTATCTGTTGAGTTCTGCCATAAGGTTGGCCTCGACTACGTATCCTGCTCTCCATTCCGCGTTCCGATTGCACGCCTCGCCGCTGCTCAGGCTGCTATAAAGTCTGGCAAGTAATTCCGGCTTACTTTAACTTCGCAGAATTTACGCTCACCGAAAAGGATGCTAAGGAGTATAAATATTCCAAATCCACAAAACAACGTGTGCATAAATGGAAAGATATTAAAGTAAAACTCTATATCTAAACCAACTCCCCGATTACAGAAATGTAACCGGGGAGTTTTTTCTTTTTGAAAAAATAAAAATATTTTTAAAAAAGCACTTGACTTGCCCTAAGGACAATATATTATACTAAGATTATCAGGAGGTGATCCCGTTGGGATATAAAGTTAAATGGGTAGAAAATAATCTTGGCATCACAAGAAAAGCGCTACGTGGTTTCGAAAACGCAGGACTTATGCCAAAAAACGGAGCCTGTAAATATGAATCTGGTAAATACAGAGATTATACCGAAGATGATGTTGATAGGCTATGGGCAATTCGAGTTATGCAAGGTATGGGATATAAATTAAAAGAAATTGCTCAGATGATTTCTGATGAAACGTTCGATTTTGATAATTCTATAGCCGAAAAAATCGAGGAACTTGAAAAGGAAAAGGCAAAACTCGAGCAGCATTTAGGTTATGCAAAAACTATTAAAATGACAGGAAGATTTCCTTCTAGACCCGCCAAAATGGGGGAAATAAAATTTGATGATTTTCAACAACAAGCAATCGAAGGATGGAATATTATAGATGATCCCAAAGCTTTAGAGTATCAAAAAATTGCTGAAAACTATTTATCTAAAACTCCCGAAGAATTTGACCAAACCGATTTAGGTAGAATGTTCACCTTTTTAGAAAGTATTTCAAATATGGATACAGAGGAATTTTTAATTGAACATATGCTTCCAAAAGCCATAATAAATAGAATTAATCTTGGACCAGGAAATTGCGAAGTTCAGTTAATGGTTAAGATGATTTATGAAAACCACATCAAATTATGTGGAGAAAGTGGAATATCGAAAAAAGATTTTAGCCGTTTTTATTCTTCAAGTTATTTGTGCGGTGATATAGCTAAGTTAAAAGCAAATACCCTTACAGAAAAAGAAAAGTTGTTCATTGCTGATGCTGTGGCTATTTTTGGAGGATATAAAAATTACGACGAACTATTAGAAAAGGAGACATAATTATGAGTTATCCACTTGATAATTTAGGCGATTACAATATCGCAAGGACAGATCTGAAAAAATTTGGCGGAGATATCGAAAAACTATATAACCACATTGGTAAAACTGCAGTAGAAAAGAAACGCCCATATATTATGTTGGAGGGTGGTCTAATAGTTTTAGGTGTCATAGGGGTTACAAAATTGTGCAAACTTGGCTATGAATCATACCAAAAAAGAAAGGCTCTAATAAAAAAAGAATCTGCACTAAAGAAAGAGTTCGTACATAAGATGCAAGTAATCAATGAAGATTGCTCTGAAGGAGCAACTTCTGAAGTAAAAAAACAGGATCAAGAATCAATGGGAACCCTAAAGGAGGTGAAAAATAATGCAGATGTGTCCATTTTGCGATAAAGTATATGATGAGTCCGATTACTCCCATTGCCCATATTGTTCAGGCGAATTAGAGGATGAAGATGAAGAAATTCGTCCTTGCCCCGAATGCGGCGGTTGCTTACATTGGGATGGGGATATTTGGGAATGTTCAAACTGTGACTATTCAGAAGAAGATTAATTGAATCAATGCGTAAAAATCCCCGACCGCGTGCGATACGTGGCCGAGGATTTTTATGCATTGTCGACAGTTCGACTTCGAGTGGTTGCTCCAGGATATTGTCTCTTTAAAATGTCAGTAAATGTCGTTGAACGTAGTAATATTATATGCTATAATATAATCAATTTCTTGTTGCAATGGGGTAGTGTTATGACGGAATTTGAAATTATAAAATCAGAAATAAATTCAATAGAACAAAAATATTTGCGTTCTGTAATGGAAATTATATCAGATCATAACAATGAAAACAAAACCAAAACAGATTATAAAAGACGACAAATATATGAATTACTTCAAAATGCCGACGATTGCTATTCGGAGGAAATTCCGCAAATATCCGTTCGCATGGAATTAAAAGACAATCTTTTGATCATTCAAAATACAGGCATTCCTTTTTCGGCACGTGGTGTATTGTCTTTGATGCATACTGATGCAAGTTCAAAACATGAAGGAACCATTGGTTGTAAGGGATTAGGCTTTAGATCTGTTTTGAATTGGGCTAATAGAATATCTGTGTATACAAATGACTTTTATGTTGATTTTTCAGAAGAAAGAGCCATCCAGAAATTAAACTATTATAAACAACAAAGTAACAATTATGGTTCAGAAGAACTTAACGGATTGAATAGAACCGCTATTTTAACTGCAGCAGAAGTATGCAATAATAAAAATGATATCGAAAAGTTTCTTTCTTCCGGCTTCTCCACAGCTATTGTTCTCTATTGTGGGGATGATTATATTGAAGAAATTAAAAATCAATTAATTAACCTAAAGTTTGAAGAATTATTGTTCCTTAAACATGTAAATACCATTGAGATTATAACAGATGATACAACTCGAAGAATAGAATCCATAAAAGAAGGAGAACTATGCATTATACAAGAGTCTGATGTAATTTCTCAATGGAAAGTTTGGAGCCGCCAAGGAAAAATTGCACAAGAAAGTGGCGAGACAAAAAACTACGAATTGATTATTGCTTATAATGATGACGAAAAAGAGCGTAATGCCATTAGAAATAATGGCGTTTTATACTCATACTTTAAAACCGATATCCCAATGCCGTTTCCTTTTCTAATACACGGAACATTTGAACTAACAAGCGAAAGAAATAGTCTAGTTAAAGACAGTGTCTTTAACCAACTAATATTAGAAGAGTTGATTGATTTTATTGGAGAAATTGGGGAAAAATTAGTTTCAAGTACTTCAAAATGTGATTATGAAGCTTTAAAGTTTCTTATTCCCGCTGACACCTTAGGTCAATTAGATAGAGAGTATAATTTCACAAACAAATTAAAAGAAAAAATCAAAGAATACAAAATATTTCCTACGATTAATGAAGAATATATTGGTATAAACGACTCGCCCAAATATTCTGATTATCGATTTGATGAAGTGTTGTTACCTAACACATTTAATACCTTGTTAAAACATGCTGACGATAAATTTATTGTTGATTACATAAAAGAGATTGATATAAACTTCTACACAGACAAAGAAATTGTTGAATTAATAAACCAAGATGCAACGGAATATGTTAGTAGAGATGTAAACGCTATCTTGATATCGCTATATTACAAAGTATACATTTGCTCTTACCCTTCTTCATCAATAGCCCCTACTCTTTTAACAGATAGTAAAGGAGAACTCATTCTTGATGAAAATGTTAGGGTTTTTGATAATCCTACACAAACATTTGACCTTCCAGAATGGAGTAAAATGTATTTTCTTAATATCAATTTAGAAAACAGATTGTCCGAACTGCTTAATGCTCGAGGAAGAACATTAACTGATAAATTGAAAACTTTTAATGTGGTTGAATACTCATTTAATAGAGTGTTGGCGGAACTTGTTCAGCAAAGTAAAGATAGTTTAGAGAAAACAAAAGGCACTATACAGTGGCTTTATAACTATTGGGAGCAGAATGAACGTTCTTTCCCAAGCGGTTTTGGAAATATTGATGTACGTATTGTATCAACCAAAAAAGAAATAATTAATGCTTCTAAATGCTATATAGGAAAAGAGTACAATAATGATTTGGGAGAAAGGTTGACTTCGACATTAGATGGTACTGCTTATGTCGGAACACCTAAACAAATAGGACTAGAAAATATAAACGCGGAAGATATCAAGGCCTTTTTATCAAGTTTAAATATCAAAAAATATCCTATTATTGAAACTATTAAATTAAACACAACAGAACGAACGGAATATGTGCGCTACAATTCTCAAAAATTCCCTCGTATTTATGATACAAAAAATGATGAGTTCGATCATAATTCTTTTTTCTATCAATGGGAAAAAGAAATATCTGTGTCAAGCATTCAGTACATTGATACTATTCTTAAGAAGTCGGATTTTTATGATATTATTTGCTGGTTATTATGTGATTCTCAATTATATGATGCAGTCACTAACGAGAACGAAATATCTGATAGTTCTGTAATGTGTGGCAAACCGCAACGAGCCCAAAATTTCCGTTTTGTTCGAAAAACATATATGCGTTCATGGCTTAGAAAGATTTTCACAGAATCGGAATGGTTACCTACACAAAGCAAGGAAAAGGTCGATATTTCAAACTGTACACAAGCCGTTCATAGATTGTCCCCTATAGTAGAAGTTTTAGATGTAAACTATGTTAAATTAATAGAGATGAGTGGCAAAAGCAGAAAGGAAATCAATCTATTATTTGAGAAGCTAGGTATTGTTGAGGATGTGGTTGATCTTCCACCCAAAAAGATTTATGAAATTTTAATAAGATTGTACAAAGATGAGATTGAACCTGCAGTTACAAAACAAATTTACACTAAACTAAATTTGAAGTATAAAGCAGAAACTATTAATTCCTTGGTTTTAAATAATCCTATGTATGAAGAATTTAAGAAAAATGGAGGTGTATTAGCTGAATTAAATGGCAAATATGAATATCTTCCAACGAAAGATGTATATTATGTCGATAAAAAAATATATAGTGAAGATATATTGAAAAAATACCCATTATTAGTTCTTGGCAAACGAGCAGGAGCCTCAAAAATCCAAAAATTGTTTTGTGTTCAACCAATTCAAGCAAATGGTGAGATAAAAGTTGAATATAAAGAACACAATTTAAATGTAGCATACCAAAAAGAATTTCAAAGGACATTGCCATATCTATATGCAAAAAGAATTTCTGTAGATAGTAAAAGTCAAGAATTTTACTCTCTAAGATCAGCCAAGATTATTCTTGTAGAGGAAGCTTTATCGGTATATAAAATAGGCAATGAAGAACAGAATGGGGTGTTACAAGACTATGAGGTTATTTATAATAATAGAGTAGCGTATATTAAAATACCTACGTACATTAAAAGCATTAATGAACTTAAAGATAGTATAAAGTTTAGAGGAGCTGTTGCAGAGGTAATCACAACTATTCTTGATGTTGATGGTGACAAGGATGCTTTTTTAATTATCCTTGCATGTAAATCCACAAAAGAAATGGACGAATATTTTATTGAAAATGGTGATGATGACTTATCTACTGTTAACTTGGCAAAGTCTAAATTCTTTGAACAAATAGATAGAAAAACTGAATTTTGGAATGCAATTAAAAATGCTTTGGGTAATAACAATACTGATGAAAACCTTTTTGCAGAAATAATGCTTAACTTTGACTACGAAAACCTTAATTGCTCCTCAAATGTTCCTATTATAATTAAATTGTTCAAATCTCTTGGTATCAGTGTCGAACAATATAATCAATTTGCTTTTGATATTATTGATTTGCAACCGTATTATAAGCAGAAACTTTGTCAAATAAAACAAGCCAATCGAGAAAAATACTTCATCTATTTGCTTAAAAAATCAGATTTAATAAAATCACGACTTGATTTTGAATTAGAAAAACAAAAGTATGATGAGCATACCTTAACTGCTCCAAATTCGATAGATGTGCAACTTGAAAAAATATTTGAAAATACATTCAAGGTTTCTTTAGATACCTTAAAAACATTGGATGAGCATGTAGATGATTTATTGGAAAAGTTAAGCGATGAAATTGTTGAAATCCCCGAATCTTTTTCAAGTGTAGTTGCTTTATTTAAACAAGAAATAAACTATGAGGATATAAACAATTCTATCGCTGCAAATACCAACGAAGAAAGCGAAAAAGTAGATTTAATTGCGCTTAGATCTGCTAAGGGTAAAACCATTGGACCCAAAAAGAAGCCAATAGTTTATGACTCGGTTACAACTAAGACAAAAGAAGAAATTGGATTTATTGCGGAGAGTAAAGTGTATCATACATTGTGTTCTCGAATTGGCAAAAACGGTTCTGTTGTTTGGGTTTCTGGAAATGGATATAAAGCAAAAGCCAATAGAATGGGAGATGATAGTTTAGGATACGATATTTGGTATTCTGATAATGATGGTAAAAAACATTATGTTGAAGTTAAAGGTTCTTCATCGGAAAACATTGAATTCATTTTAACAAAAAACGAATTAGATTTTGCAGAACAACATGCGGAAGAATATGAAATATGGTATGTCCGTATTATTGATAAAACGCCTTCGATTCCATATGAATTGGGAAATCTATTGATGTTAGATGAAGAAGAAACATTTTTTAACAATAATAAGTTTGCCGTCGAAAATAATGAATTCAAAATTCGCGCCACAATACATAAATAAAGACTTATCGTATTTTAACACCAATGTACCGATTTCAAATCGGCACATTGGTGTTTTATTTTACCTTCTTTTACAATATAGGCAAAGGAGGTAATTTTATGGCAAATTTTATAGAAGAGTTTTATTATGGCAATCTCGACCCGCAAGCGCGTAGCACCAAAGAGAATAAAATGGTGCAAAAACAAATGGAGGTGTTGATGCTAAACGAGGATTTTTTAACCGAGCACCTCTCAGGCGAAAACAAAAAGAAGTTTCTCGACTTTTGCAACGCTTGGGGTGTAGTCAACGGCGAATCTAACCTCGACAGTTTTATTATGGGATTCCGTCTTGGCGCTAACTTCACTTACGACACATTTGTATCCGAAGACTCCCCCTTCACCGATCTGCTAAAGGAGGCGTAACGATGGAACAATATATCTACGACGAAAGCAACGGCTTATGGTATGAACGCGACGGAGATTACTACATCCCCTGCCTCAAACTCCCCGAAATAAATATAGGTATATGGGGCGAACGCTATCTCACCTACATCCGCGAACATAAGAAACTGCTGCATACCAAACTAATGATAAACGGCACCCTCTACACCCACCTCACCGAAATCAACACCCAGGCAGAAGAAATGTTTTCTGAGCTGGTAAATCAAATGAAAATCCGCGAAGGCATCACCGAACAACTAAAAGCAGAAAACCAACTCGAATGGGTTCGCCGCATGAACAACATCCGCTCCCGCGCCATAGAAATTGTGAATAAGGACTTGATTTTTAAGTAATATTTAATTATCAATATTTCTTATTATTGGCAAGGAACAGTAATTTATCAGATTTTCGATAAATTACTGTTCCTTTCATGTAAAAAATTTCAGATCAAACTTCCATCAAGTATTCCTCTAAAGCAGCCGCAAGATGTAGCGGTAACGGAAGGATGGTTGATTGATCATATTGAATTGATAATGAGCACAAATCCTTGATGTATTTTGTCCAAACCGAAGGATCGTCCACTAGTTGAAGTTGTAAAGGATATATTTCAATCATATCTTTTTCGGCATAATCGACAAAAGGATAATTAAAACGAGATTCTTTGAGGCTGCGGTTGTACTTGGGATCGTTTGGCTTTTGCGATATTGCCCAAAACACTTTGCCGTATTTAAAAATGCCAGAAGCTGAAGAATAGTTCTCATCTTCGCGTTCGCTTGTGTAATAATCAGGAACCTCGGCATTGTTCCTTACGCGAAAAATTCGAATACCGGTACCTGATAGTGAGATTGGATACGATGTTTTATTGGAACCCGCATCTATCTGATCAGGCATATAATCATTTGTTGCGATGTATTCACTTATGGTCTTATCGGAAATGCCTCTCCACAATGGACGAGTGTTACCATCTGAATGAATGAGAAGAACAGCTCCTTGACTTTCAGAGTCAAAACGGTTTTTCATTTCGATAAGCTTTTGTTTGGCGGGAGAAAAGCTGGCATTCACGCATAACTGCTCGAAATCTTCATTCCAAAATAACTTTGCCATCTCCAAGCACGCTTTTCGATAACTTACATTGTTCTCTTCGAAAGCAGCACATTGGACACGGGTTCTTCCGGTTGAAAGATCGTGTGATACATAGAGCGGCATAAAACGTGCCTTTTTTCTAATGTTATGTATCTGCGTGCACACATGCATTCCGACACAAGTAACGTCTTTTAACTTATATGATTTTAGCTGTTCGATATTCATTAAAGTAGTAATACCAAGCTGACGATATAAATCATACACAGCGTGTTCTACCTTTTGATTACTAGGAGAATCTTCCTCAACAGAAGCAACTACAAATTGTACTAATCTGCCAGAACGTGCAAATGCGTTTCGAATTATTAGTTTGGGGTCTCTATCATCTTTATATTCGTCAGCATCAGCACCGGGAATAATACAAATGCAGGCAACAACATCATCTGTTTCTCCAAGATATTCTTTTATCTCATCACATCTTTGAATTTTGTCATATTTATTGACTGGGATAGCAATATCGCCAATTTCTTTTTGAATGATATCGACAGATAAACATGAGTCACTATTCTGATCACCAAAATCGCATATAATCTTATTGCTGATTGCAGTTAATAAGGTCTGATGAGAAGGATTGTTTAACACTCCATACAACTCAAAACGTATTTTATTTGTCTCTGTGCATGATACAACCCATTTTCTAAAATCTTCTCTTGTTTCATATTCG
Source organism: Acutalibacteraceae bacterium (assembly GCA_036307305.1). Lineage (GTDB taxonomy): Bacteria > Bacillota > Clostridia > Oscillospirales > Acutalibacteraceae > SIG607. The sequence continues at coordinate 45,989 of JAXJXV010000021.1, forward strand.
TTCGGTGACTTGTAGCAATCAAGTCTCTGCCTGGTGGAAATTCTATCAGGTACATTGGGCTTATCTACAATATCTCCTAATAACGTAAAAATCTCTTCGTATGCTTCTGCTTTATCTTTGATAGGTACACCGGTACCAATGATGGATTTGATAAATCCATCCATACCATTTGTATAAGGAAGCATATAATTGTTATTTCCACTCTCAACAATATCCCATAAATCATTGACCACTGGAAGGGGTTCGTATCCGTATAGGTTATAACATTCTCTATCTTGACATTTCCAGTCCAAAGATTTCGTTTCAAAACTATATTGAATTGGAATTTGGCAAATTTTATCATCTGAGACTTGTATGTGTCCTATGATAGCATTTTTAAGGAAAGGCGATTTGGTCCTGTTTTTTCTGCCATATATCCATCTGCGCATACTTATATCGCAAAGTAAAAGAGCTTCTCGTTGGGGTGGAGTTGTCTGGACCGAAAATTTGAACACAAAAGAATACTTGTGTCCGTGTTTAGGCTCCATAATAATGTTACTTATCAATTCATTTTTTGCTGCATATGATAAATGTATTTGATTTCCGTTAATTTCTATATCTTGTCCTATAAGATTATTTACAACAATTAAAGGTATTGCCTGATATGCTTCATCACTTATACGTCCGTCCGGCATCGATAAGAGCACGTCTTTTTCTGTCAGTAAAGGATAAAAATCATCTACTTTCATCTCAGAACAAAGATCCTTTGCCATAGGTATTACAAGAGGATTTACTTTACTCGCGGAAATATAAGTTGCGGCGATCCAAACACGAATAATTTCAAAAAGGATATTTATTCTTTTTTCGTCAAAAGGCATAGTGGAAGCAAGCCATTGGCTATCATCACTATACTCTTTAAGAGGAGACATAGATACGATGCCCTCCATCCATGAATCGACTAGTTTTTGCAAAGCGTGCGTTGGCAATCCATATTCGCTTTTAAACTTTGGATTATTAACTTTGGTTATTTTAAGAAGTTCCTCTTTCCAAGAAGAAGGAAAGCCGAGATAATAGATTGTTCTGATTTGATTGGGTTTTATTCTATATGCCATAGGAAAAATAGGTTTACCTGCCATAATTAACTCCTTTCTTAAATGCATCGTAAAAAGGTTTGTAAAGTGTGTTTGCAATTTCGCAACTTGTTTCTGTTTGCATCATGTTATCGAGGTATGTGCCAAGCTCTGTGAGGCAATCAAAACCACGTTCTGTATCGGGGGCTTTTCTAAAAGCACCATCTGTAAAATAAACATGTGGTGCAGGCTTACTGGTATCTGTAACACGTGCAAGACGTCCAAATATCTGCAGAATCAAGATAAACAGTGTTGATACTATGTCTTTTTTATCATCATCTGAAAGATTATCTAAACCATAGTTGCCGCTTCGTGTAACAATACTCCACCTCTTTGACGCTTCTTGGCGCATACGCATATTATATTCCCATATAGATTCGCTAGGATTTCTTTTGCAGTGGGCCTCCATATATCCATTCAATTTACTTCCTTTTTCCTGTACATCATCAGGCACAGACATAGGACGAACAAAGAAGAAAACTGCCCCCAACGCAGAGTGACCTGTCTCATCAACGATGTTGTGTCCTCGCTCGATGGCCATTGCAGGAGCTATTAAGATTTCTGCAGACATTGAAGCAAACCGACTTACTTCACCTCGACGAATTACACCTTCAGAATCATCGGTAGTCGTAGCATCGGAAATCATGCGATACACTCTGGCAGAACACTGCTTTTTATGTAATGTATTTACAAGTGTCTCTTGAACGATAGTTGCTTGTTCATAACTGTTTACAATTATTAGAATTTTTCCGGCATTGCGATTATATTCCTCAATGATATCACTTGCTGATTTTTCTGTAACTTTCTTAAGCATTTCTATCCGCATTTCACCTGATCCGGATACTCTTTCCGAAAAACCGGATTCATAAAACTTCGTTTTGGATAAAAATTCGCGTTTGTCAGAATCTGCTTCTAATATATAGTCTACAGGACGGTTAATGTGATACTCATATGAACCTTCAGCCCAACTGGAGCCGGAAAGCATAATAACATGAGGTCCGATCGCTTTTCCGCTTTCATCTAATCGCAAATATGGGAGGTCTTTCATTAAACTACGACCGAATGCAAACTGTCTGAATAGAATAATATCTCCTTGTTCATTCTTTTTCATACCGAACAAATTACCACATAGTGCGGAAGGCAGATACTTTTGTTGATCTTGAAAGCGTGTTTGAAGGAATCCAAATATTTCATTTTGACCATATGAGGTTTCGTGACAAGCAGCATAAGCATCACTCAATTTTCTAATAAAGTGGTCAAAGAATGTCAGGCAAATAACAAGCTTAATGCGCGCATCCTGCACAGCTATCATCTTGGTGTTCATTTTAGTGCGATCAAATACAGTTTTTTCTTCATCAATCCATCTTTCGTACAATGTATTAAATAAACGAAAATCAGTTTCCATACAGGATGTATTAAGTGCTTCACGCAGAGTATTACTCAAATTTGGATTATCGTTTTCATTGTCTATTAAAGCATAGAGATCATGGTATATCTTATTGGGAATACTGTAACGCTCGTCTTTTTTCAGGTCATCTAAAAGAGTCAACGCAGAAAACGGTTCGCCTGCAGATAACTTATTCCATTTACCGAGATTCCAATTGAGTGCTTTTGTAAGGCAACTCATCACCCCGGTCGTTCTCAACTGTAATTCGCTATATTCTTGACTAGCTCGATTCTTTTCACGTTCGAAACCAGACATATTCATATAGCGAGCACAATCGTTAGCACTTTCTTTAATATAGTGATTAAAGCTTGTTTCCGGCATAAACAACTGGTCCAATGTTTTTTGTACGCGGTCGCTCTCATCAAAAATCACTATGTCGAAATTTCTTAACGCTACATCAAGGAAAGGCTCGCGATTCTTACCTACTCGAGAAACAGCAAAACCAGCCACAGAAGTGAGAACTACAGATGTGGTATAACAGTCACGTAACATTTTTGCACCAGGACAGACATTAAAATAAGGGCAAAGAAAAGTTTTGTTTTTTCCTGGCTCTTTTAAGGAAAAACAAGGCTCTTTTCCATACGCAAGACTAGCTTCGTCGCCATCGTTCATGCCATCAATAAGACAAGCATTTGTTAAATATTGAGATAATGATGCGGGAAGACAATTCTTGTTTGGTTCTGCGATTTGATTGATATATTTTAATCTTTCGCTTCGTCCAACAAGCGGAGAACAGTTTACGGATAACTTATCGAGATACCTCCAAAGATTAAACACCTCTGCTACGGTATCTAACACAATGACAATTCGTTTGCCGTTTTTGTTTGCCCAATATGCTAATACCTTAATGAGAGTTGATTTACCAGATCCAACCATACCGACAATATTTATGGTTTGCGATATGGTGAATTTATCACATAAGGATACCTTGCCATTTTCTACGGCTTTAATTGCATTGCTTCGTAGAATTTCATAGCAATAATCGGTGGGATCTATGCTTCTCATTTCTCTGGCACATTCTAAAAGCTCAGAAATAGAAATGACAATTGGATTTATGTCTCTGTTATTGATTGGCGCTTCAGGTTCGACTGATACTAATGTGTTTTCCGAAAAAGAAACTTTAATTCTTTCTGATTTTTCAAAATCCTCTTTTGTTGTGGTATAGTAACAGTACGTGCCTTCGCTTGCCATCGGATATTCTTCTTTGCGAACATCTGGCAAGAGCCAATGCTTTTCCCATTCTTTTATGCGTTCTTCGTAAGAAAGCGGTGTTTTCTCCTCGTTTACCATTAATATCGTTTTGTCGGTTTCGCATTTGAACGTAAATGCTCTAAATCCGTTATAGACATTAGAACGATATTCGTCTAAATCATCCTGCCAATACTTTCGGGAACGGTAACAACCTAACGTATATCGAGCAAGTTGTAATTGATGATCTGCCATAGTCCCGTTTTCTATTCCAATGAGCTGATATTGCGAAAAGAGGAGGTATGCTTTTTCAGGCTCTGGAGTATTGGCATGTGTAAGCAATAAATATAACACAGCCTCTATATTAGCAAATCTATCAATAGACATCATGTCATCGTTGAAATACACCTGCAATGGTGCATAATACATTTTCGCGTCTTTTTTACCCATTTATTTCACCAACCTTTTGATTTATCTTCCTTTTTATTGCGGCCAATGTAACACATTTTACATTAGGCTGTTGCGTTAAAACTTTGTTTACCACTGAAGTGTAGTTGCTTTTATTAGCTGTATATTCCGTTGGAACAACATAATACCCAGACTTATAATTGCCAGTTGGAAATCCGCCGTCGTTTTTTATTTTTGCGCACAATGACATTGGGTTACGATAAGCTTTCGCATCAAGTTCCCATATTTCTCCGTCATTAAAACGAATTTCTATGTCAAATCTATCCTTTTGCGGCCACAAGGCGTATTCGAGCTTTTTCTTTTCACAAAACTTGGCTATTTCCATTTCAAGTTTGCCGGGTTGCGCAAAATATCTCATAATACCTTTTTTGAGCCGGTAAACCGACTTCATGGATGCATCAATTTTCATCTCATCCGTAATTACATGCATATGTTCTAAGCAATGCTCCGAAACACACGAATAACCATAGATGCCTTCAGTCATCGTCCATCCACAAGCCGCGCAGGTTGTATAGGTTCCTTCAAATAATTCGTATGCAAGATTAAAAGCTTCTTTAGCATTGGCATCGTCTGCGTATTCCATTAAGAAAGCACGACGATCTTCTACTGTGATAATAGGATTTTGTATTATATATTTTCTAACCTTGCAGTAATCATCTTGGGATAGCTGAATGATTTTTTCATAAAGGGCACGTTCATCAGTTCCTTCAATGATATTAATTTCTTGAGTGCTAAGGAATTCAATACATTCTTCTGTGACGGTATAAACATCGTTTTTACCGCGACGATATGCAAAGGGTCCATAAGCATAAAAGGGCTGCAAAGTTATCTCATACTGCGCAAGAGTCGCTTGATCCCAATCATCAAACCATTCGCAGATAGGCTTGCTTATATATTGAGTTAGAAAGGAACTTTCGTCTGCGTAATTAAAAGTGCTTTCTCCAAGGTGTCCCATATCCAGGCACGCAGCCAAAAACATATTGATTCCCTTCTGTAGGTTTTTGCTGTATGGATATCGATTCGGTGATTCCTTAAGAAATTTTTCTTTTTCAACTAATCCACTTGCTATGAAAGCAAAGGCTTTTTGTAAATGTACAACGTTCATAACAACCTCCAGTAAAATAAAAAAGTACCTCTTGGTGTACAAGAGATACTTTATAATATCAAAAAGAAATAAGCACAAACATAGCGCCTATATCGATAATTCTATTTTTCTCGTGTACACACATATTGTACTACAAACAAATTCATTTGTCAATACTTCTGTATAAGGGTTAAATTATTTTTCGTAATATAAACAACATTCGCCACCGTGCAAACGAAATAATATATAATGAATTAATATATGTATAAACAGAAATTCGGCTAAAATGTGAAAATCTCATATTTTAGCCGAGCTTTTGATTTTTATTAAGAATAAAAGTTTGATAGTAATTGGAATAGTCGCTCGATTAGTCTAACTCTACTTTTCTCTCCTTCCTGCCGGGAACTGCTTCCATACCAAACATTGCAAGAGCTTGATTTACTTTATCCATACGTACGGTTTCTTTTCCTTGTTCAAGTTCACGAACAAAACGAAGACCGAGCCCGCTATAGATTGCAAAGTCCTCTTGCGTTAAACCTTGTTCTTTTCTTTTTTGTTTAATGAAATCACCAATAATACTCATAATTACATTTTATACCTTATCGGGTATAAAATCAAGTGTATTTATAAAAATAATCCCTATCGGGTATAATTATATTGCTTACTGGTTCAACTCTGGGTGGTGGGGTCAGCATTATACATATTTAAATAAATTGTAGAAATACGCAAAATTTTTAAATGAAGACAGTGATTTTTGCTCTTTTCACTATGTAAAGTCCGTTTTATAGGACACTTAATAGTGTATATTTAATTCAGACATAAAAGAAAAAGGAGTCTTGAAAATGAGCTTTAAAATTGGATTTACTGCAGAAACAGAAAACAAAGAAAAGAGAATAATTGAAAATGCTCCCGTTCAAAAAGAAGCGTCCGTTATTAAAAAATCAGTAGTTGAGGTCTTCTTCCCTGATAGGCATTTGACTTGTTCTTACTACAACGATATGTTCAATCTAAAGCGCGGCGATATTGTTTACGTTGAGGGCAAACTCGAAGGTTTATGCGGTCGCGTAGTTGACATCAACTACAATTTCAAGATTAAACTTTCGGACTATAAACGTGTTATCGGCGTTGCAGATACCGATGTTATCGGCGAATTCCACCTTGCCGGCTCGCACTTTATCACAGTTGATGGCGGCGCGCTAACCTACGAGCAAGTATCAACCTGGTTCAAAGCTCCCGACAACGAAGAGGAAGAATATGTATCTTCAAGCGGCGACGAGGTTTTTAACCTTAACGACCTTAGCGGTATGAATATTAAAAATGAAATTGCCGAGCGCGGTCACGAATATTATATTGAAAACCGTGTTGTCTACATAGAACTAAACCATGGCAAAGGCAGGGCCCTCGTTACAGGCAGCAGAACCTACGATGTTGAGTTCAATTATGACGGTGAAGACATTTCAAGACTTGTTTGCAACTGCTACTGCACCGGGGCGTGCAAGCACGAATTTGCAACAATGCTCCAACTTCGTGATATTCTCGCAATAATCAAAAACGAGTACCACTTCATCGACCACAATGACTACCTCGCCGCCGTAAGTAAAACAAGCTTCTTTGAGTTCGTCATCGACGGCAACACCAAAGGCACATTCACAATGGGATAAAAAATAAGCCGATGAGTACCCCTCATCGGCTATTGATATTATAGTAGTTTCAGTACGAATACTATAAAACTAAACCATGCATATTAGTTTGGACGCACGAAACATTTTGTTTTATGTAACGAATAATTAGTTTGACTTTTTGATGCATAAGTGGTATACTACATTATGAAATTATATGTTTTCTGGAGGATGTTATGAAAGCGAATTATAATAAGTTGTTAAAGCTTTTAATTGACAAAAAGATGACTAAAACTGAACTTCGTGAGAAAGCAAAAATTAGCTCCAGCACATTGGCTAAAATCGGAAAAGAAGAAATGCTCAGTCCTGATGTGCTAATGAAGATTTGTGAAGTTTTAAATTGTGATATAAGCGATATTTTAGAGCTTGTAAAAGATGAAAACGAAGAGTACATAGTTGTCAATTCTCCAGATAAATTAAAGGTAGTATCTTTGTTCTCAGGTGCTGGTGGTATGGATCTCGGATTTATCAATTCCGGATTTGAAATCATATGGGCCAATGACTTTTTTCAAGAAGCAGTTGATTCTTATAGGAAAAACATTGGCAAACATATGATATATGGTGATATTACAAAAATATCTAGTGATGATATTCCTGACGGCGCTGATGTAATAATAGGAGGTTTCCCTTGCCAAGGCTTCTCAGTGGCTAATACTCGCCGCTCTATGGAAGATAAAAGGAATTTCCTTTATAGAGAAATGTTGAGAATTATCAAGGACAAGAATCCTAAATTCTTTGTGGCAGAAAATGTTAAGGGTATCCTCTCTATTGAAAAAGGCAAAGTTTTTGAAATGATTAAAAAAGACTTTGAATCTTTAGGCTATGAAGTTGAGGCACATATCTTAAACGCTGCTGAATACGGCGTTCCACAAGCGAGAGAACGTGTTGTTATTATTGGAAACCGCATCGGTGTTAAAAATCCATTCCCGGTAAAGACTCATTACATAGATACGCCGAAAGAAAATATGCTTCCCGCAATAACAACAGAGCAGGCTATCGGATTCTTATCAAGCATTAAGACATCTAATAAATCTAAAACCATCAAAATGGAAGATTTAAGAAAACATATAGAAAAAACTGAAATCAAAGATGTTGATGGATTCTTTGAAGTGCTTGGCATAGATAAAGATTGCGAAGAGATAACTATCCATAATCACATTGCATCCGAAAATGTCGCAGATACTTTCTGGGGCAGAAAATATGAGGTCAACCAACACGATATTTGCGATTATTTGAGATATTGGAGAGATAAATCCGGTTGGACAACCAAACGTGTGGACGACCATTTTGGATATTCTTACACCGCTGGACATTGGTTTAGAAAAGATAATAACTCTGGAAGTATTCCTAGCCCAGAAGATTGGTGGGAGCTTAAAAAGATTTTAGGTTTTGACGATAAGTATGATAAAGCCGTCACAACACTAGTAGAAAAAGAAATTAAGTTCGAGCAATCCTTAAGAATTACTAACTGGGATAGACCTAGCGATACAATCACCGCTACTAGTCCCGAAATTCATGTTAACAAGAAGAGAAGATTAAGCGCTCGCGAATGTGCAATACTTCAGTCTTTCCCAATTACATATGAGTTCACGGGCAGCTTAAATAAAATGTATACCCAGATCGGTAATGCTGTACCAGTAAAATTGGCAACTAAAATAGCAGCAGGTATTAAAGAAGCAATAGAAGGTAAAAAATAAAAGAAGGGGATACATATCCCCTTTCTTCTCATCTAATTATACAAATTATAATGTTTGATTATTCCGCTCCAAGATTCGTTTTTAGAATCAAATCGTTCCTCTAACCACTTATCGTTATATCTTGCGGTATTTCCGTTCTTTACAGCATATAAATACATATCTTGATGATTTTGGATTTTTTTTGGAATTACATACCATAAAATATGTTTTTCATTGTCATAATAGCCTATTTTAGAATCTAAATACATTCGAGTCCACGATTCAGGAATATCGGTAGTTTGTTCGACGCGATTAAATTTGACATCAGGAGCAAGTGCGTCAAATTCGGCTTTTGAAGTAATATACCTCGGTTTGTAATATACGCCGTTTTGTTTGTCGTAGTAATTATAATCTTTAAAACCTTTGAACAAATCATTATCAAACAAATTACTTAAAGCACCATTTGGAAGACATGTTAGTACTAGACTTGGCTTTTTTGATTCATTAACCAATCGAAAAGTTCCTTTTCCATCATCGGCGTATGCTATTTTAACTAAGTAAGTCAAAATAGGCTTTTCGGTGCGAGGGTCTATCGCTTGAAGATTTGATTTTACTTTAAATCCTGGAAACGGTGGAGATGCCATAACAAGTTTATTGATAAAAGAAGTTTGGTTGTGTTCAAATTGTGTAGTTTTTAATTCGCCACCATTACTAATTTTATCTATTGTTTTAACATCAACATTTAAAATAGCATCTTTGGTTTCGATAGCAACATCACAACTGATTGGGAAAGGGTAAAAATTATTAGCACCTCTGAAATTTGTATATAAATGATGTCTTACCAATCTTTCGGAAGCTTCCTTAATTTTATTCTTTTTGCTCCATACATCTGTTAATAAGTCATAATATTCCTGTGTATCTTCTTCTATTTTCTTTAAATCAGAAATAAATCGTTTAGAAGTAAACATAGTATCTAGTTTTTCCATATACTCTTTTTCTAAATCGAGAATTTCGTTCTGTTTAAAGGTTCTAGTATAGGTAGTGTTTTGTTTGGACATAAGCTTTCTCCTCTGTTACAAACTATTCATCTATCTTCGGGTCAAAGTGTTCAAGATAAAAGCTTAACTTGTTTTTCACATAATCACTCATATTAGGATTTTTATGTATGATACGAACACGCTTTTTCTCTCCGTCAAGAAGTTCAAAGTTAGGAACCGCACTGAAATTAAATCTTGCTTTACCGGGATTCTTTCCAGCTTTTAAAGGTCTAGAATGATAATGTTCTTCGAGCTTGCCATTGGGCAAACACATAATTGAAATTAATTCGCAGCTTTGTGTAACTGAACTATTCAAAAGTGTGACGAAATACGTTAATGTGATTTTCTTATCGCCATTAGATTTGTTATAAATGGTAGGTAAATTAGGATTGTATTCTTCATGATATTCCGTTGGTCTACCGGCGTTTTTAATAATTGTTCCTTTGTATGAGTTTTGATTTTCTCCAACAAAGATGCAAGTGTTAAAATCCCCTATGTTATCTTGTCCGGTTCCTTCGCTAGTGGTTACACTCTTGAGGTCAATGTGAATATATGCATCTTCAACCTCAAAAAACAAATCAGAACTTACTGGGCATGAATTAGGTTGTCCGGCAATTTTACCGTTTAATAAGGCATAAACAATTCTCTCACTACCTACATCAAATTGAGAAATTCCACCTTCCTCATTACCATATAAACCCTGCCAATCGCTACGGATATCCTCCATAGAACGCATTCCGCGAACTATATCATCTTCTGCAAACTTTAAGAAATACCAGTATTTCATCAAATACTTGTGTTCAAGCGCTTCTATTTCCTGTAAGGACAATCTTGTATCGTCGTGCATATTAATCCCCCTATTCATTAATCTTCCAGAAATAATTTATATGTTTCTATACCAAGTGCGTCTGCAATTCTTTGGACATTCTCTAAAGCAATGCTTCTACGATAACATTCAATTGCGCTAATATAAGTACGATGCATTCCACATTTATCAGCAAAAGCTTCTTGCGAAAGCCCAATTTCATTGCGATATTTCTTCAAATTATCGCCAAAAACCTTAATAATATCCATAGATACATCACCTCAATTATTAATTATAGTCCTATGAATACAATTAGTCTACATACAATAAGCCTACATCGCGTTGTGCAGTGTTCTAAATTTTAAAGAAAGAAGGATAAAATAATGAATCAGTCAAAATATAAAGTTTGCAGCCTTTTTTCTGGTATAGGAGGAATCGACCTTGGATTTAAACAAGCGGGGTTTGACATTGTATGGGCTAACGAAATTGATAAATATGCCGCTGAAACATATAAAAAGAATTTTGGAAGCGACTCATTAGTAGTTAAGGATTTGAGGAAAATTCAGCCAAAAGATATACCTAACTTCGATGTGTTGGTTGCAGGCTTTCCTTGTCAATCTTTTTCAGCCGCAGGAAAACAACGTGGATTTAACGATGAAAGAGGACAACTATTTTTTGAGATAGTTAGAGTGGTCGAAGAAAAGCAACCTGAAATTATCTTTCTTGAAAATGTAGCTAATCTATTAGAGCACGATGAAGGTAAAACATTTTTAACCGTATATAATGAATTAGTGCCTTTTGGCTATTCTTTTAAGTATTGCGTAATGGATGCACAAGAATATGGAAACATACCGCAACACAGAGAAAGAATATTCATTGTTGCTTTTAAAGATATAGATAAATGTGAGCGTTTCTCGTTCCCTGAAAAAATTGAATTAACAAACAATTTGAATGATATAATCGACAGAACGCAAAAGCATAACGATTGCTATTATTACCATGAAAGCGACCCAATTTACGATAAATTAAAACCGAACATAAATAATATGTCGGTTGTTTATAGAATTAGAAATAACGGTGACGATATTAGAAAATATCACATCTGCCCAACCTTGACGGCGAGCATGGGTTCTTTTCAATATCAGATTCCCGTTATTCGAGATTCGTATGGAATTAGAAAACTAACGCCGTATGAATGTCTGGCATTACAGGGATTTCCACAGGGCTTTAAATTTCCTAAAATTCCGTTAGATAGTGCTTATAAACAATGTGGAAATAGTGTAGTTGTACCAGTAATCAAAAGGATTGCTGAGCAAATAAAAAAATGCTGCGAGGAGATGTAATAACTATGGCACAAATAGATATTAGCAAAATCGAAAAACTTAATAAAGATAGAAACTCTATACACGAGAAAGTTTATACCACCTATTCTTCGTTTGATAGTTGTGGTAAGCATTATGTTCAAATAGACACATATGGCCGCAGCGACCGTGAGCAACCCGGTAAAATAAGCCAGTCAATTCAACTTAATAAAGAAGCAGCATTACTCTTAATTGATTTACTCAAAACCGAATTTAATATTTGATAAATTACATAGCAAGCAAAATCATCCTTGGGAGGAAACGTATGAAATTAGGTAAATTGCAAGAAATAGATATTAGAGATGTTTGGAAACACGAACAATATGATTTTTCTAAATGGCTAGCCGGCGAGGAAAACATTCAAGAGTTGGGAAATACATTAAATCTCTCGCTTACTGATGTTGAAACAGAAAAATTTGTGGGTAATTATCGTTGCGATATTCTTTGTAAAGATGAGCTCACCGGCAAAGTTGTATTAATTGAAAATCAACTTGAATCTACTAATCACGACCACCTTGGAAAGATAATTACATATGCTTCTGGTTTGGATGCATCTGTCGTAGTATGGATAGTTGCCTCTGCACGTCAAGAACATGCCAGCGCTATAGAGTGGCTTAACAAACATACTGATGATGACCTCTCCTTCTTCTTAGTAGAGATACACGCATACAAAATCGGAGACTCTGACCCTGCTCCACAATTTAAAATTATAGAGCAACCCAACGATTTTGCTAAAAGCGTGAAAGCTATTTCCAAAAATTCAGATTTGAATGATTCAGAACGAAATCGTTTGGAATTTTGGACCCAACTTAATGAAATTCTTGAGGAACGTGGAAAACCTTTTAATAAAAGAAAGCCTACCACAGACCATTGGTATTCAATTGCAATGGGAACGTCAGAATGCCATATATCTATTGACCTTGTAAATAAAGAGCACAAAATTCGTATAGGTGTATGGATTCCAGATAATAAAGCGTTGTTTGACAAATTCTATGATAATAAAGTGGAAATCGAATCTGCTTGTGGATTTGAATTGACTTGGGATCGCCTTGAAAACAAAAAAGCCGCCTTGGCTTGTACATATATTCAAGGACTTGATTTCGACAACCAAGAAAATTATCCCGAATTAATTAATAAAGCTATTGATTTGGTTTTAACTATGCGCAAGGCTTTTATACCATTTATAAAGGCAATAGCATAGTTTTCAGATACTGTCTTTACTAACAGCTTTTTCACTTGACTAGTAATCAAAGATTTAAAAAAGGAGCCGGTTAAATGGAACTTCATTCAAAAATAGAAGCAGCCGACTATATTTGGCAATACTCTCATTTCCATCATTTTTGTTTGGTGCAATGTGAAAACTTGTACAGAGAAGAAAAAGGATTCTCGTGTGTGATGATTCTGTTTAATTGTCTTGAAAACATATCAAAATCCGTTGCGAATGATTATGATTCGTCTCTTTACGATGTCTTTCTTAAGTTATACAAACAAAATATTATTACTAAACGAGAATACGAATTCTTAAATATCGGTGATTTTTGTATTAGAAAAATACGCAATTTATATGCGCACAAAAACATAGCAGCGATTAATTTTTTGGCCGATTTCGAAGGAAAAGAAATTTTATGGCCTTTAACCGAAAATGAAACATCGCTGATGATATATTCTAAAATATCAGACATCGTATTTAATTTGATGGTGAAAATGGTTTCTTCGGGATTTATTGAGTCTGTGAAAGAAAAATTCGAAGCACCTTTAGATGAGGCTATAGATGAATGCAATATAAGATATAAAATATTGACTTCTAAAGAACTTCTGGTTTTAAAAGGGTATCCTGAAGACTATATACCTGAAGATGTTGACATGCCTGAGGATATGAGGATTAGAATGGTTGATAATTCTCCAGATTTAAACATTAACATGTATATTTATAGCCAACTTGTAAATGAGTTAGAAAAAGAAAACGATAAAAAAGATAATAATTAGATTGATTTTATTAAGAACAAGGAACGATGATGTTATATGGTATGGTTAATATCAGCGAAACGCAGCAGATACGATCATGCAAGCGCTTTTGCCAAATTTGGATTTATTGATTGGCGGCAAAATATCAATTATCAGGTTGGAGACATAGTATATATTTATTATGGAAAGCCAACGAAGAAAGTCATGTATAAATGCGTAGTTGAAAAATGCAACATGTCACATGAAGAAAGAGTGAACGATAAAAGTTTTTGGGTTGACCCTATAGACTTTGAAAATAGGTACTTATATAAACATGCCAGATTGCGTTTAATAGAACAAACGGATAGTGATTATTTAACACTTGGTTGTTTGCAAAAAGAAAAGCTAATTAAAAATGCTCCTCAAAAAGGCCAAAAAGTGTCAATAGAGTTAGAAAATTATTTGAACAAATATTTCAATGATTTTTACACTCAAGGGGTATTTAATGATGTAAACACAGACATTCAATATCACGAGGGGCATGTAATAAATGTCAAAGTAAATAGATATGAACGCAGCTCTATTGCTCGCATGAAATGTGTTGAGTATCATGGCGCAAAATGTTGCATATGCGGAATCGACTTTGGCGAAAGATATGGAGAACTTGGTGACGGTTTCATTCATGTGCATCACCTTAAACCTCTACATACAATTGGAAATGATTATATTGTTGATTACAAGAACGATCTCGTTCCGGTTTGTCCAAACTGTCATGCAATGATTCACCGAATAAAAAATGGAGAATCTATGAGTGTCGATGAATTGAGAAGTGTCTTAATTAAAGGTGGAAAATGATTAAAGAAGTAATACACGACCCGATTTTTCTTGGCGTTAAGTCGGAGGTAGCGACAAAAGAAGATTTGCAGGTGGCACAGGATTTGTTGGACACGCTTATTGCCAATAAAGATGGTTGTGTGGGCATGGCGGCGAATATGATTGGTGTGCGCAAGCGCATTATTGTGTTTGATAACGAGGGTACATATATGACGATGTTCAACCCTGAAATCATCAAAAGGTCGGAGCTTTATAATACTGAGGAGGGTTGTCTTTCTCTTCTCGGTGATCCCCGTCCGTGCAAACGCTATAAGTCTATCAAAGTTCAGTGGCAAACCGCTGAGTTTCAAACTCGCATCAAAACTTTCACCGGCTGGCCCGCGCAAATAATCCAACACGAAATCGACCATTGTAATGGGATATTAATTTAACTATAACTCGCACAGTTGTTTAAGAAAGAGGAATATTAAATGCTAGAATTTATCAATAATAATGGGGTTTTATTTAGTGGTATATTTTCAATAATTGTTGCGTTAATATCGATTTTGGTTGCAGTTCTGCGCGACAACAAAAATAGCAAAATAGATACTATAAAATCCCTCCGAAAGGAATTAGAAGAAGCTCGAAGTCATATATGCAGTTTAAACAACGAACTAACAAGTTTAAAAAGCCTCGAAGATCGCGAAAAAAATATCGATAAGTCACATGAAAGTATCTATTATGAAAAATTACCTCAAGGTGGAAGCAGAGCTATATGTGGCTTTTGTTGGGAAAAAGAACATGTGACTATTCCTATTGTCCCTGAGTTATCTACGGATGAATATACAAAGCAGCAATATTTATATGCAAAGTGTAACGTTTGCAAATCATCATGTATTGAAAATTTAGACACTGAAATAGAACCTTTAATAGGAGAGTTGAACAACGATTTACTATTTTAACTAATAAAAACGCCGCAATGGCGTTTTTTGTTATCGTTTTATCTCGAAATTTGCAAGTTGTCTTATTATTTGATGATTTTTTGGATAATAAAACTAAGGAGTGATGGAAATGGCAAGACAAGGAAAAGAGTATTTGACAGAATTAATAAATGCTGTTATATGTAAGCCAAATATATTTAGAATCAAAATTGCCAACAGCGATAAATTTATTTTTTCAATATCAACCTCTGATGCCCTAACCACTCAATGGTATGATATGTCGGCTCTCTATGATTCCGTTTGTGAAATCGATAGAGAGATTAAGTATGCTTTTAATCAAGTAGTGCAATATGATTTGCCAACTACACTAAATAACTATGATCCATTTAAGAAATTAAATAGTGAGGAATTTAAGGCATTGTATCATACAGAAAATATTGTTTATAGAGTAAGTGTTTTATGGGATTTATTAGCACAAGTATGCAATGTAGTTTTTGAAACAGGATGTGATGTTAAGAAAATAAATTATAACAGATACTTTGAGAAATATTCAACAGGTAAAAACGAAATTGAGTTTATTAAAAAAATCAAAAACTATATTGATGAAGAAGAAAAAGATGAAGATATCAACCCATGGCCTGGAAATCATAAATTTTTAAATAATTATCGCAACGAAAAAACCCATCGTGTTTCTCCTAATATAACAAGTATTTCTTCCTTTGGGTTTTCTTTACGTCCACCAACAATGTATATTTTACATCGAACGATAGAAGATTACTATATGGTGTCATCTTTTTTGTGTGAAATTATTAATGAGTTTATCGAGAAAAGAAAAAATTGGATGCCTATAGGCATGGAAAATTACGAAGAAAGAAAGTGATGCTATGTCTGGAATAGTTGAGTGGCGAAAAAAAGAGAATATTAAACCGATTGAATTGCCTAATAAAGAAAAATGGTATTGGGATTTATTAAATATCGAACATAGTTGGTCCGGAAGAATGGATGTTGCAAATATCGGAAATACATTCATAATGGAATCGGAACAAATGCTTATAAATGCTATTGAATTATTTGAAATGGGATACTTCGATAGCGCCTATTATTCTCTAAGATCGGCGGTTGATATTTCTACTACTATGGTTTTTTTAGCAGATATGCCGACTGATGAAAGAGAAAAATATTTGAAATCTTGGAAAGAAACAAAAGATTTTCCTATGCAACGGCAAATGATAAAACTATTGTCTGCGCAAGGCGATGTCTTTGTTGATATGAAGGAAAAAATGCCGGATTTTTTTGATTTTGCAAAAAAATTAAGTGCTGAATTAAACAAATACGTTCACAAACAGGGATTACAACATTTTTATGTCTCACGAAATCATCCAATTAATACTAACAAGCCTTTAAATGTCTTTATAGAAACATTTGAATATTATTTGAAAAAGTGTATCGGTGTTGTTGCAGTTATGCGACTAGCTATAGATGCGTTTCCCATACTTCTTATGGATGCCGACATTTTGTATCGCTGTTTTGATTCTATGACTGAAGCTTATAGCGAGGAGTTCGTGCAAGAATATATCGGTGATAATTATGTTGCAGAATATAAAAACACAGAAATGTATATAGGTGTCTATAATTCATTTTTAGACGAACCGTTAAAAAATGAAGCAACATTTAACGTTATGAAATTTCAATACATAAATACTATGGAACAAAACGATATTCTTTCTCAAATTACGCTTTTAAAAGGAACAGATGTTATAGCCACATTAATAGCATTTTCTTCTGAAAAAGTTATTAAAGTATATAGTTATAGTGGAATTCAGATATATTCAACAGATAGAGAAAGTAATCGGACATCAAAAAATTGGTCTAGCCTGGATATAAAAACAATCGAAGATAACGGGATAAGTATAAATAATCCTTATGAAGAAGTTTTTATTAGTGTTTTTCAATTTGGGGAAGACTTATATTCGGTTGAACATAATGAGATGATTGACGAAGAAGAATTTAATGCGATTGGCGATTATGTTTGTTCAAAAGCAATAGAATACTTACCAATTCAGTCTGATTGATTTATATGTTTATAATTATAAAAAAATTTAAAAGTCCGTTTTACGGGACAGTGAGCGGTGTATAATTGGAGTATAAAATAAAGGAGTGTGAATAAGATGGCAAAAACATTACTTGATATGGATAGGTTGCCGACGATGGAGGAACTTAAGGAGTTCTTTAAAAAGAACGACTGGTCGGCGGCGCAGATTAGTGACCCGGCTAAGAGGAGTCCTGAAGAGCAGGCTGAAATTCTCCACGCGGCCAAGCTAATGGATCAAAAGTTTGAAATGTTGGTCCGTACAAAGGGACGCACTGCCGCATCGTCGTATTATAGCAAAGATAACCCGTTAATTGCGCTTCAGAAGAACACCGAAGATTTGGTTGCGAGTATGGTTGTGAGAATTGCAAACAACGAAGAGTTGACTGACAGTATTCTTTCACAGTTTGATTTCACCGACCCTAATATTGATCAGAAGGCGGATGACCTTTTAAACAATGCGGTTAATACAATGCTCGACGTTATGGAGTATGAAAAATCTGCTGTACTTACGCGCCGAATTTCTGCTGAAGAGGATTTTAACAAGAATAAGCCCAACAACTTTCGCTATATGGACCACATTAGAAAATGGGAGCACACTAAAGAAAAAATCAAGGTCATGCTCGCTCCCGATCCAAACGCCGAACTCCACGGCTATATAGACCCGGTTGACCAAGCGGCTATAAGTAACGTGTTAGTTGAAAAATATCTTTCTTCTTTAGACGAAACCGAACGCAAAATTTACGTTCGAAAAAGAATGGGTTTTACTCAAGAAGAGATTGCAAGGGACCTTGGTTTTTCTAATAATGGAGCCGTTTCAAAACGAATTGCCGGAATGCGAAAAAAGCTCGACGAAGTACAAAATAAAAAATTTTAAAAAATTTTTTAGATTTTAGGAATATTTTATATACTTTTCACTCGTTATATATATGGAGGGTAAAATTTTCCCGCACTTTTTCTAAACGAAAGGTGCGGGATTTTTTATGCCCGAAATTGTTATAAAGGAGGAAAAGAAAATGGTCCTAACGGACAGACTCAAGGCGCCTTGACGGTGACGGCATCACTACGTGATGGCATTGGTCTCGCAAGCATCGTGAAATTATATAAATTTCACAAAACTTTAAGGGCTTGTCGCCCCTAACACCCCAAAGAAAGGAAGAAAATTATGAAACAAAAAACAAAAGGATTTTTATTATTATTTACAAAGGAGGAATTAGCGGATGTTGATAAAAAGGCAAAGAAATTAGGACTCAATCGAACCGCTTATTTGAGAAAGGTAATTAAGGGACTACACGTGGAGGCTTGCCCCACAACAGAGCTTCTGCCCTATTTGGACGAAATACTTTCTATCAAACAAGCGACTCGAGAAATTTCAGACAAGGCATTTAAAGGTCGAGATAAGATTACAGGCACTTATCCACTTACTGAAGAGAAGGACAAAATCTTTCTCGAAAAGGTGGAACGCCTAAAGGAAATAATTGATTCAATATTAGAGATAAAGGAAGGTAAATGGTATGAGTAAAGAACGAGTTTTATTAAATTTAACGCTTGAGGATTTTGAGGAATTCGAAGCAAAAAGAAAATTGACCGGAATGGACAAGCAACATCTTGTGCGCGTTTTATTGAATGGCTTACAGCCCTTTTATAAAATCGAAGAGGAAGTTGGGAAAATTATTTCAACGCTTAATCACGTCAACACTGATAGTATGGTTATGGCTTGGATGACAGCCGCTAATAAGTTCCCAACTGTTAATACGCACGAGGAAAACAAGAAGTGGTTAGGCAGGTATATCAGTTCATTGGTCGGGCGCCATGTTATATGGAAATTTAACAAAGAAACAAACGAGAAGGCAGGGCTTACGGAAGACCCTGCCTTAATTGTTGCAACAAAAGAAAATAAAGGAGAGATTGAATGAGTAGTAAATTAAAATCGAGTAGAGAATTATTAACCAGTGTGGATAGTTTATTCACAACGCAAGCCGAGAGGGATGATGAATTAAAGCCTAAGGTTGAGGAGATTGCTCTTGACCTGATTGATGGTTTTGAGAATCATCCCTTTTCAGTTAAAGATGATGAGGATATGAAAAATCTTGTAAAGAGTATTTCAGAAAACGGAGTTTTGGTACCATGCCTCGCAAGGCAGAACGGTGAGCGTTATGAACTGATTTCAGGTCACCGAAGAAAGGCGGCGTGCGAATTACTTGGTATAACGACACTACCTATTATCATTAAGGACATGACACGCGAGGAAGCAATTATCACTATGGTGGATAGCAACATTCAAAGAGAGCATATTTTACCGAGTGAAAAGGCATTTGCTTATAAGATGAAAGCGGATGCGCTTTCACATCAAGGTAAATCTTTGGGACAACTTGGCCCAAAGGCAGATGATAATCGAACAACTGCACAAATCGGCGGTGAACTTGGAGAAAGTTATAAAACAGTTCAACGCTATATCCGCCTAACCCACCTCAACAAGCAATTGTTAGATATGGTTGATGAGGGGCGGATTGCTTTTACCCCTGCGGTTGAGCTTTCGTACCTCAATGAAATTGAGCAACAAGATTTGGTTGATGCCATTGGCGAGTATGATGCAACGCCCAACCTATCCCAAGCTTGTCGCTTTAAGAAAATGAGCACCGAAGGTCAAGGACTCACACCCGAAAGCATAACCGAGATTTTAAATGAGAAAAAAGCTAACCAAAAGCCGATGTTTAAAATTCATTATGAGAAGCTTCAAGCGGTGGCGCCAAAAATCAAGGAAAAAGATTTTGAAGCCTTTGTTCTTGAGGCTTGTCAACGCCACTATAAGTATTTACAAAAACAAAAAATGAAAGATGAGAGGTAATTAAAATGAAAATATTAAAAGTTTTAAAAAATGAGATTGTTGATGTTATCGCCGACAAGCGCGGTGAATGTGATTTTGAGCCGACAGATAGAATGATTGAATTGGATGTGGAAAGAATACGTGAAATCATTCCGGACGTTCCCGAAGAAGAGTGGGACGATGTTATTGTCAAGGCGTGTGAATATTATCACGAATATTTACAGCGTAAAAAAGCCCGCGAACGCTAATCGGCACATTTGTAAAGGAGGAAAGTTATGGATAAAATTGAAATGGGTAAAAATCCCGCAATGATTTTCGGCGCGTTAAAGCTTATTGAACAGTTATATCGCGACGGCAAAATTTCCGCCTTTATGTTCCGTAACATTTTAGAAGAATACAGCGATTTAGTGGACATTGGCGAGTTTGTAAAAGGAGAACAAAAGAAGGAGGAAAATAAATGATATTAAATTCCGATTTTGGAAAGCGACGAGTGGTAATTTATGCCCGTGTTTCTACCGAGCACGAGGCTCAAATATCCGCCCTTGAAAACCAACTTGATTGGTACAAGCCCATTTTGGCGGCACGCCCCGAATGGGAGCTTGTGGGTCAATATATCGACGAAGGTATCACCGGCACCTCTGCCGAAAAGCGACCGCAGTTTATGAAAATGATTCGCGATGCCAAACAGAAAAAGTTTGATATGATAATCACCCGTGAGGTATCACGATTTGCCCGTAATACAGTGGACACTTTGAAATATACACGCGAACTGAAAGACAAAGGCGTTGAGGTCTATTTCCTAAACGATAACATTAAAACCTTTGATGGCGATGGCGAGTTGCGACTGACCATTATGGCAACCTTGGCACAGGATGAAAGCCGCAAAACCTCGGTGCGTGTGAAAAGTGGGCAGTTAACCTCAATGCAAAATGGCACTTTCTATGGCAACGGCAACATTCTTGGCTACAGGCGGCACCAAACAATAATTGATGGCGGAAAAAAGCAGGTTGATTTTCTTATCGACCCCGAGCAAGCCGAAACAGTGCGGCTTATGTTTGATATGTATCTGAGTGGCAATGGGCTTATGCAAATTAAAAATGAGTTAGAGCGCAGAGGTCGAAAGACTGCGATGGGCAAAGATACGTGGCACGTGACCAATATATCCCACGTGTTGCAGAACACTTTTTACTGTGGCATTATCACCTATCGAAAGGAATACGTTCCCGATTATCTGACACAAAAGAAAATCCGAAACCACGGAGAGATTGAAAAACTACAGGTTAAGGGCAAGCACGAACCAATTATTACAGTAGAAGACTTTGAAAGGGTGCAAGCAATTATGGAAAGCAAAAGAAACGAAAATCCAAGCATTAAAACAGGAAAAAGAATCGGCAAAAACCCAAGAACTGTAGTTTGGGGCAAGTTGCTAATTTGTGAGTGCGGTCACAGATTTAGTCTTAGAAGATGGAAGCCCGGCGATGGGCCCGAAGGTGGCGCATATTTGTGCTATAGTATTGTGCATAACGGCTCCTATGAAAGCCGAAAAAGGCGTGGACTTTCTACAGAGGGCTATTGCAAAACCCCAATGGTGCCGCTTTGGAAACTGCAAATGATGGCAAAATATATTTTTAGGAATTATCTCTCCCAAAAGGACAAGGTTTTAGAACTCGCCAACTCAATCCTTGAAGCCCATATTACCGACACCGAGGAGTCGGTTGACAATTCCGCACAAATTGAGGATTACAAGCGTGAGCTCGAAAGGGTTAGCCGCCGAATTGATAATTTAATTGAGATGCGCTCAGACGGAGAAATTGATAAAGCCGATTTTATGAAGCGCAAAACCGAAGCCGAGCAAAAGCATATGGAACTGCAAAACAAAATTGCCGAGCTTGAAGCCGAGCAAAACAAAACCACACCCGTTATCGACTACAAAGAAAAGCTTGAGGTTTTACGCTACGCATTAGAGCAATACACCGACTTTGATGCCGACGGCGATATCCCCGACAGCGTGGTTGAGGCCTTTGTTGAGAAGATTGTGGTATCTAAAGAAGGCTATGATTGGTATCTGAGATTTGACGGCGACCCTAACGACCCGCTACACCTAAAAACAGAGGGAAAACGCCGCAAAAACACGGCTATCATCGACTCCAATAAGCAAACCGCTTGTGAACCCGTGCGCGACACAGGCTGCTATCAAGGAATCTAAGTAATTAGATTTTTGTAGGGACAGGCGTCCTCGACTGTCCGTTATAAAACAAAACTATCCGCCCGAGAAATCGGGCGGATTTTTCTATATCTATTGCAATTTTTCTACAAATCACTATAACGAAAATTGGAGGTGTTTTTATGGATGATTGGAGATTAAACGGACAAGAAGAATATCTTTCCAATAAAACGCTTTACAAAATTATTTTTCCCGACTTTTGGAAAACTGCTTACGAAAACAGAAACGTTTTCTTCCAAAAAATCGAACAATATGCTAGAAAGCATATTGAAACTACCAATCGTGGACACGAGTTTTTGGAAGGCGAAAAAATCCAACATTTTTGGCATGAGCATTGCGAATTCTGTTGGGAAAAGGCTTTAACCGATAAAGAATGCTCCTTTTACTGTACAGAAGATATGCGGTATTGGGTATGTGAAGAGTGTTTTAACGATTTCAAAGAAAAGTTTAATTGGGAAGAAAAGTCGGTAGAAGAATTGCACTTATAATTTCCCTCTTTTGCTGATAGTACCACAGGCTGCTATAAAGGAATTGAAGTAATCGGAAAAATCCGAGCATTTCAGTTCCAATTAAATCGGGAAAATGCTGAAGATTTCATCAAAGCATTCCGCCCGAACCAGCGACTCCACTCCTTCGATGATATAACCGTTGAAGTGTGGATTTAGCTAGTAAATATAAGCATTTAGCCCACTATCGAAGAAATTCGGTAGTGGGCTTTTTGTGTGTTCGCACATTTGTTATAGCTCTGTTTTCTGCTAAAATGCACTCGTAAACAGATAAAGAAAGCGAGGTGCAAAATGCCGCAAAATCGGGATAGCTTTAAAGGGTGTAATTGAAAAAGTGTACCCGATCGGGACAGTCGAGATTATGAATAAAATAGCTGAATTCGTAAAAATGCAAAGAAAGACGGCTCATTTAAGCCGTGAAAGGTTTGCTGAACTATCAGGACTTGGTGTTCGCTTCATTAGAGAACTTGAAAGCGGTAAAGAAACGCTCCGTATGGATAAAGTCAACCAAGCCCTTGCTATGTTCGGTATGGAAGCCGTTCCCGGACGAAAGTGGGATGATTAAGAAAAAAATTAAGAGAGGAATAGCTTTTTCGGGTTGAAGCTTTATGACTTTAACTCATTGCGTTTTACTACAAATTATGTTATAATAATAAAAATAGAAATCAAGAGGAATGTTTTATGGAAGATAAAAAAGAGCTTCGATTTGATTCAAAACAAAAAATAGAGCATTATAAAAAAGTCAAAACTAGTCCGTGGCCATATTTAATGATAGTAGCGTTAGTGTTGTTATTTGATACAGTAATTCTATATCTTCGTTTTTCTGATTATTATGGAAATATAGATGGAACTGCTATTATTCTTACTGTTGTATTTTCATTGATTTTTATTGCGTTCTTTGTTGCATATTGGAATATTACAATCGATATGCAAATCACAAAATATAAGAAGCTGGTAGTTGAAAAGGAAATTACAGAGATTCCGGAAAGTTTGGAGTTGGATATTGATAAGAATCTTATAAAATTAAGTTTTAAATATTTAGATCAGTATTATCTGCAAACACGTGAACATGCTCAAAAAGGTTTTGCGGTTACTATTGGAGTTTCAATAGTAGGTGCTTTTATCCTCGCTGGAGGAATAATCGCATTGTTTCTGGGTAAAACAAGTCCAGCATATGTCACTACCGCAACTGGAATAATAACCGAGTTTATTTCTGCTATTTATTTTTATCTGTATAATAAAACAGTACAAGGAATGGGTTCATATCATAATAAACTAGTTCTTTCCCAAAACATTGCATTAGCTTTGAAATTGTCAAATTCGCTTGAAAATAAAAGCGATGAAGCAAAATTAAATATTATTAACGAACTTGTAAAGGATATTAATACACATATAGAAAAATAGAATTTAGCCTATCGCAGAAATGCGGTAGGCATTTTAAATGTGCGATTTTGAAATTCGTATAGTCGCAGTTTGTTTCTCCTTTTGCTAAACTTTGGGCATAAGGAGGTGCTGACTATGACACGGTTTATAGAAGAATTTTATTACGGAAATATTGATCCGCAGGCACGTAGTACGAAGCAAAACAAGACGGTTCAAAAGCAAATGGAAGTGTTGATGAAGACGGAAGATCTGCTCACGAACACTCTGACTGATGAGCCGAAGAAATGGTTTCTTGATTTCTCGAATGCGTGGAGTGTGGTCAATGGTGAATCCAATCTTGACAGTTTTATTATGGGATTTCGCCTCGGTGCTAACTTTGCTTGCGATGCTTTTATCTCAACCGAAACACCATTCGAGGACTTGTTAAAGAAATAAAATTAATTAAAAAAGCACAGCAGATAGAATAATAACTCTGTCCGCTGTGCTTGTTTTTATGTTCAAGAGAAAACATCTGTATTATCTTAGCGAGCAGACCGTTTGTACTCCTGTTGTCGCAAAACAGTACTCGTTAGGGACACCCTAATACCCGTCTGCAATTTTCAAAATCGCACATTCGTAAAAACAAACCTCTTTTGGTACAATCAAAGCATCAAAGGAGGTTTTGCTATATGAAAACATTATTCGAACAACTCGGCGGCACCTACACAATGCAAGGCGATTACTGCTTGCCGAATCTTCTTCCACCCAACGAAGAAGAACGTCCCATCGGCGTTTGGGGACAGCGCCGTTTGCACTACCTAAAGCACCACCGCAAAGTCCTGTACTATAACCTGCTCACAGCCGGCAAGCTCCACTCCCACCTCTTAGACATCGAAGAACAAGCCCAAGAATTATTCAATCGCCTCACCACCGGTCTCGCACAAAAGGAAGGCATCACCGAACAACTCAAAGCAACCGATCAAATGCAGTGGGTGCAGAAGATGAGCAACATCCGTGAGCGTGTAACTGAAACTGTCTATTCAGATGTGGTGTACGTATGAGAAAACGGGAAATACATATTGATACAAATAAACGGTTGAAGAAAAATCTTCAACCGTTTATTTATTATATAATACTAAGTTTGGTAACGGAATTTGCTTCCAAAACATCTTTTGTTTCGTTATCTTGAAAAATTTTAAAACAAAGGTAACGAATTAGTAAAGACGTTTCATCTGCGGTGCTAATCTTGAAATCGCCCGAATCATCAAGCGGTATATGTAACATCTCGGCAACTTTCTTTCGACTACGTTTATCCTTGATTCTATTTACTCTCTCTGTTTTCAGTGTAATAAAAGTGCGAGAAGACTTGTACTGTGTAGCAAGAGATTTAAATGTTTCAACATTGCTAAAGGCATTTGTATTTACAATTTCATCGATGGCTTCATTTTTTACTTTTGCCATTGTTTTTTCAAGATTAAACAATGTTTCAAAAGTGTGATTAAATGTATACATTGCGCCGTTATACACAATTAGGTCGACGGTTAAATACAAACGACAAACATCGTCAGTTATTAAATCGAGTTCGTCATTTGCTGTTGTAGAGAATACTACTGATTTTTTGTTACTGAGTTTAGTTATAGGGTTAGCCAGCTTTATAAACGTTACGGGATTATCTTCTTCGGTAGAAGGTTGTCCATACAGTATATAACCGTTAATTCTTCCTTCAATCTTTTGGTCAGAAGAAGCAGCTACCGCACTATTAAACAATGACCACTGCTCGGATACTAACTCATCCGTTATTAGTAACTTATCGCAAGATACTTTGCTATTCTCTCCATCATAACTTTGCACATTGCTTATGGGTTCGATTTGAAAGTTTTCCGTTGCATTTAATAAATTAGATGCATATTGTGAAAGATAAGTTCCATTCTTGAAACGAACTTTACTCACTTTATAAGGTTGTTTGCCACGGTTATCTATCTTGAAGAAGTATAAAGACCAACTATAACTATGTTCTTTTAGTGAAGAACACATGCTTTTTAGTATTTCTTTGCTCATTCCTTTTCACCTTTGCTTTCCGTAATGTATATATAATTATCGAAATCCCAATACGATACATTATTTTGTTCTTCTTGAGTGAGGTCATCTTTGCTTATGACAAGACTATCATGATAGGTATGTTTCTCTTCAAGGATAGTACATTCAAGGTCACAGATAAACATTCGATATCCTTTGAATTCCAAGAAGATATTTGTATAAATATTGTTATTTCTTATACACAGAAAAGCCAAAACTGCAAAATAAATCAAAAATAAAGATAGATTTTGAAGATCGCCAAAATCAAAAGCAATCATAGGCAAAATATACGCGAGCAAAAACTCTGAAGATAGCTTGTTTGCTTTTGTTGCTTTAAGGACGGTTGCTTTAGGATTATCATCAGAGGAGTTTAATTTTTTGAGGAAAGCATTTATTCCGCCTATACTGCAAAGAACTACAATAACTATTGCAATAATACTAATTACCTGAATACAACCTTCGCTTAATGAAGTAACTATATTTTCTAAAGTTTTAACTTTTTCATCCCATTTATCCATTACGATTAAAACAAAATCCCATGTGTCTATAACAATAATAGAAATCCATAGGGGGATAAAAGATGTAACAAACATATCCCATTTAAATTTTCTCCACATAAAACGCTCACCTCTTTTTTATGATTTAACAGAAACTTTAATTATAGAAAGTAACGACCGCATATTGCCGTTAGTTTAACAACACAGCAGAACACTTTTTCTCTATTAAATAACTACACTATTTGTTGGATTATAGCTTTGATTATATATGTTTTTCATGGTTTCTATTGCTTTTTTATTTCTCTTATTATCCATACTGCACCGAATATAACAAAGATGCCCATGACAATCCAAAAGGAAATATTGAACGGGAGTTTAAACTCGGTCTGTAATACTTGTAGAGTTTGAGCACTGCCAAACAATGCAAGTATGTATAGAAGGATATTTAGCAAGCGACCATTGTTACTGATTTTCCTATCTTGATAAATGTTTAGCGTCTTTAATTTGAAGTCAATTGCTTGTTTATATCTTGTAAATGAGTAGGTGTTTTTTAGATTATCAATCATATTTAAAGTGATAATTGGAACATGACGCGGGTACAATTGACTTTCTGCATAAATTTGATGATCGACTATTTCATCTAGTTTATGGTGTATTTCATAGTCTATTATCATTTTTAATAATATAAAAATCTTAAAACCTTCAAGAATCATACAATCATTAAGAATATGATGCTTTTCCATTCCGTTACTGATATCAGTAACCACACCTAAATACTCTGTGGAATAAAAATTGAATGCGTCTGTTGCCGAAATGTTTTTCACATTAAAATCTTCAACTTTTCCTCCTAACACGCATTGAAAATATTCCGTAATGTTCTCTAACTTATTAGATAAAACGAGAATGTTATGAACATAACTATAGTTTCCAACTTCCCATTTATTGTTTGATGATTTTGTCAAAAAACCATATACATTTTTAAAAATGATATCAGATATCTTACGATGGTCTTCTGAAAACTCCGCTTCATTAAAATACTTTATTTTATCAATAGGTTTGATTCCGAAATTATTAGATCTTCCATAAATAGCTTTTGACTCTAATGGAATACCAGTCTTAAAATCGATTAATTCAAAATTTACAATTAATGAACCGCTCATTATAAATGCTACAGGATCAACTTGATATACCACCTCTCCAAACATAACAAGAAAACGTTCCAAATTAAAGCAAGTATTAATTTGGATAAGCGTAGGATCTAAGAGCGCATTTGCTGAATGTTGGAGATAAAGAGTGGTCATCATCTCGTCAGCAAACTTTGCATAAGTCTTGTTATATTCTTCAAAATTCTTTTCAAAGTGAAATGCTGTAACTTGATTAAGAGAGTTGTATTCAGCCGTGTAATGACATTTAGCATAGGGAGTAATATAGGTGTTGTTGTGGGAAAAACCTGCTATGTGGAACTGAGTCCAAAAATCTTTCTTTGCTTTTTTTCCGAATCGAAAATGATGTCGTTCTATTTTATGAATGTTATAAGCGGTCATAAATACAACGGTTTCTTTTCTGTATTTGTCTTCGGTTGAACATCGTGCTTTATTTTCTTATATTTAGCCATTCTCCGCACCTCCCCAATTATTTGAATACAACAATTATCTTTCTCAAAGCCCGTTTAAAATACAAATTGACATGTTCCTCCGCCGAGCCAGTTTACCTTCTTTGATATGCCGCCTTTTTCTCCGGAAACAACTTGTTCCATGCGTTTGATAACATAGTCGCAAGTTTTATATTCACTTTCAATGCCGATATAATTACGATTGAGTTTATGAGCTGCAGAAACAGTCGTGCCAGAACCCAAGAACGCATCCATAACGAGCTCATTTTCATTTGTAGCAATCTCGATTATTTGACCGATCAATGTTTCTGGTTTGGGCGTATCAAATATATCTTTGTCATAAATTTTTAATGCTTTCAAATGCGTTTTGGCATCTTTATTTGTGCCAACAAATGACGACAACCATAAAGTTTCTGGTACAACACCACGTGGTCTATCCTTTAAAAACTTTTTGGCACGGGGGACTCCGTTACCATCATTACCAAACCAAATGTTGCCTTGAGCAATTTCCTCAGTCATTTTTTCCTTATTATAGATCCAGCATCTACCTTTTGGAGGAGTATGAATTTTTCCGTTCGGGGCAATTATCTCGTAAAACTGGCTTTCAACTGCATGCCCATCTTGGACGTTAACGGATACAGATTGCCATGGCCCTCTAGGATCGTTATCTGGATTATGGTAGCGAGTCAACACATCTTCGGTGATCGGTAACAAATTTCGTTTTTTCTTGAATAATTCAGGATTTGGAGAATAAACCAAAATGTACTCATGATTATTTGAGAATGCTTTTCTGTTTTCACGGGTGTTTCTTTGCTGCCATATTAACGTTGTTACAAAGGATTTTCTACCGAAAATAGTGTCACACAACACTTTTAAGTAGTGCATTTCACCATCGTCTATAGATATCCACAAACTCCCGTCATCCTTCAAAAAATCCTTAAGTTCTCGCAAAACTTGTTCCATCTGCTTCAACCAATTGTCATGGGATTGTACATCGGAATAATATGTATATTTCTCCCCGTTGTTATATGGTGGATCGATATAGATACAGCTTACCTGTTTATCGTAAATTGCGTGAAGGCTCTTTAATACATCTATATTATCCCCGTTAAAAACAACATGAGGGTTCTTTGAGTATTCTCTTTTCCATGTTGAGAAATCTAAATTAATCATAAAACTCTCCTATTATTTACAAACAATAAGCAATTCTGCTTCATCATTTGATTCAAAATTTTTGTCTACAGAATTTAGTTTACTGTGAGTGAATTTTCCCGGAGAAACAACTTTTACATCCTCGAAATACTGATTTGCTTTTTCAATCAATTGATCGATTGTCTGCAACCGAGGAGTAACTGCTTTTGAAGCATCAAAAGGAGAATATGATAAGACCAGAGGAACTCCCAGTTCTCTGACTTTTTGAAACAATTTATCAAATGCTTCTTCGGCCTCACTTTTTATGCAAAAAGGAGATTGATGTCTACCTGTTCGATAAATAGCACGGCTTATTCCGCCTTTGCCATTAGGGAAGGTTGTTGTAACTTTTGGGTTATCACGCAGACAAATAGTTTCAAGAACATGATAGTATCGACTATAATGGTAGCGTGTATATGGTGGATCGGCATATACTGCTGCTACCGGTATGCCTTTCAATTTATCTATAGCTGTAATGTAATCATCACAAATCATAGTATGTTTATGTTGTGTTTGGCCTATAGATAAGTAATAATTCAACCACCTCTCATAAGTGGTATACACATCTTCATTTCTGTCTTTGAGTATTTTTTTTAGCAGTGATTTTTTTAATTCACCTTTAGAGTTTCGAACTTTAAGAGGTTGGGCGAATTGTTTTCCTACCGTGTTTACTAAATCGCTTGCAGTGCTCAAAAGTGCAGCCAAGGATTTTGTTTTTAAAACACCATTTTGCCCAAATACCCAGTGTGCGATACAGTCCATATCTATGGCCTGTTTGTATGAGTAATATAAGCCGCCATAGTATCTGCATATCATACTGTCTGCATGTGCAATGTTTTTGTTGGCATAAAGTTTATCAAAAGAAACTTTAATAGCATGTTTTAGTGCTCTAGATAAGCCAACTGATTCCTCGTGTTCAAAAATGTATAAAGAACCACACTCTATTATTTCGTATAGATGTTGATAACAGCCCTTTTCTGCAGACTCGATGCATTCTTTTTCGTGAGCAATCAATGACGTAAAAATATTATTGATTTCTGCTGTTTGGGGGTGACTTTTTATATTGTCTATTATCTCATTTGCTGGAACAGGCGAATTAATGAAGCTTGTAGAAGCTTCACATAAAACTTTTGAATACTCTTGAATATCGACTGATATCACATCATAGGTATGAAGTAGATATTTAGATACTGTTCCGGAACCAGAAAAAAGATCACAAATCGCACCAGGGGTGTCTACGACCTCTAATAAGGCTTTTTCAATAGAATCCAGCATTCGCAGTTTGCTTCCTAAATAGTGAATAGGACGCACTTCTTTAGTTTCTTTGTTCATGTGCTCATTCCTTATCTAATCTTTGCCATATTGATAATGAGGGTATATTGTCTAAAACTTCTTTTGCCGTAAAAGTTAGTCGGCGCATTTTAGTTGTATGTTTTTCTTTTTTAGAAATAAAGGACAGGGCTTGATCGTATACATCTTGTTCCGGCATTAGCAATGTATAGATAAAATCACGTTGTGATACCCTTGCAAATACCGCAATTGGACGATTCCCATTTGAAGGATATGCCAATCCGTTTGCAGCTTCTAATTCAAAACGATAATTTTGGCTTGAAACAGAAACACTGGGGCGTATCTCTGTCTCACACATACTTCCATCAGAATTTACGCATTTTAGAAGAATTCTGTAGGCGCCATTCTCTCCACAGGTTGCTCCAAAATAGTTTTCAAAAGTATTTTTGTCAAAATTAGCTTGTTTCCAGCGATTGCCGCTTCTTGGAATTTCAGCGATCAATACATCACTGTCGGATGTTATTGTCCAGTATGAAGCATCAATATCAATTTCTTCGTCTGTAATAGGAAGCGTAATGATATCTACTTTCTCTTCTTTTTTAGGAGTCGTATCTGCTTCTACGACTTTAACCGACGGTTGTTTTATATCTTTTGGCTGATTCTTGTAAATGTTTGCTAATTCATCAGTAACTTTTTGTTTAGTAGAATTTTTCTTTACAGATGCTTTTGCGACACTTACAGCTCTTGTTTGTTCTGTGTTCTGCTTCGCTCTTGCCATGACAATCGGATCATCTATGTCAAACAAAAATGGCAAACTGTGTGTATACCAAGAATTCCATTCTTCAGTGACTCTATCCATATTTTCAGCATCGTACGGAATTACACTGTATGCTT
Source organism: Acutalibacteraceae bacterium (assembly GCA_036307305.1). Classification (GTDB taxonomy): domain Bacteria; phylum Bacillota; class Clostridia; order Oscillospirales; family Acutalibacteraceae; genus SIG607. Next base: position 78,109 of record JAXJXV010000021.1, read on the forward strand.
CTCTATTATGTCGAAGTCCTTTTTGCGTTAAATTTCCAGATCCTAACACTAACACTCCGCCTTCTTGTTTTTCAAACCAAGAAAACTTTGGATGGAAAGTGGATCCTTTATTGCTATGTATATAAGCTTTTACTATCAAGTGGTCATTATATTTTTTCTTCAATTCTATCAGGGTATTTACTGCGTGTTCGTTGGTAATATCATCAGTTCCGACAATTAAGGTAAAAACACCCTTCTGAAGGAAAGATTTGAAGTTTTCGTCTTCAAAAAGAAGGTTGATACCATCTTTTGAAGCAAACGCGTATGCACCGCCGCCACGTTTGCTTCCAACGCATTCGCTAAGTAAAGTTTCGTGTAAATACATTGAGGTTTTATATGAAGGATCTTGGATATAAAGCATAAAGAAATCAACTCCTCTTTAGTTCTCGTTATACGCACGATCGATAAGCGGTTTAGCTTTTTCAAAGTCTGCAGCATTTTGTAAATGAAGTTCTACAGCACCACAGCCCCAGTGACCAATATTAGTCACGTCTCGTGAAAATCCCGGCTCAAATGTTACTGAAGTAACATCAATAGGCAGGTTCAAAATCAGCTTTTTCTTTAGTGCAACTACTGTTACAATGTTACGGATTTTCTTGAAAGCGGCGTAAAGCTTCAAGTGAGTTTCGGAAACATCATCACCAAGACTGAGGATATAATTAGTTAGATCTTGATATAAAGTTTTTACTGATTCATCAGCCGTCTTTAATTGTTCGTCAAATGTTTTATCGGTGGATTTTGTCTTAGTGGTTTGAGCGTCATTGTCGGGAATTGCTGTTGCAACATTTTCATTGATGTGTTCAAACATCAACAGATCGCTGCCAAATTTCTTATATCTAATCAGGCTGACATTTCTATTCATTTGCTTAATAGCAGATTCATCGTACTTTGTGAAGTCGCCAGCAATACAAACAACACGAGGCATTGTCCAGTCAATCTTGTCTGCTTCTTTGAGTCCGAGTTTTTCAATTACTAAAACCTTAAAACTATCCTTATGATCTAAAAGCCAGTTAAGATAAAACAAACCTTGATTGATTACATTCTCTTTCATAGAACGTTTATATTCGAAGATGACCGGACAATGGTTTTCATCAATACCGATGCTATCCATTCGACCACCATCTGTTGTCTTGTATTCAGAAGCAAGAAAAGTTACACCGAAAAAGATTTCCATATTATTTTCAATAACGGTCTGTAACTCTTTTTCAAGTGTTACGTTGCCGCTTTGGTATTCTTTTACCTTGCCGTTTATGTTAAAAAGTTTTATATCAGCCATTTTCTTTGTCCTCCAACTCTAACTTTGCAAGTTTTGCTTTTAGGAAATCTATTTGAAACTGCATATTCGTAATAATAAGATTATCAGCAACTTGATAAAGGCTAACACTTCCGCTTACTGCTTGCTTTGCTTTAGTTGCTAATGCTAACTCGGCATCTGTAATTTGAAGCGATGTTATCTTTTCAATCGCATTGTTACGATCAAGAAAACCGCTCGTTTGAAATTGATAAACAATTTTTTCTCGCTCGGCTATATCCTTTGCAAGGGATAATTTATCGTATTCTTTTTTTATTGGGTTACTCATATTTGCTCCATTCTGTTATCCCTCATATGTCTACAAAACTCGCATCAATGGTGCAAATTTTAGCAAGAGAGATGATATGTGTGGGGGAATAGTTTATTTATTTTTATATGTTAACTATGTAGCAGTATCTCCATAATGTCCATCACTTTATTGTAAACCCTCAGCTTCTTTGCGTAATCGGAAAGGGCGATGAGGTTTTTCTGCGTATCGTTTGCGTATGCATTTACCGCTTTACTGAACATTTCGTTATCTACCTTGCCACGATGCTTGAACATATCGCAAATGGTGCGCTCACGGTCGTAAATAGCAAATGTAACGCCATTTTCGGTAATCGTGGTTTTACCGAGCTCATAGATATCGTCTTTAACGTAATAGACCTTTATCGGCACGGAGGTATTAAGCCTGCGTGATGCACTTCTCGGCACGGTAACAGACCAAACCCTCGGCATAAAATCGCTGTAGCCATAACGGAACAGAGCCGATTCCATACTGATGATCGCTTCGGGAATGGTAGAAGCGATTACCTGCTCATCGGAGAGGATCAGCTCGTCTGCAAGTTGATAATAGCCTTGACGGACACGCTGAAGAAAGCCGTCTGAACACAGCTTATATATCTTCTCTTTTGGCACGCCGGCGGATGTGAGAGCAGACAGCTTTGCAATTCCGCCGTTGGCACTGATTATGTTTTTTATAATATCTTTATGTTCCAATGTCCTACCTCCAATAAACGATAACACATTGTGTTTAATGTTTTCTTTTGTATTATAGCACAAGTGTGTGAATATAGCAATAAAAAATCGAAACAAAAATCAATTTGTGTTATCATTTTTTGAATTCAATTGCTTCTTTGGCGCTTATCGAAAGATAGGCGTCTTTTTTTATGCCTATTTTTTTAAACACCCTTGTGGATCGGGGTATCCCTGTGCGAATTGGTGAAGGGTTCTCTCAAACGCACCTTGAAAACTGAATAGCGCCGATCTAATACGACTTTGCGATGATACGAGCAAGGCAACGCTACGGTGAGATTCCGAGCAGGAACTTGAGGTTGGGCAAAAAAATTTTTTCAAAAACACCCGATAATTTACGGCTGCTCTGTGGGAACAAGTGAGAGGAAATTTTGCAAACAGACTTAAAAAATACCCTTTCCCATTGCAAATAAGTGAGGAAATAAAAATTTTCTCTCAAAAAGGGTGTGTATTTAGGCTTTCCCAGTGGGAATTAGTAGAGGGGTAAATATTTTTTTGCGATTTGGGTGTCCAAAACACTGCTCCCATTGCAGATAAGTGAAGGGCAAAAAAATATTTTTCAGAAATCTCGACAAATGGGTGTCCAAAACAGCACCTCTTGTCCGAATGAGTGAAGGGATAAATTTTTTCTTCGAGTCGGGTGTGCAAAAGCATTCCTTAAATTCCTAATTAGTGAGGGGGTGCAAATCGGGGGTGTAATTCCAAATAAGTGAAAGGAGGTGTTGTCAAACCGCAAAAACAGTCGGAGGTCTTAAATATATAAATAAATATATAACTTACTCTCCGAAAAAGAATGAATTTTTAATCTATAGAAAGGAGTGAGCAAATGGCAAACAACAAGGTCTACAGCCGAGCAGAAATGCAGGAAGCAGGCATCGTAACCTACGATTATGCTTTTATGGACAAGCCCGGTGAATATATCGGAACGCTCGAAATGAAAGCAGAAGCAAGGGGCGGAATGCTTCGTCTTTTTCTTCGGTTGGTAGACGGAAGAAAGATCATAACGCCGGTGTTCTGGTGGCAAGGGTATTTAGGCTTCAACGAAATGAACAACGGCACAAAGCTTAAGCTTGTCTACGGACAAAGCGGCAAAGGCAGTACCTATTTAAAACAGATCGAAAAATTTTAGGAGGAAACAAAAATGTTTGAATACAAAATCATCAAGAAAATCGGAGTTGCGGGGGAAAATCTCAACGACACAAAGGAAATCAATATCATCAAGTGGAGCGACAACGCACCGTGTATCGATGTGCGACGTTGGAGAAACGGCAAACCGCTGAAGGGCATTGCTTTTTATCCCGATGAGATTGACGAACTAATCAAGCTACTCAAAAAAGCGAAAAAGGAGGTCATATAAATGGCAAGAAAATCAGATTTTACTCTGCCGCCGATCCCCATTGATGCCATCTTTTCAACACAGGCGGAAAGAGACGATGCGCTCTTAGAGCGAGTACACAATATTCCTCTTGAGCAATTGCACCCATTCAGGGATCATCCATTCAAAATTCAGTCAGGAGAGGAAATGGATAAAATGATAGAGAGTATCCGCAAGGTTGGGGCGATAACACCTGCACTTGCACGACCGCTTGAGGATGGCGGGTTTGAGCTGATATCGGGACACCGCAGACTTGCTGCGTGTCAAGTATTGGGACTTAAAACAATGCCCGTAATTGTTCGTGAAATGACAGATGATGAGGCGGTGATCGCAATGGTAGATGCAAATTTGCAAAGAGAAACCATACTCCCCAGCGAAAAGGCGTTTGCTTATCGGATGAAGTTGGAAGCAATAAAACACCAAGGTAGGAGTATTTCCCGACAACTTGTCGGAAAGGAAAGCGCTGACACACTTTCAAATGATGAAAGCGGCAGACAAGTCCAAAGATATATCCGCCTAACATACCTCATCCCCGAATTACTCACCAAGGTAGACGAAGGCGAAATTGCTTTCAGTCCGGCGGTAGAAATCTCATTCTTGACAGAGGATGAGCAAAGAATCCTGCTTGATGCAATCGAACTAAACGACTGCACGCCTTCCCACGCACAAAGCATACGGCTGAAAAAGCTATCGCAGGACTGTGTACTGACCAAAGACCAAATATACGAACTGATGGCGGAGGAAAAGCCGAACCAACAGGAGCATTTGCGGTTTCGCAGAGAGGATTTCAACGGATATTTCCCTAAGTCCTACACCGAACAGCAGATAAAGAAAGATATCCTGAAAGGTTTAGAGCTTTTGCACCGCCACCGACAGCGAAACCGTGATGCGAGATAAGAATCGCACATTTGTAAAGGAGGAGCACTATGATTACAATTATTAAGGATAAAAATCCTAACCATATTTTCGCCGCCTTAAAGCTTTGCGAACAGCTTTATCACGACGGCAAAATTCCGTTATATATGTTTCGAAATATGGTAAATCAGCACGCTGACGTGGTGGATGCCTCGAAATTTAATTTCACCATTCAGCAGGAAGGAGAAAAAGCCGGATGATGTATCGATACAATGAATTTGACGAACGAAGGGTGGTGATTTATGCCCGTGTTTCCACCGAGCACGAAGCACAGATATCCGCACTCAGCAATCAGCTGGAATGGTATCAGCAATACCTCGACCACCACCCCGAATGGAACTTAATTGACCGCTATATTGACGAGGGTATCACGGGAACCTCGGCGGAAAAACGACCGGGATTTACCCAGATGATTGCAGATGCCAAGGCACACAAGTTTGACCTAATCATTACACGTGAGGTCTCCCGATTTGCACGTAATACCGAGGAAACCCTGCACTTTACAAAGATGCTTCGCCGCATCGGTGTTGAAGTGTTCTTTATTAACGATAATATCAAAACCTTTGACGGCGACGGCGAGCTTCGCCTTACCATAATGGCGAGCCTTGCACAGGACGAAAGCCGCAAGACCTCTATCCGAGTGAAAAGCGGTCAACAGATCTCTATGGAAAAAGGCGTGTTCTACGGCAACGGCAATATTCTCGGCTATGACCGAGTGTAGAAAATCGTGGAGGGCAACAAAAAGCAGGTGGATTTCAATATCAATCCCGTGCAAGCCGAAACGGTGCGTAAGATATTTGATATGTACCTTGAGGGACACGGCCTAATGGCAATAAAAAATGAAATGGAGCGAACGGGGCGTAGGACTGCTACGGGACTACCGAATTGGCATTGCACGGGAATCTCCCAAACGCTCAAGAACTCCTTTTACTGCGGTATCATTACCTACCACAAGGAATACACTCCCGACTTTTTGGTGCAGAAAAAGGTAAAAAACTACGGTGAAATGGCATTAACACAAGTGCAAGGCAGACACGAGCCGATTATAACCGTTGAAGAATACGAAAGGGTGCAAAAAATCATGAAAAGCAAAACGGGAAAACTCAAGAATCCAACCGCAGGAAGAAAGCTGACGGGCGTAACACCGCCAAAGACCGTATGGGGCAGACTGATGATCTGCTCCTGCGGTAGGCGGTTTAACCGCCGCAAATGGAGAACCAACGCTAACGGCGAAAAGTTCTTCGGCTATCAATGCTACGGCACAACGCAAACAGGCACTATCAAAAGTCGCCTAAAACGTGGACTCCCAATTGACGGTATCTGTCAGTCACCGATGATTGCCGAGTGGAAGCTGCAGATGATGGCAAACTATATCTTCCGGCACTTTCTAACCAATAAGCAAAAGGTATTGGAAATCGCAAACTCCTTACTTGAGGAGCATATCGGCGATACCGAGGTGCAAGTGCAGGATAATTCAAAACTCATTGAGCAGAAACAACGTGAGCTTGACAGAGCCAACACCAAGCGCAGAAATCTTGTTGATTTGCTTAGCAATTGCGATATCACCCGTGAGGACTATCAAGAGGCACGTGCCGAGGTGGATAAGCAGATAGATAAACTCAAGGCGGAGATCGAAGAACTGACACCCGTAGTCGAGGAAACCGAGGAGGAAGAAATTGACTACGAAAGCAAGATAACCGTTCTCCGATATGCCTTGGAGCAATACACCAATTTTGATACCGACGGCGATATCCCCGAAAGCGTTATCGAAGCCTTTGTAGAAAAAATCGAGGTTTCAAAGGACTGCTTTAAGTGGTATCTTCGTGGTGATTTCGGCGGCGACTCTCCCATTCCTATGAATGTGGAGGGTAACCGCAAGAAAGGGGCGACAATTTCGCCCCAATACATAATTCCCCCTGCAAACTTTGGCGACTCAGGCAGCAATCGCTGATATGTAATTTTAACGAAATTAATTTCGTAGCATAAAACAATCAATCCCCTCGGAGCAATCCGAGGGAGGAGATTTGATTATTCGGGGTTTTCATGGTATAATACGGATAAATTATAAAAAAAGGGTGTTTTTATGATTGTTTATTCGGGGTTTTCATGGTATAATACGGATAACTTATAAAAAAGGGGTGTTTTTATGATTGTTGAAAAAAGAATTAAGGATTTTGAAAAACTCGGTTTTGGTATGTTTGTGCATTTTGGCCTTTACAGCGTTATAGGAAAAGGTGAATGGGCAAAACACAGTTTAAATATACCTTGGTGCGAATATCTTAAAACATTTGATAGTTTTGAGCCTAAAACAAATTGGGCAGAGGAATTAGTTTTAATTGCAAAAGAGGCTGGTTGCCGATATATAACACTAACTACCAGACATCATGATGGATTTTCTCTTTATGATACTTGCGGATTAAATACCTATGATGCACCTAATGCGTGCGGTCGAGACATTGTAAAAGAATTTGTGGACGCATGCAACAAATACGGTATTATACCTTTTTTCTATCATACTCTTTTAGATTGGCACGAAGAAAGCTACGAAAACAACTTTGGAGAATACTTAAAATATTTAAGAAAAAGTATAGAAATCCTTTGCAAAAACTACGGAAAGATAGGCGGATTTTGGTTTGACGGAATGTGGGATAAACCGAATGAAGATTGGGAGGAGGATGCACTTTATTCTCTTATTAGAAGTTTTCAGCCCGATACTATGATAATAAACAACACAGGTCTTAATAACCGTGGTGAACTAGGTCATATTGAACTTGACAGTGTCACCTTTGAACGCGGCAGACCTCAACCCATAAATCTTGAATGTTCCCCCAAATATGTTGCAAGTGAGATGTGCGAAACTTTTGCAAGCCATTGGGGATATGCGAAAAATGACTTTAATTTCAAGCCATTGGAGCATCTTATTAACAGTTTTGCTGTTTGCCGCAGATATAGGTCTAATTTTCTTTTTAATGTAGGACCAAAAGCTGACGGAAGCCTTCGCACTATTGATAAAGGTGCATTAGAGATTTTAGGGCAATGGAGCAATCTGAACGATGAGGCATTGCATATTCCTGAACCCACTGATATTGAAATTAAAGATAAACCAAACAACTTTATCCTGCGTAATGATAACACTTATTACCTTTTTATGAGTGATTTAAGCATTAGTGGTAATAAAAATGTTACTATAAATAATAATGTTAATTGCGACAACATTTTCCCGTTTAACAAAAAGGTTAAATCTGTATGTTGGCTTGACAGCGGAGAAACACTTAACTTTACCCAGAATGGTAGTGAAATAAACATTAACTCCAAACCTTTTGAATGTGGGCAAGATTTCGTCGTGAGAATTGCTAAAATAGAAGTATAATGGCAGTTCTTTCCCCTCTTTTTCCGATAGCACAACAGGCTGAAATTAAGGAATCTAAGTAATTAGATTTATAAAGTAAAAATATCCGCCCGAATTTTTTTGGGCGGATATTTTGGCGGTTACGAAACAAAAAACTTTACCGTTTATGGTGATAAAGTTCACTTAGAGATAGAACGTACCTTAGAACCCGATATTTCCAACGGCACCAAAGATTTAGATGCAAAAAAATTCTTTAATGGACTTAAAAACCTGAATATCGGTGAATGGCGTAAGAGTTACGATACCCACCGATATGGTATTGCTATTATGGATGGTACACATTAGTATTTGGAAATTTATTTTTCTAATGGTTGTAGAGCTTTAAAAATATATGGTGATAATGCATACCCGTATAATTTTGACTCTCTGTTAGAAATATTTGAAATAAAAGAGTAACTATGTTATAATTAAGCGTATAGAAAAGTTTAAATTTATAAAGAGTGCTTATTATGGAATTTAATGAAAAATTACAGGAACTCAGACGGCAAAAGGGGATAACACAGGAAGAACTTGCCGAGTCTCTTTTTGTTTCCCGAACGGCGATTTCCAAATGGGAGTCGGGCAGGGGATATCCCAGTATAGATTCTTTAAAAGCTATAGCCGAATTTTTTGGAATAACCATTGATGAACTACTGTCGGGCAAAGAGCTTTTAGATATAGCGGAAGAAGACAGTAAACAAAAATCAAACAATTTTTGTGATTTGATTTTCGGGTTACTTGACGTTAGTACTGCTATGCTTCTTTTTCTGCCCTTTTTCAGACAAAAAGCAAACGGGATAGTGCAGGGGATTTCTCTTTTTGCTCTAACTGAAATTTCCCCATATTTAAAAACAACTTACTATGTTTTTGTGTTCTTAATTATTATAGAGGGTATCTTGACTTTTGCATTGCAAAACTGCACACAAAGGTTGTGGGTGCAAAACAAAAGCAAGATGTCGTTATTTGTGAACTTTGCAGGTGTAATTTTATTTGTAATCAGTATGCAACCTTACGGGACGACTTTTTTACTGGCAATTCTGGCAATAAAGATATTAACCCTTACAAAAAAGAAATGATACGGAAAGTATCGCTATTGTCACGCTGTGTTTCTTGAAAAATTTTAAATCAGCTTTTAAGATGTATGCAAATACATTAAAGGCAGGTTTTAAAAATGACAAAAGAAAACAAAAAACAACTATGCAAATCAATATTTATGTTTGTAGCGTTTAGTCTGTGGACTGCGCTTATTAGCTTTGCAGACGTCAGAGCAATAGGACCAAATGAATCAACCGTTGGATTAGCAACTGTTAACGGTTTTATTCGTAATTTTACGGGTGTGAATATGTGTCTTTATACTGTTACGGATTGGCTTGGCTTAGTGCCTTTAGCTGTTGTTGTGGGATTTGCTGCTGTCGGTCTTATGCAGTGGATTTGGCGTAAAGATATTAAGAAGGTTGATTATGATATTCTTGTATTAGGCGGTTTCTACGTTATTACTATGTCGGTGTATATACTGTTTGAAAACGTTGTGATAAACTATAGACCTGTACTTATTAACGGGATTTTAGAAGCGTCCTATCCTTCGTCAACTACGTTACTTGCGCTGTGCGTAATGCCTACCGCCATAATGCAGTTTAAAGTTCGTATTAAGAACAGTATTTTGAAAAAAAGTGTAATAGCTTTATTTTATTTGTTTACTGTATTTATGGTAATATGCAGACTTATTTCAGGTGTGCATTGGTTGACCGATATTGTGGGTGGAATATTGCTAAGCACCGCACTTGTAATGCTGTACCGTTTTGCTGTAAATTTAAAAGATAACAGAAAAATATAATTTTTTATAAGGAGTAAATTTGAAATGAAAAAGACTCTTATTGTTGTTGATATGCAAAATGATTTCATTAATATGGCGCTTGGAACAGAAGAAGCAGTAAAAATCGTGCCTAAGGTGAAAGAAAAAATTTTAGAGTGCTATAAAAACGGTTATGAAATAATCTATACCCGAGATACACATTCTGAAAATTATCTTGAAACAACTGAAGGCAAAAAACTGCCTGTAAAGCACTGTATAAAGGGAACGTTGGGTTGGCAGATTGCTGACGGACTTTATGTTGACGGCTGTAAAATCATTGATAAATCTAATTTTGGGTGGCCGCACTGGGAACAGGAGAATTTGCAGGACGTTCTTATTATCGGTCTTTGCACAGATATTTGCGTGGTTTCAAACGCTCTTATCATTAAAGCGACTTTTCCTGATGCACAGATAAAGGTAGACAAATCCTGCTGCGCAGGAGTAACGGTAGAAACACATAATGCGGCACTGAAAACAATGGAAATGTGTCAGATAGAAGTAAAATAACCAACCCTCTCGGAAAATCCGAGAGGGTTGGTTATTTTAAATAAAGAAAATAAAAATTATTTATTAAACCCAGGAAAAGCAGACTCAAAACCGTGATTTGTATTGTTTGTAAAGATTCGTCTGCCAGTTTCTGACCAATTTTCAAGAACTCTTGCATCGTTGCTGTTAGAAAACTCGACACTCATACAGGATTGATGGTCTGTAACTGAGGGGTCTTGACATCCTATATAAGAGTATCTTATTCTTTGAGTATCTTCTGTAAGTTCATCAAGAGGTATTCCTTCAAAATGTAATGGGTTATTATTAAAATCTTCAACACTGCCACCCAACGCTTTGATTATTGTAGGAAATATATCAGCGTGTGAAGCAGGGGCTTGAGAAATTGTAAAGTCTGTATCAATTCCTTTGTGTGCTGGCTTGTAAAAGAGAATAGGATTAATGTTAGGAACCATATCACTTTCGTTAAAGTTAAGCCAAGCTTCGCCATGGTCGGCAGTAATGATTATTGTTGAATTTTCATATACTCCCAATCGTTGAAGTTCATCAAAATATTTATAAAGTATTTTGAATTCACCTTTACAAGTTTCAATAGGAGTAACCTCTGTTGTAGTATATTCACCATACTCTGTAAGCTCATAAGGATAGTGACCACCAAAAGTGTGTATCAATCGGAAACAACGATTACCATAGGAGTTATTTATTGAAAGACCGGTAGCTTCAAGTTTTTCTAAGAAAAGGGCATCATACATGTGACTTCCATTGTTGAAAATAACACTTTCATCTGCAGAAGATACGGCAAAATTAAAGGTATCAGAAGTATATTTGAACCTGTTTTTGAATGCAAATGGTGCAACGCGGTATATAGATGATTTTATAGCCGCTTTTACAAAAACTTTTTTATTGGTTTGTGTGGGAATAGGTTTTACATTGTCCGCAACACCAGCTTCTGCCGCAGCAGCATTCTCAAAGAATGACTCTTGTGTATAAACACACATACTTCCGGTTTTATCTTTGATTAATTTTAAATAGTCACTATTTTTAATAGCGTTTGATTTTGTTTCAGAAGTGGGATAAAAATCCTCCATTTCTATACCTGTAAAAAGATACGGCATAGAATTATGCGTGAAAGTATACATGCCTGAGGTATTAGGAAAATAGGTAAATCCTTTTAGTTTGTTGAAAAAATTCGGGTCGTTTTGTAATATTTCGTCAGCACGCACCTGGTCAAAACGGTCCAAAACAAATATTATTATATTTTCTTTTTTTGCTACTTCATACATACCATCGGTGGTAATACGGGTATCGAAGCTTATTTGAGGAGTTGTTAATATCACAGTAATAAGAGCTATGATTTGCATACCTGCAATAAGAGCTGAGCCTAACTTGCATATAGTTGCCCATAATGTTTTGCTGAAAATTGTGATAATAACAGGAAGAATGGCTACAACAATCCAAATAGCAAGATTGATTATTTTTTGAGATGTAGACCAACTGTCAGAGGAGCCGTCAAGAGTTTTCATCATACCGTTTAAAAACATACTCTGAACGTAACAAACCAGTGTTCCACCGAAAACCAGTGAAACAACAATATTGAAAAGTTTTCCCTTTAAAAGTAATTCTACCAGAAGCATAATGGTAAAAAGAATTACTCCAAATAAAGCAACGGGCCACCAAAATTCGGAAAAAGTAAAGCTAAATTCTGCAATATTACCAAAAAACGTTTCGTAGGGGATAAAAACAAAAACAGAAAAAATAAAGGTTAGGTTTACAAGGGAAGCAATAAACAACTTTTTACTTAATGGTTGTGATTTGTCTTTAAACAAGAAACTGAAAAATTTTTTAATTGCAGATAACATAGATTTATCATTCCTTTTTACATAAATGTTATTCATAATTATAACATTTGTCGAATAAAAAAGCAATATGTAAAAAGTTGTGATAGACAAAAGGGGTTTAAAGTGATATAATACAGCGTAGTGAATAAATTTGAAGGAAGTTGGTAAATTGGATTTTTTAACTGATATAATTGCGTATCCTTTGGGCTATGTAATGGCACTTTGTCACAAATTTTTCAGTGATTACGGTTTTGCAATAATTATTTTCACCTTAATCACTAAAATAATTTTGCTTCCTTTAGCGGTATGGGTTCAGAAGAACTCCATAAAAATGGTACAGATGCAACCGTCAATCAACCGTATTAAAGCAAAATATTTCGGCGATGCAGATTCTATTGCGGATGAAGAGGCTAAGCTTTATAAACAGTACAAATACAACCCTCTTGCAAGTATTGTTCCCTTACTTGTGCAGATTGTACTTCTCATGGGTGTTGTTGCTGTAATCTATAAGCCGTTCAATTATCTTTTCAATATGGATGCGGGGATAATAAATGAAATCAATCAGATAGCAAGTAGACTTTCCGGTGTTGCGGTTACAGAGTCGTCTATTCAGCTTACTGCTATTGAGTATATTAAAAATCCTCAGTTGACTCAGGAATTTGCATCTGTAGTTGGTATTGAGAATTATTTACAACAAATAATCGGATTTGACCTTAAATTCTTTGGTATTAATCTTTCATATACACCAAGCATTGTGTGGGGTATTACAAGCCTTGTTCCTGTAGTTGCAGGTCTTTCTTCTTTCTGGCTGTGTATCGCGCAGAATATGGAAAATGTGCTTCAGGCAGAGCAGAGTAAATTTAATCAGTGGAGTATGTTGGCTTTGTCGGTAGGCTTATCCCTTTATCTCGGCTTTTTTGTACCTGCAGGTATTGCTCTTTATTGGATTGCAAGTAACCTGTTTGCTATAGCTCAGTTGTATCTTCTTAATATGGCGATACCTCCTAAGAAGTATGTGGATTATGATGCTCTTGAGGAAAGCAGAGAAGAACTTGCTCAGCTTAATTCTATGGTTGAAAAGAAAAAACTGTTCAGCAAGGATGAAAATGCTAAGAGAGAAAGAGCAGATTATAAGCGTTTCTTCTCTATCCGCAATAAGCATTTGGTGTTCTATTCTGAAAGAAGCGGATTTTATAAGTATTATAAAGAAATTGTCGAGTACATTTTGGCAAAAACTACCGTTGCTATACATTATATAACCAATGACCCGAATGATATAGTTTTTGATTTGGCTAAAGAAAATCCCCAGTTGAAGCCTTATTATATAGGGGTTAAAAAATGCATTACTTTAATGATGCGTATGGAAGCGGATGTGGTTGTAATGACTACGCCTGACCTTGATAACTTCTATTTAAAGCGTTCTCTTATGGATAAGGGAATCAAGTATATTTTCGTGCCTCATGACCCTTCAAGTATGCATATGGGATTTAGGGAACATTCGCTTGATAACTTTGACGCTGTGTTCTGTACAGGCCCACACATAGCCGAGGAGGTAAGAGCAAGTGAAAAACTTTACGGTACCAAAGAAAAAGAACTTATTGAATTTGGTTATCCGCTGATAGAAAATCTCATTTCTTCCTGTGAAGCTTTAGAGGAAAACACCAGTAGCCGTAAGCAGATTCTTATCGCTCCCTCATGGCAAGAAGATAATTTACTTGATAGCTGTATCGAGCCTTTGATTGACAGTCTTTACGGAGACGATTATAAAATAATTGTGCGTCCGCATCCTGAGTATATGAAGCGTTACAAAGCTAAAATGGATATGCTCGTTGAAAAGTATACCGATAAAATCGGTGACGGACTACAGTTTGAACTCGATTTCAGTTCAAATACTTCTGTGTACAGTTCGGATTTGCTTGTTACCGACTGGTCGGGTATAGGTATTGAATTTGGTTTTGCTACCTTAAAACCTGTAGTTTTCATTAATACAAAGATTAAAATGGAAAACGAAAACTACAAGAAGATAGGTATAGAACCTCAAGAAATACTTCTCAGAAATGTTTTAGGCGTCGCTCTTGAAAAAGATGAAATAAAGGAAAAATTCAGTGTTACCGTTAATGAGCTTATTGGAAGTGAAGACTTCAAAGAAAAACTCAGAAAGAAGCGAGAAGAATACTTCTACAATCTTGGAAGCGGTGGTGTTCACGGCGCAAAATATATAATTCGCTATCTTATTGATAAGAAAAAAGAAAAGGAGAAAAAATAATGTTTAATCCAATTAACTTGTATGTTGACCCTTCTGTTGTTACCTATGGTATTCAGGCTATAGCAGGTGTGGTAATCGCTGTTGGTGCGGTTGCTGCTATCATCTGGAGAAAGGCTAAGAAAAAGGTTTCCGATGCTTTGAAGCTTGAAGAAAACAGCAAAAAGGAAGAGGATGCAGAAATCAGTCTTGTTGATGATGATGCTATCTGATTAGAAAAATTTAAAATCCCGTTTGACTGTAAAAAAGTCAAACGGGATTTTTGTTTTATTTTTTTATTTCCTGTCAAATATATCTTTGGGTGAAGATATATGAATAAAAAATTTTTTGATACGGTGGTTATTTTTTCTGCAGTTATATATGCTGTTTTTTACTTACTGCTTCTATTTTTATTTTTGAAAATAAAAAATTTGCTTATAATATAATTGAGGATAATAACGACTGCCTGAGATGCTGTTTTTATAAACAGAGCATTGAGAGATAGTAGCTTAACGAAAACTAAAAGGATAAGTTCCTCAATCAAAAGAGTGATAAGTCTTGAACTGTAAAACAGTAGCATACTGCTTAAAAAAGGTTGCTTTTTACCTTCCTTAAAAACCCAGTTCCTGTTTGTTATGAATGCAAAAAGTACCGCAATAATAAAGGAAATTATGTTTGAAATAAGCTCATCAAGCTTTATTGTACGGGTGAAGAAATCAAAGACGGAAACACTTATAACGGTTGTCATAACACCGAAAATAATATAAAGCAGAGTTTCCTTATACTTTTCTATGAGGCTTTTAATTTTCACAATCATTTTCCTCTGTTCTTTCACTGATTATATAACGGGGTCTTGCCTTTGTTTCAAGATAAATTTTACCGATATATTCGCCGATAATACCAAGACTGATAAGCTGTACACCGCCTAAGAAACACAATATTGAAACAAGGGAAGCCCAGCCTGTAACGGTTTTTGCGCAGAAAAAGCTGATTACCGACCAAATAATACCTATAAAGCTTATCACTGCCACAAGCATACCGAAAGCTGTTATAAGACGGATAGGTTTTGTGGACAGACTGGTTATTCCGTCAAAGGCGAGAGAAAGCATACGGCGAAGAGGATAGTGACTTTTGCCTTTTAGACGGGCGCTTCGCTCATAATATACACAGGTGCTTTTAAAACCTACAAGCGGTATCATACCGCGAAGATAAATATTAACCTCTTTAAAGTCGGCAAATGCTGTCAGAACTTTAGCAGACAGTAAACGGTAATCAGCGTGGTTATAAACAGTTTCTGCACCTAACAACTTTAAAAATTTATAAAATCCTTGCGCAGTACAGCGCTTGAAAAACGTATCGGATTTGCGGTTTTTTCTGACCCCGTAAACCACCTCTGCACCATTTTTATACTCGGCTACCATTTGGTCAATAGCGTTTATATCGTCCTGTCCGTCACAGTCTATGCTGACTGTTATGTCGCAAATTTCTTTTGCTTCCATCAGTCCTGCAAGAAGAGCGTTCTGATGCCCTCTGTTACGGCTAAGCGAAATGCCTTTGAATATGCTGTCATTTTTACAAAGCGTTTTAATTATATCCCACGTGCTGTCACGGCTTCCGTCGTTTACGAACAAAACTTTGCTTTGCTCACTTATCTGACCTGAACTGATAAGCGAACGAAGTTTTTCTGAAAACAACGGTGCGGTAACAGGCAATACTTCTTGTTCGTTGTAGCATGGAATAACTATATAAAGAACGGGGTTCTGAATTGTAGCAGACATATTCTACCTTCTTTAATAAAATTTATTTAATACCATAATAACAGAAATATATATAAATATCAATATTGCAAACAAATTTCTTGAAAGACACAAAAAAACGGAGTATACTATCTTTTGGTGATAAATATGTTAATAGATTTTCATACACACTGTTTTCCTGATAAAATTGCCGAAAAGGCTATAGAAAAGCTGTCTTTTGTTTCAGGCGGTCTTATCCCTCACACAAAGGGCACACTTTATTCTCTTAAGGAAGCGATGAAAAGGGAAGACGTAGATACCTCTGTGGTGCTGAGCATTGCAACAAACGCACATCAGCAAACAAGTGTTAACGATTTTGCGGCTCACATAAATAACGACGAGGACATTATAGCTTTTGGCTCGGTTTATCCTCACAGTCAGGACGTTATGAGTGAGCTTGAAAGAATAAAGGAATTAGGACTTAAGGGCGTTAAGCTTCATCCTGATTATCAGGGCTTTGATGTTGATGATATAAAGCTTAAGCCTATTTATAAGAAAATATCAGAGCTTGGACTTATTACAGTTTTTCACGCAGGTAACGATTACGGATATGCGCCGCCTTATGGCGCTACACCTGAAAAAATGTCAAAGGCTATAGAGTGGTTTACCTCTCCCGTTGTTGTGGCGCACTGGGGTGGTGTGGGCTGCGGAGAGGACGTTTTGAAGTATCTTTGCTCTAAAAACGTTTATTTTGATACCTCTTATGCATATGGTACTCAGCCTAAATATTATTTCGAAAAGATTCTTGAGAAGCACGGCGCGGACAGGCTTGTGTTTGGTACCGATTCCCCTTGGCATACAGCGGGTATGGAAATGAGACTACTTGATACATTAAAGCTAACAGAGGAAGAAAAGGAAAAAATCTGCTATAAAAATGCACTTAAATTACTGAATAGAGGATAAGAAATGCACAGTCTCATTATAAAGGATAAAAATTTTTACAAAAAAACAGCCGCCATTGCAATTCCCGTTGCACTTCAGGGACTTATAACCAACGGTGTAAATATGATGGACACCATTATGGTGGGCGCTGTAGGAGAAACACAGCTTTCGGCTGTTTCTCTTGCGAACCAGTTTATTACTATTTTCCATATTTTCTGTATGGGAATAGGTATGGGAGCTTCGGTATTAGTTTCCCGCTACTACGGAATGAAGGACAATAGCTCTCTGAAAAAGACAGTCGCAATAATGCTGAGACTTTGTATTGCGCTGTCGGTATTGTTCAGTGTTGTCACGGCTTTTATTCCTGAACTTATTATGAAAATTTATACTGTGGAAAGTGAAATAATTTCCTACGGTGTTACATATCTTAAATATTCGGTAGCAAGTTATGCTCTTTTAGGACTGTCGCTTACCTGTACTATAGTACTTAGAAACGTTAATCAGGTAAAAATTCCTCTTTACACCTCTATCGGCGCATTTTTTGTTAATGTGGGCGCAAATTACGTGTTTATTTTCGGTAAGCTCGGCGTAGCAAAAATGGGGGTTGCAGGTGCGGCTATAGGTACGCTTATTGCCAGAATATTTGAGTTTTCGGTAATTTGCGGATATCTTTTCTTTAAGGATAAACAAATCGGTTTTAAAATAAAGGATTTGTTTATGTCGGTAGGCTCTCTGTGGAAAGAGTATATAAGAATAAGTATTCCCGTGCTTATAAGCGACGGAATTTTAGCTCTCGGTAATAACTCGGTTGCTATGGTTATAGGCAGACTTGGAGAAAATTTCGTTGCCGCAAATGCAATTACAGCCGTAACTCAGCAGTTAAGCTCGGTAATGATACAGGGCTTTTCACAGGCAGGAGCTATCGTTACGGGATATACCCTTGGAGAAGGCTCGAAGGAAAAGGCGCAAGCGCAGGGCTATGCTTTCTTGGGTATAGGATTTCTTTTCGGTCTTATATCGGCGGGAATTATTATGCTTATAAGCTCACCTATGATAGCGGCGTATAATCTTTCGGCTGAAACACAGCAAATTGCAAGACAGCTTATGGGGTCTATCAGTATAATAGTCGTTTTTCAGGCTACCAACAGTATTATGACAAAGGGTGTGCTGCGCGGAGGCGGTGATACTAAGGTGCTTATGGTTGCGGATAATATATTCCTGTGGGTTGCCAGCGTGCCTCTCGGTATTGTGGCGGGACTCGTTTTGCATCTTCCTGCCTTCTGGATTTATTTTGCTTTAAAAATTGACCAGGTGCTTAAAGCATTTTGGTGCATAATAAGACTGAGAAGCGGAAAATGGATAAAGAAAATAAGAAACGATAAAGAAATTGAAAAATCCGTTAAAATTTAAACAAAGTTCTTGAACTAAGTAAAAAAATTATGTATAATAATAAAAAAAGAAGAAGGAGTTTTTAAGATGAACAGATTTGTACTTAACGAAACCTCTTATCACGGCGCAGGGGCTGTAGCAGCAGTTGCTGACGAAATTATTGCCAGAGGCTTTAAAAAAGCTTTTGTTGCTTCCGACCCCGACCTTATTAAGTTCGGCGTAACCAAAAAGGTTACAGACGTTCTTGATAATGCAAAAATAGCTTATGATATCTTCAGCGATATCAAACCTAATCCCACTATTGAAAACGTACAGGCTGGTGTAGAAGCTTATAAGACAAGCGGCGCTGACTGTATCGTTGCAATCGGCGGCGGTTCTTCTATGGATACTGCAAAGGCTATCGGTATTATTATCAATAACCCTGAATTTGCAGACGTACGCTCTCTTGAGGGTGTTGCTCCTACAAAGAATAAGTGCGTTCCCATTATTGCTGTTCCTACCACTGCCGGTACTGCTGCTGAAGTTACTATCAACTACGTAATCACAGACGTTCAGAATAACAGAAAAATGGTATGCGTAGACGTTCACGACATTCCTGTTGTTGCTGTCGTTGACCCTGATATGATGGCTACTATGCCTAAGGGACTTACCGCTGCTACGGGTATGGATGCTCTTACCCACGCTATTGAAGGCTACATAACCAAAGGCGCTTGGGAACTTTCCGATATGTTCCATCTCAAAGCAATCGAGATTATCGCACGTTCACTCCGCGCTGCAGTAAACGGCGAAGCTGACGGCAGAGAGGGAATGGCTCTCGGTCAGTATGTTGCAGGTATGGGATTCTCTAACGTAGGTCTTGGTATCGTTCATTCTATGGCTCATCCTCTCGGCGCTCTCTATGATACTCCTCACGGTGTTGCTAATGCTATTATTCTTCCTACCGTTATGGAATATAATGCTGAGGCTACAGGCGATAAGTATAAGTACATCGCTGCCGCTATGGGCGTTAAAGGAACGGAGAATATGACTGTAGAAGAATACAGAAAGGCTGCTATTGACGCTGTTAAGCAGTTGTCCATTGATGTTGGTATTCCTGCTGACCTTAAGGAAATCGTAAAGGAAGAGGACGTTGCATTCCTTGCTCAGTCCGCCTTTGACGATGCTTGTCGTCCCGGTAACCCCAAGGATACAAGCGTTGAAGATATTACTGCTCTTTATAAGAGTCTTTTATAATTAGTGC
The DNA here is from genome assembly GCA_036307305.1 of Acutalibacteraceae bacterium. Lineage (GTDB taxonomy): Bacteria > Bacillota > Clostridia > Oscillospirales > Acutalibacteraceae > SIG607. The sequence goes on from JAXJXV010000021.1 coordinate 97,895, forward strand.
TATAATAAAATCAGAACCGAGGAAACGCAGTTTCCTCGGTTCTGACTGTCGAATAACCCCAAATCTCAAGCGAGGTTTGGGGTTATTCGACAGTCTGAAAGTCGGGTAGAACCCGACTTTATTTTTATGTTGAAGAATTGTAAAAAGCTTTTTGTTATTGATTTTTTAAAAACTATAATGTATAATTCACTTGTAATGTGAGGTGTTTTTATGAGATTTTATGAAAAATTCGACAAAACAAGTGAAAACCGTTTGCCACAAAGAGCTTTCTATATTCCTGAGGGTGAAGCGGTTTATAATCTTTTAAACGGTGAGTGGCGTTTTAATTATTATTCCAATAGTGACGCTGTTGATACAAAAGGAAAAATCACGAAATGGGGAAAAATAAAGGTGCCGTCCACATGGCAGAATACAGGATATGAAAATCCTAATTATGCTAACATTAATTACCCTTATCCCGTTGACCCTCCTTATGTGCCTAACGTTAATCCCGTTGGTATATATGAAAAGGATTTCGTTATTACCGATAAGAATAAAAATTCTTATTTTATAATGGAGGGCGTTTCATCCTGTGCCGTAGTATTTATAAACGGCGAATACGTAGGCTTTACACAGGGAAGTCACCTACAGGCTGAGTTTGATATCAGCAATTTTGTTAAATCGGGCAAAAATACCGTAAGAGTTGCCGTATATAAATGGTGCGTGGGCAGTTATCTTGAGGATCAGGATTTCTTCCGTTGTAACGGTATTTTCAGAGACGTTTATATTCTTGAGCGTCCCCAGGGACATATCGTTGACTTTGCTGTTGAAACTGAGAATAACGATACCGTTATTGTGAAAACGGATAGCTCAGTAGAAATTAACCTTTATTATAATGGTGAGACTGTTGCAAGTGCCGTTACCGATGAAAAGGGAGAGGCACAGCTAAAGGTAGAAAATCCTGTTTTATGGAATGCTGAGAAGCCTGAGCTTTATGAGCTTGAGCTGAAAAAGGCAGGAGAAATAATATATGAAAACGTTGGCTTCAGGATTTATTCTATCTCTGATAAAAACGAATTTCTTGTAAACGGAGTTGCTGTTAAGCTCAAGGGCGTTAACCATCACGATTCTACAGCTGATAAGGGTTGGGTTATGACCGATGAGGAAATAATCAACGACCTAAGGCTTATGAAAGAACTTAATATCAATACTATAAGAACTTCTCATTATCCGCCTACCCCGCGTTTCCTTGATTTCTGCGACAAAATGGGCTTCTATGTGGTGCTTGAAACAGATATTGAAACCCACGGCTTTGTAAGACGCTATTCTAACGTGCCTTACGGTTATGACGTTGAAACGGGTGAATGGCCCTGCTGTATGGATGTGTGGAAGGACGAACACGTTGAGCGTATGGCAAGAGCCTATCACAGAGATAAAAACCATCCGTCTGTATTTATGTGGTCTACGGGTAATGAAAGCGGTCACGGACCTAATCATATTGCAATGCTTCAGTGGCTTTCTACTGTTGAAACAAAGCGCCTTTTCCATGCAGAAGATGCCTCTCGCGCTTTTCAGGACCGTGACGGCGAATTCAACAGAGCGCAGACTGAATATGATTTGGCAATAAAGAGAAACGAAAACGTAGACGAAGCAAAAGAGAAGCTTGACAATGCTGCCCAAAGACGTGAAAAAGCAGAAATAAATATGAGAAGAGCTCATTTCCATTCAGGTATGTATATTCGTATTCCTGAGCTTGAGCGTTGGTCTTCTACAAATCTTGTTAACCAACCCATCTTCCTTTGCGAGTATGCTCACGCTATGGGTAACGGCCCTGGCGACGTGTTTGATTACGTTGAAACCTTCTATTCTCATCCTGCTCTTGTGGGCGGTTGTATCTGGGAATGGTGTGACCATACCGTTGTTGTTGACGGAGTACAGAAGTACGGCGGTGACTTCGAGGGTGAAATCGTAAACGACGGAAACTTCTGTTGTGACGGTCTTGTTTTTGCTGACAGAAGCTTTAAATCAGGCTCCTATGAGGCTAAGACCGCTTATGCGCCTTTCCGCTTTAAATACGAGGACGGTAAAATCGTGGTTGAAAACCGTTTTGATTTTACCAATCTTAATGAATGTAAGCTAACATACGTAATTGCTTGTGACGGCGAGGTTATTGAAGAAAAAACCGTTTCTCCCGATATAGCGCCACACAGCAGCGGCGTTATTGAAACAAGCGCAAAATTCCCCGATAAGTGTAGCTACGCCTGTACCGTAACCCTTACTCTTTCTCAGTGCGGCAGTGAGCTTGGCACGTTACAGCAGGAAATTGAGTGCGAGAAACAGTCTGTTCTTGAAGAAATCAGTGGCTCTGCAAATATTTATGAAGACGGACTCTTTATTTATGCGCAGGGTGACAATTTCAAATACGGCTTCAATAAACAGACGGGTAATTTGGAAAGTATGATAATCGGCGGTAAGGAACAGCTTTACGCGCCAACACAGCTTTCTATGTACAGACCTTACATTGATAACGAGCGCTCAATAAAACAACGTTGGTACAAGATTGACGTATGGTCGGGAGACAATCTCAATTTTGCTTGGTATAACGTGTATAACAGCAAAATTGATGGCAATAAAATCACCTTTGAGGCTTCAATTGCTCCTGTTTCGAGATTCCCTGTTTTCCGTTATGAAATTGCTTATACCGTAGATGAAAAGGGAACTGTTAAGGTTGAACTTAACGGTAAGGTTAGTGAACATTGTATGTGGCTACAACGTCTCGGCTTTGAGTTTGCTTTTAAAAAGAAGAATATGAGCTTTGAATATTTCGGTATGGGACCGCAGGAAAATTACTGCGACCTGTATCATAACTGCGCTCTTGATTTTTATGTTAGCAATGCAAAAGACGAATACGTAAACTATATTCGTCCTCAGGAATATGGTAATCACACAAGGGTAAGAGAGCTTACCTTAGAGGATAAAATCACCTTTAAGGCAGAAGACACCTTTGAAGCCGCAGTACTTCAGTATAGTATTGATTGCATAAACAAGGCTGAACATACCGACGAGCTGGGTGAAAGTAAAGCTACCTATGTGAGAATAGACTATAAATCTTCAGGTATAGGCAGTAACTCCTGCGGACCTGCTCTTATGGAAAAATACCGTATGAGCGACAAGGATATACACTTAAGCTTTACCATTAATATTTAAAGAAAGAAACTCCCGAACGATGTAATCGGGAGTTTTTTATATACAAAAAATAAAAATCGCAAGTGAGTAAACGAGAGAAAAACAAAGAAAAACGAAGAAAAACAAAGATTTCTAATTTTAAATTAAATTTTTAGAAAAAAGGTGTTGACAAGTCTACCTAAATATGTTAGTATACTCAAGGTAAATTTTTAAAAAAGTTTTATGGAGGAAGTATTATGTCTACATTTATGGCAAAACCCGCTGAAGTTCAGCGCAAATGGTACATTGTAGATGCTGCTGGTAAGCCCCTCGGCCGTACCGCAGTTAAGGTTGCTGATTTACTTCGCGGTAAAGGCAAACCTGAATTTACACCCAATGTTGACTGTGGCGATTTCGTAGTTGTTATCAATGCTGAAAAGGCTGTTCTTACAGGCAAGAAGCTTGAGCAGAAGTATTATCGCCGTCACACCGGATATATCGGTCATCTTAAAGAGGTTCAGTATTCTACTCTTATGGCTACCCGTCCGGAATTAGCAATGGAACTCGCAATCAAGGGAATGATTCCCGACACCACAATCGGAAGAAAAGCTATGACCCGTCTGCATGTATATCAGGGAACTGAATATAAGCAGGTTGCTCAGAAGCCTGAACTCGTTGATTAATAAGAAGGGAGCAAAAGAATATGTTTGAAAGTAAACCTTATTTCTACGGTACTGGTAGAAGAAAAAGTTCTGTAGCTCGCGTTCGTCTTTACAACGGCACAGGCAAAATCACTATCAATGACAGAGATATTGATGATTATTTCGGTCTTGAAACCTTAAAACTTATCGTTCGTCAGCCTCTCGCTCTTACCGAGACTGCTGAAAAGTTTGATATCGTTTGTCGTGTTAGCGGCGGCGGTGTTACAGGTCAGGCAGGCGCTATCCGTCACGGTATAGCACGTGCTTTACTTCAGAGCGATGCTGAGCTTCGCGCAGCACTTAAGAAGGCTGGATTCCTTACTCGTGACCCTCGTATGAAGGAGAGAAAGAAATACGGTCTCAAAGGCGCAAGAAGAGCACCTCAGTTCTCAAAGAGATAATCTGTATTATTTCAAGAACAACAAAAACCCCGAAACCATCACGGTTTTCGGGGTTTTCTTTTTTAAAAAATAGACCTTGGTGCGACTTTCAAAAAGACACCCTACGACTATTAAAAATCATAGGGTAAGATTATTTAAAAATAAAAACTCAATCTTCTATTGTAGTTTCTTCTAGTTCTTTTTGCTTTTTCTCTTCACGTGTTAGTAATATAATTTTTACAATATTGTATATTTGATAAGGAATATAGCAAAAAAAGCCTGCATATACACAAGCACCAAATGTAATAGGCCACAAAACAGATGCAATTATTTTAAAAACTAATCCTCTTTTTTTGAAAAAACCCACGGAAAGTATAATGATAGAAACCGTAGCACTAAATCCAAAACCACCTATGCAACCGAAAAGCACGAAAGATTGTACTTTGCTATCGTTGACAAGCGGTTGTTGACTTCCAAGAAGTCCATAAATAAGGAACCCCGTAACAACAACACTTAAAGTGCATACTAAATACTCTATTCGGCTTTTCTTAGTCATAGTATTCCCCCTGTTGAATTATTCTATGTGTTCAGTATATCATATGTAGACGAGAATTTCAATGTTTCGGAAATCTTCTTGAGTCATGATGATTCTTTATAGAATCCTTATGACTCTTTTTCTGAATGAAATTTTCATTGGCTTTCTCGTCAGAGGGAACGTTGTCTACAGTATTTTTATGAAAATTATGGACAAACAGGTGGTAGTATGGTACAATGTTAGCAATAAATTTAAGGAGTTTTTATTATGGCAAGAGATAGTTTTAAATCGCGTCTTGGCTTTATACTTGTTAGCGCTGGCTGTGCTATAGGTATAGGCAACGTATGGCGCTTCCCTTACGTTACGGGACAAAACGGCGGCGGTATTTTTGTAATTTTCTATTTACTGTTTTTGCTGACTATGGGTATTCCTGTTCTTACAATGGAATTAGCTGTGGGCAGAGCAAGTAAAAAAAGCGCATTACAGGCTTTTAAAACCTTAGAGAAGCCTAAGCAGAAGTGGCATATTCACGGTTGGCTTTGTATGATTGGCTGTTACATTCTTATGATGTATTACACAACCGTATCAGGCTGGATGACCAATTACTTCGTAAAATTTGCTTCAGGTACCTTCAAAAGCGGTATGACCACCGAACAGGTCAACAGTGTTTTTGCTAATATGACTGCAAATCCGCTTGAGATGGTATTATGGATGGCAATCACCGTTATTGCAGGGTTTGTTGTATGCAGCTTCGGTCTGCAAAAGGGTGTAGAGCGTATCAGCAAGTGGATGATGTTAGCCCTTTTAGTACTTATGGTTGTTCTGGCTATTAACAGTGCAACCCTTGACGGCGGTTTGGAGGGCATTAAATATTACCTTATTCCAAGCGTTTCAAGATTACAGGAAAATAACGTTAATATATTTGACGTTATTGTTGCGGCGATGAATCAGTCGTTCTTTACACTGAGTCTTGGTATCGGCTCTATGCAGATTTTCGGCAGCTATATGTCAAAGGATAATACCCTTGCAGGAGAATCTGCAAGAATTTGCGTACTTGATACCTTTGTTGCCCTTATGTCTGGTATGATTATTTTCCCTGCATGTTTTGCATATAATGTAGATGTAAATGCAGGACCTCCTCTTATTTTCCAGACGTTGCCTAACGTATTTCTTAATATGCCTATGGGCAGGGTATGGGGCGCACTTTTCTTTGTATTTATGACCTTTGCAAGTTTTTCTACAGTTCTTGCCGTGTTTGAGAATTTACAGGCTAATCTTATGGACAACCTTGGCTGGAGCAGAAAAAAGGCTTCTGTTGTAAACGGTATTGCTATGCTTGTTTTAAGTACCCCCTGTGCGTTAGGTTTTAACCTGCTTAGTGGCATAAATCTCGGTGGTAAGAATATACTTGATATGGAAGACTTTGTGGTTAGTCAGCTTCTGTTACCTATAGGTTCACTTGTATTCCTTTTGTTCTGTGTTACAAAATGGGGCTGGGGATTTGATAAGTATATTGAAGAGGCTAATACAGGTAAGGGAACAAAGCTTCCTCATTGGCTTAAATACTATTTCCGTTTTATAGTTCCTGTTTTAATAGTTGTTATTTTTGTTGCAGGTCTTGTTAGCTTCTTTAAAGGGTAGTGATTTTATGTTCAGAGATATTTGCGTAAAGGATTTTAAGGAAAATATCATTGATATTATTTCAAAGGAGTATATGCTTATTACCGCAGGAAACGGTATGAATTATAATATGATGACGGCTTCCTGGGGCTTTATGGGTGAAATGTGGGGAGAGGACAGCGTTGCTGTTGTTGTCCGTCCATCTCGTTATACAATGGAGTTTTTGGATAATAATGAATATTTTACCCTTACTTTCTTTGGGGATAATAAAGATATACATAAAATCTGTGGAAGTAAAACGGGACGGGAGGTAAACAAAACCTCTCTTACAGGGCTTACCCCTGTTTCTGACGGTAAATGCGTGTGGTTCGACGAAGCCCGTCTTGTATTTAAAATTAAAAAGAAATACGTACAGCCTATGTCAAAGGAATTTCTGACTGATAAATCGGTAGATGAAAAGTGGTATGGAGACGGCGACTGGCACAATCTTATAATAGGTTCCATAGAGCGTATATACGTGAAAGAATAAATATGTAAAAAAAGCGGATTTCTCCGCTTTTTATTAATATAAAGAACAAATTGTACATATAATAGTAATAATTACGGAATTTTTTTAAAATCTAAATATATGCATATTTTGAAAAAACAAAAAAATTTTGCGTATATATTGTGGTTTTTAGTAAAAAAAGCCTTCAAAAACTGACCTTTTCCCCCACTTTACAATTTTTGGAGGGCAAAACTGTGGATTTGCACAAGCTAAATGGTAAAAATTGGTAAATAATCAAGAAATGACAAAGGTTACAAGGTTGTAACTTTTTGATTTTTGTTCATAATTTGTGCAGTTTTAACAAAACGCACCCCACTTTTTTGTTTGACATTTGAATAAATCGTGGTATAATTACAAACGTTGCACTAAGACGAGACCTAATTCGTCCTAAAAACAACTACTCACGGAAGCCTTTTTCTGTGATAAATTAAGGAGATTTTATGTTAAAGAAAAGTAAGCGTTATGCTCGCAAAGTTATGGACTATGCAAGAGAGCACACACGCCGTATCGGTCTTATCGGTATGAGCGTTCTCATAGCAGCCGTTACAACGCTGTTTTGTCTGTCTGTCAACGTAGTATCCATTTCCGACGGAACAAACACTCACACTTTATATACTCTCAAAAGTGACGTTCGTGGAATTTTAGGTTACGCAGGTTATCTTGGCAACTACAACGTTGTGAATACCGACCGTGACGGAAATAAGCTCTCAATTGAAGTTGTGGAAACCTTTCCCGTATATATAACCTACGGTGATAAAACCATAACTCACATTACCGCACCTTCAACTGTAGATGATATTCTGCTTAACGCAGGTGTTGAAATTAAGGATGACGATATTTTATCGGTTGATTTAAATGAATTAATTGATAAAGAAACCTATATTGATATCGTTCCTGCACCAGAGGAGAAGGAGGAAGTAAAGACCTCCTATAATAATCACAATTCAATTACGGCATCTGCTCCCGTTGCCACTACCGTTTCTGCAAACGGCGCAATTTCTACTCTTGTTCCTGATATTGATATCGTACTTGACGAAAACGGAATTCCTGTTAATTATACAGGGGTAAGTCGTGTTCAGGCTACTGCATATACCTATACAGGTTACCGTTGCGCAACAGGTGTTAATCCACAGCCCGGATATATTGCAGTAAATCCTAAGATTATTCCTTACGGAACAAAGATGTATATTGTTTCTGCAGACGGAAAATACGTATACGGTTATGCTATTGCTGCCGATACGGGCGGATACGTAAAGAGTCGTCCTACAAACGTCGACTTGTTTATGGAAACCAATGCTGCATGTAAAATGTTCGGAAGAAGAGACGTAATTATTTATTTTCTTGAGTGATAACAAAAAACTGTTATGAGAAAATTCTCATAACAGTTTTTCTTTTTATAACACAAGACGATATATAAATTTGTTGAAAATAAAGTCGTATTATGGTATAATATGTTAAAATACTTTTTTGAAAGGGGTATAATATGGAGAAATTAAAATATGGCTATAACAAAGAGCAGTATAAAAAATTTACTTTTAATTCGTGGAAGTATCTGCTGTTGTTTTCCTTACTTTACTGTACACATTACTGTACGAGACTAAATTTCGGTAATGCACAGGTTGAAATGAGCTTGAGTGAGGCTCAGATAGGCATTATTACAAGTACGCTGTTCTGGACCTACGGAATAGGACATCTTGTAAACGGCAGACTTGGTGAAATTTTCGGTATACGACGATTTATAATTTTATCTGTTTTTCTTTCGGCGGTTACCAATATAATAATGGGCTTTCAGAGTTCTTTTATTATAATGGTGATTCTATGGGGATTAAACGGATATTTTCAGTCAATGGCCTGGTCGCCCGGAATAGCTTCGCTGACTGCTTGGTGGCCCGGTGATAAACGTGGTTTTGCAACAGGCTTTGCTAATGCTTTTTCAGGATTCGGTCAGGTACTTGCTTCTCTTATGGTAGCTCTTGCCTTTACGGTATTTAATAATAACTGGCGCTGGGCATTTTTCTTACCTGCGTTTGTACCGCTTCTTATGTTGGTGGTCTATATGATTTTTGCTAAATCAGGACCTAAGAGCGTGGGACTTGAGGACTATAAGGAAGATGATGGTGAAAAAGCCGAAAAAGAAAATGAAATGTCTGAGATTTCAAAATCCAAAGGCGCATTGTTTCCTTATATACATCTTTTCACAAACAAAACCTTCCTTGTATGGATGTTTGTTGTTTTTGCATCAGGAGTGGCAAGATACGGTCTTGTTACGTGGATTCCTAAATATTTCAAAGAGGAAATGGGTCTTACCAGTGTGGCAAGCTTACTCAGTTCTACCATACTTCCTATAGGTATGGGTATAGGTACTCTTCTGGTACCTGCTTTAACCGATAAATTCTGTCCCAATAACCGATTGCTCGCAAGTGTGGTGAGTGGTATAGCGGCAGGCGTTTGTATTATGGGATTCTCCTTGCTTCAGCCTACAGGCTTTCAGTTTGTTCTTATGATGATTCTGCTTTTCCTAGCCGGTTTCTTCATTTATGCAATAAATGGAATCGTATGGGCTTATGCGGCTGATGTTGGAGGAAGAGTTTTTGCAAGTACCGCTTCGGGAATACTTGATTTTGCCGCGTATATGGGAGCTGCAATTCAGTCTATGGTATATGGCTTTATTTTAGGCGATGGCAAATGGAACGTGCTGTTTATTTCGGTTGCAGTATTTTGTGTAGTAATATCTATTGTAAGTATTATGGCGTCATTCAAAAAGAAAAAAGCATAAAACAAAACCGCGTATCATTTGATACGCGGTTTTACTTTTAGTATGGCGCGGGACTGTTTTTTACAGCTTCAAGAAGTTCGCTTAATGAGCCCTTTGCAAGACCGATATGTTCATCAGCCGCACCGTAGTAAATTCTTATTTCATCTTTCTCTTCGTCAGCTATAGCGCCGCAGGGGAATACAACGTTAGCAACTCTGCCTTCTGTTTCAAATGGCTCTGTTGGGGTTAAAATCCAACGGTCGAGAAGTCCAATGATTTTTGACGGGTCGTTGATATCAAGAAGCATAGCGCCGATGGAATAGCAGAATTCTCCCTTTTCTTTCCATACGCCGTGAATGATTTCGAGCCAACCGTCCTTTGTTTTGATTGGAGGAGTAGGACCTATTTTCCAGTTAGAAAACGAAACGCTTTCGGGGTATAGAAGGGGACGGTGGTGTCCCCAGTAAACAAGGTCGGGAGAATAGGACAGCCACATACTTGCTCTAAGAGCGTCGGTATCGGGAATCTGGTCAGGCTCTTCAGGGTCGTGAATATTATAGGGACGGTCGATTCTTACGTAAAGACCGTTTATTTTTTCGGGGAAAAGACAGGGTACGCGGTTTGCAGGAAGAGCAACACAGTCAATAAACTCTGCAGACTCAAAATCCTTTGTTTTATAGAGAAGTGCACTTGGACCGCTTCCTCTTACCTGACCGGGACGGATAATATAATATGTATCGTCGATTTTTGTTACTCTGGGGTCAATTACCCAATTATCAAAGCTACCCGGACAGTTACCACTCCAATTATCACTTAAAAATAAGGGCTTGGGATTAATATCAAAATTAACACCGTCATCGCTTTTTGCAACGTGGATACCGCATAAACTACCATTTATGGGTTCTTTGTAAAAAGCTGCAATAAGTAAAAGGGTTTTACCTTCGAACATTGTTTGTCCGCAGTTGAAAACGGCATGAGTATCAAGAGGGAAATCTTTTTTTGTTATAATTGGATTTTTTTCATTACGATGCATAATATATTCATCGCCTCTAAATCTGGTAATCATAGTAATTCTCCTTTGTGACTTGTTGTTCAAATTATAACATATACGACAATAAATGTCAATTATAAAACATTAATGCACAATAGAATATATACGGCAAAGATTTTTTGTTCAATATTTGCCGTTTTTGTATTATTTTGTATATTTTCTATAATATATGGTAATGATTTAGAATAAAATTAATCAAAAATCCACTAAAATAACTTGAAATTTAGAGTAATGTCTGTTATCATAAATACGTGATAGATAATAGCTGTTGTTAAGAGGTAGTGATGAATGTGAATGATAAAAGCTTTTACAGCGAAATAATATATAATGCTTACGAGTTATTTGGCTCTTTTTACAGTGAAGAAGCAACTACGTTCAGAGTATGGGCTCCCAATGCTGATGCCGTATCGGTAGTCGGCGATTTTAACGATTGGAACGGGTATGCCAATATAATGCTTAGAGGCGAAAACGGTACCTTTGAAGTAACTGTGCCAAACGTTAAAATATATGATAATTATAAATACGCTATTACAAAGGGTGAAACTACGGTATTAAAGGCTGACCCTTATGCTCATCATTTTGAAACTGCTCCCGCTACAAGTTCTAAAGTTTATAAGGATGCATATAAATGGAAAGATAGTAAATGGCTAGAAAAAAGAAACAAACAAAATATATACGAGTCGCCCGTAAACGTTTACGAAGTGCATTTAGGCTCTTTTAAAACCAACGCTGACGGCTCGGTGATGAACTATGTTGATATAGCAAAAGAGCTATGCGGATACGTTTCTGAAATGGGATATACTCATATAGAGCTTATGCCAGTTACCGAGTATCCTTTTGACGGCTCATGGGGTTATCAGGTAAGCGGATATTACGCTCCTACCTCCCGTTACGGTACTCCTGAAGATTTTAAAAAGTTTGTGGATATTATGCATAGCGCCGGAATAGGAGTTATTCTTGACTGGGTACCTGCTCATTTCCCGAAGGACGAACCCTTTCTTTACCGTTTTGACGGTACGCCTCTTTATGAGTACAGCGATGAAAGAAAAGGTCTTCATAAGGAATGGGGAACTGCGGTCTTTGATTTCGGAAAGGTAGAGGTAATGAATTTCCTTATAGGCAGCGCGTGTTACTGGCTTAAGGAGTATCATATAGACGGACTGAGAGTTGATGCCGTTGCTTCTATGCTTTATCTTGATTACGGCAGACAGGACGGACAGTGGCTTCCTAATTCTTACGGAGGCAGAGAAAATCTTGAAGCGGTGGAGCTTTTAAGACAAATTAATACCGCGGCGTTTTCTGTTAATCCATCGGTAATGATGATTGCAGAGGAGTCAACGGCTTGGCCTATGGTAACTAAGCCTGTCTGTGACGGGGGTCTTGGATTTAACTTTAAATGGAATATGGGCTGGATGAACGATATGTTGAGATATACTTCTCTTGACCCGCTGTTCAGAAAGCATCACCACAATAATCTGACTTTTTCTTTCTTTTATGCATTCAGTGAAAACTTCGTGCTTCCTATATCTCATGATGAGGTTGTACACGGAAAATGCTCAATGATAAACAAAATGCCCGGTGATTACGATACTAAATTTGCAGGACTCAGGACCTTTTATGCATATATGATGGCGCATCCCGGTAAAAAGCATTTGTTTATGGGACAAGAGTTTGCTCAGTTTGTTGAATGGGATTATAAAAAACAGCTTGATTGGTTTTTAACCGACTATGAGGCTCATAAGAAAATGCAGGAATACTGTAAAGCACTTAATAAATTCTATCTTAAAAATCCTGCCTTGTTCGAGATTGATTATTCTTGGGAGGGCTTTAGCTGGATAGCCAATGACGACTACAATCAAAGTGTAATTGCATTCAGGAGAATAGCCAAGGACAATAGTGAAATTATAGCGGTATGTAACTTTGTTCCTGTAGAGCGTGAGGATTACCGTATAGGAGTAACCGAGGCAGGAAGCTATAAAACTGTATTTTCTACCGACTGGACGGAGTTTGGAGGCAACGGTGAAAAGAACAATCTATCCGTTAAAAGTCAAAAAATAGAAATGCACGGCTGTGAAAACAGTATCTCTCTAAAACTACCTGCCCTTAGCGTTATATATCTTAAACGAAATACAAGAAAAATTAATTCTAAATAATTGATGTGGAGTGAGAGCTTTGAAAAAGAACGAATGTGTTGCAATGCTACTTGCAGGAGGTCAGGGTAGTCGACTTGGTGTGCTGACTCAGAAGATTGCAAAACCAGCAGTTGCCTATGGCGGAAAGTACAGGATTATAGATTTTCCTCTTTCCAACTGTGTTAATTCGGGTATTGATATCGTAGGTATACTTACACAGTATCAGCCGCTGGAGCTTAACGACTATATCGGAAGCGGTAAGCCATGGGACCTTGACAGACTCAGCGGAGGTGTGCATATTCTTCCTCCTTATCAGAAAAGCAAGGGCGGAGACTGGTATAAGGGAACTGCAAACGCTATATATCAGAACATTCATTTTATAGAAAAATATGACCCTGAGTATGTTCTTGTGCTGTCGGGTGATCATATTTATAAAATGGATTATTCAAAGATGCTCAAGGCTCATAAACAGTCGGGAGCTGACTGTACCATAGCCGTTATGGAAGTGCCGTTTGAGGAGGCTTCTCGCTTTGGTATCATGAACACTGAAGCTGACGGCACTATTTATGAATTTGAAGAAAAACCTGCAAATCCTAAAAGCAATCTTGCTTCAATGGGAATTTACGTGTTTAACTGGTCAAAGATGAGAAGCTATCTTATTGAGGATGAACGAAACAAGCAGTCTAACAACGACTTCGGCAAGGATATAATCCCTGCAATGCTCAACTCTGGAGAAAAAATGATGGCTTACAGATTTGACGGATACTGGAAGGACGTAGGTACTGTTGATTCTTTATGGGATGCAAATCTTGACTTGCTTAATCCTAAGCTTGATTTGAAGCTTGACAGCGCCGATTGGAAAATTTATTCCCGTACAGGCTGTCTGCCTCCTCAGTATATAAGCGAAAATGCAGAGGTGGAAAATTCTCTTGTAAGTGACGGCTGTGAGGTAAAGGGAAAACTTGACTTTTCCGTGCTTTTCGAAAACGTAACTATTGAGGAGGGTGCTACGGTTGAGTATTCACTGATTATGCCCGGCGCGGTGGTAAAGAAAGGCGCTCACGTGCAGTATTCTATAATTGCCGAAAACGTTAAGGTTGGCGAGGGCGCTGTTATCGGTCAGAATCCTCAGGACGTGGTAAACCGCGATGACTGGGGTATCGCTGTTGTGGGCGACTCGGTAAAAATCGGTAAGAGGGCAGTCGTTAAGGCTAAGTCAATGATAAGCAAAAATGTGAAAGAAGGCGACGTACAATGAGAACAAATAATATACTCGGCATAGTATTTGCCAACGTTCACGACCATTTATTACCTAATCTTACAGAAAGGCGTTCTATGGCTTCTGTGCCATTCGGCGCACGTTACCGTCTGATTGACTTTACTCTGTCTAATCTTACTAATGCGGGAATCAGTCAGGTGGGCGTAATAACAAAGGAAAATTATCAGTCTCTTATGGACCATATCGGAAGTGGTAGAGAATGGGACCTTGACAGAAAATCAGGTGGACTTTTTATACTTCCTCCTTTTGTTTCGGGCGGTATAGATAACGGTGTATATAATAACCATCTTGAAGCGCTTGGTTCTGTACTGAATTTCCTGAAACGCGCTAAACAGGACTATGTAATTATTTGTGACAGCGACCTTATTGCTAACGTAGATATTGAGGAAATGTTCAGACAGCATATTGAAAATGAGGCTGATTTCACTCTTGCTTATAAATACGGTAAGCTGCCTAAAAATCACGAGAAAACAATGGTATTTTCTTTGTCTGATAATAAGCGGATTGAAAAAATTGAGTATATTAAAGAAAGAGCTAACAGAGAATTCAGCCTTGATATACTTCTTACGAAACGAAGCTTTCTTATTGAGATTATTGAGAATGCGTTTAAAAACGGTCAGAAAAGTCTGTCAAGGGATATATTGGCTCCAAACGTTAATAAGTATAAGATTATGGGGTATAAGGTTGAGGGCTTTGCCGAGGTTATGGATGACCCTAAAAGCTATTACGACCTTAATATGAAAATGCTTGACAGCAAGGTAAGAAAAGAGCTGTTTAACGCGCAAAGACCTATTTACACTAAAACCCACGACAGTATGCCCGCAAAATACTGCATAGGCAGTCAGGTTAAAAATTCTCTTATTGCAGACGGCTGCGTAATTGAGGGAACCGTAAAAAACAGTATTGTTTTCAGAAACGTTGTGGTCAAAAAGGGTGCCGTTGTGGAAAATGCTATAATAATGCAGAACGCCGTTATCGGTGAAAATGCAAAGGTGTCCTACGCTGTAATGGATAAAATCTCTGTAGTACAGGATAACGGAGTTCTTGAAGGAACAAAGCAAAAAGTAATATTGCTTAAAAAGGGAGAAACAATATAACCGTAAAAAGAAAGGGATGAAATAAATGAAAATTTTATACGCGGCAAGTGAGGCTTATCCATTTGCTATGTCGGGCGGTCTTGCTGACGTTGCCGGTTCTTTGCCTAAAGCGCTTCGAAGAAGACTTGTGGGCTGTAGAGTGGTTATGCCTTTATATGAATGTATTTCAGAAGAGCTGAGAGCAAATATGAATTTTATAACGGGGATTACCGTTCCTGTTGCCTGGCGCAGACAGTACTGCGGTATTTTTGAGGCAAAGGTTGACGGTGTAGTTTATTATCTTCTTGATAATCAGTACTATTTTAAGCGTAACAGTCTTTACGGCTTTTATGACGATGCCGAGCGTTTTGCTTTCTTTTCACGCGCTGTACTTGAAATGTTGCAGTATATTGACTATAAACCTGATATTATTCACTGTAACGACTGGCAAACGGCTCTTATTCCCGTTTTCCTTAATACTCTTTACAGAGAAAACGAAATACACAGGGATATCCGTACCGTTTTCACGATTCATAATATTCAGTATCAGGGTAAATACGGATATGAGCTTATTGATGACGTTCTTGGTCTTCCCGGCGGCTCTGCGCAGGTAATCGACTATGACAACTGCGTTAACTTTATGAAGGGCGGAATTCAGGAGGCTGACAGAGTAACAACCGTTTCTCCCACCTATGCAAGAGAAATTCTCGACCCCTATTATTCTCACGGTCTTGACGGAATTCTCCGTGATTTACAGGGCAAGGTATCAGGTATTGTTAACGGTATTGATACTGAGGTGTATAATCCCGCAACAGACTCTAATATTTTTGAGAATTTTGACAGCGAGTCTATTGATAAAAAGAAAATCAATAAGCTTGGTCTGCAAAAGGAAATGGGACTGCCTGAGAGAGAAGACGTTGCCGTTATCGGCATAGTTACAAGACTTGTTAAGCACAAAGGACTTGACCTTGTAAAGCACGTTTTCGAGGATATGTTGGCGGCTGACGTGCAGTTTGCTATTCTTGGAAGCGGTGAGTGGGAATTTGAAACCTTCTTCCACGAAATGTCACAGAAGTATCCCCAAAAGGTTGCCTTCAGAATGGGCTTTATACCTGCACTTGCCAGAAAAATTTATGCAGGTGCCGATATATTCCTCATGCCAAGTCAGAGTGAGCCTTGCGGTCTTGCTCAGATGGTGGCGCTTCGTTACGGAACTATTCCCATTGTAAGAGCTACGGGTGGACTTGCCGATACTATTCAGGACAGCGGCGATAATATGGGTAATGGCTTTACCTTCCAGAGCTACAATGCTCACGATATGCTTGAAACTGTATGGCGCGCCCTTCAGGGCTACAGCGATAAACAGGGCTGGAATACTCTTAAAAAACGCGCTATGGAATGTGATAACAGCTGGGGTAAATCTGCTGGAGAATATATAAAGCTTTATAAACAAATACTTGGAAAATAGTTTTATATGTGATATAATAAAGGACGGTGATATTTGCCGTCCTTTTTACATATTTTAAGATAAAGAAGGGTGTTTTGATATGGGTTTGATTATCGTAGCAATAATATTCGGTATTATTGAGGGAATTACAGAATGGCTTCCTGTAAGCAGTACGGGACATCTTATACTGTTTGAGGAAATTCTTCCGCAGTACGTATCTAAAGACGTATGGGATATGTTTTTGGTAATTATTCAGTTGGGCGCTATTCTTGCTTCGGTTATTCTTTTCTGGGATAAAATATGGCCTTTCCAAAAGCCTGATAGGGCAGAGGGGAAAAAACTTATTAAAACCGACAGCTTTATCCTTTGGGTTAAAGTGGCTATAGCTACCGTACCCGGCGTAGCTTTTATACTGCTGGGTCTTGATGAAATATGTGATAAATATTTTTATAATTCCACAGGCGTGTCTATAGCCTTGATTGTGTTCGGTATTTTCTTTATACTTATTGAACAGTACAATAAAAAACGTACACCGAAATACGATGCTTTAGGTGATATCACATATTCACTGGCTTTATATATAGGTATTTTTCAGCTTTTAGCTGCGGCTTTCCCCGGAACAAGTCGTTCAGGCGCAACAATTCTTGGCGCGTTGCTTCTCGGTGTATCCCGTGTAGCTGCTTCGGAATTTACCTTTATTCTTGCCATACCTGCAATGCTTGGCGCAAGTGTTCTTAAAATATTTGATTTTACCGAAAAGGGCATAGCCTTGCAGACAAACGATATTATTTTCCTTGCAGTTGGTACTGTTTGTGCATTTATCGTATCGGTACTTGCTATTAAATTTCTTATGGGATATATTAAAAAGCATAATTTTGAGGTGTTCGGTTACTACCGTATAGCTTTAGGTGTTGCGGTTCTGTTAGTGTTTAACCTGATACTTAAATAATTCTTGACTTTTTATACGGCTTATATTAAAATGATAAAAACCGATGAGTAAGAAGAGTAGTTTATCTTAAGGCTTTCAGAGAGTTGCCGTTGGTGTGAGGCGATAACCAAAGGATAAATGAATGGGCTTACGAGGGCGACCTGAAATGCAAAAAGTAGGGAAGACGGAGGCTGACCGTTACAGCAGATAGCGTATGTTAGTGCGTGAAGTGTGCCTTGTGGCAAAGTCGGGTGGTACCGCGGATTTTTAAATTCGTCCCGAGTCTGATATATTCAGACTCGGGTTATTTTTTTAAAAAGGAATGTTTGTTATGTTTAATTTGCCTTTCCGATGGCGTTCTTGCTATTGATTTTTTCTGAAAATATGATATTATATTATTTGTAAATAACGGAGGAATGTTGTTATGAATTTTAACGGAATTGATTTTGATACCTATCTTAAGAATTATCCTAACGAAGAGGGATATTTCGGTAAATACGGCGGAGCTTATGTAAACGACGATTTGAAGAAAGCTATGAACGAAATAACTCAGGCGTATTTTACTATTTGTAAATCAAGAAAGTTTATTGACGAACTTAGAAGAATAAGAAAAGAATTCCAGGGCAGACCTACACCTATTTCTCACCTTGAAAGACTTTCTAATAAGCTTGGTAACGTTCAGCTTTACGTAAAGAGAGAGGACCTTAACCATACAGGCGCACACAAGCTTAATCACTGTATGGGTGAAGCGCTTCTTGCTAAATATATGGGTAAGAAAAAGCTTATTGCCGAAACAGGAGCAGGTCAGCACGGTGTTGCTATTGCTACGGCGGCTGCATATTTCGGTCTTGAGTGCGACGTTTATATGGGAAGCGTTGATATAAAGAAACAAGCTCCCAACGTTGCAAGAATGAAGATTCTTGGCGCAAACGTAGTTGAGGTTACACACGGTCTTGCAACCTTGAAAGAGGCCGTTGACGCTGCTTTTGAAGCGTATGCTAAGGATTATGAGAACAGTATTTACTGTATCGGCAGTGTTGTTGGCCCTCATCCGTTTCCAATGATGGTAAGAGATTTCCAGAGCGTTGTGGGTATTGAAGCAAGAGAACAGTTTGTTGAGATGACGGGCGAACTGCCTGATGCTGTTGTAGCCTGTGTGGGCGGCGGCTCTAACTCTGCAGGATTTTTCTCAGGCTTCCTTAATGACCCTGTTGATATTTACGGTATTGAGCCTCTCGGCAGAGGAACTAAAATGGGCGACCACGCCGCTTCTCTGCAGTACGGTACAGAGGGTGTAATGCACGGCTTTAACAGTATAATGCTTAAGGACGAGAATGGCGACCCTGCGCCTGTATATTCCGTTGCAAGTGGTCTTGACTATCCTTCCAGCGGTCCCGAACACGCATTCTTACATGAGCTTGGCAGAGTAAAATATGATGTTATCGGTGATGATGATACTATTGATGCATTCTTTACTCTTTCCCGTCTTGAAGGTATAATCCCCGCTATTGAAAGCTCTCACGCCGTTGCTTACGGTATGAAACTTGCGCGTGAAATGGGTAAGGGCAGTGTGCTTATTAACCTTTCGGGCAGAGGCGATAAGGATATGGATTATATTATCGAAAAGTACGGAATAAGATGATTAGGAAATAGGTGCCTCTCAGGGAGAAGCCTTATGTGAGGAGAACAATTTTCGGTGAATATTTAAAACGGGAGGATTTTATATCCTCCCGTTTATCATTTATATCATAACATTAAACGTTTTTAGGGTTTACAAATAAAGTAAAATGCTATATAATATTATTGCAACATAAATTCAATATATATATCGAAAATAGTTTGTGATTTTTTCTTTTGGTAAAAGCACAGGCTCTATTTATCATGTACTATTTTCGGTATGTGTTGAATTTGTGTTGCAGCAAACGGAGCCAGGTGTTTTTAGAGTGCATGGCTCTGTCATGCACTTTTTTGTGCAAAAATACCGAAAGGAAGATAAAACTATGCAGAAAACTTACTTAAAACAGGTTGGAGAAAGGTTGTTTGAATGTCGTACACGAAACTTTTTCTCCCGTAAAGAATTAGCGGAACGTGCATCGGTTCCGATTTCATCAGTTAAGATGATGGAACGAGGCGAGGAAGCAGTTGGTATTGAGGACGCTTTGAAAATTTGTAATGAATTGGATTGTAGTGCAGAATATATACTTACTGGAAATTGCGGTATTTATGAATTGATAAAACTGAATCAAAAAATCTTGGATTTGCCGGAATCTTCTTTGCAACATTTAGAAAAAATGGTACAAGCCTTTTGGAATAGTTGTCCAAAGTCATTTCGTTAAAAAGGAAAACAAGAAATCAAACGGGAGGATTTTATATCCTCCCGTTTGTTATTTTAGTTATGGGTATCTACTTTGCCAAAAAGACAGGTATCCGTTCGGTGTGTGATTTTTACAGGTGTTATTTTCCCTGTCAGAGACTTATCACTTTTTACCTTTACCTGACAGTAATTATCTGTAAAGCCGTGATAGTATCCCTTTTCATCTGTTGTTTCAAAAAGAACCTCCACAGTGCTATAAAGCATTTTATCAAGAAATGCTTCCTCAGTTTTTTTAGTAGCGCTTATCATAAGCTTACTTCTTCTGCTTTTTTCACTTTTCTCAACCTGATTATTAAGACCTGCGGCAACCGTGCCCTCTCTCCTTGAATAAGCAAAAACGTGGGCAGATGCAAAGCCGATTTCTTTAGCAAAATCAAGGCTTTGCTCAAATTCCTCTTCTGTTTCACCTGCAAAGCCCACCATAATATCGGTGGTAATTGAGGCATTTTTAAAAGTGCTTCTGATACGCTTTACTAAATCTCTGTAAAAGCTGGTGTCATAATGTCGGTTCATTCTTTTAAGAGTGGTATCACAGCCCGACTGCAGAGAAAGATGAAACTGAGGACAGAATTTTTTCTGCTTTGAAAGGCGGTTTAGCATTTCATCACTGATGTGGTCAGGCTCAAGGGAGCCAAGGCGCACACGAAGAATTGAATCAACCTGACAAACAGCCTCTACGGCATCACAGATGTTTACGTCTTCTTCAAGCTCTTTGCCGTAAGAGGTAAGGTTAATTCCAACAAGAACAACCTCTTTAAAGCCTTTTAGTGCCAACTGCTCTGCTTCCTTTTTTATATCAGCAAGGTTTTTTGAGCGTATATCTCCTCTTGCTGTAGGTATAATACAGTAGGTACAATATCTGTCACAGCCGTCCTGTATCTTCATAAAGGCACGGGTGCGCTCGTTAAAGTCTGATATATCGGGAGTGTTGAATTTTTCTTTTCTTTCGTGCTTTTCTATATCAACGATTCTTTCCCCGTTACTCATAAAGCTTGAAACGTAACCGATTATTTTTCTTGCATCGGTGTTGCCTAAGATTATATCCGCCTCTGTTAGCTTAAGGGCGTCCTTTGGGAAAGCCTGAGGCATACAGCCTGTCAGCACTATAACCGCATCCTTGTACAGTGACCTGTATTTTCTCAGCATCTGACGGGTTTTGCGGTCGCTCTCAGCAGTAACCGTACAGGAATTTATTATAAAAACGTTAACGTCAGGGCAGTCTGAAACAACGGTGTAGCCTTCTTTTTCAAAAAGCTCACGCATTACCTGAGTTTCATACTGATTTACCTTACAGCCCAGTGTATAAAATGCAACCTTCAAAAAATCACTCCGAGTAAAATTAATCTGTCAATTATTATATTATAAAATCACTGTTTTTGCAACCTCTTGACATTTTTAGCAGAAAAAGGTAGAATACTGTTAGTAACGATTTTGGAGGAAACAAAAATGATTACTAAAAAAGTGCTACTTAACAATATAGAAAGCGTTAACTGTTTCGTTAAAAAAATGGGGGACAAGGATTTCGAGGTTGACCTTATTTCAGGAAAATATCTTGTAAACGCCAAATCAATGATGGGTGTACTAAGCCTTGACCTTACTCAGCCTGTAACGGTAAACGCTTATACTGACGATGAAAATTTTATTTCAGAAATACAGCAGTACATATTTGAAGAATGAAAAACGCCCGTCAGGGCGTTTTAATTTTATATACTACTGTATAAGACCGTTAGGAGAAGCTTTTTCTTCTTCCCGTTGTTTGTTTATTTCGGCAAGAGCAGAATCATAAGCATCCTTAAGTCTTTGCTTATCGGTAATTAAAGCATCTTTCTGATTTTTCCAGTACTGCTTTTCTGTATCAGAAAGTGTGTCCGAATTTATTAGCTTTTCTGCTGCGGTAATACCTTCGTCAATTTCAGCTACTGCCGTGTCATATTCTTTTTTTAGTTCGTCCGCTTTTTTATTATATTTATTGTCAATAATGCTTTCAATAAGATTATTTACCGTTTCTTTTGTTTTTTCGGCATTTGATTTTTCGGAACTGTTGGAAGAAGTACCCGATTTTTTGCCTTGGTCTTTATTCTGTAAAGAATTGTCCTGAGAAGAATTATTTTCTTTGCTTTCTTCCTCGCCTTTTACAACTTCTATTTTACAGGTTAGCTTTAGGTCAGAACTTACTGCATAAACTTCTGCTTCACCCTCGCTGAGAGCTGTAACTGCACCGTATAAAACGCGGACAATCTTTTGGTCAGAGCTTTCCCACTGAAAAGATAAATCCGCCTTGTTTTCTATAGTCAGCGTATAACTTTCACCTATTTTGAGGGTTAATTCTTGTGCTGATATTTTAGGTGTAGTTGCGCCTTTTCCTTCTGAACACCCAATCGCTGTGAAAACCAGCAGAGCTATAAGTATAGTAGAAAGAAATATCTTTTTCATTTTAAATTTCCTTTATGTATCCGTTTTCTAAATGAAGCTGTTTATCGCAAATTCCGTCGGGAACTGCGCGATGGGTTACCATTATAACAGTTTTGTCCGTCAGTTCTTTTAAAGCATTTAAAAGCTTTTCTTCCGTAGAGCTGTCAAGAGCTGAGGTTGCCTCGTCAAGAAGCAGTACGGGGGTATCGCACATAATAGCTCTTGCAATGGCAATGCGCTGAGCCTGTCCCTCTGAAATTCCTATACCGTTTTCGCCTATATGGGTGTTCAGTCCATCGGGCAGAGAGGATACCCAGTCATAAAGCTGAGCAGTTATAACTGCTGTTTCTATCTTTTCTTTATTTAGATTATCGGTACAGATTGTAATGTTTTCTAAAATTGTACCCGATAAAATCATATTTCCTTGCGGAACGTAAGAAAACATACCTCTTGTGGAAGCGTTTATTTCGTACTTTGAGTCGAAACTTAATCTGCCTTTTGTGGCATTGTCGTAACCCAGCAGAAGCTTAAACAGTGTACTTTTACCTGCGCCCGACTCACCTGTAATTGCGGTGACGGTTCCTCTTTTAATAGAAAAACAGGAATTTTTAAGTACAGGCTTGTCCTCGTAGGAGAAAGAAAGCTCTTCGGCATTTATACAGGTAAATACGTTTTTGATGGTGTCGGAAACGTCACTGTCAAGAAGCTTTAACTCATCAGAAATATCTTCTATTTCTGCAATTCTTGATGCCGAAGAAAGCATAGCGTTATAAGATGGGATAATACCCGATATGCTTTGCATAGGGGCGCGAAGCTGTGAAATAATCTGCAGAAAAGCAAGTAGTGAGCCGTAAGAAACTATATTCTTCTGAATACCCATAGCACCCCATAATAGCACAAGGAAATATCCAAGGGTGAAGAAAGAATAAAGACCTACGGTATAAATTATATTAAGATTATTACGCTTAATTTTAAGTGAATAATTTTCTTTTAAAAGTGAGTTTAATTTTTTGTTTACAGGGGTAAGGGTTGAGAAGGATTTTATGACGCTCATATTTAAAAAGCTTTCCTGTAAAAACGCTTTTACTCTTGAGTCACTTTCCTGATGCTTTTTATGAAGAAGACGGTACTTATGACCTACTATTCTGCAAAGAGCGGGAACAGCTATGCCAAGACAGATAAGACCGGCGGCGAATTTCCAGTCAATAAGAAGAATTGCAACAGCGCCCGATAGTATTTTTGCTGTAATGGAAGCAACCGTTGGTATAATGGTTGATGCGGTATTTACTACTGTATCTACATCTGAGGAAAAACGATTGAGTAAATCGCCCGTGTGGTAAATTTCAACACGGGACAACTGTTTGGTGAAAAGCGTCGAGTATAGTTTTTGACGCAATAAAACAGCCATTCTTCCCGAAACCGAAACGCGAATACGGGACAAAAGGGCAGAAAACATAATCTGTATTGCGATAAGAACAATAACGGCAATGCCGAGCTTTACAAGACTGCCGTCTGTCTGGGATGAAGCTATATCTATTATTTTTTTGGAAACGAGAGCCAGAGCTATGTATATTACGGAAACGACAGACGACAAAAGGGAAGAAAGAATTATCCGTCCCTTTTGTGATTTTATTAAGGCTCTGACAAGCTCGTTTGAAGTGGACTGATTTTTATTCAAGAATGTTATGCTCCTTTAAAACGTTTAAAAATACCTTTATATCGGTTTTTGCAGTAGCTTCATCAATGTCGTATTCCTCTGTCATAAGAGAAATTAGTTCTTCTTCGCTTTTTTCCTCGCCCAAAAGTCGCCACAAAAAAGAAGCAGACTCGTTAAGGGTTATAGCGGCGTTGAAATTCATAGTGTTATTGCCTGTAGGAACAACCAAATTTTGTCCTGCTACCGTTCTTAAGATAAATCCCTCTTTAATTTTCATCGCAATTCCTCCGTTTATATTTAAATTTATTATAACTTATTATAAATTATATTGCAAGTGTAACCGTTTTTGTTTATAATATTATTAAAATCCTGAAAATATTACGGAGGTTTCAAAATGGACAGCTATTGCGAACATCTTATTCCTATGAGAAAGGACAAAAAAGCTATTTTGCTGCTTGTTTTTATATGGGCGGTTCTGCTTTTGATAATTGCCTTTTGTTTTCTTATGATTTCTAAGCTTGGCGTGTTTTCCTTTATACTTACGGTGGCGGCTGTTTTCGGCGGAGTATGGCTGACCAAACAGCTTAACGTTGAATACGAATATATTTTTACAAACGGTGAAATGGACGTTGACCTTATAACCAGCCGAACCGACAGAAAAAGACTCATTACCTTTCAGATTAAAAATATTGAGCGCATTGAAAAATACAGGGCGGGAATGCCTATGTTTGAAAAAGAACAGTATGATAAAAAAAGCGTTTACTGTAATGCAACCGACGAGGACGTTTACTGTATTTCCTTTAAACATAAAATAGGAAAGGTTTGCCTTGTTATGCAAATAAAGAAGAATATGCAGGAGGCTATGCTGCCTTATCTTGATAAGCTTCTTGTTCGCGAGGCATTTAAGGACTGAAATGAAAGTTTTAACCGAAAATAATATACGAAAAGTTGAAGAAACAGCCGCGTATGGCGGAATGTCCTTCCTTGATATGATGGAAAACGCAGGACGCTGTGTAACAGAGGAAATCTGCAAACGTACCGATGTTAAGGGCAAAAGCGTTGTGATAGCCACAGGCGGCGGTAATAACGGCGGCGATGGTTACGTCGTTGCAAGGCTTCTTGAAAATGAGGGTGCGTTCTGCCGTGTAGTTTCTTTAAGTGAGCCTAAAACACAAACAGCCTCGATAGTGAAAGAAAAATACGGCGGGGAGATTTTGCCCTTTAATCCGTCTTACTTTTATGAGGCTGATATTATCGTAGACGCTGTTTTTGGCATCGGCTTTTGCCGTGAAATCGAGGGCGTTTACAAGGATGCGATAGAGGCTGTAAATGAATCGGGGGCTTATAAAGTCAGTGTTGACGTGCCGTCGGGACTGAACGCCGACAGCAATACTGCAAAGCTTTGTGTAAAGGCTGACCTGACCGTTACCTTTATCGGTTATAAGCTGTGTCACCTTACCTATCCCGCAAAGGAATATTGCGGAGAGATAGTGTTATGCGATATAGGTATTAATGAAGCTGCTTATAAAGAGGCTGAATATTTGGGTGAAATAATCCCTCCTCCTGTTTTTGATAAGCGCAAAAGCAACACCCATAAAGGAAGCTACGGCACAGCAGGACTTGTAGTTGGCAGTTACTCAATGGCGGGTGCTGCAATACTCAGCGTTAAGGGTTGTCTGCTAAGCGGAGTCGGTCTTGCGAAAATCGTTTTGCCCGACAGTATTTACGGTATTGTTACGTCTTCTGTGCCTGAGGCTGTGTGTCAGGTTTATTTTGAAAATGAGGATGTCAGCAGTATTACTGAAAAACTTTTAGACTGCCCCGCGCTTCTAATTGGCTGCGGTCTTTCTAAAGGTGAATTTCAAAAGAAATTAGTTAAGGATATCCTTGGTAAATATAAAAATAAGCTCATTATTGATGCCGATGGTCTAAATATACTAAGTGAAAACATAGAATATATTAAAGAATCAAAGGCGGATATAGTTCTTACCCCTCATCCTGCTGAAATGGCAAGACTGTGCAAGGCTAATACCGATGAAATAGAAGCAAACAGAATACACTATGCTGTAAGCCTTGCAAAAGAGCTCGATTGTACGGTGGTGCTTAAAGGAGCTGTTACTATAGTTGCCGATAAGCAGGGTAATATGTATTTTAATCTTACAGGTAATGCAGGTATGGCTACAGGCGGAAGCGGTGACGTACTTGCAGGTATAATAGTTTCTTTTGCCGCTCAGGGTATGAGTTGTCTTCAGTCGGCTATGAGTGGCGTTTACGTCCATGGCAGTGCAGGGGATAAGGCAAAAGAACAGGTTGGTGAAATTTCACTGTTACCTACCCATATACTCAGTAATCTGCCCGAGGTTTATAAAGAACTGACGAGGTAGAAATATGAAAAAAATAATATGTGCTTTTATAGGTGTTATATTTCTTTGCGGATGCTCAGGTGCAAAGCATCCCACCCCAGTAAACAGAAATATTTCCTATAAGGCGCATATTTTTTATTACGGTGAGGAATACGACTGTCTAATAAAGGTGGACTCAAATGGTGAGAGCAGCTTTACTCTCACAGGCGGAAGGCTTGACGGATATAACGTAAAATTTGGGCAGGACGGTATAATTCTTTATTATATGGGTAAGGAAAAGGACGTTACAAATAACTATAAAAAAGACAATATGCTGTCGGTGCTTTACGAGTTCAACGAAAGCCTTTGTGCGCCTGTGAAAACTACAAAAAAAGACGGACAGTTTTGTATAAAGGGTGAAACGGTTTCGGGAGAATATGAATATTTTGTTTCGGGAGCGGGACTTCCGTTGTCTCTAAGCCTTGATAACGACGATTTTTATGTGGAGTTTTATGATGTAAGCCTTATAAAATAGATGTTATTTAGTGAATATATTAAAATTTTTTAAAAAATTGAAAATATGTATTTACATAACTGAAGAAAAGTGTTAAAATGTTAACGTATGAGATTTGTGTAAATCTGCACATTCTCCACCATTATATAAGGGGGATTTTATCCATGGCAAGAAAGTTCAAAACTATGGACGGTAATAATGCTGCTGCATACGTATCCTATGCGTTTACAGAAGTAGCAGGTATTTATCCTATTACTCCGTCCAGCCCTATGGCTGACTATACTGATATGTGGGCAGCACAGGGTCTTAAAAACATTTTCGGTACTACCGTAAATGTAGTAGAAATGCAGTCTGAAGCTGGTGCTTCCGGTACTGTACACGGCTCTTTGGCAGCAGGTGCTCTTACCACCACTTATACTGCTTCTCAGGGTCTTCTCCTTATGATTCCGAATATGTACAAAATCGCCGGTGAGCTTCTTCCCTGCGTATTCCACGTATCTGCACGTTGTGTAGCTTCTCACGCGCTTAACATTTTCGGTGATCATTCTGACGTTTATGCTTGTCGTCAGACCGGTTTTGCTATGATGGCAGAAACCAATACTCAGGAAGTTATGGACCTCGGCGCTGTTGCTCACCTTGCAACTATTGAAGGCAGAGTTCCTTTCATCAACTTCTTCGACGGCTTCCGTACCTCTCATGAAATTCAGAAGATTCAGGTATGGGATTACGAAGACCTTAAAGAAATGTGCAATATGGATGCTGTTGATGCATTCCGTAAGCGCGCTCTTAACCCTGAGCGTCCCGTAATGCGCGGTTCTCACCAGAACGGCGATATCTTCTTCCAGAACAGAGAAGCTTGTAACAAGTATTATGATGAGCTTCCCGCTGTTGTTGAGAAGTATATGGACAAGGTTAATGCAAAGCTTGGCACTGACTATAAACTCTTTAACTACTACGGCGCTGCTGATGCTGAGCGTGTAATCGTAGCAATGGGCTCTATCTGCGACGTTGCAGAAGAGGTTATTGATTACCTTACCGCTATGGGCGAGAAGGTTGGTCTTGTTAAGGTAAGACTTTACCGTCCTTTCAGCGCTGCTAAATTCGTAGAGGCTATTCCTGCTACCGCTAAGGCTGTTGCAGTTCTCGACCGTACCAAAGAACCCGGTGCTATCGGTGAGCCTCTCTATCTTGACGTTGTATCTGCTCTTGCAGCTACAGGCAGAAAGATTGATACCGTTATCGGCGGCCGTTACGGTCTTGGCTCTAAGGATACTCCTCCTTCAAGCGTATTTGCTGTATATGAAGAACTCGCTAAGGATGCTCCTAAGGCTCAGTTCACCATCGGTATTAACGATGACGTTACTTATCTCTCTCTTGAAGAAAAACCCGCTCCTAACACCGCAGCAGAAGGCACTAAGGAATGTAAGTTCTGGGGTCTTGGCGGTGACGGTACTGTTGGTGCTAACAAAGACTCTATCAAGATTATCGGTGACCATACCGACAAGTACGTACAGGCTTACTTCCAGTACGACTCCAAGAAGACCGGCGGTATTACTATATCCCATCTTCGTTTCGGTGACGCTCCTATCAAGAGCCCTTACTACATCAATAAGGCTGACTTCGTTGCTTGTCACAACCCCTCTTACGTAACCAAGGGTTACAAGATGGTTAATGACGTTAAACCCGGCGGTACTTTCCTTATTAACTGTCAGTGGACTCCTGAAGAGCTTGACCATCATATGCCTGCTGAGGCTAAGCGTTATATCGCTAACAACAACATTAATCTTTACACAGTAAACGCTATTGACCTTGCTGCCGAAATCGGTCTTGGTAAGCGTACCAACACTGTTCTTCAGTCTGCATTCTTTGCACTTTCCGGTGTGCTTCCAAGAGAAGATGCTATCGGTTATATGAAAGAAAAAGCTCAGAAGTTTATGAAGAAGGGTAAAGAAATCGTTGAGATGAACGAAAAGGCTATTGATGCCGGTGCTAATGCATACGTTAAAATCGACGTTCCTGCTGAGTGGGCAAATGCTGTTGACACTGCCGCTACAGAGGTTGCTGAAGATTCTTCTAAGCTCGTTAAGATGGTAGAAAAGGTTATGAAGCCCGTTGCTCTTATGGACGGCGACGCGCTGCCTGTATCTGCTTTCGTTGACCACGCTGACGGTACCTTTGAACAGGGCGCATCTGCTTTTGAAAAGCGCGGTGTTGCTGTTATGGTTCCCGCTTGGAATAATGAAACCTGCGTAGGCTGTAACAAGTGTGCTTACGTATGTCCTCACGCTACTATCCGTCCTTTCGCTCTTTCTGCTGAAGAAAAGGCTGCTGCTCCTGCACAGACCAAGATTGCAGTTAAGGAAAAGGGTGTTACCAATAAGGGTTACTCCTATACTCTCGCAGTATCTCCTATGGATTGTATGGGCTGCGGCGTTTGTATCGGCGAATGTCCTACAAAATCTCTTACTATGGTTGCTACCGAATCTCAGCTTGCTGAACAGGAAGTATTTGATTACTGCGTAGCTAACGTAACTGAAAAGGCTGACGTTGCAGGTGACGCTAACGTTATCGCTTCTCAGTTCAAGAAGCCATTACTCGAGTTCTCAGGTTCTTGCGCAGGTTGTGCAGAAACCGCTTATGCTCGTCTCGTTACACAGCTCTTCGGTGACAGAATGTACATCTCCAACGCTACAGGTTGTTCTTCTATCTGGGGCGGTCCTGCTGCTACATCTCCTTACACTGTAGATGCTAACGGTCACGGTCCTGCTTGGGCTAACTCTCTCTTCGAAGATAATGCTGAGCATGGTCTTGGTATGTATCTCGGTCAGAAGGCAATTCGTGACAGACTTATTGCACAGATTAAGGAAATGGCTGCTTCTGATAAGGCTTCCGCTGAGTTTAAGACTGCTGCTGAAAACTTCCTTAACACTGCAAACGACGGTAAGGCAAACGGTGCTGCTGCTGAGGCTCTTCTCGTAGAAGTAGAGAAGGCTGCAAATGCAGGTTGTCCTACTGCTCCTGAAATTCTTGCTAACAAAGAATTCCTCACCAAGAAGTCTGTATGGATTTTCGGTGGTGACGGTTGGGCTTATGATATCGGATTTGGCGGTCTTGACCACGTTCTTGCTAGTGGTAACGACGTAAACGTAATGGTATTCGATACCGAGGTTTACTCCAACACCGGCGGTCAGGCTTCTAAGGCTTCTCAGATTGGTCAGGTTGCACAGTTCGCTGCTGCAGGTAAGGCTATCGCTAAGAAGAGCCTTGCTGAAATCGCAATGTCTTACGGTTACATTTATGTAGCTCAGATTGCTATGGGCGCTGACCAGAATCAGACCTTAAAGGCAATCCGTGAAGCTGAGGCTTATCCAGGACCTTCTCTTGTTATCTGCTATGCTCCTTGCGAAATGCACAGCATTAAGGGCGGTATGGTTAACTGTCAGAAGGAAATGAAGAAGGCTGTTGATTGCGGTTACTGGAATATGTTCCGCTTTAATCCTGCTCTTAAGGCTGAGGGCAAGAACCCATTCAGTCTTGACAGTAAGCCTGCTACCGGCGACTACAAGGAATTCCTCCTTGGCGAAGCTCGTTACGCTTCTCTTACCCGTTCATTCCCCGAGCGCGCTGAAGAACTCTTTGACAAGGCAGCTGAAACTGCTAAGGCAAACAGAGCTCATCTTGAAAAGCTCGTAGAACTCTACGGTAAATAATTAAACCTATAAAAAGCGAGGTCAGGAAACTGACCTCGCTTCAGACTGTAGACAATCGTTGATTGTCTTTTTTTTACTTTTATATTTATGTTGTATATTTAAAAAAACATTATAATAGAAGTATAAACATCAGTAAGGGGGAAGGGGTACTTAGCTTGTACTCTTAAGGTAACTATGAGTATTGGTGAATTTTTCGGATTTGGCGGATATACACGGCAGGCAGAGGGATATATGTCTTGGCAACACTTGTTGTTCGTTTCCGTTCTTACGGCAGTTATGATTTTTTGCGCGGTTATTATTGGAAAAAAGCGTAAAAATTCAAGTGTAAAAAATAAAAATCGTGTGCTTATAGTATCGGCGTTTTTAATTGACGGCTTTGAAATAGCGAAAATAATTATACAGTGCTTCAGAAGTCATAATGCTTTAGATTGGCTTTATGAGCTTCCTTTGTTCCTTTGCAGTATACAGCTTATCACTATTCCTTTGGCAGCGTTTTCTAAAGGAAGGATTAAGGAAGCTTCTCTTGATTTCGTTACTGTTTTCGGTTTGCTTGGCGCAATACTCGGTACATATTTCGCAGGAAATAATTATTCCGTTTATCCTGTGCTGTCTGTTGATAATGTTTTTTCAGGAATTACACACTGTATTTCGGGTTTTGTATCTCTGTATGTTATTATATCGGGTATGGTAAGTATGAAAAAGCGAAACATCGGTATAACCGTGGGAATTCTTTCGGGATTTTGCGTTGCGGCTTACGTTGCGAACCTGATACTTGATTACAATTATATGTTCCTTTTCAGAGGGGACGGAACACCCTATGATATTATTTATAATCTTGTGAACGGCAATAAGGTGGCTTATCCCATTTTGGTAGTGCTGTTGTTCGTTGTCTATATAATTGCTTATTACAGTATATTCTATAGCATACAAAAGAAAGGAAATAATCCAAAACAGAAAGAAAAGGAGCTTTTGGAGGTTAAATAATGAAACAAAGGCGAAGGGTAGTTTTTATATGTATATTCATTATCCTGTTGGCTGTCATTTTACTGTTGCTGGAATATTTTAATTTACTGCCTAAAAAAACCTATACCAATGCAGATTTTGGAATAGAAACTGTTTACAGCAGTGTGGATTATAACGATAACGGAATTGATGATTATAAAGATATTATGCTTGGCGCAAGAAAGGATGCTCAAAACCATCCCAAGTATGACCCTGCTTACATAGACGGAGGATATCCTGCAGATAATAAGGGCGTCTGCTCTGACGTTGTGTGGAGAGCCTTTAAAAATGCAGGTTACTGTCTTAAAGATATGGTGGACAACGATATAGAAAAAAGGCTTGACGACTATTCTGATGTAACTGCGCCTGACAAAAATATTGATTTTCGCAGAGTGAAAAATTTGCGGGTATTTTTTGAGGAGTACGCTATAGAGCTTACAACCGATATTGACGATATTTCTCAGTGGCAGGCGGGAGATATTGTGATTTTCGGCAACGATAAGCATATAGGTATAATTTCAGATAAGAGAAACAAAAACGGACAGCCCTATGTAATACATAATGGGGGACAGCCGAATAGGGAAGAGGATTATCTTCCGAAATCAAAGGTGACGGGACATTACCGCTTTGATGCATCAAAAGTGAATGAGGAAATTTTAAAAGAATGGAAATAAAATAACGCTATTCCAATAAGGAATAGCGTTATTTCTATTCTTCAAGTTGCCAGTCTATAGGGGTAAGTCCGTTTTTAATCAGAAGCTCGTTGGTTTTAGAAAAGTGCTTACAGCCGAAAAAACCGCGGTAAGCTGAGAGAGGACTTGGATGAGGACAAGTAAGCTTGATATGAATAGGGTTAGTAATAATCTGCGCCTTTTGCTTTGCAGGAGAACCCCATAACAAGAAAATTACAGGGGTTTTCTTTTTGTTTAGCTCACTTATTACTTTGTCTGTGAACATTTCCCAGCCCATACCCTTGTGAGAGTTAGCCTGACCGCGACGCACTGTAAGAACGGTGTTAAGCATAAGTACGCCTTGCTCTGCCCATTTTGTGAGCTGTCCGTGAGAAACAGGCTTAAAGCCGATATCGTCAGACAGTTCCTTGTATATGTTTTGCAGTGATGGGGGAGGTTGTACGCCCTTTAAAACCGAAAAGCAAAGACCGTGCGCCTGATTAGGCTCGTGATACGGGTCCTGTCCTAAAATGACCACCTTTGTATCCTTAAAGGATGAGCTTTTGAGGGCAGTGAAAATATCGTGCATATTGGGATATATAGTTTTGGTTTTATATTCTTCCTTTAAAAATTCTCTGAGCTTTAAATAATACGGTTTACTGAATTCATCCTTTAGTATTTCGTCCCAGTCATTTCCCAAATGTACCATTAGCTTCAACTCCTTGAATATATATTAGCATATTCGATTAAAAAAAACAAGAAAACAAGTAAATTCTACTGACGGTAGAGTCGGATTTTGCGGCGGTAGAGAGGCATATTTTTACAGTAGAAACAAAAAATATGACAGTAGGTTGAGTTTCTGCTTTCTGACGGATATGATGATAAGGAACTAAATTTCGAAGGAGAAAATTATGAGCAATTTTATTTTAAGTGGTTCTTCAACTGCTGATATTTCAAGAGAACATTTTGAAAAAAGAAATATACATTTTGTATGTTTTAAATTTACTTTAGGTAGTGATACCTATGCTGATGATTTGGGGCAGAGCGTTCCCTTTAAGACCTTTTATAAAAGAATGGTTGATGGGGATAACACAAAGACCTCGCAGGTAAACGTAGATGAATATATGGATTTTTTCAGAGGCTTTTTAAGTCAGGGCAAGGATATACTTCATCTTGAGCTTTCCTCAGGACTTTCGGGTAGCTTTAATTCCGCCCGTAATGCCGCCGATATTTTAAGAGATGAGTTTCCCGACAGAAAGATTTATATTGTGGATTCCTTGGGCGCGTCTTCAGGCTTCGGACTTTTCCTTGATAAACTTGCTGACCTTAGAGATGAGGGCAAAAGCATTGATGAAATCAAAGAGTGGGCAGAAGAAAACCGCCTTAATCTGCACCACTGGTTTTTCTCCACCGACCTTACTTTCTACGTAAAAGGCGGCAGAGTTTCAAAGGTTTCGGGATTTTTCGGCGGTATGCTTGGTATTTGTCCACTTCTCAATATGAATCATTTAGGTAAGCTTATTGCAAGAGAAAAAATCCGTTCCAAGCGTAAGGTTATTGAAACTATAGTTGATAAAATGGAAAAACACGCGCAAAACGGACTTGATTATGCAGATAAATGCTATATATGTCATTCGGACTGCATAGAAGATGCTACGGCTGTGAAGATTCTCGTTGAGGAACGTTTCCCACATCTTAAAGGGGAAGTTGAAATTAACTGGATAGGCACGACAATAGGAAGTCACACAGGCCCGGGAACAGTTGCGCTGTTCTTTTGGGGAGATAAGAGAGTAGACTAAAATATAATAATAAACCCCTCGAATGTTTATATTCGAGGGGTTTAAATATTTATGTATGATTATTTGTTTTTAATCCATACTGCAGCAAAGTTTTCATTCTCGCCGTAAAGCTTACCGCAACTTGCGTAGTCACAAAGCTTTATTTGTCCTTTTTTCGTTTTTGCATTTACTGTCAGCATACAGTTAAATTCGTTTTCTGTTTCTGTTATCTCAGCCAAACCGTTGTTGTCTATAATCTCTGCAGGAACAGACAGGTCATAACCGAATCTTGAATCCTGTGCCAACATAAGAGGACCTCTCTTTAAGGCTACGTTAAGCAGAGCCTGGGGGTCTTGCTTGTCAATAGTGGCTACGGTTCTTGAGTTTTCACCCCAAATAACCTTATTCATAAGTTCTTGTGTTTCATATGCTACAGGTTTTATTATCTGAGTTGGCATATCAAAGGTTAAAGAAATATCGTTTTCACCTTTTTTACAATGAACGTCGTTATATCCGCTGTTCATTATAGCTAAGTTTTCGCCTACAACTATTTTTGTTTCTTTACTGAACTGTGGATTTCTGATTTTAAGAATAAAATTTTCCTCACAGTTTACAGTTATTCTAACTGTATTGCCAACAGGGTAGAGAGTATCTATTTTAATACTAACAGGCTTTCCTGATGGAGAAGCAGATGTATACTCACCTTTAATAAACAGGTTTAAAACAAGGCCCTTTTCATAGGTTAAAAGAGAAGCTTTATGAACACTTCCTATACCTGCAGAACCGATACAAACACAGCAACCGTAGAATTTATTACCTGTCATAACCCTGAAACCGCCTATACCGTGACCGCGTATACCTTTTGTAAGAGGGCTGTAGCTGTCAAAGGGTAGTGGGTCAAGAGTCATACCTTCGGGTACGGCATCTCTAGGAATGGTGGTCTTTTTCTCTGTATTTATTGAACCGAGATAAGCGTTGTAATATGCCGTTTCAAAAGCATCTATGTACTTAGCCTCGCCTGTAAGAAGATTGAGCTGTAAGAAAAATTTCATAAGTGTTACAGTAACACAGGTTTCTTGCATAATGGGGTGATTGTTTGTGCTTGCCTGACGAACTGTTGAATGGTCAAATAACTCATGTGTACAGCCGGACGAGCCTATAACGGTGAAATCATCTTCTAAAATAAGGTCACAGAAGTTAATTATCGCCGTTTTATACCATTCTTCCCCTGTGACTCTGTAAAACTCTAAAAGACCCTCAAAGCAAGAGGTCATTTCGTATGCTTTAGTTACAGGGTACTGATATAAACTAAGCTCTTTCTTTTCGGCTAAACGAAAAATGTTCTCTACGGAGGCACCGCCCTCATCAACGATATACTGTGCGAAATCAAAATACTTTTTTTCACCTGTAATATTGTAAAGACGAACGACAGGTTCTAAAAGAGAAGAGGAATTAAGTCCGTACCAATGCTTTGTGGCGCGGGTTATGGGAAGCTTACCCTCGTCACTGTTGCCGATTTTAGAAATTATGTAATCAACCTGACGGCACATAGATTTAATTATCTCGTTTTCCAATGCTTCATCCTTATTGATTTCGAGGAAATACTGCATACCGAGAAGCACATATTTTCTGCTCCAGATATCCCAAGCAGCAAATTCTTTTCCTATCTCATAGGTGGAAATTCTGCCCCATTTATCTTGTGTTTTAAGGATGTTTTTTACTGCAATAGTTAAAGTATTGTATAATTTTTGGTTTCTTGTATAGGAGTAAACAAAACATGCACCGCGCATCATTTTACCCCAGTATTCGCCTCTCCATCCGCCGTCATTAGCGTCAGGCTGTTCTCTGTACTGATCAACAAAAGTCTCCCAAAGGTTTTCATCAAGAAGCTGCCAGTCTTCAATATATTTTACAGTTTTTTCAGTTATTTCGTCAAACTTATAATAATTATTATAATTAATGAAGAAGTTATCTGTACTGAGTCTTGGGAAATTTGCGGTGTTTTCTTTGTAAAGGTTAAGCATAATAAAACCTCCTAAAAAGTTTGCTTTTAATTAATTATATATTTATTATAGAATGGTATAATTCAATAATAATTGATCATTTGAATTGTTTTATGGAATTTTTTCCTAACTATTTGTAATTTATAAATGTTAGTATGTAATCAAAAGAATTTTTCTTTGCGATATTTTGCAGGAGATACAAAATGCACTTTTTTGAAAACTCTGCAAAAGTAAGGGAGAGATGTAAAGCCACTTTGTGTTGCACATTCTTCTAAAGGTATAAAAGGGTATTTCATAAGCTCACAGGCGGCATTAATTCTGACGGTTGTTATATATGATGAGGGGGAGATATCATAATATGTTTTAAATAAATTTCTGAAGTGAGCTTCGCTTATATTACACATTTCTGCGAGATTAGAAACACTTAAATTTATATCGGAGTAATGTTCATCAATATAGTCTTTTGCATTTTCTATAACCAATTTTGAAAGGCTTTTTTTAGTGCTCTTATCACTACTTTTTTTGACAATACCGTAAATGTTGTACAGTACAGAAAGAATTTCACAAAAGTTAGCAGCAGATGGACTGCGGTATAATCTGTACAGTCGTTCGAAAACATTTTCGGCGTTAAGTGACTGCACGGGGGTAAATACTTGACATTTTCTTTGTATAGGGGAGTCAAAATAAAAATCACAGAAAATGGAGGAATACCTGTTTGTAAGTATTTCCATTGTGTAAACTGAGTTGTGGGAAAGGAATATTATATCGCCCTTATTTACTTTGAAGGAATAACCGCCTTCGAAAGAATAATTGCAGCTCCCTTCTGTTATATAAACAAAAGAGTCGCTGTGCCTTCCGTTTGGATATGGACACTTTCGGCTGAATTGCAAAGTAGAACGTACAACTGAAACAATTTCTTTTATATATAATTTTTCTTCGGTGATAATAAGCTCTGACATATAAACACCTACCTTTGATTTATATAAATTTTAACATTGTTTTTTTATAAAATCAATATAAATTAAGAAAAACACTTTCGAAAAGTGCAAAACTTTCGAAAATGAATGTTTACAAATGTTGATATTTGTACTATAGTTAAAATGAGGTGGAATGTATGGATAGAAAATGCCTTGAAGAATATGTATTAAATCATATAGGTGATAATTTAGATACGATTTTTTTTAACGATTGTAAAACGATAGAATATCTATTTGAAAATTGCGATATTGTTATGTCGGACAGCGACCGCTTTTTTGCTAAGGTGAACTGCGATGGTATTATGCGTAGTCTTATAGAAAAAAGAACCGCTTTTATAAAAAACAAAATTAAAGACGAGGGGTTACAGGAAGGACAGAATGTACTTGCCTTTACCGGTCTTTATGATTATAGTCATACAAATGCCGGATTAGATGATATAATTTCTCTTGGAATTTCGGGTATCAGAGATCGCGCAAGAGAATACTTCTTAAAAGAAGGGAATCTCCAAAAGCAAGAATTCTATAATGCTATTTACTGTGTTTATAGTTCTGCTATTGATTTTATGAGGCGTGTAGCTAAAATTGCAGAAAAAGCGAAAAAAACAGAAATGGCAAACGGTATTTACAGGCTTTGCATCGGTGCGCCTAAAACACTTTTTGAAGCTATGCAGACTATAGAAATATATTATGTATTGCAGCAGATGTTTGATGGCACGGTGATGAGAACCCTTGGTAGACTTGATACACTTTTACTTCCTTTTTATCTTAAAGACAAAGAAAATGCAGAGAAGCTTTTTGTGGATTTTTTTGAAGAACTTGCTACCTTTAAGGCAGTTGCCAATATGCCTTTTGCAATAGGCGGTACTAACGACAATGGAGAAAGCGCCTTTAATGAACTTTCTGCGGTTGTTTTGAGAGCGTATAAGAAATGCGCAAGTGCTGATATAAAAATGCATATTCTTTGTAGAGAAGATATGCCTGAGAATGTTTTAAAAGAAGCTTTCGATTCGGTGAGAGCAGGCGCGAACAGTATAGTTTTCATGTCTGACAAAAAGGTTATAGAGGCTCTTGCGCATCTAGGCGCTGATATGGAGGATGCTATAAAATATCACGTCGTTGGCTGTTATGAGTGTGGCGCTGAGCAGGAACTTACATGTTCCTGTAATGCAAGAATTAATTTACCTAAAGCCTTAGAGTGTGCGCTTAACGGCGGTAAGGATATGCTCACAGGAGAACTCATTGGTATTGAAAACGATGGTGATTTTAAGTCTTTCGAACAACTGTATAAAGAATTTTTAAGACAGGTTAAATATTTCTGTGATTCGGCAATACAAATTACCGATATGTATGAAGAACATTATAGCAAAATCCATTGTGCACCTATTTTATCTGCAACATATAAATCCGCTATGGAAAAAGGCGGTGACCTGTATTGTGATTATGCTGCAAAGTATAACAATTCCTCTCTTAACGCGGTGGGACTGGCAACTGTGGTTGATTCCCTTGTTGCAATAAAAGAACTTGTGTATACTCAGAAAAAAATCACAATAAGTCAGTTTACAGAAATACTTAAAAATAACTGGGCTGATAACGAGGCGCTCAGACTTACCTGTAAAAACCGTATGGAAAAATACGGTATGGGAAGTGAAAATGCTGACGGTATCGCAAAAGATATTGTAGATAAGCTTTATACCTTTGTGTCGGGGATACCTAATAAAAAGGGCG
This sequence comes from Acutalibacteraceae bacterium, assembly GCA_036307305.1. Taxonomy (GTDB): domain Bacteria; phylum Bacillota; class Clostridia; order Oscillospirales; family Acutalibacteraceae; genus SIG607. The sequence goes on from JAXJXV010000021.1 coordinate 136,655, forward strand.
GAGTTTACAGACTGGGACTGTTCTCTATTGACTGGCGTTGGAGTTTCGGCAGAGCTACTGCGGCAAGTGCTGACGGCAGAAAAAGCAGAGAAACCCTATCACAAAATACAAGTGCATCCTTTGGCGCTGATAAGCTTGGCGCGACGGCTCATCTTACGTCTGCTGCAAAACTTGATGCTGTTAAGACGCCGAATGGACATATTGTAGATATAGACCTCCATAGCTCTGCTGTAGAGGGTGAAAATGGACTTAATGCTCTTGTTTCCACACTTAAGACGTATTTTGATATGGGCGGCTTTTCGGTTCATTACAATGTGCTTGATACCGAGGTGCTAAAAAAAGCAAAGGAAAATCCTCAGGACTATCCTAATTTACAGGTTCGTCTTTGCGGATGGAATGTACTGTTTAATTCCCTTACTGCAAAAGAAAAGGACGAATTTATAGAAAGAAGCATAAAATGAAAGGCTTAATTTCAGGAATAAAGAGAATGGAAATACACGACGGGGATGGACTGCGCACTACGGTATTTTTTAAAGGCTGTCCTTTAAAATGTATATGGTGTCACAATCCCGAAAGTATTTCCTTTGAAAGACAAATGGCGTTTTTTAAAGAAAAGTGCTGCGGCTGTCTTGAGTGTAATAAATTTCCCCAGAGCGATATAGAAAAAATCTGTGAAAACTGTCCTATGGAAGCAAGGGTGCTTTTCGGTAAGGAATATGAAGCAGATGAGTTGGCAAAATTGCTTTTGGTTGATAAACCGTTTTTTGATAACAGCTCTGGCGGTGTAACTTTTTCAGGTGGGGAGTGTCTTGCTCAGCCACAGTTTACCGTAGAACTTGCAGGTATTTTGAAAAAACTGGGAGTAAGTGTTTACATTGATACTTGTGGTTTTGTAAACAGGGAAGTGCTTGACGAAATAATTCCTCTGACCGATAAATTTCTGTATGATATAAAGGCTATTGACTCCTGTCTTCATAAGAAGCTTACAGGCGTTGAGAATAATATCATACTTGATAATCTTAAATACCTTATTTCAAGGAATTGTTCTATAGAAATAAGATATCCTTTAGTTAAAGGCTATAATGATGAAGAAGCGGAAAAAATCGGGATGTTTTTAAAGGAAAATAATTTTAAAGGCAAGGTGAAAATTCTTAAATACCATTCATTTGCCGCTTCGCGTTATGAGGCTCTGTCTATGCCTTGTTATATGCCCGAAACCGAAACTCGCGACGAACATATTATAGAGGCAAAAAATGTCTTTAATAAATATAAAATAGAGGTGTGTGCAGATTAATGCACACACCTCTATTCTTTAAATATCTAATTTCCAGTTTCCTGAGAGAACACGCGGTTCGCAGTCGTTCCACTTTGTTTCGGGAGGGAGAACACCGTGTACGTAATCGCTTTCCATACCCTCGACTGTTATCTCACCATCATCAGTAATAGTTACAATAGCACTCAAAGGATCAGCGCTGTACCATGTGTTTTTATTCATCCAGTCCTCAGTGTAACTTCTGTCGTATGTAGAAGTGACATTGCCGTTTTCATCAAAATCGGAGTATTTATAGGTTTGCTCTTCTGTATAATGCTCACTCTGAATTCCTTGCCACCAACTGTTCTTGGCGGTATTCATATCTAGATATAAAACGTTATCAAGCACACAGGCATTGTTGGTATGAATATGACCATTTATTGCCATTAACACTGTGCCTTTTTTCATAGCGTTTACACGGCTGAACAGATTTCTTATAAATACGCTGTCAGGGGAGGTACTTCTGAATTTTCCGGAGAAACTGTCGTGACTTATTATAATGCACTTTTTACCATCTTTAGCAGATTGGATAAGCGTTTTCTCTAACCATATAAGCTGTTCTGTACCAAGACTGTTACCAAATGTGTTTTCATTTGGCGGGCCGAAACTTCTCGCTCTGTTGTGTTCCCAAAAACCTTCACTGTTGAAGGAATAATTGGTATCGGTACAAACTATTCTAAAGTTTTTAATGTCAGCGTAATAATAAGCTATACTTCCGTCACCGATTTTACCGTCCTTTGTTCCCCAAACAACGTTTTGGTCATTGGTGAGGAACTTTGTAACGTCATTCATTGAGTTGTAACTTTCAAGCTCGTGGTTACCGTAAACGCCGTATACGTTAATGCCCATTTTGTTGTTAAGCAGAGGCTCAATGACTTCCTTAGAATTTACGTAATCATTGCAAAAGTCGCCTGCATGTAAAATTATTTCTGCTTTTTCGTCCTCAGCTCTTTTTAAAATTGTCAAAAGGTCATAGAGTGTTATAGAATACATACCCTTTTTGTAGTGAAAATCGGCAAAAAGAGAAATCTTTAATTTTTCAGACATTTTATGCGTCCTCCCGTGATTTATTTTTCGATGTAAATAGGGAAGTTACCGCAAAGCTCAATAACCTGTTCCTTTACGGTTTCCTTGCTGTTTTCAAAATCAGTAGCGACAAGCTTTAACCAATGAGCAATTTTGAGCATTTCAGCCTCTTTGAAGCCTCTTGTGGTAACGGCAGGGGTACCGATTCTCAGACCGCTTGTAACAAAAGGACTTTGTGGATCGGCAGGAATTGTGTTTTTATTAGCAGTTATGTGTACCTCGTCAAGCATTTTCTCAAATTCCTTACCTGTGAGGTTCATATTTCTAAGGTCTAAAAGCATAAGGTGGTTATCTGTACCGCCTGATACTATGTTGAAGCCTTCTTCTTTAAGAGCGTTAGCAAGACACTGAGCGTTTTTGATAATCTGCTTCTGATATTCCTTGAATTCGTCTGTAAGAGCCTCCCCGAGAGCAACGGCCTTAGCGGCAATAATATGCATTAAAGGACCGCCCTGAATGCCGGGGAATATAGCCTTGTCAATCTGCTTTGCATATTTCTCCTTGCAGAGAATAAGTCCTCCTCTTGGACCGCGGAGAGTTTTGTGGGTTGTGGTGGTAACCACGTCAGCGTATGGAACAGGGCTTTCGTGAAGACCTGCGGCTACAAGACCTGCAATATGTGCCATATCAACAAGGAGATAAGCCCCTACCTTGTCGGCAATTTCTTTAAAACGCTTAAAGTCTATAGATCTTGCATAGGCAGAAGCACCTGCAAGAATAAGCTTAGGCTTATTTTCAGTAGCCAGTTTTTCAACCAAATCGTAATCAATGGTCTGGGTATTTTCATCAACACCGTAGGGGATAATGTTGAAGTATTTGCCTGAAATATTAACTGGTGAGCCGTGAGATAAGTGTCCGCCTTCGGAGAGATTCATAGAAAGAACGGTATCACCGGGTTCGAGCAGAGCAAAGAAAACGGCAAGGTTTGCACTGGCGCCCGAATGAGGCTGAACGTTAGCGTGTTCAGCGCCGAAAAGCTTCTTCGCTCTTTCTCTTGCAATTTCCTCTACCTCGTCAACGTACATACATCCGCCGTAATAACGTTTTGACGGATAACCCTCGGCATATTTGTTGGTAAGGGGAGTACCTGCGGCAAGAAGCACGGCTTCACTTACAACGTTTTCACTTGCAATAAGCTCAATATTGTGCTGCTGACGGTTGTTCTCTCTCTCAACAGAAGCATAAACCTCACTGTCGAATTCTTTTAATTTGTCGTAAAACATAACTTTACCTCTTTCTTTTTTATTACATTAATTCAAAATCACTTTTCGGATGGTTGCAAAGGGGGCAGGTCCAGTCGTCAGGCAACTGCTCAAAGGGTACCTTTTCCTTTGCATCGTCATAAACAAAACCGCATATAGTGCATACCCATTTTTTGCTGTTCGTTTCACTTTGTACTGTTGGCTTTGGTTTAATGTTAGCGTGATAATAAGCGTAGGTTACAGAAGGAATGCCGCTAAGCTCAACGGTTTCTGTCACTTCGGCAATAAACAGTGTATGAGTACCAAGGTCTACAGAACTTTTTACCTTTGCGCTTATAACTGTATTAATATTGTCTTTCACGTAAGTTATGCCGTTTTGGGTTCTTGGGGCGTCCTTTTCTACCTTGTCAGTATCTCTTCCGCTTTTAAAACCGTACTGTGTGAATAGGTCAAAGGTTACGCCCTCGCAAATTACAGAAACGTTGAACTCGCCTGTTCTCATTATCATATCGTGTGTGTAATTGCTTTTGTTTACAGCAACGCTGATACAAAGAGGAGAAACGGTAACCTGAGATACTGTGTTTATAATACAGCCGTTATCCTTGCCGTTTTCCCTTGCGCTTAATACATACAGTCCGTATGAAATGTTATTAAGAGCTTTTTCGTTAATCATAATTATCTGCCTTTCTTTATAATACATAATAATATTACCACTAAATGTGCGTGTTGACAATTATTATTTTTTGAATTATTATAAAAATATTAATAATAAGGAAAGGAATGTGAAAATGCATAAGAATTATCTCTATAAAACCGTGAGAAGCGGTATTTTTGCGGCAATAATATGCGTCAGCTCCTTTCTTGTTATACCCATAGGCGCCGTACCTGTAACACCTGCTGTTTTAACAGTAATGCTTTGCGGTGTTGTTTTAACTCCTTTTGAAGCTTTTTGCGCGTCGGCGGTGTACGTAATTATGGGCGCCATTGGTTTTCCTGTTTTTTCGGGCGGAAGCGGTGGCTTGGGAGTGTTGTTTGGACTGACTGGCGGATATATCTGGTCATATCCTATCCTTTCGCTTATTGTCTCGCTCTTTTGTAAAATAAAAACAAAAAAACGGTGCTTAAAATACGTATTTGCTTTTATCGGCTGTGTGACAGGACTTATTATTTGTTATTTCTTTGGTACTGCGCAGTATATGTTAGTGGCAAACGCGAGTTTTTATACGGCGTTAATAACCTGCGTTTTTCCGTTTGTTCCTATAGATATTTTTAAAACAGTCTGTGCCGTATGCATTGGTATTGAGCTATCCAAACATTTGAAGAGAACAGCAGTCGCCTGACTGCTGTTCTCTATTTTTTTAAACAATCATTACAGTTTTCAACGATTTGGCAGTAAAACTTCCAAAAACCATTTACATATATGAGAATGAATGCTAAAATGATGTTGCAGAGGTGATAAGATGCAATATAGTAATTTTTCCTATGATGAACATATAGACAGACAGTTTCGTATAACAGCGCATAAAAAGAGCTTTTCAGGTAATACGGGTATTCATTTTCATGAATTTTTTGAAATTGAACTGATACTCAGCGGAGATGGAAGCTGTATGATAAACGGTACGCAATATCCTCTGAGCAGTGGCGCGTTATATATTTTGACTCCTGCCGATTTTCATTTTTTGCGCGGCGATACAAAGCTTCAGCTATACAATATAATGTTTGATGAAAGTATGATTAGCGAGGAACTCGCTTATAAGCTTTTCAATAAAAGGGATAACAGATTTGTTGTTTTTGATGAGACGGAGCTTAATGATATTTCAGGTATAATTGAGCTGATTATAAGGGAGAGAAATAACAGCGACGATTTTTCTGATGATATTATAAAAAGCTTTTTAAGCGCTTTAATCAATATAATTTTAAGAAAATTAGGTACTGAAAAGCAGGAAACCCAATCAGAAAACGACGTTTCAAGCGCTTTAAGATATATTTACACCCATCTTCGTTTTGACCCCTCCTTAGCAGAGGTTGCAAAATATTGCGGCTATTCTACAAATTACTTTGGCAAACGGTTTCATGAGTTTACAGGAAAGAAGTACAAGACGTTTATCAATGAAATGAAGCTTAGTATGGCAAAGCGAATGCTTATGATGGATAATATTACGGTACAGGAAATATCAAACGAATGCGGCTTTTCCTCTGTTTCGAATTTTTACAGAGTATTTAAAGAAAATGTAGGTATAGCGCCTAAGAACTACAGAAAATCGGAGGTCTGTGATGAAGAATAAACTTTATATAATTTCTCATACACACTGGGACAGAGAATGGTATATGAGCTTTGAAAGCCACAGGGCAAGACTTGTTGAGCTGATGGATGCTCTTATTGAAAAAATGGAAAATGAGCCATCATATAAATATTTTCATCTTGACGGACAGACTATAGTAATCGAGGATTATCTTGAAATAAAGCCATTTATGAAGCCGCGTCTTGATGCACTTATTAAAGAGGGCAGAATACAGGTGGGACCTTGGTATATTTTACAGGACGAAACGCTTATTTCGGGTGAAGCAAACGTAAGAAATATGCTTGAGGGACACCGCTATTGTAAAGAAAACGGATACCCTGTAACCAAGGTTGGCTATTTTCCCGACGCTTTTGCGAATATTTCACAGGCGCCTCAGCTTCTTTGCGGATTTGGTATAGACAATGCTGTTTTCGGCAGAGGTCTTGGCGCTGTTATGGCTGACAATAAGGTTGGCGAGGTTGCCGACGATAAGGAGCTTATATGGGAGGGCGCCGATAAAACGAGAGTTATGGGCATTATGTTTACCGAGTGGTACGACAATGCTAACGAGTTGCCTGTAGATAAGGATAAATGCAGGGAAAAAATGGACAAAATGATTACGCTGTTCAAAAAATACGCTAAAACGTCTCACTGGCTCGGAATGAACGGAAGCGACCATCAGCCCATACAGCAGAATTTGGTTGAGGCTTTGGAAATTGCCCGACAGCTTTACGGTGATGAGCTTCAAATTGTTCACAGCAATTTTGATGAGTATATATCGGCCTTACGCCCCGAAAAAGAAAAATTCGCACTTGTTAGCGGTGAACTTACAGGACAGAAAACTACGGGCAAATCACCTATTTCCGATACTGCCTCTACCCATCAGCCTCTTAAAAACAAAAACCATAAAGTGCAGAATTTATTTGAACAGCAAAGTGAACCTATCAGTGTTATGTCCTATCTTTGCGGGGATACATACAGAGCAGATTTCCTGCGTTACGGATATAAGAAGCTTATGCAGAATCATCCTCACGATTCCATATGTGCTTGTAGCTGTGATGATGTTGCTATACAGATGTCAGCCCGTTTTGACTGCGCGAGGGACGTTGGTGAATACGTAAGAAACGAAGCGGCTGAGTATATTGCAAATAATATAGACACTTCCTTGCTTACAGGTAATAATATCGTTGTATTTCATACAAATCCTTTTAAAACAAAGGGGATTGTAACAGCAGAGGTATGGCTTAAGGAAGCAAAGGATTTTTACATAACCGACTGTTTCGGAAATAAAGTGAATTCTTATATAGTGCATCACGGCAATCAGTTTACCTTTAAGCTACCAAAGGATAAATTCCGTGTTCCTGTAAGGGACCATAAATACACCGTTAAATTCCCTGTAACCCTGTCGGGTGTGGGTTATACCGTTTTCAGCATTAATTTCGGTAAAGAAGAAAATGTAAAAACCGACCTGACCGTTTATGAAAGAGGCGCAGAAAATAAGTATATAAAGTTCTTTATTGAGGACAACGGTACCATAACCCTTTTTGACAAAACCGCAAATAAGGAATATAAAGGTCTTAATCTTATTGAAGACGGCGCAGACAAGGGTGACGGATATAATTATAAGGGCATAGAAAATGAGCAAAGAATTTTTGCCGTTGCAAAAGAAATAACATTAAAAGAAAAAAGCGAGTTTTTCGCTACTTATCAGATAAAGAGCGTTATAAATATACCTGATGGTCTTAACGGTAACGGTGGCAGAAGTGAGCAGACTATAGAGCATATCGCAAATACCGTAGTTACCGTAACTGCTGACAGCAGACGTCTTGATTTTTCAGTTACTCTTAATAATCAGAGTGAAAACCACCGTTTGAGAACACTTTTTACAACCAATATAAATACCCCTTACGTTTACGCGGACGGACAGTTCGACGTTATAAAAAGGAAAATCCAGCCTTATGAAAACTGGCAGAACCCCTGCTTTAATCAGCGTCTACAGGCGTTCGTTTCAGTAGAGGACGAAAAGTGCGGATTTATGGTTGCTTCAAGAGGTCTTAACAGCTACGAGGTGCTTCGTGACGGAAAAAACACAGTTGCACTTACCCTGCTTCGCAGTGTGGGTACGCTTGGTGACTGGACGTGGGGACAGATGTCTAATCCGCTGATGCAGGTAAAGGGGGAAATTACCCTTGAATACTCCGTAATTCCTTTCGTAAGGGAAGAAAAAGCAGAGGCGTACGGTGAAGGATATTCCTTTAACAGTGACTGCCTGTTTGCTATTGAAACGGGCTGTCATACGGGTAAACTTAATATGAACAAAACCTTTGTAGAGCTTGACGGCGACTTTATGAGATGCTCGGCTATTAAAAAGGCTGAAAACGACGGTGACGTTATAATGCGTCTTTATAATGTGAGCGAAGAAGACAGAGAGCTTAAGGTTAAACTTGACGGTATTTCCCTTAAAGGACAGACAAATCTTGCAGAAGACGTAGACAGCCCTTTTAACGAGCCGAAAATAGATGCTAAAAAAATAGTAACCTTAAGACTTAAATAAAAAATGGTTAAAGTAAAGAAAAAGTATGTTTGGATTTCCAAACATACTTTTTGTTATAGTTAGTGTAATATGGCTTGATTACAGTTTTATTACATCAGGTTACATTACTGTAACACCTGTTGATTTTTGAGGAATTTTATGGTAATATAAAATCAGAAAAAAGAAAGAGGTGAGACCGATGGGTATAGAAGAAACACAACATATAACGAATAAAATATTAGGAGAAATAAAATATGAAGCACAAACGGTATTTAAAGGCTATAAGCGTTGTTTTGGTTGTTGCTTTGCTTTTGCAGTGTGTTCCATTATCCGTTTCGGCGCAGACGGAAGAAGCAGTTGAGCAGGTTAAGGAAGAAGCAACAGCTTATATTATA
>JAXJXV010000022.1:0-54294 GCA_036307305.1 Acutalibacteraceae bacterium
CGCTGGTGTAGCTCAGTTGGTAGAGCAGCTGATTTGTAATCAGCAGGTCGGGGGTTCAAGTCCGTCCACCAGCTCCAATCTTATGGCTGACTTTAGTTGGACTTGAAGCCTAAGAGGGTGAGGCGCGTTAAGAAAACAATTGATAATTGTTTTTAGAGCCGAAGTGCGAAGGGCGGTACTGCACAGTATGTGCGGTGACCAAACACGGAAGATTTTCCGTAAGGAAAAGCTTCGTCCGTCCACTAGCTCCATTCTTATGGCTGACTTTAGTTGGACTTGAAGCCTAAGAAAATTAAATATGGGAGAATTCCCGAGCGGCCAAAGGGGGCAGACTGTAAATCTGTTGTCTCTGACTTCGATGGTTCGAATCCATCTTCTCCCACCAAAAAAACGACAAGGTTCGACAGAGCCTTGTCGTTTTTACTTCTTACTTCTTACCTCTTACTTCTTCACTCTTCACTAAAAAACCTTGTCGTTTTTGAAGTAATAAGTAAGAAGTAATAGTGAAGAGGTTTCGGTGTCGGCTATGCCGACGAAATATAAATAATATGTAGGCGTTCAAACACATAGGTTAAAATTTTAAATAGCATCGAATTTGTACAACCTTTTCAAAAAATCGACAAGTTTCGACTTGTCTATTTTTTTATCCATTGCGAAAGCAATGGCATATCATCAACACGGCAGACCGTGTTGTATCTCATCAGTCCGTAAGGACTGTATATCATCACGCTTTAGCGTGTATGTCATCACCGCAAGGCGCATTTCTTCGGCGTGATTTAATATGCACAGCTTCAAATATATTTTTATCGTTTTATGCAACTACCGCCGATTTTTCTACAGTTTTATTGCTTTATACAGCAACTATGTTGACAATACTCATAAAACAAAATATTATAATAATTGTAAATCATTATTCAGGAGTGTGCTAAAATGGATATCAGGCTTAGTATGGTTCATAACAATCCCGGTGAAAAACCGTTTGACACAAAGTTTCACAATCCTGAAATTCTTAAAGAATACGGATATAACGGTCAGGTTTTCAAGCATATCAACACAGTTATAAGCTTTGATAGCTTAGGTCTTAATTTATTCCCTGACGGCAGTGAAGAAAAAAGATGGCTCAGCAATTTTTCTTCAGACATAAAAAACGAAATAACCCTTGCAAAAAACACAGGTTTATCTGTTTTTTACCACGTAGACCTATTCGTGCTTCCCAAGAAAATCGTTGAGCATTATAAAGACGATATTTGTGACGAAAACGGTAAAATTTCTATTGATAAGGAAATGACACTGCAGTTACACCGAGTGTTACTTAATGAGCTTTTTTCTGTTTATCCCCAGGTTGACGGACTGATTATCAGAGTAGGAGAAACTTATCTGCACGATACTCCTTATCATACCGGTAATGGCGCGGTTAAGTATGGAGATAAAGATACCGAGAAAAAACAATTTGTAAAGCTTCTTAACTTTTTAAGGGAAGAAGTTTGTGTGAAGCACAACAAGAAGCTGATTTTCAGAACTTGGGACTGCTTTAACGATAGATTTCATACTAATCTGCAATATTATTTAGACGTCACCGACAAAATTGAAACCCACGAAAATTTATATTTTTCCATTAAGCACACCGCCCTTGATTTTTGGCGTAACGTTAAATGGAACGACTGTCTGACTCAGGGCAAACATCAGCAAATTGTTGAGGTTCAGTGTCAAAGAGAATACGAGGGCAAGGGCGCATATCCATCTTATGTAATGGACTGTGTTATAAACGGTGACACCTGCAACAAAACAGTTATCGGTTTAAAGGATATTGTAAATCATCCTCTGATAAAAGGCGTTTACACATGGCCCCGCGGTGGCGGTTGGTATGGTCCTTATTCCCCCAATGAATTTTGGAGTGATATCAACACCTACGTAATAGCAAATTATTCAGCCGACACAACGCTGTGCGAAAGCGATATTTTCAACCGCTTTGCAGAAGAAAAAATGAATTTATCAAAGACTGATGCAGATAAATTCAGAAAGCTGTGCTTAACTGCAAATAAAGCTATTCTTAAAAGCCGTTATATTTCCTGTTACGACAAAGACCTCCTTAATGAAAGCTCTATGCCCTGCTGTAACTGGATGCGCGACGATATGCTCGGCGGACTTTTCCATTTAAAGAAAGCCTTTGAGGTTTTATTTAAGGAGAATAAATTATACGAAGCGCTAAAGGAAAAGGAAGAAGGCTTAAGGCTGTGGGAAGAAGCGTTCGCTATTTGCAAAAGTATAGATTGGAACCTTTGTTCAGACCGAGATTTCATTATCACTTCTTGCGATTATGCGGTAAGGCTTTTTGACGTTGTATATCAAGGCTTCAAAGTAATGGTATACGGATATATGACCGATAAGGGTATTGAAAAAATAGGAGAACTAAAAAAATCAATAAACCTTTTCGACAATGCTTGGGCTAAATACAAAACGCTTGAAAATAATATAAATGCAGCCACGTTATATAAAATCGACTACTATTTATATAATCAACCCGGACTACGTGAATCTGTTGACAATTACAGAAAATATCTTTAGTTTTAGAGTTTACAATAACTCATAACTTATGTTATACTTTCTATACAGAAAAATTTTTGGAGGTTTTGTATGGCTAAGAATAACAGATTCAAAAAAATTTACAGTCAGGGTATGGGTTCTATGGAAATCTGGGTCGATAAAGAAACAGGGGTTAATTATCTGTATCGACAAAGCGGCTATGCCGGTGGAATGACCGTTCTGTTAGATAACGACGGCAAACCCGTAATTACATATAATGAGGAATAAAAAAATCACCCACTCACGATGGAGTAGGGTGATTTTTTATTAATCTTCTATACCTTTTTTATACCAAGTTCTCAGTATAAAGGGCAGTATACCAACAACAACTGCCAATCCTAAGGATACTAAAGCTACCGGCCATATTCCAAACTGAGCAACCCAAACAGGTGCCATCGACGTAATAACGCCGCCGCAAGGATACGCCATACCTATAACTTCATAACCAGCAAGTTCACTAAGCTTAATTCTATCCTCTTCAACCTGACGAATAACAGTGTCGTCATCGCACTGAGTAAGGTTTGGATGAGAAAGAGTGTGAACGGCAATTTCGTGACCGTCATAAATGTATTTTACATCCTCAGGATGTACCTTGTAATGAGAAATTCTCTTATCGTTTATGTTAAGAATTCCCTTTTGACCCAAAAGAGCGGAATTAAGATTAAAGGTACATTTAAGACCGTACTTATTAAGAAGCTCGATAAGTCGTATATCTTGTGTAACACCATCATCATAGCTAAATGTTATCGCTTTATTTTTACCACCGAATTTCATTTAAACCACCGCATTTTTAATATATCACACAAAAAAACAAAAGTAAATATTTAAAAATTATTTTATTTTCTTGCTTAACCTGTAGTTTTGTGATAAAATGATTTAAGCAAACAGGAGGGATTATTATGTCTGATAAATTTATTATTGAAAATGGTGTTATAATCGACCACGAAATATCAAGCGAAACCGACACAGAGGTTGTATTCCCAAAGGACGCTACCGCTATTGGCGAAAACCTCTTTTGTGGATACAACAATATCGTATCCGTTTCAATTCCCGACAGCATTGTTTCTATTAATGACTGTGCTTTTCAAAGTTGTACCGGTCTTAAGTCTGTTTTAATTCCTTCAAGCGTTAAAACTATAGGTGAATTTGCTTTTGAATATTGTGAAAGTTTACAATCCGCAGTGCTCTTAAACGGTATCACTTCAATCGGATACGGTGCATTTTCAAACTGTGAGCTTCTCACAAATATAACTATACCTGACAGTGTAACAGATTTACAGGGCAGTGCTTTTTCTTCTTGCACCGGTCTTTTGACACTATCAATACCCGGCAGTATTAAAACTGTTTCCGAAACCGCATTTTATAACTGTACAGGTCTTACCTCTGTTGTTATTGGCGACGGCGTTGAAAGCATTGAGTCTCAGGCTTTTGCTTTCTGTGAAAATCTAAAAACTGTTATTATCCCGGAGAGTGTTAACTTTATAGACTCCGATGCTTTTGAAGACTGTGAAAATCTCACAATCATATCAATACCGGGAAGCTGTGCATGGCAGTTTGCAGAAGACAACAACATTGATTTTATGGCTCAGTAATATTTAACACCTTGTTCTCAAACGATAACAAGGTGTTTTTTGGCTATTACATTCTTTTTAAAGGACAACTTTTTATATGTGTGAATTATATAATAAACCCATCAAATGCGCTGCACTTCCTGATGTAAGTAACGTTACACTCCAAATCAATAAGGAAAAATTTGTAGACGTATACTCCTATTCGGGCGGTGAAATAAAGGTGAATATGCAGTATGCAAAAAACGGCATACCCTTTGCTATTAACACCGCTTATTTAAGAGAAACGGTTGCTGAAAAACTACTGGAGGCAAAAGCGCTACTACCAAGCGGCTACACGTTCGAAATTTTTGACGCTTGGCGTCCTTACGAAGTACAGTTAAGCCTTTATAATATTTATAAAGAAGAAATCAAAAAAAGCTCTACCCCCAATATAAGCGAAAAAGAATTGAATGAAAAAATAAGCGAATTCGTTTCACTCCCCGATAAAAACAAACAAATTTCTTTTGTTCATTCTTCAGGCGGAGCTGTAGACCTTACAGTTTTAGATTACGACGGCAGAAGGCTTGATATGGGAAGTGATTTTGATGAATTCACAAACAAATCCTATACCTGTTGGTACGAGCAAAACAGTACCGACGAATTGGTTATCAAAAACCGCCGACTGTTGTACAACGTTATGACAAGTTGCGGTTTTACAAACTTCCCGTCGGAATGGTGGCATTACGATTTTGGTGATGCTTTCTGGGCGTATTACAAAAACGAAAAGGTAATATATCCTTCCGAATTTGAAGAAAGGAACGTAAAAAAATATGGCTGATTACACATTGTCAAACAGCTATGATATTTTCATCAGCTACCGCAGAGACGGCGGTGACGTGCTTGCAAAGCTTATTTTCGAGACCTTAAAGCAACATAAATATTCTGTATTTTTTGACCATGAATCGCTTTCTTCCGGTGTTTTTGGGGATAAAATACTCGGCACTATAAGAAATGCAAAGGATGTTATAGTTGTTCTGTCTAAAGGCTGTCTTGCGCGTTGTAAAAATACTGACGACTGGATGTACCTTGAAATTTGCGAGGCTATAAAAAACGGAAAAAATATCATTCTTGTTTTTTCAGAGGATTTCAGTCAACCCACCGTGGAAGAATTGAAAGAATATCCCACAGAAATACAGCAATTATTCAAATATCAAGGTTATCTTATTAACATTGAACATTACGATAATACAATAAAAAAGATATGTGACGGTCTTGAAAGCGCCCCCTTATCTTTTGATGAAAAGGATATTCATTATGCTGTTTCCTATCTACTTAAAAACGGAACCGAAACCCTTTCTGAAAGTGAAATGAACGGACTTATAAGCGCTATTCTTACCACACGCTACGGAACAAAAATTTCCGATATTTTATCATCTTTCTTACATAAAAATCCAAAACGCTACAACAACATTCGTTTAAGATTTAACTACGAAATATCTATTGACAGTGCTTTTCGTTTTGGCGATATTGATGTTGATGTAGATAAATATTTCAAACTAACCGAGTCACTTTCTTATCAAAAACATTATTTAAGCGAATCACCGGGCAACACCTTCTGGATTTCCTTTGTCAGTGACCTTGATAAAGTAGATGATACCCTTCGTGATGAAAACTATATTTTCAGCGAAAACCTGTTAATAGATAAAGCCGACCTTTGCACACTGGTCGCTTTAAATGAAGAACATCAAAAGCAGTTTTTTACAAAAAATATGCGCGTTAAGTTTAATCTTAACAGCAAGGTTTTGGAACCCACACAGCTAATCTTCAACGAAACAGGCATATTTGCAAAATACGAGCTTGATGATGACGTAGAGAACGGCAATATTCTTGACGTAAAATTAGCATTTTCCATTCCTCACAGAAAAATTTCAAGTTACTTTTTTGCTTCTATCAGTGACCCCACTTACAGTCCTCATATAAGCTTCACATATCCCGAAGACGAAATTAATGTTGAAATGATTTCATTTATGAGCAGAAACACTACCACCTCTGATGCAAAGATATTTGACGGACTGAGAGAAATTTCCTTTGAGGAAGAATGGGTTTTACCAATGAGTGGCGCAGTATTTATAATCAATCCCGAACAAAATGATAATAATTAGCAGAAAGCGAAGCAACTTTATGTTGCTTCGCTTCAGACTGTAGACAAAGTCCCAAAAGGAGCTTCGTCTACAGTCCGAAATGCTCTTCTTTAGAAGAGCATTTTTTAGAGATTATGTTCAGTTTAGTCTCTACGGTTTTTTATTATATGCGCCTGATTGGTTTTTACTTTATTTATAAAATCGTTTATATGGGTTATTTTACTTTCAAAGCCTACGGCACCGAGTACCGTTTTGTTTACCGAGTGAATGTCACTTCCAGCAACTGTGGGAAGACTTAGCATTTCGGCATAGGCTAAGGCTCTGCGGTTAGCTTCATCGGGCTGACTTGCATTGTAAACCTCAATACCGTCAACAAGGTCGGGGAACAGGCGGACAAGCTCAACACCGTCTCTGAAGGGATGGGCGTGTATAACCATACCGCCGTCCTCTCGCACCTTTTTAAGATAATCGGCGGGAGAGAGTGAGAGTATATCAGGGTTGTCAAGAAGCCACTGCTCATCAAGTCCATAGGTAAGGAGATGACACCATCTGTAACTGTACTCAAAACCAAAGAATACGTCGATACCCTGTTTTTCTCCTTCTTCTTTTGCAATCTTGTAGCCTGTCATAAACTCCCCTACCCTTTCTTCCCAAGGAAGATTTGGGTCAACACAGGTGTTGCCGTTAAAAAAATGGTCGGTTATAAAGATTCCGCTATATCCCATATCCTTATATAATTTAATATAATCCTTACCGCTTGACGAGGCGCATCGGCTGGTTTCAAGGGTATGGCAGTGCAGTTCATATAAATACATTATTCTTCACCGCTTATCAGTTTCTTTATTTTTTCTTTATCTTTAGTTATTGCTTCTTTCAATTCATTAAGACAGGAGAACTTCTTTTCTTCTCTTAAAAAATCCAAAAGCTCTATCCGTAGCGTTTTATCGTACAAGTTGCCGTGAAAATCAAAAAAATGAGTTTCCATTATAGGCGAGTGGGCAGGATAAGTAGGGCGAAGTCCTATATTCGTCATACCGTAATATTCCTTAGAGTCAATTATCGCCTTGCTCATATATACGCCGAACTTAACAGTTGCTATATCCTTTTCAAGGAGTTGATTGACAGTGGGAAAGTCTATTTTTCTGCCACGCTCATCTCCGTGAATAACCTGTGCGCTGATAGAAAAAGGCTGTCCTGAGAGAAGGGCGGCTTTTTTTACATTACCGTCCTTTATCAGATTTCTTATATGGGTGCTTGAAACGGCTTCGCCATCTAAAGTAACCTTGTCAATAACCTTAAGGGTAATACCGTTTTTTACACAAAGTTCTTCTAAAAGCTCTGTATTCCCCTGTCCGCCTTTTCCAAAGCTATAGTTATATCCGCAAACAATTAAAGAGGGGGCGTATTTTTTTATAAGATAGTCGAAAAAATCCTTTGCGCTTATATCCTTTACCTTTAAAAAATCAAGATAATCTATTTTTTTTATGCCTGTTTGCTTTATAAGACGGGTTTTTTCTTCTTTATCTGTAAGAATTATACCTTCCTTTGAAAAATAAGTCTTGGGCGGAATTTCAAATGCGACAGCAACGGCAAAAATACCGCTGTTTACAGCAGCCTCAAGTACGGCTTTATGGCCAAGATGAACACCGTCAAAGGTGCCAAGAGCTATTGCAGTTTTTTCCATTCAATTCACTGTCCTATTTGATTAACAAGGCATTTAACCCGTATTTCCTTATTTTCACCGTCGGCATAGCCGATGCCTATAAAGGTATCATTATACTTAATGCGGTAACAGGCGTTATCGGTTATATCGCCTTTCACTCTGTCAAAGGATAACTTACCGCCGTTTGAAAAGCGTACGGCTTGTTTCTCACTGATGAAAAGCTCAGAAAAATGAGAAACCGCAAGTTCCTCGCTTAATAAATAAGAAGAAATATTTTCTTCTGTAAGGTCGTCAAGACCGACACACTGCTCTATAGAAAAATCACCTGTTTTGGTACGGGTAAGCTCTGTCATAGTAGCGCCGCAACCGAGAAACTCGCCGATATCCCTGCAAAGAGAACGGATATACGTGCCCTTTGAACAAAGCACGTCTATTTTAAAGGTGTGTTCTTTTTCATTAAAACTAAGAAGCTTTATACTGTGAATTGTAACCTGTCTTGGTTCAACCTCAACTTCCTTGCCCTGACGGGCAAGCTTATAAAGAGGAACGCCATCTTTTTTTATAGCAGAAAAAACAGGTGGATACTGTGTGATATCGCCTGTGAAATGCTCTATAGCGGCTTTAAGCTGAGCTTCTGAGAAGTCAGGTAACGACTCTTTTATCACGTTTCCCGTAATATCAAGGGTATCGGTAACAACACCTGCCTTGACGGTGGCGGTATATCGTTTATCACTGGTTAAAAGATAGTCGCAAAGACAGGTAGCTCTACCCAACAAAATCGGCAGAACACCGGTAGCTAATGGGTCCAGCGTACCGGTGTGTCCTATCTTTTTTGTGTTTGTAAGACGCCGTATAACAGAAACGGCTTTAAAGGAGGTTATACCCTCGGGCTTATTTATGAGAAGAAGACCCTGCATTGCTTTCCTCCAACGCTTTGCCGATAACGGCTAAAACCTGTTTTTTTACATCCTCAATATTACCTGAAAGGCTGCAGCCTGCGGCATTTTTATGTCCGCCGCCACCAAGCACCTTGCATATTTCCGAAGCATTAAGAGGTGGATATGTTCTAAGGGAAATTTTGTAATTTCCGTTTTCCTTCTCTTTAATAGAAACACCTGCAAGAACACCCTCAACAGAACGGGAAATAACTGCAACGCCCTCAAGGTCGTTATCGTTACAGCCCGTTTTTTCTTTCATTTCATTGGTAGCAACAAGCACCATACATTTATCGTCAAAATAAAACTGTGCGCTGTCAAGCACCATTCTTTCAAGTTCAAGTCTGCCGCGAGATTTGGTATCAAACATAAGACGGCTGACTTCGCTTGGAGAAAAATCGAAGGCGTAAAGGTCGGCTGCAATTCTGTGTGTCTTTGCCGTTACGTTTGAATATTTGAAAGAGCCTGTATCGGTAGAAAGACCTGTGTAAATTGCAGAAGCGCATATATTGTCAAAGGGCATAGGCATACAGTGGAATATATCGTAGATACATTCACAGTTTGCCGCCGCCTGACTGTCAAGATACAGATTGTCTGCAAAGCGGGTATTTGAAATATGATGGTCAATACAGAGGTCGATTTTACCTACGAAATCACCTGCAATGCTACCAAGAAGAACAATATCTGCAACGTCCACGGCAACAACGGTTTTATAGTCGATTTCACTGTTGTCAAACAGGGATGTGAAGTAGCTGTATTTGGCGGGAATTTCATCAGCGCACTTAATCATACAGCGCTTTCCCGCGTTTTTAAGACCTCTTGCAAGTGCAAAAGCGCTGCCAAGAGTATCTCCGTCAGGGGTGGCGTGGCAAAGAATAAGATAATCGTCGTGATTTCTTAAGAATTCACATACCTCTGTTAAAGTCAGCTCGTTACACCGACTGTCAGGAGTAAGCTCAACCGTTTTCTTCATCGGCATTTTCGCCTCCCTCAATAGAATCAAGGATTGCTGAAAGATGAGCGCTGAAGGCGATAGAATCATCAGCAACGAATCGAACCTCAGGAACCTTGCGCATTTTAACCCTTGCGCCAAGCTCTCTGCGGATATATCCTGCCGCGCCCTTTAATGCCTTTACTGAGGACTCGGTCATTTCCTTGCCCTCAATAGCGCTGACGTAAAAGGTGGCGTAGGAAAGGTCGTTGGTTACCTGAACCTTTATTATGCTCAGCATTTTACTTACTCTGGGGTCCTTGATATCACGCAGTATATCTGCCATTGCAATACGTACGTCAGAGGTTATTCTGTCAATTTTATACCCAGCCATCAGTCTCTGTACTCCTCAATGATATAGGCTTCAAAAACGTCACCGATTTTAATATCGCCGAATTTTTCAAGACTTATACCACATTCGTAGCCCTGAGCAACTTCCTTTACGTCATCCTTAAAGCGACGGAGGGAAGCAATGGCGTCTTCCGCAACAACAATACCGTCACGAACTACACGGATAGAAGCGTTTCTGGTCACTCTGCCACTGGTTACGTAACAACCTGCAATAGTACCTACGTTGGAAATCTTATAGGTATCTCTTACCTCAATATCGCCGATAACAACCTCACGGGTCTTAGGAGCAAGCATACCCTTCATAGCGGCTTCAATTTCATCAATACAGTCATAAATAACTCTGTAAAGACGGATATCAACGCCGTCTCTCTCGGCAAGTTCCTTTGCAACGGGGTCGGGACGAACGTTAAAGCCAACGATAATAGCGCCGCCCGTACCAGCCAGAACAACGTCGGATTCATTAATAGCGCCAACACCGCCGTGAAGCACCTTTACCCGTACTTCGTCATTTGAAAGCTTAACGAGAGAATCCTTGACAGCCTCCACAGAGCCTTGTACGTCGGCTTTGATAATAACGCCAAGCTCTTTAAGGTCGCCCTCAGAGAGTTTTCCAAAGAGGTTATCAAGAGTAACCTTTGTAGCGGCGTTGAATTCTTCCTCTTTTATCTTAGCCTTACGCTGTTCAACAAGCTCACGGGCAAGTCTTTCGTCGCTAACTGCGTCAAAGGAATCACCTGCGGCGGGAGTTTCGGTAAGACCTGTAATTTCAACGGGAACACTTGGTCCTGCTTCCTTTAAAGCCTTGCCGTTTTCATTTGTCATAGTACGAACTCGGCCAACGGTAGTACCTGCAACGATAATATCGCCCGGACGCAAAGTACCGCCCTGAACGAGAAGGGTAGCTACAGGACCGCGTCCCTTATCAAGACGGGCTTCAATAACGATACCCTTTGCGCGTCTGTCGGGGTTAGCCTTAAGCTCCATAACGTCGGCAACGAGAAGAATATTTTCAAGCAGGGTATCAATACCCTCGCCTGTTTTTGCAGATACGGGAACACAGATAACATCGCCGCCCCATTTTTCAGGAACAAGCTCGTGTTCGGTAAGCTGCTGTAGAATTCTGTCGGGATTAGCCTCAGGCTTATCCATTTTATTTATAGCAACGATAATCTGTACGTTTGCGGCTTTAGCGTGGTTAATAGCTTCAATGGTCTGAGGCATAATACCGTCGTCGGCGGCGACAACCAATACTGCTATATCGGTAGCCATAGCGCCGCGAAGTCGCATGGCGGTAAATGCAGAGTGACCTGGGGTGTCAAGGAAGGTTATATTGTTGCCCTCGTAGTTTACTCTGTAAGCACCGATGTGCTGAGTAATACCACCTGCTTCACCTGAAGCCACAGAGGATTTGCGGATTGCATCAAGAATAGAGGTCTTACCGTGGTCAACGTGACCCATAACAACGATAACAGGGTCTCTGTGCTTTAAGGTGTCCTCTGTATCCTCGGTATCGTCCATAATTCTGTCTTCAATGGTAACGACAACCTGTTTTTCAATTCTTCCGCCCATTTCGGTAACAACGATTTCAGCGGTATCGTAGTCAATCACCTGATTAACAGAAGCCATCATACCCAGCTTCATAAGGGTTTTGATAACCTCTGCGGCGGTTTTCTTTAATTTTTCGGCAAGTTCGCCTACGGTGATTTCATCGCCAACGGTAACGAGAATAGGAGTTTTCTTGATTTTTTCAAGCTGTAAACGACGGAGCTTATCAGCCTCTGTCTCTCTCTTTGCGCCCTGAGGACGACGGTAGTCCTGTGACTTCTGACGGATTTTCTGCTTTTTAGAGAAATTATCCTTCATAGAGTTAGCAGGTGCTATATTCTCATACTTCTCGTTGTATTTTTCCATATCAATTGTATTGGTACGGGTATCAACACGACGGATTTCTGCAGGGCCTCTGTTGGGAGCTGCACCTGCATTTTCTTTCTTTTCGCGCTTTTTAAAGGGATTGGGGTCAGAGGTCTTAAATTCCTTAACCTCTTCCTTTTTCTCCTGAGCCTTTTCCTTAGGTTTAGAGTCGGTCTGTTCCTTTTTAGGCTCGGCTTTCTTTTCTTCCTTTTTAGGCTGAGGCTTTTCTTCTTTCTTTTCTTCCTTTTTAACGGGCTTCTTTTCTTCCTTAGCCTCTTCCTTTTTGTCAGAACCGTTCTGAGCTGCCTGAGCCGCCCTCAGCTGTTCAAGAATAGCCATCTGGTCGGCAAACTTCTTGTCCTTTTCAGCCTGACGCTCAGCAGCCTTTTTCTCACTTGCTTCTGCGCCTGTTGCAAAGTATTCATCAAAGCTTTTAACCGAGTTTTTGGCTGTTAATTTATCAAGAATAACATTGAACTCGCTTTCTTCTATACTGCCTGCAGTTTTCTTTTCAACACCCGTTACCTTCTGAATAAAGGCAACGAGGTCTTTTGCAGACATATTTAAATCTTTAGCAAAATCGCTAATTTTAATTTTTGCCATTAGCATTTCCTCCTCTGATTGCATTTGCAAAGCCAATTTCATTCACGCTTAAAATACCGCCTTTTTTACCTGTGGCGTGGGATAAAGTTTCTATATCAAAATCGGCGTCAATAACGGGAATGCTACTCTGCGACGCGAAATACTTTATCTCTTTACGTGATTTTTCCGAAATATCCTTTGCTATGATAACAAGCTTTGCCTTGTGTTTTTTCAGCATCTCTTTTACAGAGTCGGCACCATTTGAAAGGTTGCCCGATTTACTTGCAAAACCAAGCAAAGTTAGGATTTTATCATTCACCGGAAGTTAGCTCCTTTTTTAAACATTCAAGCACTTCTTCGGGTACGGTTACACCGAAGGCGTTGTCAATACGCTTTTTCTTAACGGCAAGGGTCAGACAGTTTTCGTTTCTACAAATATATGCGCCTCTGCCGTTTTGTTTGCCCGAAAAATCAAGCACGATTTTATCTTCGGGAGTTTTAACAATACGTATAAGCTCGTTTTTGGGTTTTCTCTCAGAGCAACCGGTACATTGACGGATAGGTATTTTCTTTACCATAGCTTATTCCTCTGAGCTACCCTCGTAAAAACCGCTTTCGGGATGAATGTCAATCTTCCAGCCTGTAAGTCTTGCGGCAAGACGAACGTTCTGTCCCTTGTTACCTATAGCAAGAGAAAGCTGAGAATCAGGAACGGTTACTCGGCAGGTCTTGGGGTCCTCTGAAAGAATTTCAACAGAAAGAACTTTAGCAGGGGAAAGAGCCTCGCTGATAAATGCGGCAGGGTCGTCACTGTATTTAACAATGTCGATTTTCTCACCGCTTAATTCCTCAACGATTTTGTTAACACGTGCGCCGTGCTGACCGATACAAGCACCGATTGCATCAATCTCACTATCAGCGCTGTAAACGGCAATTTTAGTACGGGAACCTGCCTGACGGGAAATGGATTTAACCTGAATTGTGCCGTCGAAAATTTCAGGAACCTCAGTTTCAAAAAGACGCTTAACAAGGTCGGCGTGTGTACGGGAAAGCATTACGCGGGGACCTCTTTCGGTCTCTTTAACGTCAACGATATAAACTTTAATATGGTCGCCTTCCTTAATAATCTCGTCGGGAACCTGTTCGCTCTTAGGCAGTGTAGCCTCGGCATGACCGATAAGAATGGTAGCGTTGCCTGTCTTGGGGTCAATACGCTGTACTGAAGCGGTAACGATTTCCTTTGTTTTGCTCTGGAACTGGGCAAGGGTGTGACCACGCTCTACGTCTCTTACGCCCTGATGGAAGTTGTTTCTTGAATTCTGAGCTACAACTCTGCCGAATTTTGCAGGGTCAAGCTTAATGTCTACAAAGCCCTGAGCCTGTGCATTAGGGTCAATTTTTACAGCTTCTTCCACTAACATCTGTGTATAGGGGTTTTCAATTTCCTCAACAACCTCTTTTCTTGCAACAACGCTGAAAATTTTATTTTCGGGGTCGATGGTACACTGTACAACGTCGTTTCCGCCGTAGTCCTTACGGGAAGCAACGACTATTGCCTCTGCAATTTTCTGAGCGATAAATTCCTGAGGAATACCTTTCTCCTCCTCCATTGCAGCAAGAGCCGCAAAAAATTCAGAATAATCGTTTTCCTTTTTCTTAACTGTTTTTCTAGCCATTTTCCATTATACCTCCAATTAATCTTCTTCGTATAAATAAACCTTTGCAACGGCTTTTTTATCAAATTCTTTTTCACCGTTTTCGGTTTCAATTACAAGTGTTTCGCTGTAGCCTTTAAGGGTACCGATAAATTCCTTAACGCCGTCCTCTGCTTTATAAAGCTTTACTTTTATTTCCTTACCCTGCATAATATGAAAATGCTCGGCACGGGTAAGCTCACGTTCAATACCCGGAGAAGAAACCTCCATAGTATAGGAACGGTCAATAGGGTCTGCTTCATCAATAATGGGGTCAACAGCGTGAGAAACGTTTACGCAGTCGTCAATAGAAATGCCATCAGCCTTGTCGATGAAAATTCTCAAAAACCAGTCTGCGCCCTCTTTAACAAAGCGAACGTCCCAAAGAGAAACGCCCTGAGCCTCTACCGTTTCCTTAATAAGAGAAGCTACGGTATCTGCTATGTTTGCCAAAAAAATCACCTCGTATTTTGCGAAAGAAAAGTGAGCGGCTTTTGACCGCTCACTCATTTCCTTTCTTACTTGATGGTATTATACCACCAAATGTCAAAAAAATCAAGTATTTTTTATTCTTCCATCTGTTTGCCTAAAAACAGGGCGGCTACACGGACAAGATTTATGTCACTTTCACTTGTCTGACCGTCGCCTATAAGGGCAACACAACCGCATAAATCTCCACCTGCAATAATGGGTGCGGCAAAAAGCAGACTATACTCAAGTCCCTCAAGCGCCTCTGTTTTTTTATCAGCAGAAAATACCGCTTCCTGCCTTGACTCAATAATTTCTTCAAGGGCAGGAGAAATTCGACGCTCAATAACT
Source organism: Acutalibacteraceae bacterium (assembly GCA_036307305.1). Taxonomy (GTDB): domain Bacteria; phylum Bacillota; class Clostridia; order Oscillospirales; family Acutalibacteraceae; genus SIG607. The sequence goes on from JAXJXV010000022.1 coordinate 15,221, forward strand.
TCCTTTTTTGATACCCCCGCCGCCGCAATACAACTGTCCCTGTCGCAAACAATTACCGATACCGAACAGTGCTTTGCTAAGGATTCTGCATAAATCCCCGCAAAATCCGAAAGCTCACCTACGGGTGAGTATTTTTTGAATACCACCTCGCCACCCGTACCGGTAAATATTTCCAATGGGTCGCCTTCACGAATCCGCATCGTTCTTCTGATTTCTTTGGGGATAACAACACGACCTAAATCGTCAATTCTACGAACTATTCCTGTTGCTTTCATATATAAATCAATCTCCTTGTTTTAGTAATAGTGATACTATTATCTGTAAAACAAGGAGATTTATTCTGATTAAAAGATTATTTAAAAATCTGCAAATTAATTTTATTTATTATAAATTGTTATTTGCCGTCCGGTTTTACTACTTTAATCCCAATGCCTTTTTGTAATTTTCAATCTGTTTTTCGGTAGGTTTAAAATCCGTATGAGAACAGCAAGGTATTACGGGATCACTACCATCGACACCGTAAAACGGTGACAAACGGTCATTTTCATAGAGCTTGCAATCCTCTTCCTTAGTGAAATCGGGAATGTCATACGGCTTGCCGCCTTCAAGCATTGAACGGTGGGCAAGAATTGCAACCGAAGACATATTGATAGCACTATATATATCAAAAGGATGTTCCGGTTGTTTGCCTTTCTTTATACAGTCAAGAAACACGCGAGCGGTTAAATAATCTCCTCCACCGTGACCGCTGGTTTTGAATATTTCTTCATCAGGATCATTCCATTTAGGCTCATAAAGATTTACCTCATCCATACCTTCAGGCTTTGACCAACCGTTATAACGGAGCATTACTTTATTGCCCATTCCACGTAAATTTTCTATCTGTCCTTCTGTTCCGCATATTCTATATGCATTATGATGTCCACCAAATGCAGCACAACCGGTTATTCGGAAAATGGAACCGTCATCATTTTGAGTTGTAACAATGGAAACTCTATCACCGCTAAAGCTCGCTGTAGGAGCATCTCCCTCTATAGGTGCAAAAGAAGCGAAAGATGTTACCTTCTTAGGAGTCGCTCCGGTTGCCCACATAACGGGACCCAAAGAATGCGTTATATAATAACTTCGCGGCAAGAAATTGCGCCAATGCTCAGGAAAATAGTTATATGTTTTTTTGAATTTTACATCATTAGGATCGCCCGGATGATTATACTCACCCTCTGCATAAAGAATTTTACCCAAAGTTCCACCATCGCAAACGCGTTTCATTTCGCGGTTGAATATCATTTGGGGATAGTTTTCTGCAAGCATATAAATACTATTACTCTTTTCAATCGCTTTTAGCAATTCTATACCCTCTGCCATAGTTCCGTTGCTTATACACTCGCTGAAAACATGGATTCCTTTTTCAAAACATTTTATTGCGAATGGTGTGTGCTCATGGAAATAATTAGCAAGAACTACTGCATCCAAATCATGCTCAATAAAAGAATCGAAATCGGAATAAACCGCCGTATCTTTTCCTACTTTTTTGGTTGCCTCTTCCAAACGCTCTTCATTAAAATCGCAGATGGCGGCAATATCAGCACCGAGAAGCATAAAATCCTTTGCAAGATCCATTCCTCTGCCAACACCAAAAATACCTATTTTGATTTTTTTCATAAAAACAACTCCTTATATTTTTCAGATCGGTATTGCAAACAACAAAAGCAATCCAATAAAAGCAACTATAATTGATAAAATTTCTTTTTTTGATGGTTTGTTCTTTCCAAAAAAACAGATAAGGGTAGAAACAATCATCACTCCGCCCGTAACCATCGGGTATTGAACAGATGCATCAACATGAGCTAATGCTATAACAAGAACTAAATTTGCTATTTTATTAGTAATTCCCGAGGCGGCACCTATAACCGTTCCCGCAAATGAAAACTTTTCACTCTGCGGTTGCTTTTTGGAAATAATCAACAATAAAACTCCGGAAATAACTACACTGCAAATAGACATTAAATTCGTATATCCTGCCGCACTTGTTTTCGGAAAGTTCGATTCAGCGAAAATTTTCGAAAGCACTCCTGACATACCATTAAGGACAAATACTAATACATAGTAAACAGTGCCCTGCTTTTTTTCGCCTTTTTCTACCGTTAATACGAGTGCAAATGTTATAAATAAAAAACAGACTGCTTTTGCAACCGTAATTTTTTCGCCGTAAAACAGTATGCCCTGTAAAAACGGGAGTACCATACCGCCAAGCATCGAAAACAATGAATAAAGAGATAGATTAATTCTATCAAGGGCTTTAAAAGAGCAAAAGGTGAACGCAAAGCCATTAAAGGAAGCAAGTATAGCCATAACGAGCGTGAACGGTGTGAATTCAAATTTCAAGCCGTTTGCTATCATTAAGAACACAAAACCCGCCAAGGAGCCTATCAAAGAAAACTGCAAGCTTATTTTAATGCCGCTTCCTTTTATTCTCCGATAAACATCTTTTAGTGCAAAACATCCGCCAAACATTACAACCGACAATATGATAAGCGCATAATACAATAGCTTCACCTCGTTTCTTTACATTCATTATATTCACTTTTCTTTTTTTGTTCAATGGAATAATTCTATGAAATTATTAAAAAAAGTTTGATTTTGCTATTTGGGTATGATATACTGAAAAACACATTGAAAGGAGTATAGGTTTTATGAAGTCAAAAAACATTTGTAAATTTGTTCCTGCGGATATGACCGGTCAACTGATGCCCACACAGTTCATTTTGGAAACCAATCCGAGTGCCATGCGCCATTCCGAACCGGAACCTACTCACCGAATAGTTTTGATTACGAATCAATCGGGGAAACTCAATCTAAACACCGCTTCTTACCTGTGTTCCGTTGGAAACGTTATCATTCTTTTTGAAAATGAAACCTATTTTTTTGAGGGCGAAGTCGGATTTCAATATATGTATATTGATTTCAAAGGGCTGCGCTCCTATGAGTTATTTCGGAGATTCGGCATAAACGAATCCAACAGGATCTTTTCGGGTTTGGATGGACTAATCCCTCTATGGATGGAAAGCCTTTCGCGAGCCTCAAAAGAAAATATTGACCTTGTTTCCGAAAGTATCCTTCTATACACTTTTTCAAGGCTAAACTATGAACATGAAAAATATGACAGCTGCGTTAATAAAATAATAGAAATAACCGAAGAGGATTTTTCAAATCCGCAATTATCAATCAGTTCTATTGCAGAAGAATTAGGCTACAACTCAAAGTATTTATCTCATATTTTTAAGAAAAAAAGCGGTATTGGATATACTGAATACTTGCAGAATTTCAGAATTAAATATGCCATTTCCCTTTTTGAAAACGGTATTGATTCCATAAAAAATGTCGCACTGTTATCAGGTTATACTGACCCGCTTTATTTTTCCACCGTATTTAAAAATAAAATAGGTGTTTCGCCTAAAACCTATATTAAAAATCTTTACGAAAAACTATCATAGAAAATGCGGAGTGGATTCCCCACCCCGCATTTTTTCTATATGTTTATAATGTTATGTGCAAATTGAGTCCCATTAAAAATTGCTATAAATCCAATGTTTGTGCGTATTCGACAATTTTTGTCCTATTATACCATATTCCTCTATTCTACGTACAATTCCTGTTGCTTTCATATATACATTTCTCCTTAAATTACAAATTGTGTTGTTAGTATCTGTATTTTAAGGAGATTTATACTGCTTGAATTTACTTTTGAAATGAAATGTGTTATAATAAATTAAAGGCGGTGATTTGATGATTATAAAAATTTCTCAAACGGCATCAAACATTAAGCAATCTTACGATATTGAAAGTGAAAACTTTTATTACAGCGGTGATGCAGGAAGTATCAGTCGCTTACAATCCATAACACTTTCCAATAAAGAAAACACAATAAAAGGTGTTTATAATATTTCCAAATGGGTTAATTATATCCCTTTGCGATACTTGTTTGGAGAGGCGAATCTAACAAGAGTTTTTCACCTTTACAAAAACGATAACATTTATGGAAGTATTGTGTTTTCAAAACACGGTTTTCTAAAAAGTTTTTATGCAATAGCGTTAGACAGCGGAGAAATATTCCATTGCTATTCTCTATCTCGTGGCTCATTTAATTACGTTACAATTTACCAAGGTGACACTCAAATTGCTTTGGTAGAAACCTATCTTTCGGTAAATGATTATAAATACACCCACAAGCTTTACTTGTTAGATGACTATAAACAGTTTGCTGATACACTTTCATTTTTTGTAGTATACTATGCAAGTTATAATTTTGCTCAAAGAATGCATATGAGCAGCGGTTCTGTGAGTGAAAAGGCTTGGAGTTTTTCAAAATACGCCGATAAGTACAACCCCAAATGGCGAGAAACACATTTTCCTAATGAAAACTTTTTCGGCAAAACAAGTCTTATAGATAAATCATACGGAGACATTTAAAGCGGAGTGGAAATCCACTCCGCTGTTGCTCTTTAAATAAAAAAATAGGACCAGTGCAGGCACCGATCCACTAAAAACAATGGTATTTGTTTTTTTTCTACAGTACTATTATATGTACTTTTTTTCATTTTGTCAAGAAAAATCTTTACATTTTGTGAAGAGAATTATACATTTTGTGAGGATTCATAAAAAATATCTATTACCTTTTTCATAAAATCATATGCAGATAAAAGAATAGAATTGTTTTTATAATACTCTTTATGCTTAATAATTCGGTTATCAAAAAAGTCTTTTAACTCTTCAAAAGCATGCTGCTGTGCCTTTAAAGGCGCAACCAGTGAATACAAATAAAGCAACACGCAAAAATCATTAATAACCGGTTTGGACATTTGTTTGTTTATTGTTGTATTTTTTATTCCGTTTTTACCTAAAAAAGTACAAACCGTATATTCAGGTTCGAAAGACAAATCCGGTGTTTTTACTAAATCTATTAATAAACAGTTGTTATGTGCGGCAGCATTTCTTAATAATCTAACAGGAGTTATCAAGTAAAAAAATTCGCCCTTAAAATTTTCTTTGTTCTTTTTCAAACAAAACAATTCTTTATTTCTTGAATAGAAAAGCTTATATAAATCTTGAAAATCTTTAAAACTTATTATTTCTACAAAATTCCAAATAGCAAAATCGTTTTTATATTTTTCTACAAGATCTTTACAAGCTCTTCCATATGATTTATTCTTTATTTCGTTCTCAAAATGTTGTGGATCTAAATTCTTAAACGCTTCAATAATATCGTATCCGTCTTCGTTCGACTTATTAAAATCCTGTAAAAGTTTAACTTTTAGATAATGTTCCACATCTATCGCAATGCTTAATATTTTCTTCCTTAATAATGAATCTACCGTTGCCAAATCACGCAGATATGCAAATTCTAAATTTAAATATTGCCCTTTATTATCACCTGAATTATATTTATCATATAATTTTCCATATGCTTTTAGTTTGAAATAATATGTATTATTGCGCAAATAATTAATTGCAAAACTCTCATCTTCAATATTAAATTTTATTCCTTTGTTTTTCATATGTTCTACTTGACCTATAACATCAAGTTTTTGTTTACGTTCCACTTTTATTAAGTCACCTCTTGGTATATTATACCATAGTTCGACTCATTTTTCAACAAAAGTTATTTTTTAAAATTCACCCAAAAACCTTAGTGTTTATACGTTTTTTCTAGCTTTGGTGTTATTATAACACCAGCATCTATTCTACGTACAATTCCTGTTGCTTTCATATATAAATTCTCCTTTAATTTCAAATCGTGATGTTAGTATTTGTTATTAAAAGAAATTTATACTTGGTATTTTGCATTTTGAGATGTCGTATATATTTGACAAAACATTAAGGTTTTGGTAGAATAAAAATGCAATATTTCAAAAGAGTGAGATGATTTTGTGAATAAAATTTCTATTTTTTCAATTATATCGGTATTAATAAGTATACTCGCATTTATTTCTTATGTAATGTTATTGGCTGGTACAGATATATTTGCCTTGTGGATAATATTAAGCATTGTTGCCATATTATTCCCAATTTTATCAAAGTACTTTCGCAAGAGAAAAGCAAAGAAAGGAAACGGTCTTGAGATTGCAGCCTTAGTTATTGGTGCTTTTGATTTTTACTTTGTTTTTTTTGCGGCCACGAAAATTAATTTATTTTTTGTGTTTATATTAATTGCTAGTATTTGCTTTTTATATGCGAAATCATTTAATAACATTCAGGTGGTGGAAAAAAGCACCAATGAAAAAATAGAAAAATTAGAGGAAGTAGCACAGGATGAAGAAAAAAACGATCCTGATTCTTCCGCTATATTTGTCACTCCTGTGGCAACAAAAAAGTGTAATATAGACGATGATACAACCGAAAAAATACTGCAAGTCCGAAGAAACGGTTCAAAAAGGATTAACATAAAAATTAAATTGGCATTAACTTTATTGATTACATTGTCCACCGCTTTTTTTATAACAATATTTACAACTAATTATATTGCCGCACCGAAAAAAGCTGAAAATGCTGCAGCCATTTATTTGGCACAACGGCAAAATATACTATCTGATAAGTATTATCATTTCATGTCTTTTGAACAAACGTATTATGATGTAGAATTATCGGATTTTAAATATGTAGTTGAATTGAGCGGCTCCGCAAAAATGGGTCCTGCTAACAAAACAACTACTTTCTCTGCTGAAGTAGAAATAAACCCATTTACAGGTAGCACATATGTTAGCCACGCATCTTTTAACGGCAACACATTAAAATAGTTAAGTGTAAAAGCGAGGTGAAATTCACCTCGCTTTTGCTATGTATAGGTCAAAATATGCTGTTTTTTCTCAAAATTTTTCTTTTGAAATTGCAATAGCAAGTTGCAATTTCCGCCTATAAAATATTTCATGTTCTTATCCATATCGCTCATTTGATTTTGATAGTATTAAAAGAGCGAGGTTTTAAGCGGTAGTTCTTGCTTTCTATGGTAACGATCTTTTCAAATTCAAAGGGATTAAGAATAACCGCAACTATCGAACCGTCGGTATTCTTAAAAACTGTGGAATTAGAACTCATTTCACCAACGGTAGAAAGCATTACGGCACCTCTTTTAATAAGATTTGCAAAATGCTTCAGTAAATAGAACTCAGGATTGAAGGTATAGTTACCGTCCTTTACACTTATCAATGAATTTTGCTTCCATCCCCAACTGCTCATCGAATCGCTTTCCAAAGCCATATTCCAATAAACGTTGGCACGTACACCGTTTAAGAAGTAGTGATGTATAAGACTATAGGTAAACATTGCATAATCCCAGGTGTTTTTACCGTCTCCGCACTGACATTCGCTTTGAATGATATCAAGCTCAGGAAAGTCCTCATTAGCCTGCATCACGGAATATTTACCGTTCCATTGGAATGCTGCGCCCTTTACATTTTGTCTGAGCTTGGGGTTTTGCATTAAATAGTTAAGAAAAACATTGTGAGTTCCCTCTTCGCCGTAGCCGTCAGGTCCATTACAGGTACCGTAATAAATATCGGTCATATCCTTGATCTCATCCACCAGATAACACATAAAGTTCTCAAGTTCTTTAGCCGAATATACGCAGGAGGGAAATTTTTGATTGGAAAAAAACTCGTTTTGAGGACATACAGCAGATATAACAATATTTTCTTTTTCATATTCCTCTATAAATTTTCTGAAATAAAGTGCATACGCCTTTAAATTTTCGGGTGTTGTCACAAGGCGCCCAAAATTATATACCTTGGGATATTTCATCCATGTTGGAGGACTCCAAGGCGACGCAAAGAACCTTATATCAGAGGAGCGCTTTTGTGCCTCTTTTATAGCAGGAATAATATATTTTCTATCTCTGTCTATTGAGAAGTTCTCCATACCGTAATCACCGTCGGTCTCGTTATAACTGTACCAGCTTTCAGCAAAATCATTTGCTCCTATAGACAGACGGCAGTAATCAAAACCACATTCTTCTTTAGAAAAAAGCTCATCAAAAATTTCTTGCTGAGCTTCTTTGTTTAGCGAAAAAATTGCTTTGGCACATATTTCGCTTATGCAACAGCCCCACCCAAACAGTGCTTTTCCCTGTTCCCGACCGATAGTGAGTTCCGAACCCTTTTCCTCGGTTAAGTGATTGTTCTCGCTCCACTTTTCGTTTTCAGTTGAAGAAATCCACAACATATAAAACACCTCGTATAAAAATATTTCGAATTTATTATATAGCAAATTATTTGACTTTTCTCGCAATATATCGTATAATATATAGACAATATTTGACTTTTTATAGGGGTTAAAATATGTTTTATCAGTTTAATCACTCGGGGTCTCCTGATTATGAAGTGAACCCCAAAGTTTAGACAAAATTAAATATCAAATTGTACGTGAATGAGTTCGGTATTGTACTGGACTTTACACAAAATTGGGGATTGTATCAAAGCGAGGTGAATTTCACCTCGCTTTTGCTATGTATATTCTTGGTGTTTTAATAACACAAGCCTCTATTCTTCTCACAATACCTGTTGCTTTCATATATAAATTCTCCTTTAATTTCAAATTGTGTTGTATATTACGAGCGAACGCGAGTAACAAGGTTCACTCAGGTGTCCAAAATTTCCAATTTTGGAAACACCGTGTGGTTCTTATTATCTGTAATTTGAGGAGATTTATACTGAGCATCTAAATTGTATTTTTACAATAATTCAATTTTGCCTTGGTATTTTGAGAAGTGCTGTGCGTAGTTTTCTTCGCTAATGAGATAATCAACATCGCCAAGCTCACATTGCTTAAAGGGTGCACGGACACTGAATTTTGAACTATCGCATAAAAGCGCCTTTTTATCAGCGTTTTTAAGCATAGTTTCTCTGACAATAATTTCTTCTCTTGAGCAATCGGTAACCAAGCCGTCATCTGAGATGGCTTTTACAGAAAAAAACATAATATCTGCAAATACATTTTCAAATGTTTTTTGTGCATCGCCACCGATCAGGCAGTTTCTGTTCTCAGCACTCAAAAATCCACCAGAGGATATAAGTTTAATTCCTGAATTTGAAAGTAGCATCATAATCTCTATATTATTTGTTACTACTGTAAGAGAATTTCGGTTTATAAGCTCATTGGCCAGATAAAACGCAGTTGAGGATTGATCAAGAAAAATAATATTACCATCTTTTATAAGAGCTGCTGCTTTTTTTGCGATTTCTCTTTTGGCAGCAATATTTTGACGGGTGCGATGGTTAAAGGTTACAATATTTGAATGGTTTGTCATAAGGGAAGCTCCGCCATAGTTTCTCTTAACAAGTCCCCGCTTCTCTAAAGCTTTCAAATCTCTGCGAATGCTTGATTCACTAGCAAACAAAGTATCGCAAAGTTGTTTGACTGAGACAAAACCATTGGTGGTTTTTAGTATGCTCATTATTTCTTGTTGACGTTCTTTATTAAACATTTTCACCCTTCATTCTGACTGGTTTTGACCGATTTTTAAGTTTTTGACATATATTTTTCTTTCTTTGGTCATTTTTTGAATAATTATTGATTTATTTTGACAGGTACAGTATAACTTAAATATATTATTTTGTAAAGGAGAATTTATTTTGGATATAAATAAACTGCTCAGCGGTGTTAATTGCTCTTGCGGAAAAGTACACACTTGCGACATTAATTATGTGTATATTGAAAAGGGTGCAATTTCTTATTTAAAAGAGATTTGCGAAAAATGTAAAAACGTTTTAATAGTAGCCGATGAAAATACTTTTAGTGCAGCAGGCGAGAAAACCGTTGCCGTTTTAATTGATAAGCAAATAAAAACGGTTATTTTTACAGGCAGAAACGTTTTAGTACCTGATGAGGATGCTATCAATACTGTCACCGAAAATTTAAAAGATATTGATATGATTGTGGGTATTGGCTCGGGCGTAATTCAGGATTTATGCAAATATGTTTCTTTTGAAAGCAAAATCCCTTATATCATTGTAGCTACTGCTCCGTCTATGGACGGTTATGCGTCTGACGGTGCGGCTATGATTACAGGCGGTATGAAGGTTACATATAAAGCAGGTCTGCCGAGGGCTATTATCGCCGATACCGATGTTCTCTGCAACGCTCCTATTGATATGATAAAGGCGGGTTACGGCGATATAATAGGTAAATTTTCTGCTCTTAATGATTGGAAATTAAGCAAGTGTGTAAATGACGAGTATTTCTGTGATTATATCTATAATCTCACCATGGAGCAAATCGAAAGAACATTAAAGCTCGCAAGCGGCATTTTGGAAAGAAATGAAGAAAGCATAAAAACTCTTATGGAAGCCCTTGTAATTATTGGCATTTTAATGAGTTTTGCCGGTTCTTCAAGACCTGCTTCGGGAAGTGAACATCATTTGTCGCACTTCTTTGAAATAACGGGAATTATTGATAATACCGAATATTTCCCTCATGGAATAGATGTAGCACATTCAACTGTTATTACCGCCGGAATAAGAGAAAAAATATTAGCAGATAAATTCCCCTCAAAGATATTTAGGGATACAAGAGAAATTTATGAAAGCAAAATAAAATCCGTGTATAAACAGGTAGCAGACGGTTGTATAGAACTTCAGGATAAGGTTGGCAATTATGCTAACGACAGAATAAAGGTTTATCTGGAAAAAGAAACCGAGATAAAAAAAATTTTAGAAGAAATGCCTGCCAGTGAGGATATTTCTGATATGCTCAGCTTGGTTGGTCTTGATGTAAAAGAGTTTTATTCGCTCTACGGCAAGGAAAAGATAGAAAAAGCCATACTTTATGCAAAGGATTTAAAGGACAGGTATACTGTTCTTTGGATTAACTATGATTTTTACGGGAATGAAAAAAATGTATAAGAATATAAAAGTTATTGCAATGGATCTTGACGGCACATTAACGCAGCATAAAACACCTTTAAGTGCCGAACACAGAGCAGTTCTCACAGAACTTTCAAAAAAATACACACTGCTTATGGTGGGTGCAGGTCAAGTTATGCGAATTTTCAATCAGTTAGAAAAGTTTCCCATTGATATTATCGGTAACTACGGTATGCAATATGGAAAATATAACAGCGAAACAGGTGAGATAGATATTGTAAAAGATATCGTTGCCGGCTGTGATAAACAACTTGTAGCCGAAAAAATAGAATCGCTGCGAAACAAATACGGATTCTTGGAGTATGCAGGAGAATCAGTTGAATATCATCCGTCGGGGTGTGTCACTTTTCCTATTCTCGGAACAAAAGCAAAACAAGAGGATAAATTATCCTTTGACCCTGATAGAAAAAAACGCAGAAAAATATATGATGATGTAGTAAACACATTCAGTGATTACTGTGTTTTTGTGGGCGGTTCTTCGTCATTTGATATGGCACCCAAACCTTATAATAAGTATTATGCCCTTGATTTGTATTGTAAAGAAAACGGTTTTACCCACGATGAAATTGTATATATCGGCGATGATTACGGACTGGGCGGAAATGACGAATCGGTTTATAAGTCAGATTTTAATTACATTACCATAGATAACTACTTAGATTTTCCTGAAAAAGTTGCCGCATTGTTAAAATAGGGTGTATATCAAAAGCGAGGTGATTTTTCACCTCGCTTTTGATATGTATTTTTATTGGTGTTATTATACCTCATTCATCGATTCTTCTAACAATTCCTGTTGCTTTCATATATAAATCTCCTTATCACGTTTGTAGGGGCGGCAACCTGCCGCCCGTGGGAGGCTGATAGCCTCCCCTACACAAAATTTTCAAATTGTGATGTTATTATTTGTGATAAAAGGGAATTTATACTACAAAAACATACTGTACTGTGTTTTATTTATCGGCTTATGCGGAAGGAATAGCAAATCCTACCCTCAAAATAGCCATAAAGACTTTTCTGCACCTAATCCCTGAAAAAATGTTCTTCTTTCGAAGATCATTTTTTCTTAATATTCTGCGCCAATGGGGTTATTGGGATACATAATAACGGACGTACCCGTATTATCTATTTCTTTTCCTTCGCTGTATTCTCCGTCATACATTGCCCAGCCCTTTATAAGCTGACTGGTTTTTGCGCCCGTCTGATAAATATGCACGTAATCCAGTTGTTGCTCAAAATATCTTCCGTGAAGCTCAGGGTCATATTTATCGGAATCTCCATAGCCTGGTTGAGCCAGGCCGTTACCAATAATTAAGTACAGCATAGAGGTTATGCCTCCAGGAGACATGTTTTCATCAAACTGATAATCACAGTAAACCTTTCCGTCAAAGGCAAATTTTATACACTCGTCATCCCAGTAAAGTGAATACATATGATAGTCGTCCGAAAACCCTTTATCACCGTACTTTGCAGCGTTGTAAATAAATTTCTTATTATTGGTGGAATTACCTGTATATCGTGAATCACCATCCATAGAAGAATGACCGCTTATGCCCGATGTCTTTCTACCGTCTGCGTCATGCTTACTCCACCATAAATGTATATTGGAAGAAAAGGTATCAGAACTTCCAAAGGTTTCACTTATATCAATTTCAACGTCAAGAGTGCGCTTCTGGTTACCAAAACGGTTACCGAACGCAGAGCCTATATTGTCGTTTCCGGAAGCGTTGGGCCAAAAGCAGCATGCGACAGGATACTGTGCAAATTTTGCATATATATCCAATACACCGTAACGCCAAACCATAGTATAGAAGGTAGTAGCTCTTGAGTAAATAACATCGTTTCCTATACACTGAATTCCTAAATTAAGCTTTCCGTCTGACTGATAAACCAAATTTTTAAGACCTGAACCACTATAATTAGAGTAACCATAGGTGCTATAGCTATAGCTAAGACCACCAAGCGAATTCTTTTCAGGCTCATCATTCAATTCATGGGTACTGTAAGGACTCCACATATCGTGGTTCAGTTTATTGCCGTCAAACTCATCGTACCAGTTAAGTGTATAAGTACCTTCCTCGTTTTTATCATACTTGCCGTTAACGGTATATCCGTCAGTCAAGGTGAGACGACTTTCTTTTTGTTCAGCTTCCTTTAAAAGACTTATAAAAGCTTGTGTACCTCTCCATGTAGCAAGTACGCTTCCGCCTTTTATAACAATTTTGGTTCCTATAACCTTAATGATAAAATTATCAGCCTCAACAGTTACCGATTTACTTGCCTGTCTGTCACAGTCGCCTATGAGTATTTCGTATTTCTGTTCTTCTTCAACATCGTCCAGCTTCTGCATAGTATAGTTAAATTCAGAATAATAACTGATTATGTCATCTGCTCCCATACCAATCATCAGCGACGTCTTAAGAGGGAGAACTACCGAAAACGTACCAAGGTCTACGCCGTCAAGGTTACTGCTTGTAGTCATTGTTTCAGGGGCATAAATAAACTGATAATCGTTTCTCAGCAACGCCCAGGTTTCAAGACTCTGACAAAAGGTTTTTATAAACCAATCAGCCGCAAGTTTAATAGCATCATCCTCAGTAGCGTTTATACAAATTTTATCGTTTATTACAGCTACTATAAAATCAGAGGCGTTATTCGTACGGTTATCAATAATTCTCTGTTTAGCAATAGCAGACTCTTCTCTGTTGGTATCGCCTACAAGAATTTCATAATTGTTATCATAATCCTCATAAGCAGTATCCTTAATCATAGTCACGTTAACACCTAAATTATCTTTTATGGTATTACGAACAGTTTTACTTGAATCCTCAATAACGGGGATTTTTTGTTCTCCCGAGCGAACAACCTTATAAACAAATTTACCGTCCTCATCTACATAAGAAGGAACTGACGCTGTTTTAGAACCAGCACAGGCTGCCAGAGACAAAACCATAGCAGCAGCTAATATGAAACTAAGTATTCTTTTAATATTCATTTTGGTCTATCTCCTTTCTAGGCCTTGTGTTTCTTCTTTTTTATAAGAAGTAAAATTATTAATGCGCTTAAAACAACCGCTGTGCCACAAACAACAGCAATGATTATTATGTTGTTATCTGCTTTTTCATTGATACCACCGATTAACGAGTTGTCAATTATAGAATTAACGTCTACTGCCGTATCCTGAGTATCTATAACATTACCGTCAGCGTCACGTCTTAATGGAACGTATTCAGTAAAACTTACGGGAGAAGAAACAGGAGTGTCGTTATCTACAACGGTAAATACGAAATCATCCATAAATACTTCTACATAACCCGGAGTCTGTACAATAAAGTACGGTTCCAGAGAATTAAAGGTATAAGAAACCTCTGTCCATTCACCTTCTTTAAGGTCCTTTATTGCTACTACTGGGTGATAATCGCCCATTACAGACCACGAATACCATGCACTTGAGTTAGAAGCTATTTTAATGGCGCCGTCGGTGTGCAGATGTTCTCCAAGCTTTACCTTAAAGCTTACGGTATACCGCTGACCCTCTGCTATCTGATTAGCAAGTGTGAGTATTATTGCATTACCTAAATAACGGTCCGAACATTTGCGGTGCAGACTGTATCTTCCGCTTGTAACGTTTTCTCTGCTGTTCCCTATAGCTAAGCTATCATAAATCTCATAACCGAAGTCATAGAAGGAATAGGTATTTGAAAACGTTGAGCTTTCCTCAATATACTTACCTGTATCAAAGTTTTCTGTTACCTTAGAATCAATATAACGAGCATATATTGTATATATTTTGTCAGTAAGCTTCATGTCCTCAGTCTTGATTTTTTCAAAAACGCCTACACTGTTTTTAGTATAATATCCTAAGAAATATTTACCCTTAACCTGAGGACTCTCAGGTAATTTTGAAGCGAAGTTTTCTCCCTTATTTCCTATAATCACATCAGGAAGAACCTTACAACCGCCGTTATTAACTGTTACAACAGTTTTTCCTTTTGGAATAGTAGTAACGGTTATATCGTCTATATAGAAATCCCATTTATCAGCGCCCTGCAAAACAAGATATAGCTTATTGTATGTAGCGCCCTTTTCAGCCGCAGAAGTCAAATCCAGAACAAAGGATTCGCTTACCCATCTTCCCGCAGTTGACTGTGCCGCTACGTAAGTAATTGAAGTTTTAGCACTTACCTCTTTACCTGCCCAGAAGTTTTCATTAGACGCTCTGAACCAAATTTTAAGTGGGTCGCCCCAAAGAGGTCCTGCAGGTGCTTTACTGATGTTATAATTAATTGTAACAACATACTGTCTATCAAAGTCAAGAGCAAAAATCTCGTCACCCTCGGCAATGGCCATATAGGAAGCACCCTTGTTGTAATCATCTACCGTTCGGTCAAAATGTACCGATTTGTTACCTGAATCAGCAACACCTGACTCAATTACCGCGCCACCGCCTATTGCGGGGTTACTGGTGTTGGGAGAAAAGTTATAATTTTCAAAGGAATAGGTAACGCTGTCAAGCGCAGTCCAACCCGCATAAATCGTGCCCTCGGTACCAGCCTCGAATTTTTTTAGAGTAAAAGGCGTTTTACACTGTTCATCGGTATACCAACCGTTAAACGTGTATCCAAAACGAGTAGGTGTAGGAAGCTTGATATCTTCCCCTACCTTTCCGCGTACTATATCAGACTCTGTACTTCCTGTATTAAGGAAAAGATAAGGTGCGGTTATTTCCTCTACTAATACGTTATCAAACAGTACCTGAACATAGGTATCAAGTTGCTTATTGTTACAGTAAACTCTCACAAACAAGCCTGTGGCAGTCTCTTTATCAGGAACTACGTTAAAGTAGGCAGTATAGGTTTTCCATTCCTTGTCACTTGCCTTTACTTCTACGGTTTTTGCAATATTTTCCTGTCGGTCTGACCATATATTATACGGACGCGCAATATTAAGTTTTAAACTGTAATCTGTCTTACAGTCATCGCCCGAACGGTAATTAAAAGTGACCTTATAGGTTTTACCCGCTTGAAACTCTGCTATTTTAAAGCAGTTTTCAGGCATACCGGCTCTTACGTACATATATTCAGGCTGACCGCTTTCGGTTTTATCGGCAGGTGTATAGATATCCTTTCCGTTAAAGGTAAAGCGAAGAGCGAAGTCATCCGCTACACCTATTCCTTTCTGATTAACAAACTCCATTTTATTGCCAAAGATATCGTAATTGGAGGTATCGTAGGGATAGTCGCCGTTAAAGGTTACGGCAACCTTTGACCATTTTGCATAAGCATTTATATTTTCCTTACCTGCTACGGCTGCAGTAAGAGGTGTGGTAAACTCAGGGTCTGCATACCAACCTAAAAACTCTGCTCCGCCTGGGTGTACGGGTAAGGTTAAATCAAGCTTCTCACCGCGTAACATAACGGTAGCAGTCGGCTCACCAAGACCTGTATCCTTATAGAACACAATCTCACCCGGCTGAGCTACAGGCTCAATTTTAACGTCATCAATATAAAGGGTAACATCTGCATTCTGCTTCATATAACAAAGCAGATAAATGGTATTTCCAAGCTCGGTCTTGAATTCAGGCTTAAAGTTTACGGTATATTCGTGCCACTGTCCATCATCAGAAAGAGTCATATATTTGCCATCAAAACGTTTATGGTCAACGAAAATACTGCTCGTTCTTGCAGAAGCTATTGAGAAGCGTACCTGCGTATCTGCCTTTTCTACCTTATATTTAAAGGTCACCACGTAGTTTTCCTGATTTGTAAGGTTGTTGCCAAGCCATATCATTGAATCAGCCTGATTGTAACGGGCTGCAGCATCATAAGAAGATGGGTTATTCGCATAATCAGGCACCATCGAGCTATCCCAATTAAACTTTACAGCATACTTACTGTGTTCTCCCGCAGTAACCTCGCTCTGCTTTT
Source organism: Acutalibacteraceae bacterium (assembly GCA_036307305.1). Taxonomy (GTDB): domain Bacteria; phylum Bacillota; class Clostridia; order Oscillospirales; family Acutalibacteraceae; genus SIG607. Next base: position 32,058 of record JAXJXV010000022.1, read on the forward strand.
CCATAGCATAGCCGAAATAGTATATATTACTTTTTCTTCCATCAGCAGATTTTTCCCAATAGTCCTTGTCGTAATTTTCAAAATCCTGATAAAGCGAGGGGATTCTGGCTTTCCAGTAAGAATACAAAGTTATATTTGAATAACCGAATACCGTTTCATTGAATTCCTCAGTACAGGCGGTAGTAGTATACCAACCCATAAACCATTTTTCGTCAGGGTCGTTAATTAAATCAAAAGGTTCTTCACCTAAATCGATTTTCTCTCCGGGTATACCCTTAATTTCGGTCTGTATTCCGTTATGAGTATCGTTGAGAAGAATACTCACAGGCGCCTTCCATTTGGTATATATCATCTGCTTTTCATCAGTAAAGCTTAAAGAGGTTATATCGCTTTCACGCTCAACGTCACTTGTAAATCCTGCAAACTCATATTCGCTTCTTTTCTCTACAGCGCTTGTTATTTCAGATAAATCAACAATATCCCCTGCCTTGCCGAGAAGATAATCCCTTTGGTTGTTATATTCATCGTTTATAACGATAATAGAAGAGGTACTAGCCAACTTCATTACAGTAACATCATCAATTTCGCATCTGAAATCAGGGCGTGAAGCTACATAAAAGCTCAAGGCTGTATCAGTTCCCGCATTGAAAGCGCTTGGAGTAGTAAAATCAAGACTCAAGGTCTGCCATTCTTCTCCATAAGCCATCTGGTGAGAGCCGTAGCTGTCGGTTAGGGTGTAGGTAGATGAACCGCTTTCAGAGTTTACAATTTCCAGAATTACATTATCCATATGTGTAACGCGATTGCCTGCGTCTCCACCCGATTTTTTAGTACCATAACCAAGTTTTACAAAAGAGGAGCGAACCGTATCATCAAAATGACGGGGTGCGCTTATAACACGTATTTTCATAGTTAAGGTATAGGTGCACCCGGCTTCAAGACGGTAAACCTGCGCTACGTTATCAACCTTTTTATTTAAACGGTAAGCGCCTGCAGTAGCCCATGTTTCGTTATTCTCGGTTATTCTTTCCGCAACCCATACCTTATTGTTGCTTTCACCTTTAGCATTGTTAACGCTCGAGCCGAAACCGTAAAATCCGTATCCGTCATTATCGTAAGCTTCTTTATTTTCTAAGGCGGTAACTGTAGTCTCGAAATCGAAAATTTCTGCGGTATCCTCAGTAACAGTTACCGCAGGAGCAACGGCACTTGAAAATACAGGAACATAAACAACGCCAATAAGCATAATAAGAGTGCAAAGCATTGCTGTTATTCTTTTTTTGAGTTTGCCGAAAAAGATACACATAAAAATCTTCCTTCACTTTCTTTTAAGTTGACTTTCTTTATAACATATTTCTACAGTTTTGTAAATATTCAATTTCGACAATTTTGCACTTTTCGATATTTTTCAGTGTTATAAAAATATCAAATTTCTAACAAAAAACGATCTTAATGTATATATAAGGGTTGCCTATTATATCTACACGGGAGGATAACAAAACTTTCCCCCTTTGCTGTAACCATAGACAATCCATTCCCTAAAAAACCCTTGCAAAGTTTGCTTTGCAAGGGTTTTTATATTTTTTGAAATTTTCATAAATATTCAGGGAAAGGAAGTAAGAACTGATAATCTCCCGTGAGATTTTCCGCCTTAAAGTAAGAGCCATAACGCTTATCATACTCCAAAATGAAACAATCCTCCACAACGGGCGCCATACCGTAGAAATTTTTATCCCTTGTCAGCACTGCATTTTCCCTGCAGTACGCTTCAGGGAAGAAATATACGGTAGCGTTTTCAAGACCGCTTATTCTTATTCTTCTGCGGTACTTTCTGTTACAGGCAGGACCCTCTCTCAGTGAAACAATACCGTTTTCCTGTTTTACGAACACACGGCATTCAAGATGCTCACACCTGGAAAAATGATATTTACCCACACCGTTTTCAATAATAGCATCGCTTCCGATAAACACAGGAACACCCAGTGGAAATTTAAGATACATATCAAGGGCGGTAGTCTGATTATAAAGGGAGAAGAACAATGCATTATCATCGTTGGCTATGGTCATTGTTGTGGTTTTTCTGTTTTTATGAGGATTATTAAAATCAATAAGGTAACCAAAGTTTTTAAGGACTTCTCTGATTTCTGTAGGCTTTGCTGACTCTACGTTGATTTTAACAGCGTTAATATCCTCAGCTTTTTTAAGAAACTTTTCGGTACCGTAAATAATAACCTGACCGCCACCGTTTATGAAGGTAATAAGTTTGTCCTTTATTTCCTGTGTTTCGGGAACAGGTGTGATTATTACGCTGTTTTTATAAATATCAAGGCTGTTTTTAAGGAAAATATCGGTAGAAACGACACAATTAAGGGGCAGAGAATTATTAATAGCGTCAACAATATATCTGTCGCCCTTATACATCTGCTTTATGGTTTCTTCATCCATCGCGGTGCTGTATTCTCTTACAGGATACAAAAGCATAAAGGGAGCGGGTCGGTCACCTGCATCCTTTTTAGCCTTAATAAGATGGGGCAAAGGCTCGTTTACACAGCTGTCAGGCATATCGCCAAAGGAATTATCCACCGAAAGTATATTAAGATTATCGGCAGACTGCACACTGCCGTCCTCTTTTATACGGGTAATTGCCATAGGCAGATAAATATCAATAGGCTCACTGCCGTAACGGTCGTACCAAGGGGAATTAAGCCACCATGGGTCGTGAATATAATAGCGGAAAAGAAAATCGTCACAGGGAAGCTCACAAATTCGAGTCATATGACCCATTATTTCAAGACCATAGTTGTCGTTAAGGGCTGCCCATGGTGAATTCGGAGGAGGCTCTATATCAAAACCGCCCTTGTAAATCTCGTAAATCGGTACAGCGTCGGTAGCGTAGTCAACACCAACGGTATTGTTTGTACCGCGTACTCTTACGGGATAATGACATTCTTCTCTGAACATCTTCCAAAAACCCAGAACCTTTTTTCTTGTTTCACTTAGCTTATCGGGATAAAAGTTTTCGCCGTCGTACACCCGTCCCTGCAGACTCCAAGGGTCAGCAGAAAAGCCGAAGCCGTTGGACAGCCATACGAAATCCATACCCATATCCTTTAAGAAAACCTCTGTTTGTTTTCCAAGAAAAGAAGCAAGAGGTGTTCCCTCAGGAATACCATCCTTATACGCCGCATAGCTTTTTGTGTCGCTGTGAAGCGTTGCCGTACAATCAACAAAGCCGTAGCGGTCGAGGGTCTGACCCGTGCATATTTCGGTATGACGGTTATACTTAAAGTCAGAAGCCGCAAATTCAGGGCCTATATCAAAGGTATCACCCACAAGAATTTTTGCATCAGGTAAAAGTTTTTTACCTTCTTCCTTGAAAAGCTCAACAATACGCTTCATAACCCTGTAGGTTATCACAGGAGGATTATCTATATAATTATATTTATATTTATGAGGACAAATAGCATCGTCGCCCGTTGGATTAAAAGGGAGATTTGCAGTACCTATATACTGACACCATTCCATTTTTTCATCCATATTTCCCGTATATTCAAGAATTTCGCTTCCGTCACTTGCCCAGAACATAACAGAAACTGTTTCGCTATCCTTAATGAGAGGATACCACTGTGTATAAATCTTATTGCACACACTTCTGATATACTCATCGTCCGTTTGTTTAAAAGGTTTAAAGCTCACTTCAAGAGTTATATGCTTATACATCTTTATTACCTCACTATTACAGCCTCGATACCGAGAACGTCAGCTATTTTCTTAATGGTATCAGCGTGATGTCCGATACCAAGAGCATAGTGATGAGTGGGACCTTCCATAACCCACCTCTTAATAAATTCCTTTGTGGTCGGCTCAAAGAAGCCTCTTGTATTTGTGTTGCCCGTTGGTGGAATGGGGCCTTTTTTAGACTCTCCCTCGCCGATTACAAACTTGAATTTACCGTTTGCGGTCTGAGTAATTCCAAGCATCGTAATGGGACCTTCCTTAATCTTAAACTCTACACTTGCGCCGCGTCCCGGTTTACCGTGGAATTTGGTCAGACTTCTGAGAATGGGTTTACCGTCAGCAATAGCAATATGGTGAGGTCCGTCGTGACCAACAAGAATAAAATCTTCTTTAAAATCAAAGGGATGGAATTCAGCAAAGCTTCCTCCTATACCAAGGTTATCCATAATATACATAGCAACGAGAGTTTTAATGTCAAACTCACCGCACATTGGTGTGCCCTGAGCATTGAGAATAGAGTTACCTACTATAAAGGAGGTTGCTACCTCTCTTGCAAGGCTTCCCTCTTCACCCTCATAGTAGTAAGCAAGACCGTCAAGGGAGTACGTATCAATAAGTCTGTCAAGAGCAGCGGCGCCCTTTGCGGCTCTGTTAAGGTCAGCCTCGGTAAGCTTCATTGTAACAGGGTCGGTTTTGGGGTCGGGCATATCAAATTCTCGGCAGATTATTTCTATTTTCTTTTCTATTTCCTCGTCAGTCACCTTTTTATATTCCCTTACCACGTCGTCGATTTCAATAAGAGGAATATGCAGACCGAAGGAAGCGGATACAGCGGTGGGGTCGGTATGCATATCATACATAGCCTCAAGCACGTGACCCATAAGACCCAGTCTTGCGCCCTTTAATGCATTAAGCACCTTTGCAATGTCGCACCATTCTTTAATTTCCTTTTCTGCCTTCTCGTCATTATAAAGACAGCCGATAATAACGTCCTTAACGGGACGGCCGTAGCGTATTGCCACACCTGTAAACTCAGGCACAGAGCAGATATTATCGTTTTCAAGTTGCATATAGGTACAGGCCTTTGTATAATCCATAGCCATTAAGGGCTGAAGCGCAACAAGTACGATAGGGGCAGAGGTATTCTGCACAACGGGAGCAAACACCGAGGATGTTGCATAGGTTATCATATTAGTAAAAATCACGTCTATTTTATCTCCGTTGATTTTTTCGGCTACCTCAAAAGCCGCCTTATTGCTTCCAATAATACCGTAGTCAACAACCGTACCGCCGTTTCTCTCAATAAGAGCTACCGTATCAGCGTGGTATTTCATAAGGCTTTCCCGAAGACCCTCAAACTGCTCAAAATAAACCTCATGGATAACAGAGAAAAAAGCTATTTTCCCTTCTCTTTCGTGTTTTCTTTCAATCATAAAAACCACCCTTTTATATTTTAATTTTATCTTGATTTTAGCACAAAAAACCTGTATAATCAATATAACATTCTAAAGATAAATTAGCACAAAATAAAGGTGTAGTATTATGAGATTAATGGAAATCAAACCATTTGCCCGATACGTTCGTCATTTAAAAATCACAGAAAACAGTTCTTTTAGTCAGGTAATCCCTATTGACTGCCGTATCTTCTACGTAAAAAAAGGTGTAGGTAAAATAAAAATAGGAAACAAAATTTTTACACTTCCCGAAAACAGCGTTATGTATATTAATTCAGGCGTTGCATACACACTGCTTAAAAGCGAAGTACGTTATCTTGCCATAAATTTCGACTTTACTTTTAATTTTTCTCACATCACTACACCGCTTCCCCCTGTTCCTGTAAACCGAAAAGAAAACGCCCTGCCACTTGAAAAAATCACCATTGAAGATGCTGGGTGTTTCGATAGCTTTTTCGTGTGCGAAAATGCCTTTTCGGTACTTGATATTATGGAAAATACAGAAGCTACCTTTTATGCAAAGGAGCCTTTCTACAGTCTTTCTAACAGCGCTCAGCTCGCCACCCTTCTTGTTGAGCTTTACCGACTCAGCCTACAGCAAGGAGGCAATCAGACAGGCTTTGACGGTGAAAAAATAGCCGCTTATATCAAGGAGCATTTAGGAGAGGATATCTCTAACGCCCGTCTTGCCAAAGCCTTTGGCTTTCACCCAAATTATCTGAGTAACCGTTTTTGCAGTCACTTCGGCAAACCCGTACACGCCTATATACTCGAAATGCGGATTATGAAAGCAATAGCTCTTTTGGAATCGGGCAGATACAGTATCGGTGAAATATCAAAAAAATCAGGTTTTAAAGATGCTAATTATTTTTCACGGTATTTTAAAAAGGTCACAGGTGTTTCTCCCCGTAAGTTTAATTTTGCAGTATATGGCGGAAGGACGGCTCCCCCGCCACCGCAGCCGTAAAAAATCCACTCCCTATTCCCTATTCCCTAAATAAAAAACAGCCCGAAGGCTGTTTTTATTTTCCCGTATAATCTCTGTCAACTGTTATAACGCAGACGAAGGTTTTATTTATTTCTTTTGCAAGACTGCAGATTTTATCTTTAAATTCACTTTCACTAATTTTCGCATCCATTGGTAGCACCGCGTCGAAAATAAGATTGGTCCTCGTTTCTGCCATAGGCGTCATTCTGAAATCGTGGATAGTCGCCTTTTCATTTATACTTGCTACTGCTTTAGCTATAGCCATTCTCGTTTCTTTTACAAGCTCACTTTCGGTATCAATAGGGTCGGTATGTATAGTCAGCTCAACACCTAAAGACTCAAGTACAAATTTTTCACACAAATCAACCTGTTCGTGACAGTGTACCACGTCAATGTCCTGAGAGACCTCAACGTGAACAGAGGCAAGACATCTGCCAGGTCCGTAATTATGTACAATCAGGTCGTGAATTGCTTCAAAATCAGAGAAAGCCATTATTGAAGACTCAATAAGTTCAAGCAGTTCTTCACTTGGAGGCTCTCCCAGTAGCTTATCTATCGTTTCCTTTGCGGTTATAATGCCTGAGTAAATTATAAACAAGCCTACTATTATACCCATAACCGCGTCAAGATTAAAAGGTAATTTCACAAAATAAGTAACCGCGGCGGCAATCATAATAACAAAGGTGGAAATGCTGTCGTTAAGGCTGTCCTGCGCAGTTGCCATTAAAGCCTCAGAATCAATTTTCTTTGACAAAGCTTTATTAAACAGATACATCCACAGCTTAAATGCCGCCGAGCAGACAAGAATTATAAGGGTAACGAGAGAATACTTCGGCGCACTCTGTCCCGATATAATTGCCTGTGCCGAGCTTTTTATAAGCTCAAAACCAACAAGCAGAATTATCATTGCTACGATAAATGCCGAAAGATACTCTATTCTTCCGTGACCGAATGGATGGTCCTTATCGGCAGGCTTAGCCGCCATTTTAAAGCCCAGCATAGTAACAATGCTTGAGCCCATATCGGTAAGATTATTAAGTCCGTCTGCCATTACGGAAATACTCGCCGTTAAGGCACCGATGGTTATTTTTACCCCACACAGTAACAAATTACAGATTATTCCCACAATACCCGACAGTATTCCGTAGTCTTCTCTCACCTTGATATTGTTGGTATCTTCACTGTTTTTAATAAAAAGTCTAACAAGAAACTGTGTCATATTTTACTGCCCTTGCTTCCCTTTGTTCCTCCTAGCTTTACTCCCGCAAGAATATTGGTATCAATGGTAAAGGTAAGCTCTTCCTTTTTTCTCTGTCTTCTGAATGCAAGAGATATCATTCTGTCAAGAAGCTCTTTATAAGGTACCCCTGTAGGCTCCCACAGATAGAAGGAAAGAGAGCCTGGGATTGTATTGATTTCATTAGCATAAATGGTATCGGTTTCGGTATCAATCATAAAGTCGATTCTTACAACACCGCAGCAACCCAGAGCCTTGAAAATTTCACAGGCAAGACTTCTGATTTCCTCTGTTTTTTCCTCACTTAAATCAGCGGGGATTTTTCTCGAAAGAGAAGCCATACCCTTACTTGCGCCTGTTTTTTTAGCGCCTTGTGTATATTTATCCTCATAGGAGAGAATTTCATCGGTCATAAACGGCTCCTCGCATACAGAAGCAATGCACTCGTCACTGTCACCAAGCACTGAGCAGTTTATTTCCCTGAGACCTGTAACGGCTCTTTCAACAAGCACCTTATCGGCAAAGGAAACGGCAAGGTCAATAGAATCCATAAGCTCAGTCTTATCCTTGGCTTTGCTTATACCAACACTGGAGCCGAGATTTATAGGCTTAACAATAGCGGGTAAACCGATTTTTTCGATTATTCCGTCCACAATGCTTTCTTTATCCTGCGCATACTGCCTTGCATAAAAGGTAATGCAGTCAAGAACGGGAAGCGAAAACCGCTTAAGTACGTCCTTAAATACAGCTTTATCCATACCCACGGCGCTTGATACAATATCGCAGCCAACATACGGCAGGTCTAAAAATTCAAAGAAGCCCTGCATAGTTCCGTCCTCACAGTTGGTACCGTGAACAATAGGAAATGCAACGTCTATATTTACTTCACTGTTCTTTTGGAAAATGCCTTTTTTAATATGGCTCATAACCACCTTACCATCTTTTTTAAGGAAGGTAACGGGTATGCATTTTTTAAGAAGAGCAGGTATATCCTTAAAGCTTTCAATATCAGTAAGACAGTCCCCCGTTACCATTTCACCGTCTTTAGTAACGTAAACGGGAATGATATTATACTTTTCCCTGTCCATACTTGCCATTGCCTGTACTGCCGAGATAATTGATACCTCATGTTCAACGCTTCGGCAACCGAAAAATACAGCTAAATTTATTTTCATAAGTATCCCCTCACTTAAGATAATTATCAGGTAAATCGTTTTCAATAAGCACTACCGTGTCTTTGTCTGCAAAACTCAGATAATGCTCATAGGCTTCGTTAAAGGAACCTGCTACAAAAAGACAGTTTTGGTCATAGCCCTTTGACGTTATGCCGTCCTTTATAGGCTGACTGCGTTCTTTACCCACTAGTATAATATAGTCGGCGCACTCTGCCGCTTCCTCACCCAGTCTGAAATTATGCTTATATTCCTCGTCGCCCAGTTCAACAAGACCCGGTGTGATAAGCACACGCTTCATAGGTGCAAAATGAGAAAGCACTCTACAGGCTTCAAGACAGCCCACAGGGTTAGAGTTATATGCATCGTCAATAAGGGTGGAGCCCTTAGCGTAACGCTTTATTTCAAGTCTATGCTCAGGGGCAGTAAGTCTTGACACTGCAAATTTAATACTTTGTGGACTAACGCCGTAGCTATACGCCACTGCGGCGGCGCCTACAATATTCTGCACGTTGTGTCTGCCCAAGAGCTTTGTATTTATCTGCACCGTTTCGTCCTTTAAGTGTAAATCAAAGGTAACACCCGAAGCGCTACAGGTAATATTATCAGCGTAAAAGCCGTAGGAAAAATCACTGCCGTAGAGTATAACCTCTCTGTCAGCCACTCTGCTCTTTATTTCCTCACTGTCTCCACAGACAAAGGTTTCACCGTTTACTTTATTCACGCTGTCGTAAAGTTCAAACTTAGTAGCGAAAACGTTATCAATACTGCCAAATGTATCAAGATGCTGAGGACCTACCGTAGTAATAAGGGCAGTAACAGGACAGACAAGGTCGCATATCTCCTTTATATCCCCAGTTTTTTTAGCGCCCATCTCACAGACGAAAATTTCGGTCTGCGGTTTTAAGTATTCTCTTACCGTTCTTACGACGCCCATCGTGGTATTAAAGTTTTTGGGTGTGGTCAGTACGTTGTATTTTTCTTTCAGCATAGCTGTTAAAATCATCTTAGTACCCGTTTTACCAAAAGAGCCTGTTACACCGATAACCTTAAGCCGTCCGTTATAGGAAGCAAGAATTCGCTTTGCATCCTTAATATAACGGTTTGTAATTGATTTCTCGGTTGAGAAAAGAAGCGCCCATAAAAGAAACACCGAAAGATAAGGGAAAAAGGAAAACAATACGTTAAGGCTGACACTCCAGAATGATACATCTTTAAGAAGAAATAACTGCAGTGCGCAGCTTACAGCCATCAGAAATATAAACACGCCGTACATACGCTTTATTCTTGCTGTAAATTTAAGTGGTATAATTGCTTTTTTCTGTAGCTTTACACTTCTTACAATACAGAAAACAGCATAAATGAAAAACCACAGGGCAACAACCGTTACTCCCTTGTTAATCATAAGTACGGTATAAAGCATATAAAAAATTATGCCGTATACCAATTTGCTTTTTTCGTTTTCTTTAAGCCAAGGTATATATCTTTTCGGAAAATAAGAATTCTGCTGAAATATCTGAAGCTGATAGGTAAGGGAAAAAACGGCGCTTACCGAAGCAAACAAGGCGCAGAGAAAATAAAAAAATCTGAAAGAAAAAATAAACTGTATGATTTGAGTCATATTCATACCTCTATCTTTAAAAAGCTTTTTAGTATAGCCGCAGTCTGAACGGCATTATCGAGGAAAGCAAAATGTCCCGCGCCCTTTATAACGCAAAGACCGCTATCCTTTACAAGCGATTCAATGATTTTAGCATCACTCAGCGGAGTTGCAGTATCGTTTTCACCCCAGATAAGAAGTGTAGGACACTCAAAATTGCACAGCAAATGTCTTAAATCAACGTTAACAACGTTAACAAGCGTTTTTTGAAGAACAGGGGGTGCAGACCTGTAGTCCGTACTGCCGAAATGTTTTTTTGCTCTGTCAAGAAGAGAACCGCTAAAGCTTCTTATAACAGGCAGACTCAAGGTTTTTTTAACAAATTTATAGGTTGCTATGCGCATTTTGGTCTTAAAGCTTTTTTTAGGAATAAGACCTGCGCTGTCAAGAAAAATAACCTTGACGGGATTTATTTTTTTCTCGCCCACAAGCTTCATTATAACCCTTCCGCCGTGGGAATGGCCTATGAGAATAGGATTTTTAATATCAAGTTTTTCGCAAAACTCAAGTACAAAATCACAGTAGTCGTCAATATTCCATGCCTCTGCCATAGTTTCGCTTTTGCCGCAGCCCGGAAAGTCAGGTGCGATAACCCTGTATTTACTGCTTAGCAAATTAATAATATTCGTAAAAGGAACAAGGGACGAACCCCAGCCGTGAAGCATTAAAACAGGCTCTCCGCTTCCCTTTTCCTCATAATTAATTTTAAGATTTCTGATTAAGGCTTCCATATCACACCTCTTTTAGCTTAAATCCTCATTAACGATATTTACGGCAAGTGCCCGATTTGTGTAGCGTTTATCTTCTGTTACCTCTTTGATTACCTTTAAAAAATCAGGAATAGGAAAGCTTTCTTCTTCGTCGGTCAGCTCAACCTCAAGAAAGGCTCTGTCTTTAAAGAAATCAAAAACGTCTATCTCATAAACAAAACCGCCAAGCTCTACGGCGTATCGGGTTTTATTTATAGTATTTGTATTTTGGGCTTTAAGCTTTATCGCTTCGTTATATTCTTCCCGACTTATTTCCCATTCTTTTTCTTCTCTCTTTAAATTGGTAATATGCTTTTTGACGGTTTTTATATAGGTTGTTTTCCCCGACTCTTTTATTTTTCTTATTCGGGAACCATCTTCAAGATAGGTTTGCTCCATCTTCATAACCCTGCAACCGTCTATTTCCGACAGAAGCTTTGTATCGGGATACTTAATAAGGAATTTTCTTTCTATCTCATAACCGTTTTTGCTTAGCATATATACTCCGCTTCTATTTATTGGTTTTGGGTATGTTTGGAAATTCTATTTTTTCGCTTCTGTAAACAGGGTTTACGTAGCGCACACCGTTTTTAATCACCTTTTGAATATGTTCGTTATAAAACGTGGGGAAGGTTTCGTGACCCGGTTGAAAATAGAATATTCTTCCGTTGTTTCTCTTAAAGGTACAGCCTGAACGGAACACCTCGCCTGAAGAAAACCAACCGATAAACAAAAGCTCGTCAGGCTCAGGAATACCGAAAGGCTCGGCATAGGTTTCCTCATGCTCAAGCTCAATATAATCAGGAACGTCTGCAGTGATGGGATGAGCGTGGGTTATAGTCCAGAGTCGCTCAAAATCCCCGCTTTCTCTCCAACTGAGATTACCTGCAGTACCCATAAGCAATTTAAAAGGCTTTGATGCATGGGCAGAATGAAGAGCAATAAAGCCCATACCGTTATGAACGGCATCTCTTATGCGAATCGCTATTTCATCGGGTACCTTGCTGTGCGCGGCGTGTCCCCACCAGATAAGAACGTCGGTATTTTTAAGCACCTCATCAGTAAGTCCGCATTCCTCATCGTCAAGGGTTGCAGTGCGTACGCAAAAATCCTCTTCCTCTGAAAGAAAATCCTTAATGGCGCCGTGAATACCTTCAGGGTACAGCTCTTTACATTTTGCGTTTGTTTTTTCGTGAACAAATTCATTCCAAACAGTAACTCTTATCATAAAAGCACCTCGGTTTTATATAGTTCCCAAAAGCAACAACCAAGCAAGACCGTAATATATAACTACAGCCACAAGGTCGTTGACCGTTGTAATAAGCGGACCTGAAGCTACCGCGGGGTCAATGCCTATTTTTTTAAAGAAAAGGGGAATAAGACTTCCCGTAAAGCCCGACACAGTCATAGCAATACACATCGCAAGTCCTACACAGCCGCTTGTAAGGAAAGAAAGGGGCAAAGTATAGCCCTTAGCAAAATAAATAAAAAAGCCAATTACTACTGCTGACAGTACGCCTAAGGTAAGTCCGCTGGTAAAACCTATACGAAGCTCCTTGGTTGCAATTCGCACCTGTTCCTTAAAGGTAAGATTTTCACTACCAAGACCCTGTATAGTAACCGCAAGGGACTGTGTACCCACGTTACCCGCCATACCGAGAATAAGGGACTGAAAAGCAACAATAACCGCAAGTTCCTTCACAACGCCCTCAAAAAATCCTGCAACGGTGGACACCGCAAGACCGAGGACAAGCAAGACGATGAGCCACGGTATTCTTTTAAGCATACTTGAAAATACCGTTTCCTTTTCATCCTCTTCGCCTGTAAGACCAGCCAGTCGGGCATAGTCCTCACCGCTTTCGGTATCCATAATATCAACGATATCCTGCGCGGTAATACAGCCGAGAATGGTTTTATCCTCAGGGGAAAGAACAGGAATTGAGTCCTCGGAATATTCCCTTAACTGTTCAATGGTCTGTGAAATATTTTCATTGGCGTAAACGTAAGGATAGGACGTAACTATAAGTGATTCAAGCTCTGTATTCTGTCTTGCAAGAATAAGTTCTTTAAGCTCTATAGCGCCGTAAAATCTTCCGTCGTTATCAACGGTATAAATGGTGGAGATATTGTCGTTATCCGCCGCCTGTTTAATTAGCTCACGCATAGCCTGTTTAACGGTAACAAAGGCGTTTATTTCAATAAAATTAGTAGTCATTCGGCTACCGAACTCATCCTCGTCATAAGAATCAATAAGCTCGATATCCTCTTTTATTTCAGGGTCGAGAAGCTGGATAATCTCCTGACGCTTTTCTTCTTCAAGCTCGTCAAGAACCTCAACTGCGTCGTCGGCGTCCATGCTTTCGATAATATCTGCCGCTTCATCGCTTTCAAGCTCGTCAATATAGGTATCAACGTCATCAAGATAGGTAAATATGTCCGATACCGCTTCAGGTCCCAGAATTTCATACAGCTTATCACGTTCCTCGGGACTTAAAAATTCAAATGCATCGGCGATATCGTTATCGTGATAATCTTCAAGCTTTTCGCCGATTTCCTCATCGGTAAATGAGCTTCTTATAACGGCGAGAATCTCCTCGGTATAGTCACGGTTTTCTAAAATCGCTTCTTCTTCGGGGAGAAAAACCTCTTTCTTTTCTTCCATAATATGCCTCCTAAGACACACCGCAGAAGAATTATATCATCTGCGGAATGCAGTTTTTTAACGTTCTACTTCGGGGATTCGCTCCTGCGTCCACGCAGACCACCTCACTTTTGCAAATATATAGTAATTATACCACTATATGCATATTTTTGCAAATGCATTTTTAGTATTTTACAAATTTTTATTTTTATGTTAGAATAGACTCAGGGTGACGTTATGAATATGAATTTATTTAAACCTGAAGTCCTCTCTCCCGTAGGCAACAAAGATATGCTTTATGCCGCAGTAAGAGCAGGTGCTGATGGTGTTTATTTAGGGGCAAAGGATTTTAATGCCCGAAGAAATGCAGACAATTTTGACAATACCGCTTTAAAGGAAGCTATTGACTACTGTCATATACGTGGGGTTAAGGTTTATCTTGCCCTTAATATCCAGCTTAACGACAGTGAAACAGAAAAAGCCTTAGAGCTTTCAAAAGAAGTCTATAATATGGGTATCGACGCCCTTATTATTGCCGATTTGGGTTTAGCCCGTTTACTGCACGAAAAGTTGCCTCTTCTTCCCTTACACGCTTCAACGCAAATGACGGTGTGTGACAAAAGCGCTTTATCCACCCTTAAAAAGTTAGGCTTTTCAAGAGTAGTTGCCGCCCGTGAAATGAGTGAAAACGAGCTAAGGGAGCTTTGCAGTCAGGCTAAAAAGCTTGATATAGAAATAGAGGTTTTCGTTCATGGCGCCCTTTGTATGTCGGTTTCGGGACAGTGTCTCCTTTCCGCCCTTATCGGTTCGCGAAGCGGAAACAGAGGGCTTTGCGCAGGTCCCTGCCGTCTGCCCTACAGCGACTCTTTCGGCAACGATTATACCCTAAGTCTTAAGGATTTATCACTGCTTCACAAAGTAAAAAGCCTTAAGGAAATGGGCGTTGCTTCCCTGAAAATAGAGGGCAGAATGAAAAGAAGCGAATACGTTGCCGCCGCTACCGCCACATTCAGAAATATGGTAGACAACGGCTTTGTTGACCATACTCTCAAAAGCTGTGTGGAAAACGTTTTCAGTCGTTCAGGCTTTACCGACGGATATTTTACCAATCAGCTTGGAAAAGATATGTTCGGTATCCGCACAAAAGAAGACGTAACCCTTGCCCCCGATACCTATCCCTTTCTTCACGAAATGATACGCCGCGAAAGACAGAGCGTACCTGTTAAAATCTATGCCCAAATCAAGAAGAACAAGCCTGTACGCATCACTTTTGACGACAACAAAAACAAGGCGGTTATAACGGGCGACGTTCCCGAAGAAGCACTTAACCGACCGATAAGCGAGGAATTTGTTCGCTCTCAGCTTTCAAAGCTTGGTTCAACCCCATATTTTGCAGCTTCAGTTGATATAATTCTTGATGACGGTCTTATGGTAAGAGCCGGTCAGCTTAACGAACTAAGGCGAAACGTCTGCGAACTTCTCAGCAAAATGAGATGTAAAACGGACAGAAAAAACGAGACTTTTTCTTATCAAAAAGCTACTGCCAACAAAGAACTCAAATCGCCATCTCTATGGGTAAGAGTAGATGACGTTTCCCTTTTACCAAAGGATTTAAGGGGTATTTCTGCCGTTATTCTGCCAATAGAAAAAGACCACGACTTATCGGCTTTACCCAAAAACATAACCGCCGTAGCAGATATCCCGCGTATAAACCTTTTCGGCGAACAACTGGAAAAACGGCTGGAATATGCCCAAAACAGTGGTTTTTCTGCCGCACTTGTACAAAATATCGGGCATTTTGAAGCAGTAAGAAAAACCTCTCTTTCTATTTTTAGCGGTATTGGTATGAATATTTTTTCTTCCGAAAGTCTCGCTACCCTGAAAGAACTGGGTGTAGAGTGGGCAACCCTTTCTCCCGAGCTGTACGCTTCTCAGATACAAAAAATCCAGCCGCATATTAAAACCGCCTGTTTCGCCTACGGTAGACTGCCCCTTATGCTGACTAAAAACTGCCCCGCTTCCTTTGAAGGCTGTAAGGGCTGTAAAGGCGATAGGTTCTTAACCGACCGTAAGGGTATAAAATTTCCCGTAAAATGCCGTATGGGATACAGTGAGCTTTTAAACGACCGCCCAATTTATATTGCAGACCGACTGGGTGAATTTAACGTAGACTCCTTCATCCTCTATTTTACAGACGAAAATGCAAGTGAAATCAAGAACGTTATAAACTGTTATAAAAACGCTTCTCCTCCTCCCTTTACATTTACAAGAGGACTCTACTACCGAGGCGTAGAATAATCCACTCCCTATTCCCTAACAAAAAAACTCTCAACTGACGTTGAGAGTTTTTTGTTTAACAGTAAGCTTTATCAAGAGCCTTAAGGTCTGAATAGCTGTCGATTTCGATTATATCGTCAAAGGTACAGGCGCGTACCTCAACCTTGTAATTTGGCAGACAGTATTCAAGAGCAACCTGGTCCCAATACCGTTCTTTACCCCCCGGCATTTCGTAAACCTTTTTAATATCGTCGTAAAGCTTTTCACCCGCTTCTTCATTCCAGTAAGATACACCGTACATATGATAGCAGTTGTTTCCACCGATTTTAATTTTTGTAACTATCTTATTTTTGGTTTCAAGACACCAGTCATCAGTAGACTCAACAGGCACACCTAGATAATTTGAGGTGTACTGATATTTAGTGATAAGCTCGGG
Source organism: Acutalibacteraceae bacterium (assembly GCA_036307305.1). Lineage (GTDB taxonomy): Bacteria > Bacillota > Clostridia > Oscillospirales > Acutalibacteraceae > SIG607. The sequence continues at coordinate 48,410 of JAXJXV010000022.1, forward strand.
ATTATAAAGCACAAGGTCAGCTTCAAGAACATACGCATTTTTAAGAAGATGACGAACACAAAGCGCAGAGGATATATTGTTCGCTTCATTATAAAGAGGATTCTCAATAAACTTTATATTGGGGTATTTATAAAGAAGCTGGTCGAACTGTTCGCCGAGATAACCTCTTACGATGTATATTTCTTCAATACCTGCATCTACGACCGCATCAAGAAGTGTATCAATCATTCTTTTACCGTTTACACGAACCAAAGGTTTAGGTGTATTTAGGGTAATGGGTACAAGACGTGAACCGAAGCCTGCGGCGATAAATACAGCTCTTTTAACCTTGTAAGGCTCCAATGCTTCATAACCCTTTTCGGTTATAGTACCGTTTTCAATAAATCCAAGTTCAGACAGTTCTCCAATAACCTTATTCACGGTGCCTACAGACAAATCTGTTTTATCGGCAATTTCACGCTGTGAGCTTTTGTTACTTGCTTTTTCAATAAAGCTGAGAACGTCAAATTGTTTTCTCGTTAATGTATTTTCCATATTTCCGCTTCCTTTTGTTGCATTATTAACAAAAACGCATAAAATTTGAACAAAAACTTTGTATTTTCTCTTTTATTTTCGTTCAGCAATCTGCATTATACCACCATTTTTGAGCGAAGTCAATACAATAACGCAAAATACTTGTTTAGCTGAAATTTATGTGATATAATATAAAACAAATATAACAACTTTGAGGTGCGTTATGAAAAAACATCAGATTTTTATCAGCTATCGTAGAGATGGCGGAGACGCCTTGGCAGGCAGAATTTCCGACCGTCTGCTTTCCCTTGGCTACAGCGTTTTCTTTGACATAAACTCTATGCGTTCAGGCACCTTTAACACGCAGATTATCGAAGCCATCAAGGAATGTGACGACTTTATAATCGTTCTGTCCCCAGGTTCCCTTGATAACTGCAATGACGTGGAGGACTGGGTAAGACAGGAATTAAGCCTCGCTATTTCTCTTGACAAAAATGTTATTCCCGTTATTATGCGCGGTTTTAAGTTCCCCAAAGAACTGCCTGACAGCATCTCCGCGGTACAGTATTTTGAGGGAGCCGTTCAGTCAAGCGAGTATTTTGATGCGATGATTGAAAAAATTCAGTCCTTGCTGACGGGTTACGTTAGAAAGGAGTTTTCCCACAGTCTGCAGACCGAAGAATACTATCCCATAAAGACCCCACTTATTAATAAATACAAAAGCTGTGGTGATCTGAGAAAAGGTCATATTATGGTTTCTGCCTTTACCGAACGGCTTTATAACGAAAAGGAATCTCATTTCCACAGCGACAGCTTTGAAAATTACAGAGTTCTTATTTACGGTGCAAAAAGAATGGCGGAGGTTGATTGGTTTGAGAAAAACACCGCTTCCATAGAAAAGCTTCACAGCCTTGCATTACTTTTAAAGGAATACGAAAATCTGTATTTCTATAATAACGCTATGGAGTATGCTTTAGGACTTTTCTATTCCTTGCCTCCTACTACAGCCTACACACACCCTTCTTTAATTTGCGAAACCTTCTGCTACTGCCTTGACCTGCCCTCAGATGCCTTTAGCGGATTTAAGCTTATAAAAAAAGACCGCTCGGTTTACTACAGTGAATTTTGTAAATATATTCCTTTGGCTTTTGATTACTGGCCCTCTCTTCACGGAAATACCCGTCATGACTCAAGTGAAACAAAAAGCTTCGACGCCTTCGGTATTCTTCTTTTCGAATATATGTGCGAACTTGCAATTTTAGTGCTTGACAGCATTAATGATAAGGCTTTTTGTAAGATGGTATCAGAACAGATAAAGTGCTATTATAAATGGCTTAAAAAACACGGTATCTATTTACCAAAATCAATTCAGGAAAAGGTTTACAGATATATTTAACAAAAAAACTGACATCTCGCGATGTCAGTTTTTTGTTATTTCATCTTTTTTATTACTTCGTCAGCAATTTGTTTCATACCCGCTGCCGTCGGGTGTCCTTCCTTTTTTTCTATATATTCAAAGGCAATATTTTTTATTTTGTACTTTTCACACACAACCTTAAATGCATCGATAATTACTGTCTTTATTTCGGTATTTACAAGACAGTAAACCTGAGCATTGGGCAAGGTTTCTCTGATACTTTTCAAAAAATAAGAAATTGCAGGTAAAACACAGTACAAATCCTGTTTTTCAAAATTATCAAATTTGACCTCGCCGAGAGGAGAACCCGCCCAACTGTCATTGGTAGTTCCAAATACAAAAACTGTATCTATCTCGTTTTCCCGAAAAAAGCCCTCTTTTTTAAGATTTTCAAAACGGCAGATAAAAGACGAGGTTTCAGAGCAATCGGTATTTGAATAACCTGTATAGCATACGGTTGACCCCGACCAGCTATTATTTTGTACTATATTAAGCCCTGTTTTGTCGGCAACCATCTTCCACCAGGTATCGTTAGCAGATAAAACGTCAAGATTCGGATAATATACGGCGTAACCCTCTGGAATATATCCCGCATAAGTTGAATAACTGTCACCGAAAATTATTGCATTGTTTTTCATGCTTTCGCATCCCATCTATGTTTTTTCGCATTATATCACACCGCTCGTTGAAAGTAAAGTATTTATATGTTTTGCGTTATTGCTTTTTTAATCGTTGTGTAGTATAATTAAAAAGATTAAAAGCCGCAAAGGAGAAAAACCGGTTATGAGAAACAAACGCGTTTTTATTGGTTGGAGTGGCAAGGATAATCAGGAAATTGCCACAAAGCTCAGTTGCTCTCTTGCCGAAAACGGATACTCCTCTATTATAGGAGGACAATGGCGTAATTCATTTACCGTCAGCGAGGAAATAATCCATCAGATGAACGGCTGTGATTTTGCCATTTTTCTTATTGAAAAAGAAATCCGCAGAAACGATAAGGAAGAAATCATAAGTATGGGCTTTAATCCCAACGTTATGATGGAGCTGGGATATATGCTTCATAAAATTTCCGACCCTAACTGCATCCGCCGAATACTTATTAACGTACTACCTCACGAGCTTCCCTCCGACCTGCAGGGTACCTGGACAGACGAGGTAAAAAAAGATTCTTACGACGCTGATGACCCAAAGGCTAAAGACAAAGCGCTCAGTAAGGTCGCAACCGAAATTGCGGATAAATTCCTCGACTACATAAAAACCTTTAAGCCCACTGACAAGCTTGATTATTTTGACGAATGGGAAGAAAACAAGCTTGATATATTTGATTACAAGGGTGACGTGCGTATTGCCGATAAGCTTATTTTCGGTATGCAGGCCGCCATTTACACAGGCGAATTCGATGAGCTTTACCGCGTTCTTAAGAACATAAAGGACGACCTTTCAAAGCTTGACCGCTTTAAAGATTACGGCGCCGTTGCCTGCGCTATGGCGTTGCTTAAGGTGTTCGTATATTCAAGAAGGTTAAGCAGACCCCTTACGGATTCACAGTTTGCCGAGCTGTGCGAGGACCTTGAAACAGTTTACGAAAAAGACATTCCCGATGCAGACGTGCGGAATTGGTGTGAAATTTTCAGAACAGATAAGTTAGAGCTTTGTTATGAGCTTTATGCAGGAATACAGAAAGACAAAACGGACAAAATTGAGCTTTATTACTACGCTTTAAAGCTTTGCCATAAGATTCTTGAAAAAATTGAATTTCAGATAAACAGTGAAGTAAAAGATGATGGAACGGGGAAAAAGGACGAAAATTACGCTTTGCTTTACAAGGCCTTTGCTAACCGCAACATATCACAAATCCATAAAAATCTTATTGAGCTTGAGCCTGAAAAGGCAGACGAGCATTTAAGTCAGCAAAAAAAATACTGCAATGAAACATTTTTAAACCGCAAATCGCTGTATAATTTTTATAAGAGTACTTCCAGAGAAAACTCACGCGCTATGGACCTTATTTCTCAGGAATACTATATTGCACTTGTAGAACAGCACGAATTTGAAGAAAGTATTGTGGAAAGAAAGAAAATACAGCAGATTGCAAAAACCATTCACAACAAGCTTCAGGACCGCGCTAAAGTACAAAATATGATACTTGAAGCAGTAAAAGCCAAAAATACAGGCTTTTTAGATTAAGGAGTTTTTTATGAAAAACTTAGCTCTTTTATGTGATTACGGACTGGACGACGTTATCGCAACGCTTTACCTTTTTAAATATGCCCATAAATTCGACAAAATAGACATCGTTGCGGTAGCAGGTAATATGCCGCTTAGCGTTACCCTCAATAACGCGAAGCGTATTTTAACTCATGCTGGAAATGTACCTAAAAATCTGCGCATCGTCGACTCTTCCTGTATAAAACAAAACTGTGAAGAACTGTATGACATTCACGGCAAGGACGGTATGGGAGACGTTCTGCCGCAGTCATTCGATGAAGATTTACCTGTTATAGACTACAGTAAGTGGCTCTTAGAGGTTGACGACAGCTATACTCTTGTCAGTCTCGGTCCCTGTACCGTTACAGCTCATATCCTTAAGACCAAAGGCTCTCTGCCTCTTATTATGATGTGTTCCAATATCAGCGAAGCACCCAACTATAACGGTTATGAGTTCAATCACGGAATTGACCCCGACGCTTTTTCTCAGTGTGTCAGGTTTCCTCACAAATGCGCAACCCTTGATACCTGTCACTGCGGTCCCTGCGACCTTTACGGTAAGGAAATTAAGGAAGACGGACTCTTTTCACAGCTTGTTTTACGCTACCGCGATATGTGTAAAGAGAGAAACGACGCTTACGCCAGTGTTTACGACCTTACCGCTATCGTTTATCTTTTACACCCCGAAAGATTCGAAAGCTATGAAGACAGCAACAAATTTGGGAATAAAATTACAGTGCTGAAATATATTTCGGACTTACCTGTTATTGAGTAGGAGGATATTATAATAAAAACTTCAAAAACACACGATTATGAATTTAATAATTTGCAGAACACTCCTCCGCTGTTGCAGTTCAACAAGGACTGCGATTTTAACCAGTGGAAGAAAAGCGTAAAGGAAATTCACAAGGCGGCAGGGGCAGAAAAAAATTGCTCACTTGTTTTAGGCGATAAAGGTCATCTTTATTACGCTGATGAAATCTGGGAGCAGCTTCATAAATGGGGTCTTTAATCTATGCTAAACACCAAAAGACTTATTGATGACCTTAAATACCTTAAATGGCAGAATTTTATATTTTTGTTTATTGCAGGCTGTATAAACGCAATCGGCGTAAACTTATTTTTAGCTCCCGTAAAGCTTTATGACAGCGGTATATCGGGAACGTCTATACTTCTTTCTCAAATAACACCTGAATATTTAACCCTTTCGGTTTTTCTTATTATTCTAAACTTTCCTCTTTTCCTTTTAGGACTGAAAAAACAAGGCTCAGCCTTTAGGGTCGTACCCTAAAGGACAGTTCTTTCGCAGGATATGGCATAGCCCACACGGGCTATGCCTTTTTCCTTTATTCAAGCGGATTTCAGCGGCTTTTCTCGCATTTCTTCCATTGCCGCAATCAGTTCTTCTTCGGTAGGAATATTGATAATTCCAACCGCAGTAAAATAAATATCGATTGGAACGTGCTTGTGACCGTGTTCATATTTCGTACTGTTATTAACTTCTATCCGATTAATCAATGTGTTTACAAGAGTGGGTGTTAATTCTTTTAAGTCAGTACACTCACGAATAGCTTCAAGGAAAATATTAAGATTTATTTTTTCTTGTTCAGCATCTCTGACTTTCTGCTCGTCGTGTTCAACTGCGGCGAGCAATTCTTTTTGCTCTTTTTCAAAGTTGGCAGACATACGATAAAAACGATCATCCGAAATCTTACCAAGCACATTATCCTCATATATACGCTCAATC
>JAXJXV010000023.1:0-101876 GCA_036307305.1 Acutalibacteraceae bacterium
GAAAATGAAAACAGCATTGACCATTGCAGGAAGCGACTGCAGTGGAGGCGCCGGTATTCAAGCAGATTTGAAAACAATGACGATGAATGGTGTTTATGCTATGAGTGCTATCACGGCTCTGACGGCACAGAACACGACCGGCGTAAGAGCAATTCAGGAGTCAACACCAGACTTTTTGAAACAGCAGCTTGATTCGGTGTTCGAGGACATTTATCCCGATGCCGTCAAAATCGGTATGGTAGCGTCCAGCGAGCTGATCTGTGTGATTGCAGACAGGTTGAGATACTATAATGCAAAGAATGTGGTCATTGATCCTGTCATGGTCGCATCTGCCGGTTCTTCTTTGATAAAGCAGAATGCTGTGCAAACGCTTATCAATGAGCTGCTGCCCATATCAACACTTGTAACCCCTAACATTCCAGAAGCACAGGTTTTGTCCGGTATGACCATCGAGAACAAAGAGGATATGATTGCTGCGGCAAAGCAAATTGGAGACAGTTATCATTGCGCCGTTCTGCTCAAAGGTGGTCACAGCATCAATGATGCAAATGATCTGCTTTACGCAAATGGCGAACTGATTTGGTTTGAAGGCAAGCGTATCAACAACCCCAACACTCACGGCACGGGCTGTACACTTTCAAGCGCTATCACATCGAATCTTGCCAAGGGGTTTACCCTCGCTGAATCTATTCAGAGAGCGAAGGACTATATATCGGGTGCATTGGCGGCAATGCTTGATTTGGGAAAAGGCTCCGGGCCGATGAATCACGCATTTGATCTGCAAGGCCAATGGGCGGTGAGCAAATGATGGGGCGCTGTGTGATTGTTGGCGGTGCGAACATCAACAATTATGACTTCATCCGTGAAAAGCTAAGTGCTGATGACTATATAATTTTCTGCGATAGCGGTTTGAAGCACATGGAGAATTTGCGGGTGCAGCCAAGTTTGATTGTCGGTGATTTTGATTCCCATGAGAATCCGCAACTTGATGTTGAAACGATAGTACTACCTTGTGAGAAGGATGATACGGATACGGTCTATGCTGTCAAAGAAGCAATCAAAAGAGGGTACGATAACTTCCTTTTGATCGGCGTTGTCGGAGCAAGACTTGATCACACGCTTGGGAATGTGTCTATCTTGTTGTACCTCGATTCCCTCGGCAAGAAAGGCTGTATCATAGATGATTTTTCCAAGATGGAAATTGTATCAAACGAGCCAGCTTATATTGAGGATTCTTATTCGTTTTCTCTTTGTTGAACATATCTGGAACAGCAAAAGGAATAACAATTGAAAATGCAAAATACCCGCTTGAGAACGGTGAAATCACCTGCGAGTATCAATTCGGTATCAGCAATGAAGTATTTCGTGGAGAAACGGCAAAAGTATCCGTTGATGAGGGTAGATTATTGCTGATTAAAGTTAAATAACCTAAAACGGTGGCAAGGACTTTGATGCCTTTTGCCACCGTTTGTTTTGCGTAATGAGGATCGAAGATGTAATGGTCAGGTAATCAACATTGCATTGGTGTTTGACGACAGTTACTTTTACAAACTGTCTAGCAAAGTGTGAAGCTATCGGCAACAAAGAGATGACAAGTTTGAAAACTGTATTGATATTTTGCCGATAATGTGGTATAATATAGGCAAGAAACTTACCGGGAGGTAACTATGGAATATATATCTGTTGCGAAAATGGCTGAAAAATGGGGGCTTTCCGAACGAAGTGTGCGGAATTACTGCGCCCACGGCAGAATTGCCGATGCGAAGCTTATCGGCAAAACTTGGTACATTCCGGAGGATGCACAGAAACCGGAGCGTGCGAACAAGAAAAACGATGCACCTATTTTGCTGCAGATTTTGCGGGAGCAGAAAGCAGCCAAGATGACCGGAGGTATCTATCATAAGATTCAGATCGATTTGACCTATAACTCCAACCACATTGAAGGCAGCCGTTTGACGCACGATCAGACACGGTACATCTTTGAGACCAATACCATCGGTTTTGAAAATGAAGCTGTCAATGTGGACGATGTGATCGAGACATCTAATCACTTCCGCTGCATCGATATGGTGATTGACGGAGCGGGGGCGACGCTCTCTGAGAAGTTCATTAAAGATCTACACGCAATCCTGAAAACCGGTACCAGCGATAGCCGCAAAGATTGGTTTGCGGTAGGGGAGTACAAGAAGATACCCAATGAGGTGGGCGGTAACGACACCACGCTTCCTGAAAATGTTGCCGACGAAATGTGTAAGCTGCTGACAAGTTATAACGAGCTGCCCTCTAAGACCTTTGAGGACATCGTAGCTTTCCATGTGGCTTTTGAACGTATCCATCCCTTCCAGGATGGAAATGGTCGTGTGGGTCGTCTGATCCTCTTTAAGGAATGCCTGAAGCATAATATTGTGCCCTTCATCATTGAGGATAATCTAAAACTGTTTTACTATCGCGGCCTTAAAGAATGGGATCGCGAAAAGGGCTTCCTAATGGACACATGCCTCACCGCTCAGGATAGATTTAAGGCTTACTTGAATTATTTTAGAATTTTATATTAACAGTTCATTCGAAATGTATGATTAAGCAAAAATTTTATGGCATATGATAGTTGGAAGGATAACATAAATTGATTTATAGGAGGAATTGTAGGAATTATGGAAAATCAACTTGTAAAATTTGAAATTACTGGTCTTCATGGAGTGCGTGATTATTCTATCAAAATGGAGAATGGTAAGGTTATCATTGTTGGTGAGAACGGTTCTGGAAAAACTACTGTTTTTAAAATTATGTATCATACATTAGCGTGTGATTGGGATTCACTTCGAACTTTTTCTTTTGAATCTGTAAAAATGCATTTCAGCAATCAAAAAATTATAAAAATTGATTCGGATCTTCTACAAAGCATCTTTGCTATCAACGATATAGAGCGAGTTGCGTATTACGTTGAAGGGCGTCCTCGTAATCGAAGGATGCTTTTCGATGGTTTGATTAATAATCTAATTGCAATTAAGAGGAAAACAGAGGATAAAAACTCAGAAGAGCTTGAACGTTTATATGCGAGTTCGCCATTCCCATATCAATATATTAGCAAAGTAATCGAAGAAGACTCTGTAGTTCGTTTGTATACTATTACTCGAGAAATAGAGGAAACATTTGATGCTACTATTCTGTATTTGCCTACGTATCGCAGAATCGAAGAACAGTTGAAGAATATTTTCCCCAATATGGATAGCGATGATTGGAATAAAGCTAGAAAGCACACAAGAGGCGATCGAGCTATTGAACTAGTAGAGTTTGGTATGGGCGATGTAGAAAAGGCTGTTAAAGACTATCAGGAGAGACTGAACAACTTTTCAAGAGCGCAACAGAATAAACTAACTTTAGGCTACTTGAGTGAAATAATAGGAGAGAAATATGAACATGTTGATTTTGAGGGGATTAAAGGCCTTACAGAACAACAGATTAGTGATATCCTAAAAAGGATTGAATCTAATATTCTGTCTGATCAGCAAAAGAATGAAATACGGAGGATTCTGTCACAGATTAAAGATACCTTAGAGACTCCATCAAGAGTGAGAGAAAAAATCGTATGTCATTACTTTTTGAAATTAATTGATTTTGATAAAGAAATGAGTGATGAAGAAGCGTCCTTGCTGAAATTTGTTGCTAAGTGTAATAAATATTTAGTTAGCAACAGCTTAATATACGACAATCAGGACTTTACCTGTAGGATTTATAACAAGGTCTCTGGCGAAATAAGTGGCTCGGATGAAATCCATTTTCAGGATATGTCTTCCGGTGAAAAGCAAATTGTATCTCTTTTTAGCCATCTCAATTTAACACAGCAGAAGAAACTGTTTGTGTTTATTGATGAACCTGAATTATCTCTTTCTGTCGATTGGCAAAGGATGTTCCTTGTAGATATTCTTGACAGTACTAGTTGCATTGGAATTGTAGCTACTACTCACTCTCCGTTTGTTTTTGAAAACGAGTTGGAGAAGTATGTTCATGGGATAAATGAATTCTGCACAAGGGGGTAAATTAGAGTGATCACAAAAGAAAGCCTTGTGCAAGATAGAGAACAGGCGAATGTGGCACTCTTAGAGTTGAAACAAAAATATAACCCTGGGGGTAAGGATGTATATGCTGTGGTTGAGGGAAAAGATGATATAGCATATTATACTTGCATTTTTGCTAGATATCCAAAGTTCTCTAATGTTACTATTGTTTCGGCAAATAACCGTAAGAATGTGGTTAAGGCGTTTGAACTAACCGATTGGAGTGTTTATTCGGACAAAAGAGTTTTTTTCTTTGTCGATCGAGACTTATCTGAAATTACAGGAGAAAACACTCCGATTGCTGATAATGTATATGTAACGGATGAATATTCGATAGAAAACTCTCTTTTTAATGAGGATCTCTTTTTTGTAACACTAAAGATTTTCTTTGGTGTGGACAATTTAGAAGAGGAAGAGATTGAGGTATTATCCCAATTATACCATGAAGCAAGAAAACAATTTGAAAGCATTTTCTTGCCGATAATGGGTTGGATACTATATTGGCGGTCAACAGGCTTCTCTTGTAATTTGAATAATTTGAATTCGGGCGATTTTTACAAGATTAATCAGGGTGTGGTAGAGCTAAAAAAAGAGTTTCAACATCAGGAAGCTGTAATAACTGAGGTCCACTCGCAATGTGGTGTCGCATATTCTTCTCGAGATATAAGCAGTTATATCCAACAGATTTGTGAATGTGGCGGGTTACAAAAAAATATTCGCGGAAAATATGTTAGATGTTTTTTTGTAAAGCTTTTGCATTCAACTGTAGATATGATAACAATGCTATTTCCAGAACGCAAAAAGCCAAAGGCAATTGTTCAAATTGGGTATGGAAATGCTTTGCAATTGTTGTGCGGCTATATGAAAACGCCTCAATCATTGGATGTATTTTTAAATAGAGCGAATACATAAAATGTATTACGCGCCCCTGCATTTAACAATGTGGGGGCGTGATGTTTTGAAAATGGTTTTTGTTTTATTGGCGTTATTTCGTTAGTTTTATTTTTATACATGTTTTGTTCATCCTGTTCTTTTAGCACTAAGATATATGGTGAAACACTTCTGCTGGATTCTCTAAAAACCTCTACACGTTAATAATTTTTCGAAAAATTTGATGGTTACCCCTTGACTTTTTGGCCAAAAACTCATATCTCTTAAATAGAGGCATTTATATTTGCCGTTTTTATTTACGAAGGAGGAGTTGATGAATCTACAAAAAAGGAGGTAATAATATGGCTGGCAATAAGACCGGATGCTTGTTTTATGATGCTGCGGAAGTTTTTGAAATGATGGGCATGAAGGACACCATGGGGTATAATTATTTGGATAAGACCATGGCAACAGGGAAGCCGTTTGCTGTGATTCGAATCGGCAAGCTGTACAGAATTCCAAAAGAGTCGTTTGATTCATGGATAAAGCGCATCAACCAACCTGTTCAGGATTGATCACAACGGCTAAAAAAACAAGCAATAGGAAAGGATACTCGATCATGCCGAGAAAGAAGAAAATTCCTCGAAATGATTTGGGTATTCCGGAGTACGAAATGGAATCTTTGGCAAGAATGTTACTTCCGATTTTGAAGAAGTATATTGACTCGGAGGAAGGAAGACGGGATTGGCATGAATGGCAAGCCCGAATGAAAGATGGTGCAAATGGCACTATTAGCACGGAATCAAAAGAAGAAATGAATCTTAGTGACAGGAACTAAGGGATACCCAAAAACACAAAGCCACAGGCGGGAAACCGCCTGTGGCTTTGTGTTTTATTTTTTATCCCAATCAATAAAAAACTCTATATGTCCACATTCTTTGCAAACTATAGCATCAGTAGGAGTGATTACTTTTTGAGAAATTACCCCTGAATATAGATCTCTTCTCTCTGGATAGTTTAATTTTACATATGTATTTACAGCGAGCTTGTCAATTTCGGAACTACCACATCGAACGCAAGTATCAAATTTTATCATATGCACGAATCTCCTTTATGTAATTTTTTGATGGCTACATTATAAGTTGTTTGTGAAAACACTCAATAATGTACCTAAGTTAAAAATAAACGATAAAGGCGAATCCATCTCCCAAGGGAAATGGGTTCGCCTTTAACTTGTTTGGTGGACCCGAAGGGGTTCGAACCCTCGGCCTTACAGATGCGAACCATGCGCTCTCCCAACTGAGCTACGGGCCCGTTTTTTGTATTATAATATATTTCTTTAATTTCTGCAAGGTAATAAAAATAAAAGCCAATCTGCTTTAAAAGGCGGTTGGCTTTACAATTTATATATTTATTTTACATGTTACTGCTTTTTTGACCTTTTATCGGCATACAACATTTTATCGGCGTTGTCAAATGCGGTGTTAAAACTTTCAGTCCCTTTGTTTTCAACAAAAGAATATCCTTTTGAAAACCTGAAATCACAGTTTTTTAGTTCGGCTTTTTTTAGCTTTAACAACAGGTCTATAAGTTCATTTTCAGGAATATCTTTTGATATAACTAAAAATTCATCGCCGCCAATTCTATATATGGTGTGATTCTTTTCACAAAAAATCTCGCTAAGTCTATTAGCCGCCAAAATTAAAACTTCATCTCCGTAAAGATGACCTTTTGTGTCGTTTATTGTTTTAAAATCATCAATATCGAAAATTGAAAACCATAAACTTTTTAATTTATTTCTTTTAATTTTAGCCAAATCACGAATATAGGCATTGCGGTTAAAAAGGTCAGTTAAATCGTCCTTGAAGGCAAGATTATATAAACGCGAACCATTTTTAAAATAAAATGAATAATCGTTTTGTGTTTTTAATATTTTTATAATAATTAGCACTGTTGCAATGCATAATAAAAATAAAAAAGTTATCAAAAAAATAGCTAAAATACAATTTATGGGGTTATTCAATGGGGACACTTCCTTTGCGATGGGACAATACAATTATACTCAATAATTTAAGTATAGTCAAGAGTTTGAGTGTGATAAAATTTTCTCGGTGAGAAAAATGATAAGTTACAAGCCGTTTTATGAAACTTTATTCAAAAAGGGAATAACTGAATATCATTTAATATTTAAACAGGGGTTTTCGGCAAACACGCTTCATAGAATAAAAAAAGGCGAAGCAATAAGTACGAAGACTTTAGATGCGTTATGCTTTGCTTTAGAATGCGAAGTAAGCGACATAATAAAATTTGAAATGGAATAAACAGCAAACGGCAGGTTAAAACGTGCTGTTTTTTTGTTAGGTAATAACAGGTTGAAATTTGAATTTGTGACCTATATGTTTGAACCTCTACAATTTTTAGTGATATCCTGTGCTACGCACAGAGTGATATATTTCGCTATTGCGAAACGTGATATTTAAAACTAAAGTTTTAAGTGATATTATATCCGCCTCCAAAACTTGTGAAGCGAATATAACTTGGGCGTAGCCCAAATATAACTGCGAAGCAATATCACTCGCCTTTGGCGAATATAACTGTGGCACCTTCCTTACGGAGGGTGCCATCACCGTGCCGGTAGGGGTAAGTAGAGGAATATCACAGTGGTAAGTTTTCTTTATTTCGCGTCTTCCTTTAGTGTTTTACAACTTGCAATAAACATTCTTCTAATTCGACCGCAAAGGTTTCTGTGCTTTTTGTAGGTTTCCTCGTCAATACCATTCGTATTGAATAATAACCGCAACCAACCCTCTGTTTCACTACATTCCTTGAGTGCGATTTCAAACTTTGAAAGCATATCCGCTTTGCTTTGTCCGTAATTTGCTTCACGGATGTTTGCATAGACACTGCTTGAACTTTTACGGATTTGGAAAAGAGTGTTGGAGGATGCCTTTATATTTTGACAAAGTAATTCTATTTCGGTTGCTAGTTGTTCGGAATACATCAGCAAATAATTTTTCGACATATAACCACTCCTTTCAAGAGAATTATACTACTTTTCCGGAAACAAATCAAGGCAAAGCCTTGTATATCATCAATTCCGTAGGAATTGGATATCATCAACACGAAGTGTTGTATATCATCAAGCCGCAGGGGAAATGCACGCTGGCGCGTGATGAGATACAGCCCGAAGGGCTGATGATATGCACCGCACGTTGTGCGGCGATGATATGCCAAGCCTGCGGCTTGGATAAAAAAAGAAGTAACTTTTGGTAGACAAAAGTTACTTCTTTTTTGGTGACCCGGACGAGATTCGAACTCGTGTTACCGCCGTGAAAGGGCGGTGTCTTAGGCCTCTTGACCACCGGGCCGAATTTGGTGGCGATAGTGGGACTTGAACCTACGACACCGCGGGTATGAACCGCGTGCTCTAGCCAACTGAGCTATATCGCCATTTTAATCGCCACATCGCGTGACCTTGACATTATAACAACTAAGTATTAGTTTGTCAAGTGTTTTTTTGAAAATTCTTATGCTCTGTGCCTTTGTCAAAAAAATCTTGATTATATAATGTAAGTATAGTATACTTATACTGTATGAATTTATAGTTTGTTTACAATTTAGAAAAAATTTTGTTGTAAACTGTAAAAAGCATTTAAGATAAGTTAAAAAGAAGGAGTGTTTCTAATGATTGAAGTATCTGGCCTTAGCAAACGCTACGGAAACCATCTTGCTGTAAAAGATGCAAACTTCAGCATTAAAAAGGGCGAGGTTGTAGGTTTTCTCGGACCTAACGGTGCGGGTAAATCCACAATAATGAATATACTTACGGGTTATCTCTCGCTGACACAGGGAAAGGTTGAAATTGACGGTTTTGATATTATGACAGACCCTGAACTTGCTAAAAAGAGAATCGGCTATTTGCCTGAGATTCCGCCTCTTTATCTTGATATGACGGTCAGGGAGTATCTTTATTTTATTTATGACCTTAAAAAAGTTAAATTCCCCAAAGAACCGCATATTGACGAGATTATAAAACTTGTGAGAATCACTGAGGTTGAGGAAAGACTTATAAAGAATCTTTCTAAAGGTTACAGACAGCGTGTAGGTATTGCAGGCGCCCTTGTTGGCAATCCCGACGTACTTATTCTGGACGAGCCTACCGTTGGTCTTGACCCCAAGCAGATAATTGAAATCAGAGAGCTTATTTCAAAGCTTGGAAGAAACCACACCATTATTCTTTCCTCTCACATACTTTCAGAGGTACAGGCGGTATGTAAGCGTGTTATTATCATTAACCGCGGTAATATAATTGCTGACGATACACCTGAAAATCTTTCAAAGGCTCTTTCCAGCGACCATTCTCTTATTGCAAGAGTTATGGGTAAGAGCGAAGACGTTGAGGCTGCCATCAACAGCGTAAGAAACGTATACAGCATTGAATGTCTGGGTGAGCTTGAGGCAGGTAGTAAGGATTACAGAATCGTTCCTGCTGACAACTGCGATATCAGAGGAGAGCTTATTAAGCGTCTTGCCGAAAAGAACAAGCTGACCTTACTCTCCCTTACAAGCAACGCTCTTACTCTTGAGCAAATATTCCTGCGTCTTACAGGCGAAGACGATATGGGTAACTTCTTTAAAGAGGAACAGCCCGTTGAACAGACTGTTGAAGAAGAGGAAACCTATGAAACCGATGAAAGCGAGGAGGAAAACTGATGACAGCAATTTATAAAAGAGAAATGAAATCCTATTTTACTTCTCTTATTACTTATTTCTTCTTTGCCGTATTCTTTGCGGTACAGGGACTTTTATTCAGCTTCCTTTATGAAAACGGAAGCACAATGGTCTTTGCAATTCCCTTTGCATATCCTATGTATCTGACGGTATTTCTCATTCCTCTTCTCACAATGAGAACCATAAGCGAGGATAAACGTCAGAAGGTTGACCAGGTTCTTCTTACTGCTCCCGTTAAGGTATCTGACGTTGTGCTTGGTAAATTCTTTGCCTGTCTGAGTGTTTACGGCATTGCAATTTCTCCCTTGTTCATTTATCAGATAGTGGTTGCATATTTTGCAAACGTTAACTGGCTCCTTTTCATCTACGCTATTCTGGGAACTATGCTTTTAGGCGCTACTCTTATAGCCTGTGGCATTTTCATTTCTTCTCTTACGGAAAGCACAGCGCTTGCCGCAGTTCTGACCATCGGCGCAAATATCGTGCTTATGTTTATAAACTCAATTATTTCTATGACGGGTATCCAGTGGCTTGAAGAGATAACCGACGCGGTTGCTCTTATGGACAGATACGCTGCCTTTGCCGACGGTGTATTCAGTATTCCCGACGTTATCTATTATCTCACTTATATTGTTGTGTTTATATTCCTTACCGTAAGAAGCGTTGAAAAACGCAGATGGTCTTAAAGAAAAGGAGGACTAAGAAAATGAATGATAAATTCAATAAAAACTTAAGTTCCGTGCTTTCTTTCTTCCCCCGTCTTTTTAAGGCTGTTTTCGGAAGCAAAAGCGAAAAGGTAAAAAACAAGCACCTCTTTAAGCGCGGCGGTTACGCCATTGCAATTATAGCTCTTGTTATTGCAGTATCCATTATACTCAACGTTTTAGTAGGACTTCTTGCAAATCGCGTTACTCTCGAATTTGATATGACAACCGACAAGAAGAACTCTATAAGCGCTGATAACGCTGAGTATCTTAAAACCGTAAACAGAGACGTAAAGATTTACGTACTGGCTCCTGATGCTGAAAGCTATCATAGCGGCGGAATGGCACAGGCGGCGCAGACGAATATGTTCTATGCAAATACCAGCGATTATTATTTCCAGACTACCGTTCTTCTTGAACAGTATGAAAAGCTTAATAACAAAATTGATATAGAGTATATCGACCCCAACGGTACCGAGGTTGGCGCTATCGTAAGTAAATACGGCGTTAATTACACCTACGGTGATATTATCGTTACCTGTGATTTTGAAGAGGATGGCAACAAGTTTGAAAACAAACGCTCCCTTACTCTCGTAGACGTATATACCTATGAGGAAAATACCGAATATGCCGCAATGGGCATTACTATGTATGAAATCAACGGTAGCTGTCTTGAAACCAATCTTACCAGCGCTATTGCCACTGTAACAAGCACACAGACTCTTAACGTGGGCGTTATTACCTCTCACAGCAGTAGCGGTATTTACGACTACTATACCAAGCTTCTCAAGATGAATAACTTTGAGGTGACCGAAATTACCGATACCCTTATTACCTCTATTTCTTCTGATTTTGACGTTGTGGTTCTTGCCGCGCCTAATAAGGATTTTGCAACGGAAGAGCTTACCGCAATAAGCAAATATCTTGAAAATGACGGACAGCTTGGTAAAAATTTCGTGTTCTACGGTGATTCCTCTTACCAGAGTCTGCCTAACCTTTATAATTTCCTTGCAGAATGGGGTATAACCGTTGAGTCGGGTATTGTATTTGAAACTTCAGACAGCTTCAGAGGTACCGACTACTCAACCTATATAAGCCTTTCTGCAACCAACGACCTTAACTTCCTTGATGCAGGCAGCTACTATGCAAGTGGCTATAACATTGCTATGCGCGAAACAGGAAGCGGTTATGCGGGAAGAGAAACACAGACCCTTCTCACCACTAATGGAACAAGCGTTATTATGCCTATTGATAGCGATAATACCGTAGCTCCCAACTCGGATGCAGAAAAAAGAAAACTTGCTTCCTGTATCCTTTCCAGAGAGTCAGAGTTCGTTGACAACGTTGCAGTAGAGAGTAACCTTATTGCTTTCTCCAGCGTGGACTTCATTAATGAAACCTATGCCTTAAGCTACGGCTCTGTTATGGATTATGATTCTCTTAACGTTGACCTGCTCAGAAGTGTAACAGGCTCAGACAAGGCAGAAATTGTGTTTGACGTTAAAACCATTGAGGAGACCAGTGAGCTTTACGTTGTATCCAGTGCTTCTGCAAAGGTTATGAGAGTAATATTTGCCGCTGTTATCCCCGTTGCAATTCTTGTACTTGCTTTCGTTATATTCTTCAGAAGGAGAAACAAATAATGGAAGTAAATAATAAAAAGGAAATAATGGAGTCGGCAAATGAGGAGTCTACCATATTTGCTGCTCCCAGTGAGCATATTGATAAGGGTGTTTCTTCTAAGCACTCGCTTCTTAAAAAAATCATTGCCGCCGTACTTTGCGTAGCAGTTCTTGCAGGCGCTACCGTTGCGGTTGTAAAGCTTATTCCCGAAAAGGAAATAGAAGAAATCGGTATGAATCAGGGAGAGGCTGTGCTTAACGTAGACCCGACACAGATAACAAAGATTACCGTTACTCATTCCACAGCCACTTTGGTGCTCACCTCTGCTATGGTTGAGAATGACGACAAGAAACTTGAACAGCAGTGGACTCTTGAGGGCTATGATAACAGTCTTATTGACCAAACCTCTCTGGCTCAGATTGCTTCCTACGCTGCGGTGCTTACCTCTTACGGTGAGTATGAGGACGTAGAAAACGAGCTTTACGGAATGGGTGAGCCTAAAATAACCGTTACTGTTGAAGGTACGGCAGGTGACCCATATACAATAAAGGTAGGTAACGATACTGCCGACGGCGTTTATTCGTACGTATCTCTTTCCACACAGCCTGACAAGATTTACGTGGTTAATTCGGGTACTATGAAGGGCTTTGTGGTTGAGCCCTTAGACCTTGCAATAAGCACGGCAATTCCAAAGATTGAAAAAACCGATAATAACGCAAAGTATTTCGACTCGGAAGGAAAGCTGTATAGCTTTGATACCCTTACTATTTCGGGTAGTCGTTTTGATAAGAAGCTTGTATTCAAGCCCAATACACAGGGTGAATTCAGTGACTATGCGACCTATATTTGTACCTCTCCGCTTCTGAGAGTTGCGCAGGGCGTAGAAGACGTAACCGAAATGTTCACAAACGGCGTTGCGGCTTCAGGTGTAGTTTGCTTCGACCAGTCGGCTGAGAATATAAAGAAATTCGGTCTTGATAATCCTCAGTGGGTTATAACCCTTAGCGTTGCGGGAGAGCAGTATACCTATCGTATTACCGCTACCGATGATACAAATACCGAATTTTTCGTAGCGTCCTCTACCGACAAGATGATAAGAACGGTTACCGTTTCAAATCTTGCATTTATAAGCTATGAAGAAAAGGACTTCTATCTCGGCTTTATGGCTCTTGAGTCTATAAAGGAAATCGGACAGTTCGTTCTTTCTGGTGATATCAACGCTACTTTTGATATTACCTATGATGAAGATAATGAGAAATATATCGTTAAAAACGACGGTAACGTATTGGAAGACGAGGCGTTTCAGAATTTCTACGCTGAATTCGTACAGGTAACAGCTATTGATTATAACACTGTTAGTACAAGCGCAAAGCCGTCGCTGACCATCGTTATGAAGCATAATAACGATACCGACGATACCGTGCTGACCTTTACAAAAATCAGCGATTCCCGTTATCAGTACACCTCTGGCGGACACGCAATGGGACAGATACCGTCTTCTTCCTATGACCGACTTCTCCGACTTGTACAGAAGCTTATTCCTTAGGGGGTAGGGGCGGAAAACAATTCCGCCCCTACTAACATACAATATAATCTTTACTGATAGTTTGTAGGAGGATTTGTTTTCCTCCCGCAAATTTTCAGCAAAACAAAATGGGCGGACAAGAAGTCCGCCCTTACTTATGTTCAGTATAATTTTTATATTTACATATCTATTTTTTTCTGTTTATCGGCAAGGTTAACAATGGTGAGACCGTTTTTTTGCGCATACTTTACGGTATACGCCGTGCCTCCGTTGATTTGAGTCAGGTAACAAACGGCAACACTGCTCTCATCTACAAGGGCGCGGTTTCTTACCTGCATACAGCCTCTGAAATAATGCTCACTTGTATAAACAACCTCGTCAGCCTTAGATTTTATATCTTCATATACATCCTTATCCTCTTGTTGCCATTTAGCAGTTTGGTTTAAACAGGGAAGCACAAGAGTAAGCTTTATATGAGGATATATTTTTTTCAGACTCAACACAGTCTGCGCACAGATTGTATCGAAACCTAAAGCGCCACCTGCTCTGAAATAAGAGATACCGTTTTCAATAAGGGAAACAAGAGTATCGTTAAGCTCTAATTTCAAGCGGTCAAGGTCATCCTCTGGAATTGCGCGGTGTCCTGTAAAGCAACAGGTATGTAATTTATTTTGCATTTTTCTTTTTGCTGTCCTCTCTGTAAGGCACCTCTTTTATAGCGGCTTCATTTCTTACCTCAAGAAGCTCAGGGTGTTCAAGATATTTTCTGAATTGTCTGAAAGCCTTTGCAAAATAATAGCCCGAACAAATTCTTTCATCCATAACGCAACCGAAAGGAATGCATTTAACAAATTCGATTTCACCGTCAGCCTTTCTCTTAGCAACCTCTCTTGAGTTACCCATAGCAAGAAATACGCTGGTAGTACCGAAATTGTAAATGTGATGGAAGATATGATTTGTTCTTATACTTGCAAGGTTTGTGATACCCATACTTGCGTGGAAAGGACTGGCGTCAACAATAGAATAAGGAAGAAGTCCGTGTTTATCCATAAATTTGAAAATACGAACGCCGATATTAAGCAGACCCGGAATTCTCAGCAGGGTAGAAACAAGCTTATCGGTTTTGTTATTGTCGCCTTTTTCGCGGTTGGTATTTACGTAAGCGTTGATTTTGTCGTTGACCTCAAATACGGTATCGGCAGGGTCAAGCTTTATTTTGGACATAGTGCCGTTATCGGCACCTGCTTTAAGCACAACCATAGAAACGGCAAGTTCTCTTCTTGCATAAATTTTGCGGTTTACAATAAAACGGTTAAGCAAAGGAAACTCGCCAACAATTCTTGCATAAGCCGCAATAACAAGAGAAAGGTGGCTAAGCACGATGCCTTCCTTTCGCTTATCGTTAAGATATCTTTGCATAGGCTCTGCAGGGATATCCAATTCAATAAAGTTAAGAGCGTCATTACGCTCAACCATTATGTGCGGAACAACAGCGTATTCTGCATCGTCGCTTTTGACTATCTTTCCGTCAGCTCTCATAATAAAACTCCTCAAATTTTATTTCCCTAATACAATAAGGATACTACAAATATGCCGCAAAGTCAAATAAAATGTCGAAAAATGTTGAACATTCAACCTTTAAACGTACAATAACTACTTGATTTGTAAAGAAAAAAATGTTATAATTTTAAAAAAGGAGGTGGCAATTTGGAGGATTTAAAACAGATAATAGCCGGTAATATTCAGGAGCTGAGAAAAGAAAAGAAAATGACGCAAAACGACCTTGCGGCTCTCGTTAATTATACCGATAAGGCTGTGTCAAAATGGGAGAGAGGGGAATCCTTGCCCGATATAATCGCCTTAAAGCAAATTGCCGACACCTTCTGTGTTCCCGTGGATTATCTCCTTACTGCCGAGCATACCGAATATAAAAAGGCTAAAAAGGAAAGAAAAATAAAGAAAAAATTTAACCGCAGAATTATAACCTACATAGCAGTGGTGCTTGTCTGGCTTGTGGCGATTTTCGTTTATATGAACATTGATCTTTTCAGTAAAAACACACTTAACTGGCTTGTTTTCCTTTATGCCGTTCCCGCCTCTGCGGTGGTGAGCCTTATATTTAATTCTATATGGGGAAACAGGCGTATAAATTACATTATAATTTCTATTATATTGTGGAGTGTACTTGCCGCAGTTTACGTTACACTGTTTTGTTTTTCCTATAACGTGTGGTTGCTGTTTTTACTTGGTATACCGGGACAGATAATAGTTTACCTGTGGTCACGGCTGAAAGTATAGCTATTGATTTTTTTAAAAAAGTATGGTATACTAACAAAAATGATGAATTTAAGGGAGGAAACGTTATGAAAGAATTAACTCTTACTCAGAAGATTTTAATTGCTACGGGCGCAGTTGTAATTGCAGGCGCCGCCGCTGTAGGTGTTGCCGCGCTCATCAAAAAGAGAAAAGAAATGACAGGCGAAATTAAGGAGCTTGTTATTGATTCTGATGAAATCGAAGAAATCGAAGAAGAAACAGAAGAATAAAAATAAACACAGGCAAAGGGGCGGACAAGAAGTCCGCCCCTTTTATTATTTCAAAATAGTATCAAAAATGTTAAAAAATAATCGGTTTTGCTATTGAAATACCCCGTTGGTAATTTTATACTTAAATGGGTGATTAATATGGATAAAACCTTTTTAGGAAAAACGCTTATCGTAACAGGTGGCGCATCGGGAATAGGACTTCTTACTGCTCAGTGCTTTGCGCAAGAGGGCGGAAACTCGGTTCTTGTGGACGTTGACGAAGTTCAGCTTGCGAAAGAAATATAGAGAGAGATAAAATACACGGAGGAAAATAATATGAGACCTACTTTTTTAACATATAATAAACCGCTTCTTTGCGCTATGATACAGGCAAGTACTCCTGAGGATGCTATTTGTCAGATAGTGAACGCTTCCTATGACGGAGCAGAGGCTTTTGGTATTCAGCTTGAGGTGCTGAAAAGGGAATACAGAGATTTAGAAACCCTTAAAAAGATTTTTTCATACTGTGAAAACAAACCTATT
This sequence comes from Acutalibacteraceae bacterium, assembly GCA_036307305.1. Lineage (GTDB taxonomy): Bacteria > Bacillota > Clostridia > Oscillospirales > Acutalibacteraceae > SIG607. Next base: position 16,577 of record JAXJXV010000023.1, read on the forward strand.
TATTTAACAAGCTATCGCTATTCAAACAGTGATGGATATACAGACGACCAGTGCGCTGAGCTTCTGCTCTTAGGTCTTAGCGCTGGAGGAACCCTTTGTGATATTATGGGAGATATGTTCAATAAGGATAAATATGAACTTACCTATGATGAGGAAGCTGTAGAAAAGCAAAAAGCTCTTGCAAAAAAGATACACGAAATGGGCGGAGAAGTGCTTATTTCAAGTCATCTCGGTACCTTTGTTCCTGAAGAGGAGGTTGTAAAAATCGCCTTGGCTCAGCAGGAAAGAGGCGCTGACGTGGTAAAAATTGTAAACCACGCTCAGACACATGAGCAGTTAATGGAGGATATACGCATCTGTGACCGCTTAAACAGTGAGCTTGACACCAAATTCCTTTACCTTGCCAACGGTCCCCACTGTAAGCTTCTTCGTCAGATGGGCGCTGCTCTCGGCTGTTGTATGTATCTTTGTGTACAGCACTATCTACCTATAAGCAGTAAGGAACAGCCAAAGTTATCGGCAACTAAACAATTAAGAGATGCCATGTTCAACTAAATTTGTCCATAGCGCTGTTTTTTGTTCGGGGCGGTATAAAAATACAGCACCACTCACTTCAAAATCAGCGCTATGAACAAATTAACCATAGCGCTGTTTTTTGTTCGGGGCGGTATAAAAATACAGCACCACTTACTTCAAAATCAGCGCTATGAACAAATTAACCATAGCACCGTTTTTGTTCTGGGCGGTAAAAATACAGCACCACTCACTTCAAAATCAGCGCTATGAACAAATTAACCATAGCGCTGTTTTTTGTTCTGGGCGGTAAAAATACAGCACCGCTTTTATTCGGTGAAAACTATTTTGAAGGAGATATATAAATGAAAGCTATATTAGTCGGAAAAAATCAGGTGCTTAGTTGGAGCGAAGTAGAAAATCCAGTTATAAAAAGTGAAGAGATACTTGTTGAAATTCACTACGCCGCATTAAACCGCGCTGACCTTATGCAGAGAGCAGGAGATTATCCTCCTCCTGCAGGTTGTCCTGAATGGATGGGACTTGAAATTTCAGGTGTTATAGTAGAAATGGGCGCGGAAGCCAAAGCAAAATCCACCTATAAAATAGGGGATAAGGTATGCGCACTTCTTGGCGGCGGCGGTTATGCCGAGTATGTTGCCGTAAAATACGATATGCTTATGCCTATTCCCGAAAATTGCTCTATGTTAGAGGCGGCTGCTATGCCCGAAGCCTTTGCAACAGCATATCTTAATCTTTTTATGGAGGGCAATATTAAAGAGGGCAACACTCTGCTTATGAATGCAGGTGCGAGTGGACTTGCAAGTGTTATTATTCCTATGGCTAAGGCTTTTGGAATACGGGTAATCACCACCATTATTGATGAAAATAAACGTGCTGCTGTTGAAATGCTGGGCGCAGATATAGTTGTTAATACCTTAAATGAGGATATTGTAGAGGTACTAAAAGCAGAGCTTGACAAAGGACACAGCGTCGACGTGGCTATTGACTGCTTAGGTGGAGAAATTATGGGTAAATGTATTCACTACTTAACACATGGCGCCCGTTGGATAATGATTGCCGCTCTTGCAGGACAGTTTACACAGATTGACCTTAAAAACATATACGTGAGAAACGTAAGAATTATAGGCAGTACCTTGAGAAGCCGCGCTCCTGAGGTTAAGGCGCAGATTCTTGCTGACCTTGTAAAGAATATTTGGCCTAAGGTGGCTTCAGGAGAGGTAAAACCCACAATTGATACCGTGCTTCCTATTACAGAAGCCGAAGCCGCACACGCCCTGCTTGCTGAAAACAAGAGCTGTGGTAAGGTAGTGTTAAAGGTAAAATAACTAAAAGATGTGCATAACGTAAAAACAGGCGGACTTCTTGTCCACCTGTTTTTTTACTGTATTGTATATTAGTAGGGGCGGAATTGTTTTCCGCCCGTCACTACTCCCTAATTCCTAATTCCTCTTTCATTTCACATATTATTTTTTTCAGTTCTTCCAATTTAGCCATATCTAATCCTGTTCCGTAAGTTCTTTTTAAATAATCTATTTTTTGTTTGTTTTTTTCCATAAAAATCAAAAATTCTTTTATGTCCAAACGCTCTATTTCACAGCCACAAACAACACATTTTCCATTTTTCGTCTTTTTTTGATATGCGCCACAAGCAGGACAATCAGTTATAGCATCAGTTGACGCGCTTTTGTAGGTATACTTTTTTGTATTCAAATATCTGTTTTCGATACTGTAAACTCCCTTTTCATCAGGTTCGCAAATAATTATTAATTTATCCATAATTTTTACTCCGTTAAAAAAATGCGTGGCAGAGCCACGCACGAAAAACGCAGTCTGCTACTGTTGCAACACAGATTAACCCAACACGGAATAATAAAGCAAGACATACATTTTTGCTAATAGTATGTCCGCGTTGGGTAATATTAATCTAGTGTTGCATCTTTAGTATACCACATTATAATATAAAAAACAAGAATAAAAAAACGGGAGGATAACAAATCCTCCCCTACAAACTATCAGAGTAGAGACTATATTGCACATCAGTAGGGGCGGAATTGTTTTCCGCCCGTCCCTACTCCCTACTCCCTACTCCCTACTCCCTATTCCCTAATTCCTAATCCCTACTTACCGGGCGTGTGGGATAGAATTGCAGTGAAGCTTCCGTTAAGTGTAACCTTTCCCATATCAGCGGGAACAAAAAACGTGTCGAACTGACCGAAAGGCTCACCGTTTATTTCGCCGCTTCCGTCAATAATAAATACACAAACGAAGCTGAAGCTTGGGGCAAAGGAATATTCACCGTCTATTTCAATCTTCAAGGCTTCAAAGTATGAACAGGTGGAAAGCAGAGTTTTACTGCCGTTTTCTACTTTTTCGGCGGTTTTTATTTTTTCCTGTGTCATAGGTGTCAGATTAGATACCCTGACGGCTTTTTCGGTATGAAGCTCTCTGGGTTTGCCGTCAGCGCCTACTCTGCCGAAATCATAAACGCGGTACGTAACGTTGGAATTCTGCTGTACCTCAGCAATTAAAAGCCCTGCGCCAATAGCGTGAATCGTACCTGAGGGTATAAAATAGCTTTCTCCTGCTTTACAGGGCTGAAAACACAGCACGTCTTCTATAGTGTTATTCTCAATAGCTTCTTTAAGCTGGTTTTGTGTTATTTCGCTTTTTACACCGTAATAAATTCCTGCGCCCTCTTTTGCGCCGAGAATATACCACATTTCAGTTTTGCCGTACTGTCCTTCATTTGCAAGGGCGTATTCATCACTGGGATGCACCTGTATGGAAAGGCTTTGCTCGGCATCAATAATTTTCACCATCTGGGGAAACATTTCAAATTCTGCGGCTTTTTTGCCAAGAGCAGCTTCGCCTAAAATTTCCACAGCCTCGCTTAAGGTTTTGCCGTCAAGACTTCCGCCCTTAACAACGCTTTGCCCATCCTTGTGGGTAGAAAAAACCCAGCTTTCAGCAACCTTATCCATATCGGTTATATTGTATTTTTCTTTAAGAATTTGTCCACCCCATAAGTAGTCCTTAAATGCAGGGGATAAACGCAGTATTTCGCTCATATATATCTTCTCCAAATAAATAATAGACAGCTTTCAGCCGTCTATTATTTTACATTTAAAAGAAAGGTTTGTCAATATTATTTAGGTGGGCTTTATGTTATGAGTTGTATCGTATTCTTTAACCGCCATAAAAAATCTGTCGGCTTTTTTTGCGGCGTAAGAAAAGCTGTTATTATACCACCAAGAGCAGATAATTGAACCTGCCTCTATAAGCATTTCCACGGTTGAAGCTATAAAGCTTTCGTTTGTGTTGATTAAATCAAGACCGAAACGTTCGAGAATCATATTTATAACCACAATGGAGGTCATAATGGTTCTTATAATGGTACCCTTTGTAATTTTAAGTTTCATATTATTTCTCCTTAATGATATTTTTTATATTTTCATTTTGTTTTTTGAAATTTTCTTCTTCCTTAAATAAATAGGAAGACGAGAAGAAAACAGCGCCCTTTATATCAGCCTGATTTTTTATATGTAAAAGCTGTCGGGCTACTATATCAGTGCCGTTTTCCCATTCGGCATTATCGAGGGAGTTGTCAGTATCCAGCTTATAAGGCGCAAGACCTATATAAAGCGTAGTATCTGTATTCTGTGTCAGTTTTATCCAATCGATTGTAAGCTGTTCAAAGGTGAATTTTTCTATGGGGTAGTCAAAACCGAAATAAAGCTGAGGGATAACCGCGTCTATATATCCCGCTTTGCACCAGCTTTGCACGTCGGCGTACAGAATGCCGTAGTTTTTTTCTATATCTGCAGAGGGACTGACCGAAAAGCAAACGTCCTTTCCACTGCTTTTGATGGCGCTGTATACACCTGAAATCAGCATATTAACGTTTATTCTGCGCCAGTCGTCAAGGCTTAAGGGATTTACGGCAGATGATGCATATTGAGTATACTCTTTTATGTCAAAGCTTTCATCTGTGGTAGGATAAAAGTAGTCGTCAAAGTGTATTCCGTCAATATCGTAAGCAGTAATTATTTCCCTTACGCCGTCTATAACAAGACGACGCGCATGGGCAGAAGCAGGGTTAAGATAAAGACCGTTTTGAGTCTGACCAAGCAAAGATGGGTTGCTTATTACAGGACTTAGCGGGTCAAGAGAAGCAATATCCCCCGATAAAGCCACGCGGTAAGGATTTATCCAGCCGTGAAATTCAAGGCTGTACTTTTTACATAGATTTATCATAGTTGACAGAGCATCTCCTGTATACTGCTGAGCTAACTGATTTTTCGGGAATATACCTGAGGGATAAATGCTGTCGCAAAAGGCTCTGACGTGGACAAAAAGAGCAGTAATACCCATATCCTTTGCTTTTATGCAAAGCTGTTCAAAGCCGTAGTCAAAATTGTCTGCTATACCGTTAAGCTCAGAATAGGTGACCCACATTCCGTACAGCATAGCGTCGTTGTTATTTTCCTTTAAATCAGGCTCCTTTACGGAGCAACCGCACAGCAGCAGGATAATAAGAAATACAGCCAAAAATTTTTTCATAACGGTTACCTTTCCAGTTTTTCTATTTTAATTTCGCCAAGCCTTATAGTACCTGCGCCTTTTATACGAATTCCAATTTTACCCTTTCTGCAGTACATAGGAATAACGTAATTGCGGTAGGCGTTTTTGCCCTCTACTTCAAAGCTGTGGACAGTTTGATTTTCGTCAAAAAGCTCTATGGTGGCTTTTTGGGTTATGTGTGCCCGTATAAGAATTTCAGCAAGCTCTGCTTCGCTGTCTCCGAGTAAAGCCGTAGCAAAGGAGTAGCTTATGGGTACAGCGGTTGGATTGCCGTCTTTATCGTAAACAAGGTCGCTGTTTCCCGACAGTGAGGAAATAAAGAAGCAGTTAGTATATCGGTCTGCCATAACGAAATAGGTGTTGCCGCACAGCATAAAGCTGTCAACAATTATATAGTCCTTAGGGGTTTCCCAATAAAACCACGAAAGACCGCTGTATTTTTTATCGGCGCTTTTATGACCAGACAGATAAACAAAACCGCTGACCAGACTGTCCATAAGAAAAATTTTTGAACCGGTAGAGAGTCCGTAATATCCATTTATCAAAAAGGCGCGCATATGCTTCTTTTCCTCTTCGGAAAGAGCTTTAAGACTGTTCTTTATATCGGCAGAAAGCTCGTAAACACTGCCCTCGGTGTAAAGATTACTGCCATAAAGGGTATATACGGCGCCGTCGCTGTGATACCATACAACACGGTTACCGCATATTTTTATGGTCTGCGGACGGTCACAGCCTATAAAGTTGGTTATTCTCACTACTTTAGCGGTGGGACGGGGGACGTCATCAATAGAAATATCATTTCTTAATTTGTCGTCAGACAGCTCTGCAGAGCCGTTGATACTGATTCTGTATACCTCCCGCTCTTTAAAGGCTATAATATAGCGGTTTTGCTGAGACAGAGCCGTTATATCTCCCATATCATCGCCAACCTCAAAGCTGTTTTTTTCGCAAAAGTAAAGAGGTTTGTTTTTGCCCGAATAGAAAATTTTATGTCCGTTCTTTTCTCCGCCCGTTAAAAACAGTCGGCAATCGCAGTTTATTGGCTTTATCCGTCGGCTGAGCAATTCATAGGCGGTCATTACAGTATCAGTATATGCGCAAATTCGTATAGAATTGTCGTAACTCATTCGTTGCAGAGCATAAATTTCATTTCCGTTATACGACGTGACTATTCCTGTGCTGCGGTCAATCTTAAAGTATAAATCTATATTCATAAAATGTTGGGTGTCGGAATATTCCTCGTTTGGCGGTATACGGAAGTATTTAAAGCTTACGGGATTGGTATAATAATAGATTTTCACTTCGCTGTCCTGAGTTACCGTGTAGGGCAATACGTATTGATGGGACTCATCGTCACAGAAATAGTCAGCCTCAAAAGCGCCGTTTAAAATATTTGGGGATTCGGGATATACCGTAGGCTTTACGGGAACGTCTTTGTGTTCAATGTATTGCCTACCCCGTCCGTTTTTCATAACCAGCGGACAGTAAAAGGAATTAGTAGAAACAAAGTGAGTTCCTGAGCAGTCGGAGTTCATTTCATAGTATTTAACCTGTTTTACGGTTTCGCCCGTACTGAGCGAAACGCTTTTGGTTGGAATTATAATATAAATACCGTTTCCTTTTCTTGCCGTATCCTTTATGAAAAGAATGTTTTTAACCTCGTAGCCTGAGCCCATATTGGGCGGAACAAGTTCAATGGTGAAAAGATGCTTGGTCTGCGCAGTGTTGTTAACGGCGTAAAAGCTGATTTCCGTACGCTCGTAGTATACCTCTCTCACAAGCGCCATAAGACTTGAATAACCGAATACCTCGGTAAAGGGGAAGTCGGCAAAAAACACCTTTTGCTCGTCGGTTAAATATCCGTTTTCAGACAGCAGTCCGCCGCTTTTAAAAAAGGCAGGGCGGTTTGTAATAATACCCTCGTCGTTCCAGAGGTTACTGCCAAAGCTTAGTTTATCGTTCCTCAGGGACAGTGGGTCGTGAGCCGTGATGATTCCTGTCATTCCAATAGCAGTACGGGATTTTTTGCCTTTTGTTTTGGGGGTTGGAAATTTCATTATATGCACCTCAGGTCGTTACTGAAAATATCCTTGCGCGTCTTTGTATCAGAAAGGGCTTTTGCGCGTTTCTGGGTGTAAAGCACCGAAAGAAACTCGCTTCTTTCACTGTCCTGATGATGAAGAGCGATATAATACGCTATACCGAAAATAAGAGCAGCATAAAGCTCGTCTGAAACACTGATATCCTCTAATAAATTAGATACTGTGTTCAGGGATAAATCGGTAAGGGCAGAGTTAATAAAAATGATAGTATCAGGCTTTTCGTCAGAAACGAGATACTCCTCGTTATTTCTCTGTCCCGAAACGGACAGAGCCTTTTTATATAATTCAATTGCTTTCATTATTTTCCTCCTTTACCGCCTTTGCGCAAAAGCTTATATGGGTGTATCTTGAACTGTCGAAGGGGAAGTACCACTGACCGTTTTCGTCTTCAATAAGAATACTGCGTCTGCCGTATTTTGACCTGAAAAACTCCAGCCATAAAATAGCGACGTCTTCAAGGAAGGCTCTGTAACGAAGAACAAGAGAAGCCATAGAAACTCCTGATACCTGAGCTATAGACTCTATAGCGGCGGTGTTGTTGTAGCCTATTTTACCCAGTGTTGTCATACCTGCGCCGCTTCCCTCAAGGGTATTTGCAATAAGGTCGGAAATGCCTGTGCTGAAGTTCTTTGAAAAATCAGGGGGAGCTACAAATTTTATAGCCCCTGCAACGTCCTCGTTGGTGCCGTAAACCTTTATAATCTGACCTGGGTCGTTGGTGATTTCTCCTGTAACGGTGTCGCCGTTCACCGTCATAATGGGCATACCCATAGACATACTTGCCCAAACCGAAGCGGTAAGCAGACGGTTAATTGCAATCTGATTACCTAAAAGATTGGTAACCTCACTATCACCCAGTATACAGCCGTCCTTTTTCTCCCACTGAAACAGATTAAGGGGATATTTTGAAAGAAAGGTATTATAAGGGGGACGGACAACGGCGGTTGATGAAACACAGGTGGCGTAGATATTTCCGTCTGCTTCTCTGAAAAGCTTCGTGTATACGGCGGTTTTGTTTGAGTTATGGAAATCTGTGGTGATTTTCTCAGCTTGTCCGCCCCACGTAGCAGCAGTTTTCTTAAGAGAGTCTGTATCACAGTGGGTAACGATAATTATATAGGGCTGTTTTTGGAGATTTTCCTCGCTGTAGTCAGCAAAATAAATATTTTCCACAGGCAGAACCTCGCAACAGATATCCCCTTTGTTTTGGTCGGCTTGGTTATCCCAATAGGTATAGAGGACTCCCGTGCCTGTAATAAAGCTGTTTTTAAGGATATCTGCGGTTTTGCTTTCAAAATGAAGCTTCTGATTAATCACGGCAAGATAATTGCTTAAAGCGTCGGTGAGCAACCTTACTTCACCGTCATCGGCATTTTCCTTAAAGGTATATTCCCCTGTAGCCATCTGTGATTTGAGAAGAAGGGTATCCTTGTTATCCTTGCTTAAATAGGCTATGCCCTCGGCTGTATATTTTACAGTAACGTTATCGCTGATAAGTTCACCCATTTTGTATTCGCCGATACGCTTTATGATGTTATGCCGTACAAGAGGACGGTCGGCGCCTACGTTTGCGCCGTACCACTGGTCGCCGCAGTAAAAGCGTCTGTTAATGGCGTTTTGCTCATAGAACCCTTTGTTTGCAAGAGAATTTTTAATATTTCGCGAGGCTTCGTATTCTTTGTATATTTCTTTAGGGGTATTCATATTTCCTCCTTAGGAACAGGGGAGGCTGACCTCCCCTGTAGATTTTTTTGATTTTAGGCTACTGTAACCTTTGCAATACTTGTGTTATATTTAGCAAGACCGTCAACGGTAATCACTGCATAGAAGTAATGCTCACCTTCTGTAAGGTCAGTAGGAATATTCATTGAAGCTGAGGTCTGACCTGCAACCTTAACGGCGTTTTCACCGTTTTCGTCACAAGCGTACCACTGATAAGTAAGGACGCTGTCGGAAGCGGAAGCGGTAACCGAAAGCTTACCTGTGATATTGCCTTCGGTTACGGAAACATCAGTCGGCTGAGAGGTAATGCTGACCTCAGGGGAAATCCAAGCCCATACTGCGTCAAGACCGCTCTTTTTAACGAATACGTCGTAGTAAATACGATAGTCAAACTTAAATGCATCGGCATCAGGATTCTGGTCAGGGGTGAAAATACGCATTTTTTCGGTTTTCTTCATAAGATGAGCGCCGTCCTTAGCGCAAACGAGCATATAAACCTCTTTAGCGTTATCGGCAGGAACGAAACCGCCTGCAGTACCCGTCTTGAAGTTGTAAGCGGTTTTCATTCTTTCGCTTACAACAGGGATAAGAGCAACGCCGTTAAGGGTGTTTACCTTAAGGTCTATTTCGCCCTGCTTGAAATCGGAAACGGTAATCATTTTGGAAATTTCGTCTGTGTTCATAAGACGGGCGTACATACAACTGTCGATAAAGGCAACAAGCTCGGTATCATAGCCAACCTTTTCCTGAACGTTGTTGATAAGCTCACAAAGAGCAGCGTAGGGCTTTTCGTTTTCTCCCTTGATGGTGTTGCCTCTTGTAGCGGCAAGACCTGAAAGCTTAGAGAGAACGTAAGCGTCACACTCAGGAACAACCTTTGTGCGAACGTATTCGCCGAGGATTTTACCTGCAAGATTGGCAACGCCTGTTTCATCAAGGTCCTCGCGGTCTATCTGAAGAGAACGAGCGCGGTCCATCTGCATGGTATAAGAGGTATTTGATACGGTAATAGCGCCTCTGGTGAAGCCGGTATCGCGGTCATAATCTGCAAGACCTGAAAAATCAATATCGGGAACGATAACGGTCTTTGCTCCTACAAAACGTGCGCCGAAGGCATTGTCAGCAAGAAAACCCGTAGCGCTTTTCTGTGTAAAAAGACGGTCAAGCTCCTCGCTGTATACAGCGGCATTTTCTAAATTGTTGATTGACATAAATTTTTTCTCCTTTAATAATTAATGATTCCATATACCACGGATAAATTCGTGGCTTTCGGGTGAGGAAAAGCTTCCTCTGTCTTTTTGCGAACCGACAGAGCTTTCAAGATTTTCCCTTTTTTGTTTTTCGTCAGCTTCTCGCAGAGCTTTTTTCCTTGCTTCGTATCTTAAATATTCGTCAAGGATATTAGAGTTATTTTCTCTTGCGCGGTCAACAACCTCACTTGGAAGACTGTCGGTGTTTTTATTCGGAAAATACTCTAAAAATTCCCGCTGACCTTTCAGTTCTTCGGTGGGGTTGCCTTCAAGGGCAATAATACGTAAAGCCATTTCGCCGTTGCCTCCGCACTGCTGTGTGAGCTCTTCTATTCTTTTCTCCGTTCTCCCTTTCTCCAGTGCGCTGAGGAAATCAGCAATGCTCATATTATCCTGTTTTGCAAAAAGCTTCAGCTTTTCCCACTGTGGAGAAATTGCATCGTACTTGAGTCCCTTTTGGGATAGAGCCGAAGCCTCCTCAATGGATAAATTGCGTATTTCCTTGTTGAATTTCACAGGAATAAAAATTTCCTGCGGTTCTGACGGATTGTTAACTTGGTTTACTTCTTCCATAATTTTTCTCCTTTTTGTTTTTTATGTGAAGACAGAAAATCTGTCGGTTCGCTGGGGTAGTAGCTTATAAGGGTGAGCCAATCGGCGTTTTTTATTACCGACGGGCGTTTAAGCTTAGTCGCTTTTCTCTTTACCGCGCGGTAGGTTATTCCCGTAAGAAGTCCGAAAATAAAGGCTCCCGCGTCAAAAGCAATAATGATTAGAATCTGACTTAATTCCATTTTTTCAGTAGCGCATCACTGCAGTAATATTTGCTGTTTTGAGCGCTTTCCTCCTTAAAATATTTCACATCCTCGAATGCATATCTCAGCGCATCCATAAGATGATTGTTACTGTCTTCGGGGAGCCGTTGTCCCCGTTCGTTTTTTCTGTTCGAATAGCGGTAACTGCTAAGCTCTGAAATGGCGCCTGTGCAGGTAGGCTCCACCGTTATTCTGTATTCGCAAATTCTTGCAATGCCGCCTAAAATACTGTCCGGACCTTTAACTGCAGGAGTGATTCGGGATATGCCCATACGCCGTAAATCCTCGTTGGATTTCGGTTCGCTTGAGTCGGCGCGTATTCTCTCCTTAGCGTAGCCCTTCTTTTTTATACGTGCGGCAATATCGCTGTTTAAAAGCCTTTTTTCATAAAACTCATCGAAAATATGAATTTGCATTTTCTTTTTATTTACGGCAAAGGCAATAAAAGCGGTAGGGTCGTTTGTGTAACCGTAGTCAAGACCGAAAAAGCATCGCCAGTCATCCCTGTTTTCATTTTTAAAATCAAGACCTTCCACCGTCCAGTTTTCAAAAACAAGGCCCTCAGCAACACCCCATTCTCCAAGACCTGCAACAGCGTACTTTCGGGCGTTGGTTCTTTTCATTCGCTCAAAAACCTGTCGGTCGGTTTCATCTAAAAACTCGTTACAAAGATAATTCGTAGAAAAAACGGCAGTGTTTTCGCTCTTTGTATCAAAAAATCTTTTTTTCAGCCAATGCTCACTGCTCCAGGGATTAAAGGTAATGGTGGTTTGTTTAAAATGTCCTTTTTCCACTTCGCCTCTTGGTACGGTAAGGTCCAGTTTATCAAAATCGGCTTCGCTTCCTATTTCAAAGGCTTCCTCAATCCACACGAAATTAATGGTTCCCGTAGGCACCGTAAGACCTGCAAGTTTAAGCACGTCGTCGGTTCCGCGAAAAATTATCTTCTGACCTGTAGGAAGATAGGTCATCTCCATATTTGAAGCGCTGTTACTCCAGTATTTCTCAACACCCAGTTTTCTTTGCGCCCAACAAAGCACGGCAAAGGTGGAATTTCTGTGGGTGTTCATAACCGCCCTTATAACAAGCAGATTAGACTGTGGATATTTCATAAGACGGTAAATAAGATTAAGCGCTGTTACACTTGATTTTTTACTGCCCTTTCCGCCTTTTAAAACCCTGTATCGCTTTTTGCAGTTCCAGTATTGGTCGTAGCCTTTACCGATAAGGTCGGTAACCTTAACCTCTGACATCGTCTATAATCTTCACCTCGCCGTCGGTTTGCTCGTCTCTTGTATCGGCAATAAGAGAAAGAATTTCCTTTATAGCCGACATATCGCCTGAGGCAGCTTTTTTATATAGAGCCGCCAGGATACAACTGGCTCTCGTAGGACGGGAAAACTTAAATCCGTCCTCTTTAAGCTGAGCTTTTTCTTCAACGGGCAAGGACTGAAATAACAGCTTTTTCATTTCTTCTTTCATAAGCTCGTTTTTCGTTTTTCATCATCCTCTCCATCGCTGTGACTGCTATTTTATAGACTAAATTTGCGACATTCACCGACATCTTTTTGAACAGTAAATTGTGTAAAAATGTTCATAAGTCGGTGCATAAGTTTAAAAACTACCCCCAAAAACAGCAAAAAACCGCTTGAAATAGCGGTTTGAATTGTTCATAACTTATTTTTTTTGTGTTGATAAAAAAATAACCGACTCCGAAAAGGAGTCGGTTAACAGGACAAAAAAGTTTTTTGATTTACTGTTTTTTATCCATAATAGCAATGGATAAATCGTTAAGCTGAGTGGGGTCGACTGCAGCGGGTGCGCCTGACATAAGCTCACTGGAATTTGAAACCTTGGGGAAGGCAACAACGTCGCGCAGACTGTCGCTCTCGGTAAGAAGCATACAGATTCTGTCAAGACCGATAGCAAGTCCGCCGTGAGGCGGTGCGCCGAAACGGAAAGCGTCGGTTAAGAAACCGAATTTTTCGTGTGCTTGGTCGTCAGTAAGACCCAGCGCCTTAAACATCTGATTCTGCAAATCAGGGTCGGTAATACGGATTGAACCGCTGGAAAGCTCAATGCCGTTCATAACAAGGTCGTAAGCCTTTGCAAAAACCTTGTCGGGCTGAGTTTCAAGATAGGGGATACACTCATCAAGAGGAGAGGTAAAGGGATGATGCATAGCATCCCAGTTGCCTGTGTCCTCGTTGTATTCAAAGAATGGGAATTCGGTAATCCACAGAGGAGCGTAGGTATTAGGAATAATATCAAGACGCTTAGCAACGGTAAGACGGAGATTGCCCATAACGGAAAGAGCAAGACGCTTTTTGTCTGCAATAATAAATACAACGTCGCCCTGTTTGCAGTCGGTTCTCTCCATAATAGCGGCAAATTCATCTTCACTTAAGAATTTAGCAAAAGCGCAGGTTGGCGCATCTTCCGCATATCTGATAAAGGCAAGACCCTTTGCGCCCATACCCTTGGCTTCCTCGGTGAGCTTATCAATTTCTTTTCTTGTATATACCGAAGCGCCGCCTTTTGCGCAGATGGCTCTTACGGTACCGCCGTTTTTAACGGTATCGGAGAATACGGAAAATCCGCAGTTTTCAGCAATATCGGAAAGGTCGATAAGCTTCATATCGAAACGGATATCAGGCTTGTCTGAGCCGTACTGCTCCATAGCATCGGTAAATTTAAGTCTTTTAAGGGGCAGAGTAAGCTCTACACCTAAAATTTCACTGAAAAGACGCTTCATATAGCCTTCAGCCACAGCGAAGATATCCTCCATAGTAACGAAGGACATTTCCATATCTATCTGTGTAAACTCAGGCTGACGGTCAGCGCGTAAATCTTCGTCGCGGTAGCAACGGGCAAGTTGAACGTAGCGGTCAAAGCCCGAAAGCATTAAAAGCTGTTTGTAAAGCTGAGGAGACTGAGGAAGAGCGTAAAAGCTTCCGTGATGAATACGGGAGGGAACAAGGTAATCTCTTGCACCCTCAGGGGTGGATTTAATAAGAGTAGGAGTCTCAATTTCAAGAAAGCCGTTTTCGTCAAAATAATCTCTCGTTACCTTAGCAATGCGGTGACGGGTCATTATATTTTTCTGAAGCTTTTCTCTTCTTAAATCGAGATAGCGGTATTTAAGACGAAGCTCCTCGTTTGCCTTTGTGTCGTTGGTGATATCAAAGGGAGGGGTTTCGGATTTACCAAGAATTTTAAGGGTGGTTACTTCAATTTCAATATCGCCTGTGGGGATATCCTTATTAACGGAGGAACGGCGTCTTACCTTTCCCTGCGCCATAAGAACGAATTCGCTTCGGACGGTAAAAGCCTTTTCAAAAACGCTTTTTTCTGTTTTTTCGTCGAAAGCAAGTTGAACTATGCCTGTTCTGTCTCTAAGGTCGATGAAAATAAGACCGCCAAGGTCGCGCTGACGCTGTACCCAACCGCAAACAACAACCTCTTTGCCCTCGTCCTCTGCCCTTAAAGCAGAGCAATAGTGGGTACGGCTTAGTCCGTCCATTCTGTCAAGTGCCATATATGTTACCTCATTTCAAAGCCTCGACAATTTGGTCAAGGTTAATTTCTGTTTCGGTGGAGTCCTCCATATTTTTTAGACGGACTATACCTGATTCAAGCTCACTGTCGCCAAGAACGATGCTTTTTTTAGCGCCGATTTTATTAGCGTATCGCATCTGAGCTTTAAGTCCTCTACCACAGATATCGGTCTGCGCGGAAAGACCTGCTTTTCTAAGCTGACTGCAAATAGCAGAAGCCTTAACAACTGCCTTTTCACCCATAGGAGCAATATAAACGTCACAGTACTGCTTTTCACCGATTTCCTTTTGCTGATTAGCAAGAACAAGAAGCAGTCTTTCAATACCCATAGCAAAACCCAGTGAAGCTGTAGCAGGAGCGCCCATCTGCTCCATAAGTCCGTCGTATCTGCCGCCGCCGCAAACTGTGGACTGAGCGCCGATATCGCCGCTTATGAACTCAAAAACAGTACGGGTATAGTAGTCAAGACCGCGTACGATTTTGGGATTTACTTTATAATCAATTCCCATTTCACTAAGCTGCGCCTTAACGGCTTCAAAGTGACTGTCACAGTCCTCGCAAAGATAGTCTATCATTACGGGAGCGTCCTTTGCTACGTCGGCGCAAACGGGGGATTTACAGTCAAGTATTCTCATAGGGTTTCGGCCGAGACGGTCCTTACAGGTTTCGCAAAGCTCGTCCTTGCGGCTGTCGAAATATTCGGTCAAAGCCTTGTGGTATTTTGCGCGACAGGTAGGACAGCCAATGGAATTTATTTCAAGAGAAAGTCTGTCAAGACCGATGGAGGTAAGTACGCTGTGAGCAAGAGAAATAACCTCGGCATCAGCAGATGGTGCGGCAGCGCCGATACATTCAACACCGAACTGATGAAACTCTCTGAGTCTGCCTGCCTGCGGTTTTTCATAGCGGTAACAGCCGCCGATATAACAAACCTTTTGTGGTAGACTTTGATTATAAAGACCGTTTTCAATAACGCTTCTTATAACACCTGCAGTAAGCTCGGGACGAAGGGTTATACTTCTGCCGCCTTTATCGTCAAAGGTGTACATTTCCTTCTGAACAACGTCGGTGGTATCACCAACGCTTCTTTTAAAAACCTCAGTATGCTCAAAAACAGGAACACGAATTTCCTTAAACCCGAAAAGACGGGCGGTTTCAAGCATTTTTCTTTCTACGTACTGCCATTTATAGCTTTCCTCAGGCAATACGTCGTTTGTGCCTTTTACGGCACGGTTGATTTCGCTCATTTAAAAATACCTCCGCTACAAGACGTAATGAAGCCTTGTAAAGATTAATGCTGTTTTACGTATTCGCGCCAGTCAAGGTCACCGCGTTCAAGACCGTGAATAAGCATTTCGGCGGTGGCGATATTTGTGGCAACGGGGATGTTGTGAACGTCGCAAAGGCGTAAAAGCGCTGATTCATCAGGCTCATGGGATTTAGGGGTAATAGGGTCTCTGAAGAAAAGCACTAAATCTATTTCATCACAGCCGATACGGGAAGCAATTTGCTGACTTCCGCCTTGGCTGCCGCCTAGAAAACGAATAATCTCCAGTCCTGTTGCTTCACTAACAGTTTTTCCTGTGGCGCCGGTAGCAAGCAGGGTGTGTCGTGAAAGAATACCGCAATAAGCGATACAGAACTGTACCATAAGTTCTTTTTTGGCGTCGTGTGCAATCAGGGCGATGTTCATAAATGTTACATCCTTTCATTGTTTTTTATATTTTTTTAGGCTTTGGAAGAGGAATGTCCTCAATAAGCAATCTTTTCATAATTCTGAGAAAAGCCTTTGCGGCTCTGCCGCGTTTTATAAGCTTTCCTTTTGCCTGACATATAAGTATCTGATTATCGGTAGGCACCACACCGCAAAGTCTTATGCGGGAAGCGTCGATAATATCGTCAATACCTTTATATATACCGCTTTTAATGTAATCCATAGAAAAACGGTTAATAATCAGTCGGTTGTCGTTCTTTCCGATTTCGCCAAGCCTGTCCGAAACCACACCTGCATCTCTGATACTAACGGGGTCAGGATTGCAGACGGTAATAAAACGGGTGGTATCAGGCATTTTTTTATAGAGCCTCAGGTCAATTCCCGCAGGGAAATCCACGATAACCAAATCAAAATGCTCTGCCGCTTCTCTTATGAAATCTCCAAAGGAGTCCTCGTCAATTCTGCCGTAAAAGGCAGGGGCGGGAAGCAGATAAATAAAGGGATGGTCCTTAACGGGATAAATAGCGCTGTTGGCGTCGTGACCGCAGAATACGTCAGAAAGGTCAAGCACTACCGATTCGCTTACCGATAACATAAGGTCAAGACATCTGAGTCCTTCGTCAAGGTCGATAAGCAGAGTTTTTTTCTTAAGCTGTTCGGCAGCGGCGGCAAGACAGGTAGCAACGGTGGATTTACCCACACCACCTTTACCCGAAGTGACGGCAAAAAGATTATTCATTTAACCGACACCTCCCTTAGCTGTCAGAAAAAATATAGTATAGTATAGCATAATGTTTTTTTATTGTCAATCAAGCACCGTATAATATGGTGAATTATCTACGGTTGTTTCCTGTGAATAGAAATATGCGTCAAGAGCCGCTTTAACGATGGAACCTGCGGCAAAGCCCGAGCTTCCGTGTTCAAGAACAACGGCAATAGCAATTTCGGGATTCTCAAAGGGGGCAAAGGCAACGAAAAGGCTGTGGTCAAGACCTTCGTTCTGAGCAGTACCCGTTTTACCGCCTACCTTAATAGAGTAATTGCTGAATACTGCGCGTCCCGTACCGTCCTCCGTAACCGAGAGCATACCCTCTTTTACACTTGCAAGGGTAGAGGGCTTAATCTCTATGGTATTAAGCACCTCGCCAGTGGTATCGCTGTAAATCTCTTTAAGGTCGTAGGAAACAACCTTATCAATAAGAGAAGCCTTGTATCTGTTTCCGCCGTTTGCAAGGGTAGAGGTATAAACCGCCATCTGTAATGGGGTAAATGCATTTTTCTGACCGATAGCAATCTGCAG
This sequence comes from Acutalibacteraceae bacterium, assembly GCA_036307305.1. Taxonomy (GTDB): domain Bacteria; phylum Bacillota; class Clostridia; order Oscillospirales; family Acutalibacteraceae; genus SIG607. Next base: position 34,156 of record JAXJXV010000023.1, read on the forward strand.
AGTATCACCGCTTCCCTCGGCAACGTCGGCAAGGAGTCCTGAGCTGTCTGAAATCTCAACACCCGTTTTTACACCCAGACCGAACTGAGTAAAATAATCGGTAAGACGGGAAGCGCCTACTCGTCGTCCTGCTTCAAAGAAGAAGTAGTTACAGGATTTAGCAAGAGCGCGGTTAAGACTTATATTTCCGTGGGTGTGCATACAGGAGGGAGTATAGTCCTTAAAATACCTGTAGGTTCTTACACAGCAAATCTGCTCGGTAGCGGTTAAAAGACCGTTGTCAATACCTGCTATGGCAACGATAGGCTTTATGGTAGAGCCAATAGGATAAATACCCTGAAAAGCTCGGTTTATAAGCGGATTGTTAGGAGCGTTAAGTATGGAATTGTAATCGGTCATATAGGTTTTCATATCATAGGTAGGATAATTTGCAGAGGCAAAAATCTCACCTGTATGAACGTTCATAACCACAGCCGCGCCGCCTGTACAGCGTCCGCCCTTGGAATTAAGTCCCTCAATAACCTCTTTTAAAGCCGCCTGAGTATCGTCCTGAATGGTTTTATCTATGGTGAGCATAACCGTTTTACCTGCAATAGGCTCTTTTGTTACCTCACTGCCAATTATTACTTTGTTTGCATCTATATAATAGGTAATCTCACCGTCGGTACCTCTTAGGATATCCTCGGCATAGGCTTCTATTCCGCTTTTGCCCACCTTGTCGTTATAGGAGTAGCCTTTTTCCTTAAGCTCTTCCCATTCCTCAGCGTAAATGGAGCCAACCGTTCCTATAAGATGAGGAGCAAGGTCGGTGTCTACATACTCTCTGAAATGGGCGGTTTCAACCGTAACTCCGTCAAGCAGAAAACTGCTTTCGCTGACCTTCTGCATAACCGAGACGGGAACGTCCTCGGCGAAAATATAAGGGTTGGCAATAGAGAAGTTAAAGTATACCATTGTATATCTGACGCCCATAATGATACGGGCTTCCTCAGGGGTAAACTCACTTAGCTTGTAGGTTTCTATAAGCTTGTCAAAGGCGTTCTGACTGGTTGCATAGTGAGCAAGACCGATTGAAGACAAAAAAGAAGAGCTGACAGAGTCGGTAAAGGTATAAGGGGCAGTTTTGCTGATAGGAAGCTTGTCTGCCCACTGGGTATTCTCGCTTTCAAGATAACGGCAGAGCTTAAGTATCATTTTATTAATGGTTTTGTAATTAACGTAAGCGCTGTTGAAAACGATGTTGTAGCCCTCTCGGTTAACGGCAATCTCTCTGCCGACACTGTCAAGGATTTCTCCTCTCGGCGCCTTAAGGGTTGCGGTACGGGTAGTAACGCCGTCATTGCTTAAATATTTATTTGCATTAACAACTCCCAGTTGTACCATACGGAAGGTACCTGCTGCAATAAGAACAGCCAAAAAAATTGCAAGAGCGTTAATTCGTGTGTCTTTCTTTTTAGCAAAAGGCAAAGAGCCTCACCACCTTGTAGATTATTTCTTTTTAAGCTCACCGTGTATCCATTTTTCAAAATAGTAAAAAGGGATAATGAAAAGAGCAGTATAAAATGCGCTGGGCGCTAAAAACCATAAAAGATAGTATACCTTTCCCTCAACGTCACCCGACAAATAGAAAACGCACCATTTGATAAGAAAATAGGTGGCGCAGGCAATAAGAGAAAGTACAAGAGCCGCAGGAAAATTGCGGTTGAATATGTTTTTGGCAAGAATTCCTATAAAAAATCCCAGAAGCATAAGTATAAGCGTATTAAAACATACGGTGCCTGAAGAAACCGAGTCGCAGAAAATCCCGCAAACAAGACCGAAAATAAGCCCTGTAAATTCACCGTAGTACATAGAAACGGCTACGCAAAGGGGTAAAAGTATAAAAGGGGAAGCGGTGCGAACGGTGACGTCAATAAGGGACGTATAGTGAAAAATAAAGAGAACGAAACCGATTATAGCTTCTAAATAGGGGAATTTACGCTTTTTTTCAATAAACATAGACTATTCCAGACCTTCCCCTAAAGTTCCTTGCTCTGCAAAGGAGGTGATAATCATAACGTTGCGGATATCAGAAAAATCGGCAAAGGGTACAACACTTGCATAAAGGGAAGAAGTGTAGGTGTCGCTTTTTATGGAGTCAACACTGCCGATAAGAAGTCCTTGGGGAAAGAGTCCCTCCCCTGAAGTGATTATAGTGTCGCCAACGGCAACGTTACAGGAACGTGAAAGATTATACAGCTTTACCTTGCCATCCTTTGCAAAATCAATGTTACCCGATAGTATACCCGCATCGTCGGTACGGCTGTCAGAGGCTCCGCAAACAATTTCAGAGCTTAAAATAGTTGTCACCTTAGAGGTGGTAAGCCCTACGCTGCTGATATATCCGATAAGATAATTCCCTTGTATAACGGGGTCGTACGGCTCAACCCCATGGGCAGAGCCTTTGTTAATAACGAAATTATGATACAGGTCGTCCTTGTCTACCGATATAAGACGGGCATCGCAAAAGGTAAAATCAGGATTTTTATCCTTGATTTCAAGATAATCCTTATAAAATTCATTCTGACGCTGTGTCTGCTCAAGGTCAGACTGAGCCTTTCGAAGCTCTCCGAGTTCTTCCTTTAATTGCTGATTTTCAAGAAGAAGGTTGTTACCCTCTGTAAACTTTTTGTCAAGTCCCTTAAAAAAGGAGGAAATACCCGTCGCCATATCCTGAAAAGGAGCCGTGATAGTACCGATAATGCTTGAGGTTGGAGAAATAACAGAGCCTATAAGCTTTACGGTAACGGCAAGAGCTATGACAATTAAGATAACCGAAAGACAGATTCTGAACCTGCGTGTTCTAAGAAAAAAACGCATAGCCTTTAATACTCCTATCTGAAGCGTTTGGAATGACGGAATACATAGTTTTCAAAACCGCTGCTGCCGTCAAGTCTTTTTGCTGTGCCTAAAACCACACAGTCAATGGGGTTGGGGGCAATCTGTACGGGCATACCCGTTTCTCTTGCAATAAGCTCGGCAAGACCGCGAAGCAGTGAGGTACCGCCTGTAAGGGTAATTCCTCTGTCAATTATGTCGGCAGAAAGCTCAGGAGGTGTTTTTTCAAGGGTTATACGAACGGTATCAACAATCTGTCTTATAACCTCTGACATTGCCTCTCTTACCTCTGCGGAGGAAATGTTTATATTTTTGGGAAGACCGTCAACGAGGTTTCTGCCACGTACCTCGATAACCTTTTCGTCCTCGTAAGGAAGTGCAGAGCCGATTTCAATTTTAATCTGCTCGGCGCTTCTCTCTCCTATAAGAAGATTATGTTTACGCTTTACGTATTGAATGATTGCTTGGTCAAGGTCGTCTCCTGCTTTACGGAGTGACTGACTCGTAACAATATCACCAAGTGAAATAACCGCAACGTCGGTGGTACCGCCGCCGATGTCGGCAACCATATTACCTGCCGCATCCCATATAGGAAGGTCGGCGCCCACTGCGGCAGCCATTGGCTCTTCAATAAGGTCGATTTCTGCGGCGCCTGCGGTTTTAGCGGCATCGTAAACTGCGCGGCTTTCAACCTCGGTTACACCTGCAGGAATACAAATAACCATTCTTACTCTTGAAAACAGAGAGCCTTTAAGAGCCTGACTTATAAATCTTTTAAGCATTGCGGCAGTAACGTCAAAGTCGGCAATAACGCCGTCCTTCAGCGGTCTTACGGCAATAATAGAGCCAGGTGTTCTGCCTATCATTGCTTTAGCCTCGCTGCCTACTGCTCTTACTGCGTCGTTACGCACGTCGTAAGCAACAACGGACGGCTCCCTCATAATTATTCCTTTTCCCTTTACGCAGACCAAGGTGGTGGCGCTACCAAGGTCTACTCCGATATCTCTTGTAAACATAATATATCTTCCCTTTTTAAATTATTTTTTCGGTGGTACTAAAAAGTCGATTGCGCGGTGCAGATTAGTGATTTCAATGGTATCGTGAGGCGATGCGTATTCGCCGTCAAGAGTCCACTCAACCTTTTCTGCATTTTCGATTTTTACGGATTTTGTCTGTAAAAACGTTATTTCGTTACGGTTAAGGTCACGGGTGAGAATAGCCGTAATAAGATTGTTAAGATTGTTTAGGTTTTTGGGATAATGAAGCAAAAGCACCTCGAAAAGTCCGTCGCTCAGCTCCACTACCGTTTCATCGTAGTGAACCACGCCGCCTACCGACATAGAGTTTGAAATGGTGCCGAAAACGAAATCGTCCTCGATAATTTCGCCGTCACACAGAAATCTTAAATGTATAGGCCGTATGTTTTCAAGGGTTTTAACACCTTCAAGAAAATACGCAAGTTTACCAAGAACGTTTTTAATATCCTGAGGCGCTGAGTATGAAGCTTCGGTAAAGGCGCCGAAGGAAGCGGTGTAGGTGAAATATTTATCACCGAATTTGCCTATATCAAGAGGGATAATGTTTTCCTTTAAAATATCTTCAGCCGCTTTTTTCATATTACGGGATATTTTCAGACCGCTTGACCATTCGTTGAGCGTACCTGCGGGGATATAACCCAGTTTATAACGGTTTTTATTGTTCATAAGTCCCGTTATAACCTCGTTTAAGGTGCCGTCTCCGCCGCATACCACTACGGTATCAAAGGTATCGTCAAGGGTTTTTGCCTGATAGGTTGCATCGCCTCGGCAGGTGGTGATATGCACGGTGACGCGGTACTGAGCAGATAAAATGCTCACCACACTGAAAAGCTGAGTTTTGATTTTACCTGTACCTGAGCTGGGGTTTGCAATAAGAAATAGATTCTTCATAGCTTATACCTTCAAATCTATGGGCAATGTTGCCGAAGCGTTAAGGGAAACGTCGGCAACATTGCCACTTTTGTATTCATAAAAAGCCTGAGCCCCCACCATAGCGGCATTGTCGCCGCAATAGGCAAGGTGTGGCGTATAAAACTCAAATCCGTTTTTAATACATTCTTCTTCCATACGGCGTCTTAGCTCACTGTTAGCCGAAACACCGCCTGCAAGAACAATTTTGGTGTGTCCCGTATCCTTTGCCGCCTTTAAGGTTTTGCTTATTAAAATATCGCAAACCTTTTTCCTAAGCGTTGCGCAAAGCACGGGAACGTCCACGCTTTCGCCCTTTTGGTTTTTGTTGTGAATAAGGTTTAAAACTGCGGTTTTAAGTCCTGAAAAGCTGAAATCGTATTCCCCTCCTGAAATATTTGGTGTGGGCAGGGGATACTGCTTTTCGTCTGCAACCGAAGCTATTTTATCAAGATTAACTCCGCCCGGATACTCAAGTCCCATAGCTCTTGCCGCCTTGTCAAAACATTCACCCGCCGCATCGTCAAGGGTCTGACCGATAATGGTGAAATCGGTATAATCCTTAACTGAGCAGATAACGGTGTTACCCCCTGATACTACAAGACAGAGAAATGGCGGTTTAAGGTCCTTGTGGGTAATGTAGTTGGCGGCAATATGACTGCGAAGATGATGCACTGCAATCAAAGGCTTGGAAAGGGAGAGAGAAAGTCCCTTTGCAAAGTTTACGCCTGTTAGCAGAGCGCCGATAAGTCCGGGATAAGCAGTAACGGCAACGGCGTCAATGTCCTGCCACTGAACGTTTGCTTTACTGATAGCCTCGTTTGCAACGGCGCAGATGTTTTCACAGTGTCTGCGGGAAGCAATTTCAGGAACGACACCGCCGTATATACGATGCTCGTCAATCTGAGTTGATATTATGTTGGAAAGAACCTCTCTGTGTGCTGTGACAGCAACACTAGTTTCGTCACAGCTTGATTCAATACTAAGTATGAGCATAGCTTATAAAAACCTTCTTCTCATTAAGATGGCGTCTTCCTTGGGCGCGTCGTAATAATTTTTCCTTCTGCCGTTTTCCTTAAAGCCGAAGGCAGAGTATAGATTTTTTGCAGGGATATTGCTTTCTCTCACTTCAAGGTCAAGAGCAGTGTAATCGCAAAAAATACCTGTAGCAACAAGGATACATAAAAGTTGTCGTGCGATGCCCTGTCTTCTGTAATCGGGGTGGGTGGCGATATTGTTGATGTCACCCATACCGCACATCATTCTGTAGCTTAAATATCCAATAAGAACACCGTTTTCTTTAATGCCTAAAAAATGTGTTCTGTTTGCCATCGACTCGCCGATTGATTTCTCACTCCAAGGATGTTCAAAACAAAGTCTTTCAAGCTCTGCAATCTGATATATATCATCTTCGTAAAGATCTTCAACAATCCTTTTTTTTATACCGAAGCGGTAATTAATAGCGTTTACTATCTGGTCTCTGCATTCTCTGTAGGCATTAACGTCTGACATAAATGGGTCGGAAATATCCTCGCTATCAAGATTTTCAATCCTTGCCGATAATCCGTCAAAGCTTTTAATAGCATTTTCTAAAATGGCTTTATGTGTAGCGGTCATTGTGTAAATAATGTCAGCTTTCTGTATAAGCTCTACAGTCAGCGGGGTGGAAATATGAGCTGATATATCAATACCCATTTCTTCCATAACTATTTGACTGTTCTTACTCACTGTTTCACCGTTTGCAGAAAGACCTGCAGAGAAAACGTTTACATTTTCAAGCTTTAAGCTTTTAAGATAACCCTCCGCCATAGGAGAACGGCAGGTGTTACCCGTACAAATAAAAACAACGTTCATATTATTATCCCTTTGCATCATACCAAGATGTGCCCACGTTAGCGTCGGCAATAAGCTCTACCGACATATCTGCGGCACACTTCATTTCCTCATGCAAAATAGCACAGGCTTTGTCTGCGTCCTCTTTTTTACACTCAACGATAAGCTCGTCGTGTACCTGTAAAATAAGTCTGGAATCGGGCAGTTCCTCTTTAAGACGGTTGTATACCTTTACCATAGCGATTTTTATGATATCGGCGGCACTGCCCTGAATGGGAGCGTTTCTTGCTACTCTTTCCCCGAAAGCGCGAAGCATATGGTTAGAGGAAGAAAGCTCAGGCAGATATCTTCTTCTGCCGAAAAGGGTGGTAACGTAGCCTGTTTCCTTTGCCTGTTCTATAACCTGTTTCATATAATTGTCAACGCCTCTGTAAGCGCCGAGATAACTCTTTATATACTGGTCGGCTTCCTTGCGGGTTACCCCTATATCTTTAGAAAGGGAAAAAGCGCCGATACCGTAAACGATACCGAAGTTGACCGCCTTTGCCTTGCTTCTAAGAGAGGGGGTGACCATATCGGGAGTAAGGGAAAATACCTGTGAAGCAGTGGCGGTGTGAATGTCAAGACCGCTTTTAAAGGCATCAATCATATTTTCGTCCTTTGAAATAGAAGCCAACACTCTCAGCTCAATTTGTGAATAGTCGGCGTCGCACAGCACCATACCGTTTTCAGCAATAAAGAATTTGCGAAGCTTTTTGCCTTCATCGCTTCTTACGGGAATGTTCTGAAGATTAGGCTCAAGAGAGCTGATTCTTCCCGTACGGGTTTCAACCTGATTAAAGGTGGAGTGTATTCTTCCGTCCTCGCCTATAGCACTGCAAAGACCGTCGCAATAGGTGGATTTAAGCTTAACAAGCTGTCGGTACTCTAAAAGCTTTTCTACAGCGGGATGTTCGTATTTAAGCCCCTCTAAAATTTCAGCCGAGGTAGAGTATCCGCTTTTTGTTTTTTTACCACCGGGTAGCTTTAAATCTTCAAAAAGAGCCACACCTAACTGCTTGGGAGAATTAAGATTAAGCTCGTAACCTATAAGAGCGTAAATTTCTTTCTGTAAAACGTCAATACGTTCTTTAAGCTCTTCGCCCATTTTTACAAGACCATCTTTGTCTACAAGAACGCCCGTAAGCTCCATAGAAGCCAGTACTTCAGAAAGCGGAAGCTCGATTTCGGTGAGCAGCTTATCCTGTCCTGTTTTAATAAGCTCATGGCTTAAAGCATCGCAAACAGGAGCGTGAAGATATGCGACGCGAAGCAGGGCAGGGGAAATATCAGAATCGGCAATATGGTATCTGCCGATAAGTCTGTCAATGTCGTAAGAGGATGAGGACGGGTCGGCAAGATAACCTGCAATCATACCGTCAAACACAACGTTTTTAAGGGTAATGCCCTTGCCAAGACAAAAACGGTATAGCTCTTTGCAGTTGTATACGCGTTTTTTCTTTTCACTGTGTAAAATATTCAAAAGAACGGGATTGTCGGCGTTAAATACACAGCCGTTTTCACCCGAAACAACGGCAATTTCGCCACCTTGAATATCACAGGCAATATCAAGTATATCGCCCATAACGAAGCTTTCGGGAGAAACGACGTTCATAATTCTGCTTTCTTCAAAAGCAATGCTTTCCTGCGACTGAACGGGGGAAATTCCCATACTGTCCATAAGTCTGAAAAGCTCAAGCTCGGTCATAAAGGCGGCAAGTTTGTTTTGGTCGCGGGAAACGGGGAGATAGTCTTCAAGCTTTTCTGATATGGGCGCCTGTCTTGAAATTGTACCTAAGAAATGACTTAAATAAGCGCTTTCCTTGTCGGCTTCAAGCTTTGTCTTTACAGAAGCGCGGATAAGAGGAGAATCAAGATTTTCATAAACGCCGTCCAAGGAGCCGAAATTAACAATAAGCTCGGTAGCGGTTTTTTCACCCACACCCGCAACGCCTGGGATATGGTCGGAGGTATCCCCCATAAGAGCTTTAAGCTCTATCATCTGTTGTGGGGTAAGTCCGTACTTTTCAAAAAGCGCCTCTTTGTCAAAGGTAACTATTTCAGGTTTACCTGCTTTTGTAGAGGAAAGAAGCACCTTGACCCTGTCGCTTATAAGCTGTAAGGAATCGCGGTCGCCTGTGGCAATAACACAGGTAGAATCGTTTTCCTCGCAAATGCGGGCAAGGGTTCCTAAAATATCGTCAGCCTCGTACTTTGGACATTCAATAACGCGGTAGCCGTAAAGGGTAAGCCATTCCTTAAGCAGAGGGATTTGTTCTCTCAGTTCTTCGGGCATAGGCTTTCGACCTGCTTTATAAAGGTCGTATTTTTGATGGCGGAAGGTAGGAACCTTAAGGTCAAAGGCAACGGCGACACCGTCGGGATTTTCCTGTGCAACAAGCTTGTTTAAAATATTTATAAAGCCGTAAATGGCGTTTGTGTGAACGCCCTTAGAGGTGGAAAGCAGACGGATTCCGTAAAAAGCGCGGTTAATTATACTGTTTCCGTCAATGGCTAAAAGCTTCATTTTAAACGTCCTTTCAAAAGACAATAATTAATCACTATATATTATAACAAATAGTTATGTGTTTGTCATCATTTTATTTAAAAAATTTTCAAATTTGACATAATTTAAAAAGGGCTGTATAATGAGAGCGTTATGAAGATTGGAAATTTGCAAATCGGCGGCTTTGCCTGTCTTGCGCCAATGGCGGGGGTTGCCGACCGCGCAATGCGGGAAATATGTATAGAATTTGGCGCAGGGTACACGGTAGGAGAGCTGACCAGTGCTAAGGGAGTCAGTCGCGGAGATAAAAAAAGTCAGACTCTGCTTTACTGCGGAGAAAAGGAACGCCCCTTTGCCTCTCAGCTTTTCGGAAGCGACCCCGTTTCAATGGGTGAGGCGGCAAAAAGAGCCGAAGAACTGAGTCCCGATTTTATAGATATTAATATGGGCTGTCCCGCACCAAAGGTTGCAGGTCACGGCGGCGGAAGCGCTCTTATGAAAAACCCTGTTCTTGCAGGGCAGATAATTTCTGCTGTGGTTGAGGCTGTAAATATTCCCGTTACAGTGAAAATGCGCTCAGGCTGGGACAATGACAGCCTTAATGCTGTGGAAATTGCAAAAATTGCCGAGCAGTGCGGGGCGAGTGCAGTAACCGTTCACGGCAGAACGAGAACGCAGATGTACGCGCCACCCGTTAATATTGACATAATTGCTCAGGTTAAAAAAGCTGTAAATATTCCCGTTATTGCAAACGGGGACATAACCGATTTTGCTTCTGCTAAAGAAATGAAAGAAAAGACGGGATGTGACTATCTTTGCGTAGGCAGAGGCGCTATGGGGAATCCCTTTGTTTTCAGCCAAATAAATGCAGGTTTCAGCGGTGAGGAAATCCCTGTTTTCAGCCTTGAAGAGCGCCTTAACGTGTTTAGAAAACAGGTGGCTCTTATGATAGAATATAAGGGTGAGAGAACGGCGTTTTTGGAAAGCCGAAAACACGCTTCTTGGTATATAAAGGGTATACGCGGCGCCGCAGGACTGAGAAGAATGTGTGGCGAGATTTCCTCTATAGAGGACATTGACAGAATAATTGAAAAAGCACTTGAATCACAGCAAATATTGTGATAGAATATGGTTAATTATTTTGAAAGGACTGTAAATAATGTCAGGACACAGTAAATGGAATAATATTAAGCGTAAAAAAGAAAAAACCGACGCTGCAAAAGCGAAGATTTTTACTAAAATGGGCAGAGAAATCGCCGTTATAGTTAAACAGGGCGGACCTAATCCTGCTGAAAACAGTAAGCTTAAGGACGTTATTGCAAAGGCAAAGGCTGCAAACGTGCCCAATGAGAATATTGAACGTATTATCAAAAAGGCTGCAGGCGAAGGCGATGCAAACAACTACGAGGAGCTTATTTACGAGGGCTACGGCCCAGGCGGAGTTGCCTGTATAGTTGAAACTCTTACCGATAACCGTAACCGTACCGCAGGTGAAATGCGTCACTATTTTGATAAATGCGGCGGCAATCTCGGTCAGGCAGGAAGCGTGTCCTTTATGTTTGACCGCAAGGGTGTTATCGTAATTGAAGCAGAGGATTTGGATGAAGACACCGTTATGATGGACGCTATCGAGGCGGGAGCCGAGGATTTCTCAGCAGAAGAGGACGTTTTTGAAATCACAACGGCGCCCAACGATTTAGGCACCGTACGCGATGCCCTTGAAGAAAAAGGCTACGCTTTTGTTTCTGCAGAGGTTGCATATATTCCTCAGACAATGACGGCTTTACCTGATGAAGCAATGTGCGAAAAGATGGAAAAGCTTATTGATATGATGGATGAAAACGAGGACGTTCAGTCCTTCTGGCATAATTGGGAAATGCCTGAAGAATAAGGAAAAATCCTATGGCAACAGCCATAGGATTTTTTGATTGATTTATCGTATATTCGTATGGGAGGAATTGTTTCCCTACTCCCTAATCCCTACTCATCAGCTTTTCTTTCGGTAATGCAAAATTACTTCATACATAAATTTTTCGGTTACTTCGAAATATTCGGCAAGGCTCTGCACGTCGCAGTAGCCTTTTTCTATTGCCTTTTTCAGCTCATCTAATGGAACAAGCTTGTTTATTGTCCATTTTTCTGCCTTGGCTTCCTGTTTACAGCGGGACGCCGAGTCACTTCCCACCGCATAAAAGCTTCCTGTCTGAATATGCCCAAGCTCGTGAGCAATAACCACCTTTTCCTCTCGCTGAGAAGAGAAAACCGCAGGGTCTACACCTACAAAACAGCCGTCGTCAAGCTCAATACATACAGATTTATTTTCGGGCAGAGAAAAATCCATAACCCGTACGTTTTTTTCTTCTGCTATTTTATAAAGCTCGTTAAGTTCCATTTTCCCTCTCCTTTATGTACTGCGCATAGCGTACTACCTCATCCCACATAGCGTCGGTAACGTTGGCGCCACCGCCGAAAAGAGCCACCTTAAGCTCCTCTTTTCCGGCTTTGGAAATTTCTCCTTTTATCAGATACTCAACACTCACCTTAAAATAATTGGCGATTTTGGAAAGGGCGGATGCCGAAAGGGTTTTACTTCTGCCTTGCTTGAAATCTGACATAGTAGCGCGGGGAATAGCACATTCCCTGCAAAGCTCAGTGACAGTAATCTCCTCCGTTTTACATAATTCGGCAATTCTTTCGTAAATTTCGTTCATTTTTGAAAAATCCCCCATAAATTTTATGATAAAATACCTAATACCCCTTGACAATTACGGAATTCCGTAATATAATATGTTTTGCGTTCGGAATTCCGTAAAATCATTATATTACAGGTTCGGCGTGAAGTCAAGAAAAAAATGGAGGTAAAAAAATTTGTATTATTGTCCCGACTGTCAGAAAGAGTTTGAATATGTAAAGGTTTATTTTGAAGAGAGGGGGCAGGGATACGAAAGAATTCATCTTTGTCCGTTTTGCGACGGGATGAATTACAGGGAGAAAAAAGGGATTTTCTGTAGCTACTGCGGAGCGAAAATCGGCAAACAGGGTAAAAGGTATTGCTGTGAGAGCTGCAGAAGAGCAGGAGAAAAAATGTTTAAGCGTCAGGAGGAAATGCAAAAGAACCGAAAGAGCAGTCAGCTTTACAGGGCAGTAAACGAGGTAGATGAATATAACAGGCAAAACGGATGTAAGCTTAGCTACGGACAGTATTATGCCCTTAAAGGAGCAAATATGCTATGAATGAAATGACGGTTGAACAGAAAAAGGAATACTTAAGTCAGTATTTATTGCAACAGGCGCGTATCCGAAGATATGATGTTCTTACTCTTCGAAACAGAGATAAGAAAAAAATATACATAAAGCGTACGGAGCAGGCAAAAAAGCTACGGGATACTATTGAAAAGGATATTGAAAACGTAGTTGATAAAATGGAATCTGAAATACTTGCTCAGAAATATCTGTGCGGAATGAGTCTTGAAGAAACGGCGTCTATGCTCAATTACAGTAAAAGACAGGTGGAACGACTGCACAACAAAGCGCTTGAAAATTTACATCCTACAATGGAGGACTTAAATGGAAAGGGTAATTTTACACTGCGACCTTAATAATTTTTTCGCTTCGGTAAGTCTGCTATACAGTCAGACTCTTGTTAACGAGCCTGTAGCAGTAGCGGGAAGCGTGGAAAACCGACACGGAATAATACTTGCAAAAAACGAAATAGCAAAAAAATTCGGTGTAAAAACGGCAGAGCCTATATGGAAAGCGAAGCAGAAATGCGCGGGTCTTTGCATACTTCCCCCTATGTATGATAAGTATGAGGAGTTCTCTAAAAAAGCAAGAGCAATATATCACCGATATACCGATATGGTCGAGCCCTTCGGTATGGACGAATGTTGGCTTGACGTGACGGGAAGCACACTGCTTTTCGGTAGCGGAGAAGAAATAGCCAAGAAAATAAAAAAAGATATAAAGGAAGAGCTTGGACTGACCATTTCTGTTGGCGTAAGCTTTAATAAGGTTTTCGCAAAGCTTGGCTCGGATATGCAAAAGCCCGACGGACTCACCGTTATTTCAAAAGAAAATTTCAAAGAGAAAATTTACAGTCTGCCAGTAAGCGATTTGCTTTACGTTGGCAAAAGCACAGGGGAGAGCCTTAATTCAAAGGGTGTTTTTACCATCGGTGACCTAACCCTTTGCGACAGCGTACTGCTTAAAAAATATCTGGGCAAAAACGGTATTGCCCTTAAAAACAGCGCTTTGGGACTGGATAACTCCCCCGTTTGCACACCCAAAAGCACCGACCGACCTAAAAGCATAGGCAGGTCAAGAACCCTGTCCCACGATATAACCACAAGAGATGAGCTGTGGAGAGAGCTTATGCTTTACGGCGAGGAAATTGCAAGTAAGCTGAGGGATTACTCTCTTTATAGCTACGGGGTAGCGGTGACGGTGAGAGGCACCGACCTTAAATCCAAGGAATATACCGCGCAGATTGACGGCGGCACACAAACGGGTATAACCCTTGCAAAAAAGGCGATAAAGCTTTTTAGCGAAAACGAAGCACTGCCTTGCAGAAGCGTAGGACTGAGAGCAATCAGACTCAGAGAGGGAGTAGAGGCAGTGCAGACCGATATTTTTTCTTCGGTAGAAAAGGACGAAAAGGAGCAACGTCTTGAAGAAGAAATAAATGAAATCTGCGAAAGATTCGGAGAAAATAAGCTGATGAGAGGAGTACTGCTGAAAGCTGATACGACCTATGGTCCTAAAAATCCCTTTAAACAAAGCTATGTTGTTTAGGGAATAGGGATTAGGGATTAGGGAATAGAGATTAGATTCAGTATAATTTCTACGGATAGTTTGTAGGGGAGGACTTGTTGTCCTCCCGCAACGCTTCTGCGAAACCAAAAGAAAGCAACCGCAAAGAGTAGCGGTTGCTTTTTTAGTTCTATTAATAAAAGCTTGGACATACCTTTTAATATGGAAGATAAAGAAATTCTGGAATTTGACCGCTGTCTTTACGGCGTAGCTGAAAAAACAGGGAAAATTCTGCTGTTTATGGAGGACGACGTAAAAAGAAAAATACAGGAAATCCGCTTACGAGTAAATAAACCTCTGTCGGTTACACTCAGAGGAGAAAGTCTGTTTGTGAGCGAAAATTCACGTATAGTAAAAAACTCTGCCGAGGGGTATACGGTTTCTAAAGCTGAGGTTGAGGAAAGCTTTAAAAGGCTTACGGGAAGCTCTGTTTATTCTCACTTAAACGAAATAAAACACGGCTACGTTTCTATGAGGTACGGTGGCAGAGCAGGTATATCGGGGACGTTTAGCAGTGAGGGCGCAGTAACCCATATATCCTCCCTTAATATCCGTATAGCAAGGGAAAAAACAGGGGTAGCCGATAAACTTTTTAAGGAATATACAAACGGCGGTGTGCTTATCGCAGGTAAAGCGGGAAGCGGAAAAACCACTATGCTTAGGGATTTTATACGACAGTTATCAAACTGTGGCAAAAGGGTTGCCGTAGTTGACAGCCGAGGGGAAATCGGCGCTACCTATCAATCGGAAAGCTATTGTGACTTGGGGGTTAACACCGACGTTCTTACAGGTTTTGCAAAGGATACGGGTATGGAAATGGCGCTTCGTACCCTTTACCCAAACGTTATAGCCTTCGACGAGATAGGCAGAAGTGAGGAAATAGAAAAAATAAAGGACTGCCTCTATACAGGAATAGACGTTATAACAACGGCGCATCTCGGCAGTATATCAGAGCTTAAAAGCAATCCTATAATTAGTGAGCTTATAAGCACAAGGGCTGTAAAAACGCTCGTTTGCCTTTGTGATATTGCAGGTGACGGCTATAAAATTTACAAAAACGGCGAGGTGGAACGGCTTTGTGGATTATAAGATTGACGGGTTGTGCGCTTTTAATTGGGGTTGGTACAGTCCTGGGTATAAAGGCGGCGCAGAAACTAAAAAAAAGAGTTAAAAAGCTTGGTGAAATCATAGTCTGCACAGACCGTATTGCACAGTACATAAGGCTTGAAAGCGGGGAAATCGGATACATATTGGATAACACCTTGCCTGAGGGTATTTCCTTTGACGGTACGGGTGTAATAGTTAAAAACGGCATTGCGCTGAGCATAGCGGACACAGAGCTTTTAAATGAATTTTTAACGGGGCTTGGAATGGGAGATAAATTCAGCGAACAGGTAAAATGCAACGCCTATAAACATTTTTTTATAAAACAAATGGAAGAAGCGCAAAGGGACGTGGATGAAAAATACAAACTATATAGCACAGGCGGATTTATACTGTCGGCTGTACTTTCTTTTTTGTGGTGGTAGCTAATGGATGTTGATTTTATTTTTCGGGTAGCGGCAATAGGTATAATAGTTACGGTGCTTAATCAACTGCTTGTCCGTTCGGGCAGAGAGGAACAGGCGATGATGACTACTCTTGCGGGACTCGTAGTGGTGATGCTTATGATAGTGGGTGTAATCGGTGAGCTTTTTGAAACCGTAAAAAGCGTTTTCGGATTATGATACTTGTAAAAATAATAGGAATTGCCTTTGTGACGGTCTTTCTTGTACTGACGGTAAGGCCGTACAGACCTGAATTTGCCTTTGCAATTTCGGTTGCCGCCGCCGCAATATGCTTTTTTACGGCGGTTTCCTATTTCGGTCAGTATACCTCCTCCCTCTACGGATTTTTCGCCGATATGGGAGTATCGTCACAGTATTTCGGTGTGGCGCTAAAGGCGCTGGGACTTGGCTACGTAACGGAATTTGCCGCTGATACCGCAAGAGATGCGGGACAAAGCGCAATGGCATCGAAAATCGTGTTTGGCGGAAGGGTGTGTATATTCATACTTGCCTTTCCCCTTATCAAAAATTTACTTGAAATGGCAACAGAGCTGGTGGGAATGTGAAAAAAACGGTAGTTTTCCTTCTTTTGTTATTTGTTTTTGCCGTACCTGTCAGGGCAGAGGATATATACAGCTATTTTGAAACCGAAAAAATTGAAGAGGCTTTGCCTGAGGATGCCAAGGAAATACTAAGTGAATACGGGATAGATAGCAAGGATATAACGGAAAAGCTTGATTCAAAAGGCTTTCTCACACTTGTGGGTGATTTTCTGAAAAACGGCTTTAATGGAATTTTAGGCATTTCCTGTTCGGTGCTGTCGCTTGTTCTTATATCTTCTCTTATGAGCAGTTTTTCTACTGGTACAACCACCGAGGCGGTGGAAACTGTGTGTTTGCTGTCCTGCTCCTGTGTGCTTATAACGGGGATATATTCCTGTATCAGCGCCGCCTTGCAGACAATAAAGGGAGCGTTTGCCTTTATGACGGCGGCTGTTCCCGTATATATGGGATTAATGATAACGGCGTCAAAGCCCGTTTCTGCGGCATCGGCAGGGGGAGTTCTGCTTCTTTCCTGTCAGGTAATGTCTACCGTTTTTTCCTTTGTCTTAACCCCCGTTATGAACGGATATCTCGCCGTGGGTGTATGCAGTGCCTTTTCGGGAGAAAAAGGCGTAGCGTCGCTGATGGATACCCTTAAAAAAGCGGGAATGTGGTTTTATTCCCTTTGTACCTCGGTTTTCCTTTTCTTGTTATCGGTGAATTCGGTGGCAGGGTCGGTTAAGGATAATCTTGTTATGAAAACGGCAAAATTTGTTTTAGGCACTGCTGTTCCTGTGGCGGGGGCGGCGCTGAGCGAATCGGCTTCTGCCGTGGCGGCAAGTGTAAATCTGATGCGGGGAAGCGTGGGAATATACATACTTATATGTGTGGCGGTGATTGTTCTGCCTCTAGTTTGCTCTTTGATTTTCTGGAGATTTTCAATGCTCGTCATAAAAAACGTATCGGATATACTTTCCTGTTTTAAGCTGTCGGTGCTGTTTTCCGTGTGCGAAGCGGTGATTTCCTTACTGCTTGGGTTTGTGCTTTTGAGCCTTGCGCTTATTACCATTTCAATGGGGGTACTTATAAAGCTTTGAAGAATTTTTTTACCTCTTTATGTTTTATACTGGTGGCGGTTGGAAGCGCTTCCTTTGTTAAAAATACGGGTGAGCTTAAAAAAATCACAAGCTTTGTATTTGCCGTTACCGTAATATGCTCGGTGATGTCGGTGCTTTCAAAAAGTGAAATAAAGCAGTTTGACTTTAATACCGATTATACCGACGCGGCAGTATCTTTCAGCGCAAGTGAGGAAGCCTTTGTTCTGGCTCTTGAAAAAATGCTTGAGGATAGGGAAATCCAATTCGATGAAATCAGGGTTAGTTCGTCTAAAAGAGAGGATATGAGCATAAACATAGAAAAGATATATGTAAAAGGAGTAAAGGACAAAGAAGCCGCCTTTGATATTATAAAGGAAAATACGGGCATTGAGGAAATAGAGGTGAGCTGATACGGATATAAAAAAATTAAAGGAGTTTTTTAGCCGTTTTTCAAAGGGTAAGTATCTTTTTGTCATAGGGCTTGTGGGAATTGTTCTTATAGGGATATCTTCCTTTCTTCCCTTTGGTAAGCAAAAGGAAAGAGCGCAAACGGAAAGCTTTTCGGCAGAGCTGTACGTAAGCGATATGGAAGCAAGGCTCACGGAAATCGTAAAAGGAATAAGCGGGGACAAAAATCCAAAGGTAATGATTACTCTGGAAACAGGGGTAAGACGGGAATATGCAGGACAGACGGAGGGAGAAAGCAAACAGAAAAACGACGGGGAGCAAAGTGAAACCAGTGACGAAAAAAAGGAAACTACGATTACTGTTAAAAAATCAGACGGCTCTGAAACGGCCATTGTGGTAACGGAGTATATGCCGCAGATACGCGGTGTGGCAGTGGTATGTAAAGGCGGAGACAGACAGGACGTAAGCTCTGCGGTTAAAAGCGCTATAGGCGCGGCTTTAAATATTACATCAAAAAGAATCAGTGTTACGGGAGGGCAATAATTTTGAAAAAAGGTAACGTTATATCAAAGGGACAGATAGGTTTGGCGGTTATGGTGCTTATACTGGCAGGTGCCGTGTGGCTTAATACAAAATATTCAAAAGAGCAAAGCAATACGAAATATATGGGAGAAACAACTCTCGTCGGTTCACAGCAGGATAGCGAGGACGCCGCCATGGTAGGCGCTCAGGCGCAACAGGAAGACTATTTTGCTAAGGCAAAGGCTGACAGGGAGGAGTCCTACCGTCAGGCAGAGGAGCTTATTACCGAAGCGCTTAACGGTACTGACGGCGAGGCTAAAAATACAGCTGCAAACAGCTCTGCCCAACTTGCAAAACGAAAAACCGATGAAACGGCTCTTGAAAATTTGCTGACTGCAAAGGGCTTTGAAAACGCTCTTGCCGTTATAGGCGAAAACTCGGTAACGGTAATTATAAAAAGCGACGGACTTGTGACCGAGCAGACGGTACAGATTCAGGATGCGGTTATGTCAATTCTTTCGGTCAGTCTTAATAATATAAAAATTGTTACAGTAAACAGTTGAGAATTTTAAAATTATGTGTTATACTATACTCAAAGATGTAAAAGCGGAGGAAATAATATGGAAAGAAAAAGCAATCTCACTATCAATGCCGAAGTAATTGAACAGATGGCAACCATTGCCGCTAAAGAAGTTGAAGGTGTTGCAGGTCTTGCTGAAAACGGCGTTGACCTTAAAAACGTTTTAAATCGCGGTAAAATTTTCAAGCCTGTTCACGTGACCGAGAAAAACGGCGCCGTTGCGCTTGATATACACGTTAAGATTTATGAAAGCGCAAAAGCAAAGATTGTTGCCGAGAACGTTCAGAAAAGCGTTAAGGAAAAGCTTCAGAATATGACGGGCAATGCAATCACACGTGTTGACGTTACAATCGCAGACGTAGCTCAGGATTAAATTAAAACCGACTGAAATTCAGTCGGTTTTTTCATATCCCGTAACTTTTTTTCATATATTATAGTACGAAAAAAAGAAGGGTATGATAATAATGAAAGAGTTTTATCCTGAAGGAACAAGAGCAAACAAAGGCGTTTATACTCAAAGCTTTCTGGAACAGGCAGTTATCAGCGGAGAAATACTTGAGGGTATGGTTCTGATTTGCGATGAGGAGCATAACCTTACCGTAGAGCTTGGCTCGATGAAGGGCGTTATAAAACGTGAGGAAGGCGCTGTAGGTATATCTGAGGGACAGGTGAGAGATATAGCGCTTATAACCCGTGTGGGAAAAAGCGTCTGTTTTTTAGTGACAGGCTTTGAATATGACAGTCAGGGCGTAAAATATGCCGTGCTTTCCAGAAGAAAGGCTCAGGAAAGGTACAGACAGTACATAAAAGAAAGTATGAGTGCAGGAGACGTTATCGAGGCTAAGGTGACTCATTTTGAGAGCTTCGGCGCTTTTTGCGATATAGGCTGCGGAGTGGTGGCGCTTCTTCCTATTGACTGTATTTCGGTATCAAGGATTTTTCATCCTAAGGACCGTCTGAGCATTAATCAGACCATAAAGGCGGTGGTGAAAAATATCGGAGAAGATTTGAAAATAACCCTTTCCCATAAAGAACTGCTGGGCAGTTGGGAGGAAAACGCCGCTTTGTTCAGTCCTCATCTCACGGTGTCGGGTGTGGTGCGAAGCGTAGAGGCTTACGGAATTTTTGTTGAGCTTACCCCGAATCTTGCGGGACTTGCCGAGTATTTCGAGGGTGTGCAGGTAGGAGATACGGTAAGCGTTTATATAAAAAGTATAATCCCTGAAAAAATGAAGGTCAAACTTATTATTATTGACAAATGCGAAGAGGATTATACGCCTGAAACACATTATTTTTATGAGGGAGAGCATATTGATTTATTTCGGTATTCTCCGCTTTTGTGCAGCAGAAACATATTTACGGATTTTAAAGAGGGTGATTAGTCACTCTCTTTAATTATTTTGTTGACTAAAAAAGGAAATGATGATACAATGAATGTGAATATTTATAAAGAGAGAGTTATGATATGAGAAAAATAACTGCGCTTATACTTTGTTTAATATTGGTTTTGTCATTTACGGTGTTGCCCGTGTCTGCAGACGGCATTGACGATTCTGTTAATGATGCAGGGGAATTTTTTGACGCCTTTGAAGTAATGCTGGGTTCTGCCGACGCTACACCGTATACTTCTGTTACTTTGCCTCTGAGTATTCTTAACAATCAGGGCTTTGCGGTAATGAAGCTTACGTTAAGCTATGATACCGAGGCTATCACTTTGACCGACGTTCAAAGCGAAATAGACGTTCAGTTCACGCAGAATGACGGTTATGCTGTTGTTACCTTTTTCAGTCTTGGAAGTGACTATGCCGTATCAGGTAAGGTGGCAGACCTCGTTTTCTCTCTTGAAGCCTGTTCGGGAAATAACGAAATAGCCGTTACTGCAGAAGAAGGAGATATCTGTAATAACAAGGCAGAGGTTTTGCTTCCTCAGTTCACAAACGGACATATTGTCAGCGAGTGTAATCATATCTATACATATATAGAAACAGTCTCCGCAAGCTGTTCCAGTGAGGGAAGAATAGTATACAGATGTAATATATGTGATGATGAGCTGATTACGTATATAGATAAAACAGAGCACGTAGCAAAGGATAAATGGGAAACCGTTGTACAGTCTGACTGCGATGACGAGGGTATAAGCGGTCTGCTTTGTCAGTATTGCGGTGAAATTCTTGACAGTCGGTCTATTGCTCCTCTTGGACATAAATACGGTGAATATACGGTAACAATAGAGCCTTCCTGCGAGGAGGTAGGCGTACGTTACCGTGACTGCGCTGTTTGTAATCATAGAGAGGTAAGCGATATAGCGCCTCACGGACACGATAACGGTCATTGGCGTACGACCATTCCCTCGGACTGCGTTAATTCGGGTGTTGCTTCCCGCCACTGCAATGAGTGTGATAAGGTACTTGAAACCATGACCACCCAGGTTGGAGAGCATTTTATGAGCTGGGTAACTACCGTAGAGCCTACCTGTAGCAGTGAGGGTAAAGAAGAGTATCTGTGCGTTATCTGCGGAGAAGAAAAACAGCAGAGCAGAGCAATAGATAAGCTTTCCCATATTCACGGTGAGGAGGAAACGGTCAGCTATCCTACCTGTAGTCAGAAAGGACTTGCAGAAACTAAATGTGAGCTTTGCGGTGAGGTGGTTGCTTCCCGTGAGATAGATGAACTGGGACACGAAAAAGGCGCACTTGTCGTTGTAAAGGCTCCCACAAGCGAAAATGACGGCGAGGGAACGTATGGCTGTAAGAAATGCGGCGCAGTATTGGAAAGCGTCGTTTTAGATAAGACCGATGGAAAAATTTATATGAATGATACCTCGGTTGCAGTAGGCGAAACGGTAAAGATTCCCGTATACATAGAAAATAACAGCGGTTTCTCGGTTGGTATTATCCGTGTTGAGTACGACGTTAAAGCCCTCCTTCTGAAAAATATAATTGCGGGTGATATAACCGACGATATTACAGTGGGTTATGTGGGCGAGGGTGAAATTAACGTTCTCCTTTCTCCAGAAAAGGAAAACTTCAGTAAAAACGGTGTTCTTTTCTATATTGAGGTTGCTCTTACCGAAAATGCCGGATACGGAAAAATCGAGCTTAGCTATGACCCGCAAAACGATTTCAGCGCTGAAAACGGCGACCGCGTATTCTTTAACCTGAGCGGCGCAAAGGTTACCGTAGAAAGCAGTGCTGTTGTTGGCGACGCAAACGGCGACGGTGTAGTTGATACCATTGACCTTGCATTAATGAAGCTGCACCTTGCAGCAGTCGATGTTGATATTACTGATGCGGCTGATATTAACGGTGACGGAAAAATCACTACCACAGACCTTGCAATGATTAAAATTTTACTCTTAAGTAATTAAATTAAAAAAAGCGGTTGGAAACAACTGCTTTTTACTTGCATAAAGCAAATGATTGATGTAGAATACTATTGTTAAATTATTTTTTAAAGGTGATAAAAATGAGTGAATGTACACACGACTGCAGTACCTGTTCTGCAAAATGCTCTGACAGAAAGCCTGACAGTCTTATTGAGCCTACTAACGAGCTTAATAATATTAAAAAGGTTATCGGTGTAGTCAGCGGTAAGGGCGGCGTTGGTAAATCAATGGTTACCTCACTTCTTGCCGTAGCTATGAGAAAAAAGGGTAAAGAGGTTGCCGTGCTTGATGCAGATATTACGGGTCCCTCTATTCCTAAGGCTTTCGGTATAAACGAAAGGGCAGAGGGCAACGATTTGGGTATTTTCCCTGCTGTTACCAAAAACGGCATAAAACTAATGTCTATAAATCTGCTTCTTGAGGACGCAGAGGCTCCTGTTGTATGGCGCGGCCCTGTTATTGCAGGTGCGGTAAAGCAGTTCTGGAGTGACGTTATCTGGAATGACGTTGATTATATGTTCGTTGACTGCCCTCCCGGAACGGGCGACGTTCCCCTAACCGTTTTCCAAAGCCTTCCGCTAAGCGGAATTATTATCGTAACCTCTCCTCAGGACCTTGTTTCAATGATAGTTAAAAAGGCATACAAAATGGCGGAAATGATGAACATTCCCGTTCTTGGTATTGTGGAAAATATGAGCTATATTGAGTGTCCCGACTGCAAAAAGAAAATACATCTTTTCGGAGAGGGTAAAACCAGCAGCGTAGCAGAGGAACTTGGTGTCGAACTACTTGCCGAAATGCCTATAAACCCCGATAATGCGGTTATGGTGGATAACGGCTGTATTGAAAACGCTGACGTTTCCATTATGGATAAGGCAGTAGAAATGCTTGAAAAACTGTAAATAAAAAACAGCCGCGAGGCTGTTTTTTTATTCCTTTTCCTCTAAATTATCAAGAGCGTATTTACAGCACTGAAGAACAAGAAGGATAAAGGAAATATTGTTTTTTGCTGCGAGAAGATTCAGCTTTTCAAAAAGAGGTTCTGTAAATCTGATGGTTCTGGATATATTTGCGGATTTAAGTTCTGAATTTATTTTAAACATTATAACCACTCCTTATATCACTATTATGTTGCAAAAAACACTATATTTATGTAACCAAAAGTGGTTGCATTTATGAATTGGTTGTGCTAAAATGAATAAGGGTGATTTGAGTGGAATGTGAAAATATATTTTGTATTTATGAGAAAAATCAAAAATGTATTTTGGAAACAATAAGTTTGGATTTTCAAGGGTGTTGCCAATCTTGTATATATGTGGATTTAGAAGAGGATGAACTTTTGAAACTTAAAGATAAAATGTTAAATAGTTTCAATAAGATTGATGATGACTGAACTTCATTATGGGTGATGATATTATTTTATCATCACCCCGTTTTCTTTATATAAAAGTCCTGCAAAAAGGGTGGGTGAAAATTCCTTTGGACAAATAGAGCTTAGCTCGTCGGGTAATATTGTATTAAAAAGGAGTGGCGGTTCGTTATAAAAATGGGCGTCGACTCTATTGTTACACAGCATTGGCATAACCCCTGTTCTTCTATATATATCATAGGAAAACTCAGGAAGCTTTTCGCCCACAAAATATACGGCCTTTGATAATAGGCAAATATTATTGAGCTGTTCCTCCGTAATGTGTGGACAGCTTAAACAAACGGTTTTGTTACGGTTTTCTCTGAGTTTTTGCTCTAAAAAATAAACAGACAGAGTTTGTATATATTCTTGCGGTATCGGTTCAGAATTCGTATAAATATTATGCGTGATTATTTGCCGTAGCTTTTTTTCGGCTGATAAGCTGCCTTTTTTGTGGGATAAACGGAATATGCAGATTTCGCCCCACTGGGTCGTGAACAGCTCGTAGTAGGCGCGGTCGGCTTTTTTTACGGCGGATTTTTTTAAGGGTGATTTTACCAGCAGACAAAGCATATATCATCAACCTTTACTTGACAAAATCGGGGAATTATATATACTAATATATATAGTTGAATTTTTGCTTTTAACTCATAATCAGAGGTAATATAATGAAAATTTTAATGCAGCTGAGAAAAACCGTAATGTTTATAATCAAATTTATGATTGTAGCGTCTATGACTTTAGGTTTTATTGACGTGTGGTACAGAAATTACGGTGATTTCCTTTATTCCTGGGGAAGTAACTTCGTTGTGATGATATCGTACCTTTTGCTTCTCGTTGTTTTTGCCGAATTGTACGGCGCTTTTAAGGTTGGTGTCAACCGACTTCACGAGGTTGTCTACAGCCTTTGCCTTGCGGCAGTGTTTACGAATATTATACTTTATTTTGAACTTTGTCTTATTGCCCGTCAGTTAGTTGACCTTGCGCCGTATATCAGGGGCTTTATTTATCAGATAGTTATTGCGGTAATAGGTACGACCTGCGCCAATACGATTTATTTCAGACTTTACCCCGCAAGAAGAATGTTGGCGATTTTCGCGGACGACGAAGAGGGAACGGCAATAATCCGTAAAATGTCCAAAATTCCCGACCGTTTTAATATTGAACGCGGCGTTTCGGTGACAAGAAAAAGCGTTGATGAAATAAAGGAAATTATCGATGACTTTGAAGCGGTGCTTCTTTGCGATATTGAAAAGGGTAAAAAGAGTGATTTGCTCAGATATTGCTATGCAAAGCAAAAGCGAACCTATGTGCTTCCCTCCAGCGCAGACGTAATTATCAGAAACTCCGACCAGATACAGATTTTTGATACGCCTGTTATGATGTGCCGTAACAGAGGACTTCGTCTTGAGCAGGAGCTTGTTAAAAGAATAATTGATATCTTGGTGTCGGTTGTGGGTATAGCAATTACCTCGCCCATTATGCTTATAGTAGCACTTGCAATAAAGCTTTACGACAGAGGCCCCGTGTTCTTTAAACAAAACCGCGTTACAAAGGACGGAAAAATATTCAACGTGCTGAAATTCCGTTCTATGATAGTTGACGCCGATAAGGACGGCGCCAAAAAGGCTGAAAACGATGACGACAGAATAACTCCCGTAGGTAAAATCATACGTCCTTTCAGACTTGATGAGCTTCCGCAGTTTTTCAATATACTCTTTGGTGATATGTCCCTTGTGGGTCCCCGTCCAGAGCGTGTTGAAAACGTTTACGAATATACACAGAAATACCCCGATTTCAATTTGCGCCACCGTGTAAAAGGCGGTCTTACGGGATATGCGCAGATTTACGGAAAATACAATACCAGTCCTGAAGATAAGCTTAAAATGGACCTTATTTATATTGAACAGTATTCAATATTCCTTGATTTCAAGCTTATTCTTATGACAATAAAAATTTTATTTATGAAAGAAAGCACAGAAGGCTTTGATGCAAAAGCAAACGCGCATATAAAGGCTCCTGACAGAAAGGAAGAAATGAAATGAGTTTTCATGCAGCACTTGTAGTAATGGCGGCAGGTATGGGAAGTCGCTTCGGCGGACTTAAACAGCTTGAGCCTATTGGTAAAAACGGAGAGGTTATTCTTGACTTTTCTGTATACGACGCTATTGAAGCGGGTTTCGACAAGATTGTGTTTGTAATCAAGCACGAAATAGAGGATGATTTCAAACGTCTTGTGGGTGACCGTATCGCAAAAAAGGTTGAGGTAGAGTACGTGTATCAGGAGATAGACGCGCTGCCTGAGGGCTATACTGCTCCTTTAGACAGAACGAAGCCTTGGGGTACGGGTCATGCAATTCTTTGCTGTAAGGATGCTGTTAGCACACCCTTTGCAGTTGTTAATGCAGACGACTATTACGGTAAAACCGCATTTTCAAAAATATATAACTACCTTAAAGAACAGACGGGCGAGTTCGGTATGGTTGGCTTCCGTCTTGTGAATACCCTTACCGAAAACGGAACGGTTTCCCGTGGTGTTTGCTCAGAGGAAAACGGTTTTCTTACTGAGGTTGAGGAAAGAACCAAAATCGACGCTGACTGCCGTTATACCCTTGACGGAGAAAGCTGGACTGAAATGTCACCCGATACCGTAGTGTCAATGAATATGTGGGGCTTTACTCCCGATATATTCGGTTATCTCGATAAGGGATTTAAAGAGTTTTTAAACGAAAATATTGAGGTTCCCAAATCCGAATATTTCTTGCCAAGCGTTGTTGGAGAGCTTATTGAAAAGGGCGAGAAAAAGGTGCGCGTTCTTGTTGCTGAAGATAAATGGTACGGTGTAACCTATAAAGAGGATAAGGATTCTGTTGTAAAGGCAATCACTGCTCTTATGGATGAGGGACTTTACGAAAGTATATAAATGTTGTCGTTGCTTTATGAAAATATGTACGTATTAATAACTTAAAATGCGATTGACAAAGCAGAATATTTATGGTAGACTTTAATAAAATTATAGTGTAGGTTGGTGTCGGCAATGAAAAAAATTCTTTGTGTTATTTTATCCTTTGCTATGCTTTTGTGCCTTTCTTTAAGTGCAAATGCATATACAATTAATAAGGATGACGCTGAAATCGGCGCAGGTGATATTTTCGGTGACGCTGCCGTTTATTTCGATGATGCATCTGTAAAGAACGGCGAATCTGTTACGGTTGATTTGATGATAATCGATAATGTTGGCTTTACAGAGCTTAATATTGCGTTAACTCTTGATAACGGTATAACCGTTGAAACCGTTGCCAACGGTGAGCTTGGAGAGGCTTCTCTTGTTGACGGCAAGGTTGTTGTTACAAGTGACGAAGAAATCGAGGCAGACGGCTGTATTGCAAAGATTACCTTTAAGGCAGAGGCAGAGGGTAATAAAAATATAATTATTAACGTCGTTGCTAAAAACGGAGATAAAGCTGTAAACATAAGCGGTTCCGACTGTGTTATTGTTGTTGAGGCTAAAGAGGAAGAAACGGTTCGCGGTGATATCGACGGTGATGGAGCTCTTGGTACTACAGACCTTGCGTTACTTAAACTTGCCCTTGCTAACGGAACACAAAATGAACTTAATAATGCCGATGTTGACGGCGACGGAGTTATAAACACTTCTGACCTTGCAAAAATGAAGCTTGTTCTTGCAGGAATATAAAACCTTTAGTCGAAATCATACCGAACTGTGTAAGCGGTTCGGTATTTTTTTATTGCGTTTTTATATACGTTATAGTATACTTACTATGTATACAGACACATTATTTAAAAGGAGAGTGACAAGGTGAAAAAAATAATAGTCGGTGTTATTTGTTTTTTGATTTGCATAAATTTAACGGTACCCTTAATATATGCGCAAAGCTCTGTTACTCTCAGTACCGATAAAACGGTTGTGTCTGTAGAGGATACCATAACCCTTACGGTGACATTTAATTCGGATGCTTATATGAATGCGCTGTTTTACCGCGTGGAATATGACAGTGCCGTGCTGAGTCTTGCTTCAACCTCTGCAGAGGTTTATAATATAACCGATTCGGGTATAGTCTATATTTTTACGGGAAACGCCTCGTCAGTTACCGAAACCTTCACCTTTAAGTGTGTAGGAGAAGGCCAGTCGTATTTTAGGGTATACGATATAGCCTGTGCAAATACTGAGGAATATTTTATTGATGAAGTGAAGACGGGATATACTGCGCTAAGCTTTCCTCTTGGGGATACAAACGGTGATAATACCGTAACGACTTCCGATATGGCACTGTTAAAGTTGTTTCTTTCGGGACAAAATATACGGATAAACGAGAACTCGTCAGACGTCAATATGGACGGACAAATTACCACTGCCGACCTGTCTCTTATTAAGCTTTATCTTGCAGGACAAATAAAAGAATTTGAATAGGAGTAATTTTATGATAAAAAAAATAGCGGCGCTTTTTTTGACTTTGTTATTTCTTATTTCCTTTATACCTGTCGTTATTGCTCAGGAACCTGAGGTTTCGGTGAATTTCAGTTTAAAAGAGGCGACGGTAGGCGAAACCTTTACTATTACCTTAGACGTAAAGGGGAGTGGTATCACAAAGGTTACGGCTCAGCTTGATATTAATTCTTATATCAATTATAATACGGGTAACATGGGCTTTGATACCGATACTATGCGGTACACCGTTTCCTTTAACCCCTCCAAAGAGCCTCTCGTAATTGAATGTGTTGCTGTCCGCAAGGGTATGGCGCAAATGATATTTAAGGATATAAAGATTGTTTATGCAGACGGTTCTGTAAATTATGAGGACACGGGCGATGAAGTGAAAATCCGTCCACAGTATACGCCTATTTATACAAAGGAACAGCTAAGCGATATACGTAATAATCTTTCGGGCGATTTTATTCTTATGAACGATATCGTTTTTGAGGAGTCTGATTTTGAAGAGGGCGGAGCCTTTTATTTTGAGGGATTCGGTTGGCGGCCTATCGGCGCGGTGGTAAGCGACTGCTTCAGCGGAAGCTTTAACGGTAATGGATACGCCGTACGCGGACTTAAAATGAACAAAGCCTATTATAATTTCGGCGGTCTTTTCGGTGTCAGCCGCGGTGAAATAGAGAATTTAAGGGTAATTGACGCGGTTATAGACGGCGAATACGGTATAAACACAAAGATTACGTCTGATTCTGACGGCAGTAGCAAAGACGTGGATTATAATGATAAAGACGTGTGGACCGACCCTGATATGTCGGAGGAAAGTCTTGATAAATATGACCGAAACGGTGTTTCGTCGGCTACTGTTGGTATAATATGCGGATATAATCTAGGTAGAGTTACCGAAAGCTTTGCTTCGGGAACGGTTAAGGGCAATACCTATGTGGGCGGTATTACAGGAAGAAACACGGGCTCTATAACGGAATGTGCCGTAGACGTCGTAGCGGAAAGTAAGCTGATGTGCGGTGGAATAAGCGCTGTTACGGGTTCAAGCTCGGTAATAGCCGACTGCGCTGTACAGGGAAGTGTCTCAGGCTCTGTTGCAGGAGGCATTGTAGGAAGCGTCAAGGGTGAGGTTTCCCGTGTATACGCTGTTAATACCGTAAACGGCGCTACGGTGGGCGGCGACTTCGGTGAAGGCAGTGCAAAAGGCAGTGAGGTTTACGCCGTTTCTCCGGAAGAAGCTTCACAGCTTCGCTTCGACTCTGATAACTGGAATTATGAAAAGGTTATTCCGTATCCTTCGGCTCTTGCGGATTTGATAGAAGAAAAGCCTTCTTCGGTTTTCGGAGATGTTAACGGCGACTCGGTTGTAAACACAGCCGACCTTGCGCAGCTTAAGTTATACCTTGCGGGTAGTAAAATCGGTCAGCTCAGCGAGTCAGCAGACCTTAACGGCGACGGCGAGGTCACTTCCGCCGATTTAGCGGTGCTTAAAATCAAGTTGGCAAACGGGTAATTGACGCTTATAATTAAAGCGGATTTTTCCCTGTTCGTATCCTTTTATATACAGCTTTTAGTTAAAAATTAATAAAAATTTCCATTTGACGTGAAAAAATGTGGTAGCTTTAAAAAAAAGTGTTGACAAAACTTTTTTTCGTTGCTATAATCAAATTAAGTAATTGTCCGTTGTGGATATTATGAAATATTACTAAGGAAGAAAAGGTGAACAAAATGAAGAAAAAACTATTATCCGTAGTTCTTTCAGTAGTGATGTTAGCTTCTTTGTTGGTGCCAATGGTTGCAATCAACGCTGAAGGCGCTCCCACTGCTACAATTTCTCTTGGCACTCCCGAATTGGTGGAGGACAGAGATTTCGATGGAGACGGCACTCCTGACGGAACTTTTATAGCAGTTCCTATTGAGATTTCTGATAATACCGGTGCTTTCTACGTAGGAAGATATCAGGTACTCAGTAACGAAGGTCTTGCTCCTCATTATAAGGTTTATGAAGCAGGTACCGAGAATGAATATGCTGATGAAGGCGTAGACAACGGCGACTTCAAGAGGAAACAGGGTAATAAATATATCGAGCTTAACGTTACCGTAGGTCGTGACCCTGAAGGTACCGATAAGACTGGTTACCAGATTCTTCAGGACTCTAACGGTGGCGCAAGCGGTATTACAACTGCAAGCGGTACTCTTGCTATCGCTTATTTCGTAGCTCCTACTGCTGGCGGAGATTATACCTTTGAGCTTGTTTGGATGGACGGAACAGATAACAATAATCCTCCTGTTAACTATGATATGACAGTTGGCGTTCCTACCGTTACCTTTACCGTTGTAGGAAAAGAATGCGCTCATGCTGAAACTGAGGAAGTAGTTGTAGATGCTACCTGTACCGAAAAGGGAAGCAAGTCCGTTAAGTGTAAGGAATGTGGAGCAACTATTTCCAGCGAGGAAATCGCAGCTCTCGGTCATACCGACGGTGAGCCTGTAAGAGTTGAGCCTACCTGTACTGAAAAGGGTTCCGTAACCGTTAAGTGTACTGTATGTGGCGAAACAACCTCTTCTGAAGAAATCGCAGCTCTCGGTCATACCGACGGTGAGCCTGTAAGAGTTGAGCCTTCCTGTGCTGATAAGGGTTCTGTAACCGTTAAGTGTACCGTATGCGGCGAGACAGTTTCCAGTGAGGAAATTGATGCTCTCGGTCACAGCTACGGTGTTGTTGCTGACCACGCAGAAGCTAAAGCTCCTACCTGTACTGAAAAGGGTGTAGAGGTTAGCGTATGCTCTAAGTGTAACGACGTTAAGAAGGTTGAAGTTGCAGCTCTCGGTCATACTGAGGGTCAGGCAGAACAGACTAAGGCTCCTACTTGCACCGAAAAGGGCGAAAAGGTAACTAAGTGTACTGTTTGTGACGAAGTTCTTAAGACTGAAGAAATTGCAGCTCTCGGTCATACCGATGGCGAAGCTGTAAGAGTTGAGCCTACTTGTACCGAAAAGGGTTCTGTAACCGTTAAGTGTACCGTATGCGGCGAGACAGTTTCTAGTGAGGAAATTGATGCTCTCGGTCATGATTACGGCGACAAGAAGGTTGTTGAAAAGCCTACTGCTGATAAAGAAGGTAAGTGGGAACAAGTTTGCTCACGTTGTGACGATAAGAAGGAAGGCACAATCGCTAAACTTGCAACCTCTTTCGAAGACAAGGATGCAGGTATAAGCATTAAGTCTGAAACAGCTGTACTTCCTGAGGATATCGAAATGGTACTTGATGAAAGCACCGCTAAAGAGGAAGACGGTAAGTATTTCATTAACTTTAAGTTCAATTCTCAGGTATTAGGCGCTCTCTCCGGTAAGGCTGACTTCGAATTATCACTTGAAGATACTGATGAGATGGATAACATCGAAATCGCAGTGCTTAACGCTGACGGAACAACAACCGTTGTTTCTCAGATTAAGGATGGTAAGCTTGTATTCTCTGCTAACCTCGAAGACACTTACGTTCTCAGCTTCACTGAGAAGACTGTAGTTGAGGATAAAGAGGATGACAAGACTCCTGAGACTCCTAAGACTGGCGATACTATGAACGTTGCTTTGGTTGTTATTGCAGCTCTCGTAGCAGTTGCAGGTCTTGCAGTTGTTGGAAAGAAGAGAATGGCTCTCTAATTTCTTTCTGAATATTAAATACGAGGGGCACAGCTAATGTGCCCCTTTGTTTTTTCGGTGAATAATATGAAAAATAAACTATTTGTGTTGTTGATGACGGTTTTGATGCTCTGTCTTATATTTCCATTTTCGATAAATGCTGAGACAAGCTTGTCTTCTCCTACCGCAACGCTGTCACTGGGAGAGCCACAGCTTGTAAGCCGTAACGGTAAGGACTATATTACTATTGATGTAAATCTTTCGGATAATACCGCCGCGTTATACGTAATATCTTATAAAATAATGAGCAAGGAAAAGCTTGTTGCAGTTAATTTTACAAACGGTACTTTTGAGAAAACTGTTAACGACGGATTTTCAGAAGCCAAGCTCACCTTAAGCCTTACTAAGTCTGTTGACCCCTCGTCCATAACCTCAAAGGGATATACGGGTGTTCAGGTGTTACAGGATTCTTCAAGCGGTACACAAGGTATCCGTACAAAATCAGGTACCCTTGGTACCGTATGGTTCGAAGCGCCAAAGGAAGACGGCACTTATAATTTCTCTCTAGAGAATCTCGGGTGCAACAGCGTATATACCGATGAAAGCGGTAAGCTTAATATAGGAACCTACAATCTCGCCGTTAACGGTGAGGTAGCCTATGCAGTCGGCGAAACTACGGCAACCAGTTCTCTGTCACCTGTGTGTGAGGAGCATAACTTTACTGTAGACGTTGAGGATGGCAAAAAGTGTGAGGACTGCGAAACTGTGCTTCAAGACGACGGTACTGTTAAATATCCGCAGACTACGGATAACAACGGAAGTTCTGTTGATAACGGCAGTTCAGACCAAAACCTTCAAAACCCTGAAAATAAAGGCAACGATATTTGGAAATACGTTATTATAATTGCGGTTGCTGTTATTCTTTCGGCAATAATAATACTGACAATACTGTATATTAATAAAAATAAAAAGTAAGTGCATATCGCACTTACTTTTTTTGTTGTAATTTCTTATATGCTGTGTTATACTTACTATGTATTAATGTATTTAGGGAGTAAATGTATGAAAAACAGTAAATTTGCGAAAAGAATATTGGGCGTACTGCTGACAACGGCTATAATTATCAGTACCTGTGTAATACCCGGTATGTTCAGTGCAAACGCTCAGTCGTATATCTTTGATAAGACCTACGATTTCAGCACCAACAGCACGATACAGTACGGTAATATTTATCTTACTGACTCTAACGGCGTTGACCGTCAGATTTCCCGCGCCCATTTTTCACAAAGCGGTACGGGTGAGCTGAAAATAAACAACACTTTAAAGCTGACAGGCGCCAGTACAAGCAGCTTTTTATTTAATGACGAGGACGGCCTTTTTGAGCTTATGCCCAATTTAGCGTATGAGGTATCTTTTCGCATAAAGGTAGTGTCGGGACAGACCACCTTCAGTAAAAACGGAGTTACATATCCTGTGTCCAGTCAGCGAACCGAACTGAAACTTGCCTATGGTATGCCTGCAACCAATCTTACAAATAAAATTGCTCCCGATACAGAGGTTGGTCTTATTGCAAAGATAGATAATAACGCAACACAGTTTTCATCAAATCTTACAGGAACCGAAAGCAAATATAATGTTGGTGAATGGTATACATTCACCCTTAATTTCCGCACCCCAGAAAGCTTTGGAACAAACGGAAACGTTTTAGGTTTTGCTCTTAAATCCTTTAATGGCATTGAAATTCTTATTGACGATGTTGAAATTTCCTCTAAACCTACAATAACCGTAGATGCAAACGGAGGTAAAATCAGTAAAACTACCTTTGAACATAAAATTGGTGATCCTGTTAATATTGAAACGCCTACACGCTCGTTTGGATATGCTTTTGAGGGTTGGTTTTACGATAAGGAGTGCACCAGAGAGTTCACAGATACTGTTATAACAGCAGAAAATGCAAATGTTCACCTTTATGCAGGTTGGAGTGATACCCACTTCAGCTTTGAGGGTTATACTCCAAGTGATGTTAAATACGGATTTGGTAATTATTTTTTAAGTATAATTGACAGTGACGATGCTCAAGACGGTTCGCAAATTCTTGAGTATCATTATACCTCTGAGTACTATGATAAGATATATTCTGGCTCCGTTGAAGAAGGAAACGTTGTATACTACACTTCCCGTAGAACTCAGCGTGAAAACAGCTTTTCTCTGAAAAAAGTCAAGGCGAACACCTCTTATGTAATTACGTTCAAGTATAAGGTTCCTGCAGGTATGGGCGAATGCTACGTTTACCCCGCAACAGGCGCTGCTAACATCTGGGTTCCAAATACGTATATAGAATATCTTGATACACGTATGATATTTAATGATGACGAGCCTGATGTCTGGAAAGAGGGAAGACTTGCATTGACAACAGGAGACCTTGAACGTGTAAATGGAAGTGATTCAAACGTTTTGTATATTCGTCTTGTGCCTCTTGCTAATGTAGATACATTGTTTTATATTGATGATGTTTACGTACAGGAGGTAGTTGGGGATACTTCCGTAACTCTTGATGCTAGTGACGGTATTTTCTCGGATGGTACAAAAGTTAAAAAGCAGAATATAACTGTAGGAGATTCTCTCTCTTTGCTTGAACCCCCTATAAAAGCAGACTATGATTTCGGCGGCTGGTATTACGATAAAAACTTAAAAGAGCCTGTAAAAACCGATAAGGTGGATGGAACGGTTTATCTTAATACCCTTTATGCAGGATGGACCTCCAATATGGGCTTTGAGGGATACTATTACGACCTTAACAGTCCTGACAGAAATAACTATATCAGTGATACGGTTTCCATAACAAATGAAAATGTAAAAACGGGATTTTATTCGGCAAAGGTTGAAAACAAAAACAGCGCAAACAGAAACGTTATTGCCCTTAACCCTATAAATAATAAAACTAACTATCTCGTAACCTTCGATTATAAGGTGGAAAACTTAACAAATGACGTAAAGGTAAGCTTTGCAACAATGAATTATAATATAAATAATTCACAGGATGTAAGGCTATATGATGCTTCATATACCATTACAAAAGAAGATGCGGGAAAAGGATATCTTTGCGGCGCGGTTGTAATAGAAACCGATTTCAGAAACAATCTTTCCAATCGTCTTGTGATGCTTGTGCAAAGCGATACGGCAAGTGACTATATGATATACTTTGACGATGTTGAGATTTCCTTTATGGATGAAAACAACGGTTATGTTCTTCTTATTGACGAAGCTACAGGCGAACATGATGTTATAATAGGACCATTAGGTGAAGAAGTAAAACCTATTGAAAAAAGCCAAAAGACAGCAAAGTTCTTAGGCTACTATAAGGACAGAGCATTAAGTGATTTGTATACAGGTGGATATAAATACACCTTAAATGCACAAATGCTTTATGCAAACTGGACAATAGGCGAGGGCTTTGAAGCTTATGAATCTTTTGATAGCAATATAACCGTTATACAAGATAAGCTTGATAAAGCTAATAAATACCTTGCCGTAACAGGCAGTATAACCGAAAAAATTGCTGATTGTGTAAGCGGTAAGAGATATGGCGTGGAGATAAGCTATAGCCTTAACTCTGCAACAGGAGATGTGCTGCTTAGTGTTGGTTCACAAAGCTATAATATAGGAGTTGCCGAAGCAGGTACAGGTTGGCATAAGGCAGTGTTTGACGTTGCCGCAAACAGCAATGCATTATATCTGTCTATAACACCATCAGCAAACGTAAAAATAGATATTGATGATGTTATAGTATATGAGATAACCGATAATATGACAAAGGTTGACTTTGTGCAGAAAAGCGGATACGGTCAGAATCATATAAGAATAGGCGTAAAGGGACTTACTATAGATATGCCCCATAACCCTTCTCACGCTACCGATATGTTTTATGGCTGGTATATTGATTCCGCACTTACGAAATTCTCTGCGCATAAAACTTATCCTGACAGTGATATTACAGTGTATGCAAAATGGGCAAGAAATCCTGTAACTATCGTTAATTTCGATGATATTACCTCTGACGTATTTACCGAAAATAACAGTAATACGGCATCTCTTAATTCGAGCACAAAATATGCGAGCAGTAAGAACAGTCTAATGCTTGACCGCCGAGCAGACGGTAATTACGAAACCTATGCTCCTCTTGCCAATAAAGATGGCTACGTAAAACTTGAAAGTAATACTACCTATGCAGTGTCTTTCTTCTATTTTTATCCGGCACAGACTTCAAGCGCTTACGTTAACTTCAATTTCACCGTATCGGGCGCGGATAAATACGAGAATCCTGTTACGGTAGGTAAACAGTATAAGGCAAAATATGCAACACGCTGGACCGTTGCTTATACCTTTATATCAACGGGTGAGTTGACTGAGGGTAATAATTATCTGTATTTAAATGTTGTCAATACCTCAAGCAACGTTGTTAGTAACGTATTATATATGGAGAGCCTGGTTATTACCCGCATAGATGAAGGCAGAAATCACGTCTTTGCCTATGATGAAAAGAATAACCGTTTGGCTGAAATCGACGGTGATTACGGCGCAGAAATTCAGTATCCCGACTGGAATACAAATCAGTATGAGGTGACCGGATGGTATTATGAGCTTGAATGTGACAATCTCTATGTTGAGAACGTTCATAAGGAAGAGCTTTATACCGAGCTTTTCTGCCGCTGGGAAGCAGCAGACCTTAACTTTGATAATTATTCACAGGAAGACTCAAACAGTAAATACACCGTAGGTGACGATATAAGCCTGTCAAGAGAAGAAGCGTATGATACAGAGCGTTCTCTTAAGTACAGCTATAACTATGCTATTAAGTATTTTGAAACCTCAAATAATGCAGTAAGCCTGTTCAGAGTAAATGATAAGAGCCTGTATAAGCTCTCTTTCAGATATAAACTGACAGAAGCACAGTCTGATGTAGATATTAAATTCCTTACAGCCCATATAAACAACCGTTGGAGCTTTATAACCGATTATGAAGAAGCAACCTATAGAATATATAGCGGAGAAATAGGTGATGGCTGGAAACAGGCAACGGTTTATCTGTATACAAAGTTTGTAAATCTTGGTACGTCGGGACTGTTTATGACCTTTAATCCTCTTGTAGAGGGTCCAACGACGTTATATATTGATGCTGTGTCTATAGATTATCTTGGCACTGATAAGAGTGTAGTGGCTTTCCTTGATGAAAATAATAATTCGGGAAGCTACGCTGAAGTGACAGCAGGAGAAAAGGTGACTGCACCACAGGCACCCCAGACACAGTTCAGCTCATTTGAGGGCTGGTATACCGATAAGGAACTTACCATACCCTATACAGCCGAGAATACAACGGCAGGTATAACCTATGTTTACGGTAAATATAGCTACGGAAACGAAAACTTCGATAGCTATACCTTCAAATCGAATAGTGAAAAGAACTATTCAAAGAACAACAGAGTAGAAAACGGCGCACTTACCTATACGGCTGATGAAAAAGCCGACGCTTTAAGCGGTATTCTTCGCCTTGGTAAAATTGAAGACAATACTTCATATAAGATTACCTTTGAATATAAGGCAGAGGGGCAGGTAAATAATATTAAGTTCGCTACGGCAGACGAGCTTGATATAAACGAAAACCTGACACAGTATCTTGATGATGGTAATATCGTAAAGATAACAGCGGACGGAAAAGAGCACAGCGCAAAGGCGTATATAACCTCATCATTTGCGTATACCGTACCAAAGGATAAGTACGTAAATGAAAGAGAAAACAAAAACGCTCATTATGGCGATATGCTGTACGTTGTCTTTGATGCTCAGCAAGGTAAAATAACCATAGACAACATAAAGATAGAAAAGGTAGAAGCTCTTTATGAAAAGGGCGCAAGTGTGCTGACCGAACAGGCAAGTGAAGAAGCAGGGGAACAGGCAATGCGCTTCTACTTCGGCTATCAGGCTGAAAATCTTGTACAGATGGAAATCGGTGGCGAAAGCTTTACCCTTGTTGAACGCGGAATAATCTTTAAAAACGCAAGAAACACCGCAACGGGTACAGTGACCGAAAAGGGAATAACTGTAAGCGGAATAACCATTGCAAATGCAAAGAGTAAGGGACATATCGTAAAGGGCAAAACCTATGGCTTCGGTAGTTACTGGGAATACGACAGTAAAGAAGAACAGATAGTGTATAGCGGATATATAACCGATTACGATATAGGAGATACCCGCCTTACCGCCGCAAGAGGTTATATAAAGGTAAAGGATGAAAAGGGAGAAATTTATACCTTCTATTCATCAGATAAGAAGACCTATGTAAAGGAAAACAGTGACCGCTTCGCAGAGAAAACCGATAAGCGTATACATACCTTCGGTGAAGACCCGTGGGTGTACTATACAATAGTTAATCCAAAGCTTATGCCATATATATATGGTGAGCAAATTGAAAATCTCATTGAATACGCTAATAAAACTCATGGTTTTGATATCCAGCGTGTAACCGAAAAGGCAGAGGAAACCACCTATGAAATAGTAATAGGCGATACAAAGAGAGAGGCGTCCTCGCTTGTAGAGGTTACAGAGGAAGATAAGTATGTAATTGCGATGATAGGCACAAAGCTTATTATTAAGGGTGGTAGCGACCTTGCTACAATGCAGGGCGTAAAGGACTTCATAGACTATCTTAAGTATAAAGATTCCCTTAAATGCGGCGCATATATTTACGACGGCTTCGTTAAAGAGGGCTACGTTTCCAAAACAGGCGACGATTATGCGCTCACGTTCAATGATGAATTCGAGGGTTCTACCCTTAACTTTAATTATTGGGGAGCTTACAATAATCAGTCGATGAACAGCTATAATGAGGGTGATACCTGTCTTGGTGGTATTGGCTATACAAGAGCGCCCGGTGACCCTGGCTTCACTACAGCCGATGGTCTTGTTGTTAAGGATGGTATTTTTGTAAGAGATGGCAACTGTGTTCTTCCTTGCGCAAGAATTAATGATACCGATTTCGTTACAGCAAGAATGTCTACCTTCTGGAATATGATTTATCAATACGGTATGTTTGAAATCAGCGTTAAGGTTCCTGAGCCGCCTTCTCATTCAGGTTGGTGGATGAACGGTGCGGCAACAGGACAGAGTAGTTTCATTAAATTATTCGGAAGAGAATCAAGAGGCTGTATGACCGAGTACGACCTGCTTGAAAACTTCGGCATTTATAATTTCTATGCCGCTAATATTCATTATTGGTGGAGTTCTACAGGTATACGCGACGGTGGTCATTCAAGTCTTGACGGCGTATCGGCTGCAGACGACAGAAACGATTATTATGTTCCTGACAGTGATGAAAATGATATGTACGATAATTATCATATCTACACGTTCCTGTGGAATGATGATAATATAGTATTTGCTCTTGACGGTAAGAAATTTTATACCTTCAATAACGATACTACCTATTATGACCGTATGCCTAACTATATCATTCTTGCAGCAGGTCTGGGCGGAAAATTCTACGGCGCTAATTATGACCCTGAAATCCATAAGAGTTATTACGAAAACCTTATAGATTATGTAAGAGTTTATCAGATAGAAAATATGGGCAGCCAGATGATTTGGGCAAAACGCTAAATATCGTAAATAACGAAAAACCCCTGTGAAAGATTAATTTCACAGGGGTTTTTGTACTGATATGTGTAAAAATAGTCGGAATAGTGCATTGAAAATGTAAAAATTATATGATAAAATTCATGTGTATATCATGGAGAGGGTGTGCATTATGAAAAAAATTCCTGCATTATTGATGGCTATTGTGATGCTTGTAGTCTGTCTTTATGTGCCTATGAGCTTTGATGCCTTTGCAGAAAATGAGACAGTTGTTTACGATTTTGAAAACACTGTAACAAATGTTAACGACAATAAGAAAGAGGCGGAGGATAACGGCGTCGGCTATTTTGGCTGGGGTATGACCGTTAGTACCGTAGACGGTAACAAGGTGCTTCGCGGAACCAGTACGGCTTACTGGGGTGAGCGCGGCGGTTATCGACTTCACAACGGCAAAGACGTTTGCCGTCTTGAACCTAATTCTAAATACATAGTAACCATGAAGGTTATGGTGAAGAGCGGCGTTAAGTTTGTAACCAATATGCCCGCAGGTGCAAGAGCTGAGGTGAAACTTGGCTACGGCGCTGCTTTTGATGCCAATTTAGGCGGTAACGGCACAAACTACGTTAATAAAATGGCTGTTGAGCTTAAAACTATCGTGTCTTCTGACGTTGATTCGGAATTTTATAACATAAATACAGGTTTTGACACTGCTCAGCTGGAGTACAGCGAGGATTGGCAGACTGTAACCTATCAGATTAATACTCCTGCTGATTTCGGCAGTCACGACAACGCTCTTACAATCTGGATGGTTAAATTCAGCGGTATAGAGGTTATTATTGATGATGTCGCAGTAACAAAACTTGCAGATAATCAAAGTGTAGTAATTGCTGTTGATAACTATTCATCTGAGCAGGATATTGTTTATGGTGAAATCGGCACAGAGGTTGTTCTTCCTGATATTTCTGACAGAGCAAAACAGGCTGACCATATTTTTGAGGGTTGGTATCTTGATGAAAACAGAACTCAGTCTGCCGAGGGCGTTAAATTTGAAAACAGCGTTAAAAGAGTTTATTCCAAATGGAATGCTCCTGTAACCTATACCTTTGTTAATACCCTTACAGGTGAAAGTGAAACTATAGACGGTCAGCCGGGACAGACTATAGAATATCCTGCCGACCCTGTAGATGCACAAGGTGAGCAGTGGTTTATGGGTTGGTATACTACAGAACAGTATACCGAAGAATATCTGTCCGATACCTTTG
The DNA here is from genome assembly GCA_036307305.1 of Acutalibacteraceae bacterium. Lineage (GTDB taxonomy): Bacteria > Bacillota > Clostridia > Oscillospirales > Acutalibacteraceae > SIG607. Next base: position 74,641 of record JAXJXV010000023.1, read on the forward strand.
GCTTTGCAAGTATAAATCTATATAGCCTTTGGAAGAACGAAATTGCTGAGCTTAGTCAGGATTTCGAAAATTATAATAAGGACGAATATACCGATTATACAAACTCTGACGGCAGAATTATGAAAAGCAACGTTATGTACTTTGCTATGATGATGTCGAAGCAGTCTGAAATTACTTATGGCGGCAGCGCAAACGCTATTAAGTTTGACTGGAAGAGCAGTATGAGAAAAGACCCTGCCGTGCATTATTCTTATGATGCTTCAAGCAGATACAATCAGATGGATATGTATGTGTGGTTGGGCAAAGGTCTTGATGATAAAACTCAGTATGAAGTAACCTTTAAATATAAGGTGGAAAGCACCGATGCAAACTTAAACTTCTACGTTGCTTCTTCTCTTGAAAGCAATATCTGGGCAAATGGTTTGTTTAATATGTATAGCGGTTTGACCGTTAATAAGGATGCTCAGACAGGCGAGTGGCAGGAAGGTAAATTCACCTTTACAACCAACTATAAATCTGCAAGTGCTGACTCAATGTTCTTCGGTATCATGCTTTCCAAAAATACCGATACAGTTGTTTACTTTGATGACATAAGCATTGAAGCAGTTGCACAGCCCTATGAGTCTGCAGTGACTGTAAATACGGGCTTTGAAACGTATAATATCAAGGGTAACCGTGGTGGAGCCGTTGTGCTTGAAACTCCCACCAATCCTGACGGAGCAGATTTCAAGGGCTGGTATCTTGATGAAAAGTTTACCGTAGCCTTTGAAAACGGTGAATTCGAAAGAAAACCCTATACTGTATATGCAAAATGGGGCATTGCACCTATTACCTTCAGAAATTATCAGTTCTATTCTACTCAGGATAGCCACGGCTTTGGTAAGCTTATGAGCATTGATAAAAACGGACGCGGCTACGATAATGATAATGCCCTTCGTTTTGACTTTAAAGGCTCTTACGTATACAAGGTTGTTGACGGCGAAACAAAGTATTATTATGACAGATATAAGGAATACGACCATCTTGCTGCTATAGCAAACCCTGTTGAGAATAATACCCTTTACCGTATAACCTATAAGTACAAGGTATTAAACGCTAATACCGATATTAATATTACTCCCGTAACTGGTTATTACGGAAATATTTGGGTAGCAGGAACCTTAAATACATATCCTGCTGCTAAAAATACAGTTAAGCTTGGCACTGCTTCCGACTGGGAAGAATATACAGCTTACTTTACAACCGATATAAAGACTTCCGATACAGGCGCTATAGGTTCTGCACTTTACCTTGTCTTCGGTGTTAAAGACAACAGTGAGGAAAATGTTGCAGATATCCTTGTAGATAACGTTATCGTTGAAAAGGTTGAGGACGATATAATCTTCTTCGACGGCAACAGCGTTGGCGCAACAAGCGCTGTTGTAAGAGGTAACGTAGGCGACCCAATTACCTATCCTGAGGTAACTAATGGTAAAGCCACGTTCCTTGGTTGGTATACCGACAAAGATTGCACCGTTCCCTTTACCGCAACTACCTTGCCACAGGGTGTTACAACCGTTTATGCAAAATGGAAGGCTGGTCCCATTACTTTTGAAAACTATCCGTTCTTCGCTACTTCGGACAGTCAGGGTATGGGTAAGCTTGTAAAAATTGACGATTCAGGCGTAGGCTATGACGACGCTTATGCCGCACGGTTTGATTATAACGGTAGCTACGTGTATAAGGTTGTCAACGGCGAAACCAAATACTTTAACACAAGATATCAGGATAATGACCATATGGTTATGATTTCTGACAGAGTTAAGGATAAGACCGTTTACCGCGTAACCTATAAATATAAGGTTGTTAGCGCAAATACAGGCGTGACGATGACTCTGTTCACTGGCTACTATGGTAACGTATGGGTTGCTAATACGGGCAATAAATATGCAGGAACAAGAAATACGGTTTCTGTAGGCGACGCTAAAGACTGGAAGGAATTCACCTGCTACGTTTCTACCGATATTAAAAAAGGTAACGGTATGGTGGGCGACGCTATGTATCTCATTTTCGGTGTTACAAGCTCTGCTAAAGAAGCCTTTGCAAACGTTCTCGTTGACGATGTTTTCGTTGAGGAAATCGAGCCGCCATACGTAATGTTCGAGCCTAATAACAGTAAACCTGCAACCTTTGTAAACGGTGCGGTAGGAGATACTATTAAGTATCCTGAAGAACCCAAGAGCTTCGGTAAAACTTTTGTAGGCTGGTACAGCGATATTGAATGTACTGTTCCTTTCACAGCAAAAACCTTTACCGACGGTATGGCAGTAACCGCTTATGCAGGTTATAAACAGAGTTCCACCGTTGTTTACGACCTTGAAGAATACGACCTCCTTTCACCTCAGGAGATGCCAGGTAAGTATTATATGGAGGACGCTAAGCGCGTTAAGGACAGCACTGCATATTCAGGCGAATACGTAATGCAGTTTGACAGAACAGGTAAATATAACACAGGCGCTTCAGCATTTGCCGTTGCTAACGGCAGTGAGGTATTTACCTTGAAGAAGGATAAAACCTATGTTGTAACTATTACCTACCGTATAACAAAGGCGATTGATGCGACCCTTTGGTTCCATATGCAGACGGCCTTGCCTACGAATATGTGGGCTTACGGAAAACAAACAAGCGGACTTTACATAAACAAAGCTACACAAAAGGTAGGTCAGTGGATGACCATGAGCTTTGTTGTTAACGGCTCAATGATTGAAAGAGATGAGGGTAACGGCTTGTTTGTAATTATCAAGGGTGGTACGGGCGGCATCGTTCAGTTGGATGACGTTACTGTTTCTACCGTTGATGATGGTTACGGCGCAGTTGTAATCAGTAACGGCGGATGTAATACAATACCCACTGTTATTATTGATAAAATCGGCGCAAACTACGCAAATAAACTGCCTAAGAATCCTGAAATGAAGGGAATGTACTTCAAGGGCTACTATACAATGGATTCCGCAGGCGCATATACTGAATTCGACTTTGAAAAGGCTGTAATCGGTGAAACCACTACTACTATCTATGCCCGTTTCTTCGAGTATGAGGTTAAACAGGATTTTGATAACGGCTTCCTTGAAGCAGCAGAGGCATCTAAGGGTTACACCATTTTCGACTTCGATTATGAAGTATACGACAGTCTTAAAGAGGGTAACAGTAAGGATAATGTAACCAGCGGAAGATATTCTTTACATAGAAAAGGCGACTCCCGTTACTTTGAAAACTCCGTTCTTCTTCTCCTTGGTAACAATCTTGCCGAGGCAGAGAGATACACCGTTACCTTTAACGTAAAGATGGGCAAACATCTCCACACCGACGGCGCAATTAAGGTTGTTTCCGGCAGAAGCTATCAGTATGCCTGGAGTACAACGGGTGATTATTATCCCGTAGTTGCTCTTAAGGACCTTGCGGACGGCGAGTGGCATACGGTTTCCTATACCTTTAACTCTGTTGAGGGCTTCGTTTCTATTCAGACACCGGGTTATGCAGAGCTGTTTATAGACGACGTTGTATTCCATCTGGTTGGTGAGGACACACCCCTTTCAACTCCTATTGAGTATACAGAATACGTACCTCATAAGCGTGACGCTCAGGGTAACATTACTGCTATTATTGATGAAGAAATTGACGTAGACAGCATTATTGACGAATCTATTCTTTCATCGGGCAAAATAACAGTAAACTATACCATGTATATTATTATCGGCGTGGCAGTTATACTTGTTTTAGCGGCTTCGTTGACGGTAATACTCATTATTAAAAAGAAGAAAATCAAGAAGGCATAAGGAGGGGTAAAAATGAATATTAAAAGAATTATAGCGTTAATCCTTGCAGTGTTTATGGTAGCCTCTCTGGCTGCCTGCGGCGGTGCAAAATCCGCCAACCTTACCGCCGCTGTTAATAGCGAGGGCGACTTTATTTATAACCTTGTAAGAAGCGGTGAAACGACCTCTACCGAGGTAAACGATGCGGTAAAATCAATCCGTTCTGCTGTTAAGAAGAATTTCGGCTGTCCTATAGTAGCTATTAAGGATACCGTTTTCGAGGATTATGACGGCAACCTTGAAATATTGATTGGCGATACTAACAGAGAAGAGTCGGCTATTGCAAAACAGCGTCTTATGGATAACCGTATTAACAACGGAAAAGACTTTATCGTTGCGGTTATAAACGATAAGGTTTGTATACAGGTTACCGATTACTCAACCCTTTCCTATGCGGCTGAGTGGTTTATCAAAAACTTCTGTCAGAGTTTTGAAACCTTTGAAAGACTCAGAACCGATTACGAGTTCATTTATGAGCATAACTACAGCGTTTCAATAAACTCAAACACAGTAAACGACGTTGAGTTAAGTCGTTTTACAGTAGTTCTGCCTGTAAGTATTTCTTATCTTTCGGGTATGTATGCCGATGAATACATAGAATTTTACACACAGGTTGGCTGTGCTATAAAAAAGGTTGAGGACATCGACCCTGAAGAAACCTATGAAATTCTCATTGGTGACTGTAACAGAGAGGCAAGTAAAACCGTAACAGCCGAGGGCGATAATTACATCGTTAAGGTTAGCGGCAATAAAATTGTAATCAAGGGCGGAAACGACCTTGCAACAAGCCGCGGCGTAAAGGCTTTCATTGACGAAGTAAAGAAAGCTAAGGAAGGCAAAGGCTTTGTGTGGAGTGACGGATACACCCTTAACGGCAAGTATGATGCAACCGAAGAAGGAGCATATACACTGAACTGGCACGATGAATTCGACAGTAACACCGTAGACCTTTCAAAATGGGGTGACTACGGTAGCAATAGCGATGCTGTGGAGCCTTCCAGCCTTGGCGGTGTTAAGTACTGGATAGACGTACACGGTGAAACTGCATATACGGCAGGCGGACTTAAAAAGCTTATTTATCAGTCTGACGGAAATATGGTTCTCGCTTGTCAGAGAGCTAATGAAATCGACTTCGTCGGCGGACAGATTTCCACCTACTTTACAATGCTGTTCAGATACGGTCTTATTGAAATCCGCAGTAAACACGCTCCAACACCTGCAAACGTTGGTTATTGGTGCAACGGTGCTAATATGCAGACAAAGCGTTTTGGCGTTGAACAGGGCAGATACTGTATGACCGAAATTGATATGCTTGAAAACTTCGGTAGTAATCTTCAGTTCCACAGTAACGTTCATCGTTGGTGGGCTAAGTATGATACCAGCGGTAAACAGCTTGGCTCTGAGCATAATTCCCTTGACGGTAGCGCAGTATACTCAGGTAACAGCCTTAACAATAAGAAAAAGGTTTACGATACCGAGCGCTACGGCGACGTGCTTTCCGATAACTATCATATCTATTCTTGCTACTGGGATGACAGCAGTCTGAAGTTCGGCTTCGACGGTAAGATTCATCTTGACTATCAGTTTGAGGATAATATGTCGGTTGCAGTACACTGCCTTATGAACTACTTCAATACAGAGTGTCACATGGGCGATACCGCATACGGCGTTGTGTATGATAAGGATATCCATGAGGATTATTACGAGCATAAGCTCGATTACGTTAGAATTTATCAGTCCGACCTTTATAACAGTCAGCTTATAACTGCTTGGCCTGAAAAACAGGAAACAGGAACACTAAATATTATGTATCCTGACCATCCTATAAACGGCGCGTATTAAAAAAATTACCCCAACGAAAGTTGGGGTATTTTTTTTAGTGAGTAGGGAGTAGGGAGTAGGGGTATAATCTCTACTGATAGTTCGTAGGGGAGGATTTGTTATCCTCCCGAGTTTTATTAAAAAAAGTCTTTAAAAAATACATAATATATGACAAATTATATAAAATGGTTAATAAATGTCCAAAAAAGAACTGTTTTTGTCTTTACAATATCGCTTTTGTCTGTTATTATATATGTGTATTGGTGTATACATTTCATAGAAAATCAATGAATCAAAGCATAGATTTAAAGTTCTGTTTTAAATTATGTTGTCTAATTGAATAGAGTTATTTTAGTTTATTTACTTTAATTTTGTACAAAACAGAGAAAAGAGGAGAATGGTTATGCAAAAAACAAAAACAAACGCTGTGTTAACAAAAGCGCTTAGCTGCTTTTGCGCGGTTTTAATGCTGTTTGGCGCTCTTTACGTGCCTGTTGCATTTAACATCAGCGCGGCAAATCCACTCCAAGTTGTTGCTGACGAGGAAACGTTCTTTGATATGAGCGATACCTTCGGTTCATCTTCAATAACGGGTGTGAACAAGGAAGAGCTTGACGCGTCAGGCGTCGGCTTTGCAGGTTGGGGCGCACAGCTTGGTACCGCAAACGACGATGCATCCAACAAGGTTATACTTGCTTATCGTGAAAAAATGGAAACCTGGGCTACAGCAGGTGCGTTGCGTCTTAATAAAAAGGTAGGGGACGAGTACAGAACCTATAATCTTGAACCCTCTACTACATACATTGTCAGTCTGCAGGTACGTTGTCTTTCTTCTTCCGTATTTACCGATGCAGACAAGACAGCCTTTGAATGTTACGTTTCTTTGGGTTACGGCGCTAAGAAATCAACTCAGGAAAATAACTTCTGTAACGCCATGGATACTAAGCTTTATAAGATTGTTTCCACCAAGGCGGAAAGCGGCGTATATACAATACAGACACAGGACGGTAACGAAACCTACGCCTGTTCTCCTGAGTGGCAAAACGTTATATATACCTTTACAACTCCTGCCGATTTTAAAGGACAGGATACTGCTCTTGCAATCTATTCAAATTCCAGAACCTTTTTCCGCGCAGAAATTGATAACATTTCAGTAACAAAGCTTGGCGCAAATACAGGCGTGGTTATTCTTAACGACCATTATTCAGGCAAGACTGAAATTATTAAAGGCGAAATCGGAAGTACCTATACTTTGCCCGATATTTCTGACAGAGCTACTCAGGCTGACCACGGCTTCGAGGGTTGGTTTGCCGATAAGGACAGAACTCAGGCAATAGATAGCGTTGCTTTTGCTAAAAACACTGCTAAGGTTTATTCCAAATGGGATGCGCCTGTCAGCATCACCTTTGTCAATACGTTAACAGGTGCTGAAGAAGACGTTTCGGGTAAGGCTGGAGAAAGCTTTGAGTATCCTGCCGACCCTGTTGATGCAAACGGTGAGCAGTATTTTATGGGTTGGTATACCACACAGAGCTATACCGAGGAGCATACCTCAGGCAAATTCGGTTATACAAGCGCAAAGCTTTATTCTCTCTGGATGTCCTCTATTCCTCAGCTTTATCAGGACTTTGAAAATTATACCAAGGACGAATACACGGTAAAAACCGAATCAAGCGGTAATAAGACCAAGAGTAATCATCCTTATTTCGCTATACCTATGTCTAAACAGAGCGAGGTTACTGCCTCTGAAAATAGCGGTTATGCTATAAAGTTCGACTGGGACGCTGAAATGACAGCCAATAATGACGATATCAACGCCTATAATGCGGCAGAACGTTACTATGAATATGATAACTATATTTATCTTGGCAAGGGCGTTCAAAACAGCACTCAGTATACAATCAAATTTAAATATAAAATAGAAAAGGTTGGCTCAAAGCTTGATTTCTACGTGCTTTCTGCTAAAGACCATAACGCTTGGGACAACTACGTAAGATATAATAGCGGTTATAAAACCTATACGGTAAGTGACGAGTGGCAGGAATTCTCCTATACCTTCACCACTAACTTCAAGGTTGCAGATGCAGCCACGCTGTTCCTGGGCGTTCGTATGGAAAATAATGCCGATACCGTTATTTACATTGATGACGTTTCTGTTACCACAGTACAGCCTTATGAAGCAGGGGTTACAGTGGTTACGGGAATTGACGGTGTTAGTGATATAGTTCTTGTCGGTAAGCGCGGCGAAAAGTTTGAGCTTCCCACACTTACCCATCCGTTAGGCGCTGAGTTTGAGGGTTGGTATACCGATAAAGACTTTTTAGAGGAGCTTAATACCGATACCTACGCAAGAAAGCCTCTTACTGTTTATGCAAAGTGGGGCTCAGCTCCTATTACCTTTGAAAATTATCCGTACAACACATCAGAGGTTCTTTGTTTCGGTACCCGTCTTTCTATTGCAAACGAAAATGGCGTAGGTACTGATGATAACTATGCGCTCAGATGGAATTTTGTAGGTGACAGCATCTACGAAGTAAAAGATGACGGAGAAATTGTTTATGAAAACACCCGCGCAACTCAGAAGGACCACGTTGCTACTGTGGGCAGTGTTTCTGAGGGTACTCTTTACCGCGTAACACTGGATTATAAATCTGCCGCTGACAGCAAATCTCCTTATTTTATCCGTCTTGTTACGGCAAAAAGCCATAATATATGGGATAGTTGGACAGCGCAGACAGCAAAGTTAAAGGTGAACGGCGGAGAACAGGGCTGGAATACGGCTGAATTTATCTTTATCGCTAAGCCTACGAATAACGGTAACACCCTGTATATTGAGTTTACTTCAGGGGACAGCTCAAAAACAGCCTATATCAACGCTCTTGTTGATAACGTTAAGGTTGAGGCTATTACAGGCACCTTTGTACATATTTCTTCAGGCACCGAGGCTGTAAAGGATGTTATTGTAGAAGGTAAAGCGGGAGACACATTTAAGCTTCCTGAGATTTATAGTAGCGGTAAGGTAGAGCTTTTGGGTCTTTATTATGACAGCGCCTTCACAAAGCCCTTTATCGAAACCGTTATGCCTAAGGGCGCAACCTATTTGTATGCAAAAATCGGTACGTTTGTACAGGATTTCTCTACATACGAGTATGATACGGGCGAATTCTTCGAGCTGACTAAAGAAGACGGCTACGGCTATGACGATAACAGCGCTCTTACGTGGGAGCTTGACGGACCTAAGACCTATTATCAGGGAGCTAACCTTGTAACTCACGCCTCCCGCGGTAATCAGTGGGACCACGGCGTAACCATTCATACCCCTGTAAAAGACGGTGTGGTATATAAGGTAACCTATTATTACAAGGCTTCAAAGGATACCAACGTTGACGTTTATATTACTCCTGTTATTGCAGGTTCTAATATATGGTGGCAGGACGTACGTAAAAAGTACGATGCTCTGAGAACTACCGTTGTAAAGGGCGGAAGCGACTGGACTAAGGTAGAGTTTATAATCGGCGGCGAGGTGTTTAAGTCAGGCACTCTCGTGGGCGACAGACTTATTCTTCTTCTCAATACAAAGACTAATGATATTACCAACTATGCAAACATTCGTATAGATAACGTAAAGGTTGAACAGATTTACGCTCCATACGTTTATTTTGACGGACAAAATGGTGACCTTGGAACACTGGTACGCGGTAAAGCGGGAGATGCGATATCTGCTCCTAGCGTTACTAAGGTGGGTTATGATTTTGTTGGCTGGTATACCGATAAAGAGGGAACGGTTCCCTTTACACAGACTGTATTTAAGGAAGATACCGCTGTTACCGTCTATGCTAAGTGGTCTAAGTCTAACATAGCAATTTATGATTATGAAAGATTCTATCTTGCAAACGGCGGTTCTACTTCATGGGTACTGGGTGACGCTCAGGTGCTTGATTTCGCTCACGCCAAATCGGGTAATAAGGCGGTTCTGTTTGACAGAACACAGACTTATAATAACGGTTCCTCCTTTGTTGTTCTTGCTGATGCAACTCAGTTGTTTGAGCTGGACAGAAATAATAAATATCTGGTAACCGTTAACTACTATGTTGAAGAGGCTCCTTCAGGCTCTATAAATATGAGTATCGTTGCAGGTGGATATGGTAACGCCTGGACGGGAATTAACGATAAATGCACTGTTGGTGAGAATATAAGTATTACCGCGGCCTCCGTTGCGATTTACACTAAGAAGTGGTTATCCAAGACCTTTGCTCTTGACCTTTCTTGCCTTGAGTCCCATACTGCTTACGATGAACTGTATCTCTGTATAAAGAGCGGTGCTAACTGGAAGATTTGGATAGACGATATAACCGTTATCACTATTCCTGACGGTATGAGCGCTGTTTCTATTGATACAAGCGGATGTAAAGAAATCCCTGCGTCTATCGTTGGTAAAACCGGTGAGTCCTTTGCAAATAAGCTTCCTGAGGAACCGGTTATGGAGGGCATGCATTTCAGCGGATACTTCACTAAACAGGCAGACGGAACCTTCCTTGAACTCAAGCGAGAGGATATGAAATTCCAACAGAATCCTTACGCTATATATGCAAGATTCCTTGCCTATGAGATAAGTGAGAACTTCGATGACGGAAAGTATGCTCGTCTCACAGAAACATATAAGCATTCTTATTCCATTTATGATTTCGACTATGAAATATACGATTCTGCTCTTGAGGGCAACTCTGCAGAAAACGTAACAAGTGGAAGATACTCTCTGCACCGTAAGGGCAACACTATGTATTTTGAAAATGCCGTTATTCTGACTCTGGGTAATCAGATAGCAGCTTCTCAGAAATATACCGTTTCCTTTAAGGTTAAACTTGGAAAATACCGCCAGACCGATGGCGCTGTCAAGATAGTTTCGGGTAAGAGCAGTACGTATGCCTGGACAACAACGGGTGATTATTATCCTATCGTATCTATTAAAGAGCTTCTTGACGGACAGTGGCATGAAGTAAGCTATACCTTTAACTCTGTTGAGGCATTTGCCTGTATTCAGACACCCGGTTACGTAGAGCTGTTTATGGATGACTTTAAGTTCAGTATAGCAGATGACAGCGTACCTCTTTCCACACCTATTTCCTATACAGAGTATGTTCCTGCCGAGCGTGATGAACAGGGTAACCTCATTTATAAAGACGATACGGCAGTAGACATTACTTCTATTATCGACGTATCACTTTATCTTGATAATGACGGTTATATGCTGTGGGTTATCATTGGTGTTGCAGGCGGTGTGATTCTTATAGCTGCTGCAGTCGTTACAATTATTCTTGTTAAAAAGAAAAAAAGAAAGGCTTAAAAAAGGAGGTAAACTATAATGAACGTTAAGAAAATTATTGCTTTAATACTTACTGTACTTATGGTTGCCTCTCTGGCAGCCTGTGTAGGAAAAGGAAAAGCCGTTCCCTCAGGTGTTAATGATGACGGAAGATTTATATACACCGTTATCCGTTCGGGCAAACAGACAATTCCCGTAATCGAAAATGCAGCAAAGAATGTCCGCGCTGCTATTAAAGACGGCTTTGACGTTGGCGTAACTATTTCAAAGGATACCGTAATCGAAGATTTTGATAATAACTACGAAATCCTTGTGGGTGATACCAACCGTGAAGAGTCAGCTACCGCAAAGGAAAGACTTTTGGCGAATCGTGACAACAATGCGGCTGACTTTATTGTAGCTGTAATTAACGATAAAATCTGTATAAATGCTACCAAGGACGAAATGGTTGAGGTTGCTGCAAACTGGTTTATTGATACCTTCTGCGATGACCTTGAAAGCTGGGCGCTGTTGACACAGGATTATGAGTTTATTTACGCTCCTGATTCGAAGAATATTTCCAATATGGTAAACGGCACAAACTTAGGTCTTTACACCTTGGTTCAGCCTCTTTCAACTTCTTATATTATCGGTATGGGTGTTGACGATATAATCAAATATTATAGTAATTTTGGTTACAACATAAAGAAAACCACCGATTTTGAAGAAGCAACCGAGTATGAGATTTTAGTAGGCGACTGTGACAGAGAGGCCAGTAAGGCTGTAACCGTAGAGGGCGATAACTACGTAATTAAGGTTAGCGGCAACAAGCTTATTGTAAAGGGCGGCTCCTACCTTTCTACTTGGAGAGCTATTGTAGAGCTTTATAACCTTGCTCAGAAGGGTGATATTAACTGGGCAGACGGTTATACAATAAACGGCAAATACGACCCCAACGAAGAGGGCGCCTACACTCTTAACTGGAATGATGAGTTTGAGGGTACTAAGGTTGACTATAACAAGTGGTCTGACTATCGTAATCAGGCTAAAGACCAAAAGAACGCTTCCTCTCTTGGCGGATACATTTACGCTTACGACGTTTATGACAGAACCCTTTATACAGGCTCTGACCTTAAAGACCTTGTATATGTATCTGACGGCTCAATAGTATTCGGATGTCAGCGTGTAAATGAAATAGATTTCGTTGAAACTACAATTTCTACCTACTGGACTATGACCTACAAATACGGTCTTCTTGAAATGCGCGGTGATTTGCCTGAGTATCCTGCTCATGCTTCTTACTGGGTAAACGGCGCGTCTACCTCTAATCCCGGTACCGACTTTGGCGACCGTTTCGGTTATCAGAACAGAACCTGTATGACAGAAATTGATATACTTGAAAACTTCAGTAAAGACAACTCATACGCCGCTAACGTTCATCGTTGGTGGGGTGAGACCGACGCTGACGGTGTATTCACAGGTAATGCCCATAACTCAATGGACGGTAACGCTCTTTATACAGGTAACTCTACAAACAATAAGAAGTTTACCTTTAATAATGAAAAATACGGCAAAAATATGACAGACGATTATCATATTTATTCGTTCTACTGGGATGAAAGCAGAATGGGCTTTGCCTTTGACGGCAATCTTTTCTGTGATTATCAGTACAAGGATAACTATTCCGTATCTGTTCACTGTCTTATGAATTATTTTATTTCTTCTTGCGGTATGGGTAGCCCATCCTATGGCGCAACCTATAATAAGGATACCGACGGAAATTACTACGAGCATAAGCTTGATTGGGTACGTCTTTATCAGACAGGCGCTAAAAACAGTCAGCTTATTACGTCGTGGCCACAGTTCGCAGGCGGCGCTTATGAAGAAGGCGAAAAGGTTATGAAGGGTGGCACAAGCCATACCTACTATCCCGAAAATTCCATAGGCGGAAAATTCTGATAAATAAAAAATTGCTCTTCGGAAGAAGAGCAATTTTTTTTAGGGAATAGGGAATAGGGAATAGGGAGTAGGGGTATAATCTCTACTGATAGTTTGTAGGGGAGGATTTGTTATCCTCCCGCGTGGCTTTCTTATGATTTAACAAAAGCTTTTCAGTTATTTTCTTAAAGGCGTTGGTTCGTCGGTAAGGCCTAAAATATAATCGGCAGATAAATTATAATGCTCACAGAGTTTTATGATTCTTCTTACGGGCATTTCGTTTATACCTTTTTCATACTTTAAGTATGCTTGTTGAGATGTCTCCAGTATCTCTGCCAGTTGTGCCTGAGTTTCATTGTGATTTAATCGTATTTGTCGTAGTCTTTCGTAATATTTCATTTATATCCCTCACTTCATTTTTATAATAAATCATAAATGATGTATTGACAAACATCAAAAGTGATGTTAAAATATACACATCAAATGTGATTTAAAAAATGAGGTGTGTTTTGTGATAGATAAAGAAAGTGAAATAAAAACATTATTGATAAATATAGTTTTATTAAGGCGTAAATACAATTTATCGAAAAAGAAAATGGCAGAATTGATAGGAACAAGTATATACAGCATTAATAAAATAGAAAAAGGGATATGTCCGAAAAGAATGAAAATAGATGTGCTTTTTAAAATTCAAAATAATTTTAATATACCTGTTTATAAATTGTTTAAATAAAACGGGCGGACAACAAGTCCGCCCCTACTAATATACAATATAATCCTTACTGAAAGTTTGTAGGGGAGGATTTGTTATCCTCCCGCGTATATACTGCAAAGCTAACGGGCGGATGAATCCCCTCGCCACGCTTTGCGCGGCCCTCTCCCCGAAAGACTTGGGGCGCTATTCCGCCCTACTGATGTTCAGTATGTTTTTTTCTAATTATTAACGCTGTGACGCGCGGGATGGGTGCCGTCGGTAAGAGGCGCAAAGGTGTATCCTGATGAATAACAGTATTCAATTATCTGCGGAAGGGCTGTTAGCTCAGCAGATTTCATATCATGCATAAGAACGATGTTGTTTGAGTCGCCTAAGGAACCTGTTACGTTTCTTACTATTTTATCAGGCTTTGAGGTTGAGGCATCTCCTGAATCCACGTTCCAGTCGAAATAGGTATAGCCCTTTTCAAGTACCATGGGCACAAGCTCACTCATAACGCCTTCCTTGTATTTTTTACTTATAACGTTTGATGAGCCGCCTGGGAAACGGACGATAGCGGTGAGCTGTCCCGTTTGCTCGTAAATAAGCTTATTTATTTTATCAAGGTCATCAAAATAAGCCTCACTACTTGAGTATATATCATAAAGATGGGAGTATGTATGGGCGGCGATGGTGTGTCCTTCGTCGACTATACGCTTCATAAGATAGGCATATTCAGGCTTTTGCGCTGTCACGAAAAAAGTTGCCTTGACGTTATACTGCTTTAATATATCAAGTATCTGAGGAGTATATACGCAGGGTCCGTCGTCAAATGTTAGATAAACGGTACGGGAGCCCTCGTTTGTGCCTTCGGGCTGATGCTTGACCAGTAAAACACGGGTGGCGGTAGCGGTATTTCCTGCACTGTCACTTACGGTATAGGTCAGTACCTTAGTGCCTGGTATATAAGTATCAGGGTATTCGTCAAGGGTTACCTCATCGGTTAAATCTCCGTCAACGTCATCGGTGGCAGTACAGCCCTCGTCCTCAAAGGCTTCTCCGTATTCAAGAATTATGAAATTCTTTCCATTAAGAGTGATTTCGGGAGCAACCTTATCATCGGAAAGATTGGGGAAAACCGTCTGAATAAACTCATCGGACTGGGCTGAAGGCGGAACGAGTAAAAACACCGCCGTAAATATAACGATAGATATAAACACCACAACTATGGTGTGGAAATTATCTGATTTAAAGAATTTCATAAATTAACACCTTAGAAAATATTTGTAGAAAAATTTTTGCGGAACTGACCTGCTGACTGACCTACACAGGTTTTAAAGGCTCGGCAAAAATGATAAACGCTTGAATAACCACAGCTTTCACTGATTTCATTTATACTTAAACGGTTGTTTTTAAGCAGTTCCTTTGCTTTTGAAATCCGAAGCTGCTGTATGTATTTATGCGGAGGAATAGAAAAAACCTCGAAAAACAGCTTTCTGAAATAAACCTCGCTGATGTTTGATTGCTCTGCCAGAACCTTGTTGGTTAAATTCGGGTCGGTGTAGTTTGCCTCCAGAAATTCAAGAGCAGGTCGTAGGCAAGGGCAGATGCTGTTTATGTTTTCTCCTGCAATGCGGCTAAGCATATCATAGAATATTGCAAGAGCTTTAATATCACGGGTGCTGTTGTGAAGGGAAAAGGTTTTCCTCAGATTCTCAAAAGACTTGAAATAATACTGAGTGTTTTCAATTTTCATAGAACAAAAACCGAAATGGGTTAAATCTTCACAGCAGTAAAAATTAATAATGGGAAAAACACCGCTTTTTTCACAGGTTATATAATATGTTTTACCCATAGGAATAAAGACTACGTGATTTGGGTCGGAGATATAATCCTTGTCCTCGAAGTGATAGGTTATCTGACCGCTGAGACAAAAGGAAACGGCATAAGCAAAACGGTTATTTATAAACCGTTTTTCTTTTGCGGTATTGTCAATAAGCGCAATGCTGTCAATTTTGCTAACTTTGATTTCTTCAAAGATGTTCACTGTAATCACCCTGATAGTATTATATAATCTATTTTTGTCGTATGCAACAGGAAAATATCGAAAATGTTAAAAATATGTTTTATATGCAATCTTGAAATAAAGGACGGGGTGTGATAGAATGTATTTTGAACGGAGGGAAAGCTATGCTTTTTAGAAAAAAGAGCGACAGCCTTTACGATATGCTTCTTGTGGGACTTGGAAATCCCGGAGTAAATTACGAAAACACCCGTCATAATGCAGGATTTTGTGTTATTGACGCCTTTAATGAAAAACACGGTGTTACGCTAAGTAAAAATAAATTTTGCGCAATTTTCGGCGAAGCTAATATAGAGGGAAAGAGAATTCTTGTGGTAAAGCCTCAGACCTATATGAATAATTCGGGGGAAGCTGTTTCTGCTATAGCTCGTTTCTATAAAATACCAATGGAAAAAATTCTTGTGGTGTCCGATGATATTTCTTTACCCCCAGGTAAGATGCGTATCAGAACAAAGGGAAGCGCAGGAGGACAGAACGGTCTTAAAAATATAATAGAGCATCTTTCTTCTGAAGAATTTGCCCGTATAAAAATGGGCGTGGGCGACAGACCCGATAAAAGCAGTGACCTTGTAAACTGGGTGCTGGGCAAAATGAGTCAGGAGGATAAAAAGCTGTTTGACTCTGCTGTAGAAAATGCAGTTAAAGCTATAGAAACAATTTTAAGGGACGGCATAGATAAAGCTATGAATCGTTACAGTAAATAATGAACACAGGTTTTAAATTTTTAAACAAGGTTTTGTCACAGGACGTTGACTACAAAAAGCTGAGTCAGGCTATTGACTCAGGGCAGACCCCTATAATATGTACGGGACTGTCGGAAATTCACAAGGCGGTGATTGTTTCTGCGTTGCTTTGTGAATATTCTTTCCCCATAACCGTGGTGACAAGCGACGAGGCACAGGCAGACTCCCTTGTAAACGACTTAAAAAGCCTTGGCGTTTCTGCACTGGATTTTCCTGTACGGGATTATCAGTTTGCAGAAATCATAGGCGAATCAAAGGAATACGAGCATAAAAGAATTCACACCCTGTCGGCTGTTGCTGACGGGGATTTTGAGGTTCTGGTGGTTTCCTGCGAAGCGGCAATGGGAACTACCCTACCTGAAAGAATTCTGAAAGAAAATTCCTTTACTGTAAATACGGGGGACAGCTATGATTTAGGAAAGCTGTGTGAGCGTCTTGTTTCGGCAGGGTACGTTAGAAGCGAAACGGTAGAGGGCGCAGGTCAGTTTGCAGTGCGCGGCGGTATTCTTGACATTTTTACCACTCATAACGCCCTTCCTTGCAGAGTGGAATTCTGGGGAGATGAAATAGACAGTATTTCTTTCTTTGATATAGAAACACAGCGAAGAACCGACAGTATAGATTCTGTTGTTATCACCCCTGCAAGTGAGGTTTTATATACCGATGAACAGTTGATGGAAATTATAAATAAACTGCTTGACGGTAAAAAGCTTGATTCTGTCCGCAGAGAAAGACTTAATCGCGATATGGAGGATATAAAATCGGGCGTTTTTGCTTGTCCCGACAGATATCTTCCTTATATATATGAAGAACAGACCACTGTACTTGACTATGTTAGCGACGGTATTATATTTTTAAGCGAAAGCGGTAACGTAGCAGAACGCCTTAAAAATATCCGCTTTATGCTGGGTGAGGATATCAGCCGTTTGTTAGAGGACGGCTACGTTGGTAAGGAAAGCGCAGATATTTTAATAAGTGACGAGCAGTTTTACCATAAGCTTTCTCACTGCGTTGTACTTGACAGCTTTGCAAGAGGACGCTATGAGATAAGCCCTAAAGCTCTTGTGGACTTTAATATGAAGCGTTCTACCGCCTGGAGTGGAGATATAGAGGTATTAAAGGAAGATATAGATTATATTGTAAAGGAAAACGGCACCGCCGTCGTTCTTGCGGGTAACGAAAAAGCCGCAAGGCTTTTGACAGAGGATTTGACAGCAGACGGCTTTTCGGCGCGTTACTGTGAAGAAATAAAAGAATTGAGCAAGGGTGTAACCGTTACGGTGGGCGCTCTGTCAAGCGGTTTCGAGCTTGTAAATGAAAAATTTATGCTCATTACGGCAAGGGGCTTTGTTTCGGCTGTGAAAAAAGCTGTTAAACGGCCTAAGGACAGCAGAGCGGTAGGCAGTCTTGATGAGCTTAAAACGGGCGACCTTGTGGTGCATACTGCCCACGGTATCGGTGTTTTCGGCGGTATACAGCATATTACCAATGCGGGAATTACCAAGGACTATATTAAAATTAAATATGCAGGACAGGACGTCCTTTATGTACCCGTAACACAGCTTGACCTTGTTTCCCGTTATATCGGCGTGGACAGTGATAACGTAAAGCTTAACAAGCTTGGCTCTAACGAATGGCAGAAAACACGCACCAGAGTAAAAAAAGCGGTAAAGGATATGGCAAAGGAGCTTACTGCTCTTTACGCTAAACGAATGGCGGCAAAGGGATACGCTTTCTCTGCCGATACCGATTTTCAGAATAATTTTGAGCGACGGTTTCCTTATGAGGAAACCGAGGACCAGCTTCGCTGTGTCAATGAAATCAAAAGGGATATGGAACGCGGCGTTCCAATGGACAGACTGCTTTGCGGCGACGTTGGTTTCGGCAAAACCGAGGTAGCCCTGAGAGCCGCTTTCAAATGTATGTGCGAGGGTAAGCAGTGCGCGTTGCTTGTTCCCACTACAATACTTGCGTGGCAGCACTATAATACGGCGCTCAGAAGAATAGGTGACCTTCCCGTTACGCTGAAGCTTCTTTCACGTTTCGTACCTCCTAAGCAACAGGAAAAAATCGTAAAGGACGTTGCGAAGGGCAGGGTGGATATGATAATAGGTACCCACCGCCTTATTTCAAAGGACGTAAAGTTCAAGGATTTAGGTCTTGTTATAATTGATGAAGAGCAACGCTTCGGCGTAGCTCAGAAGGAAAGACTGAAAGAACTGTATCCATACGTAGATATACTCACCCTTTCAGCAACGCCTATCCCGAGAACGCTTAATATGGCTATGACGGGTCTTCGTGATATGTCAACCATAGATGAAGCGCCGGGGGACAGACATCCCGTACAGACCTATGTTTTGGAGCAAAATAATTCTGTGCTTTACGATGCTATACGAAAGGAACTTCGCCGAGGCGGTCAGGTATATTATCTGCATAACAGAGTGGAAAGTATCGAAAAGGTAGCCGCCCGTATAAAAACCGCCGTTCCTGATGCAAGGGTTGCGGTGGCTCACGGTAAAATGACCGAAGACGCTCTGTCAGATGTATGGCAAAAGCTGATGGAAAACGAAATAGATATCCTTGTTTGCACTACCATAATAGAAACGGGTGTTGACGTGGCAAACGTAAATACCCTGATTATTGAGGATGCAGACCGAATGGGACTTTCTCAGCTTCATCAGCTCAGAGGCAGAGTAGGGCGTTCTTCAAGAAGAGCCTACGCTTATTTCTGCTTTAAAACGGGTAAGGTGCTTAATGAGGATGCCGTTAAACGTTTACAGGCAATAAGAGAATTTACCGAATTCGGCTCAGGCTTTAAAATCGCAATGCGCGACCTTGAAATAAGGGGCGCGGGTAGTGTGCTTGGCGGCGCACAGCACGGCAATATGGAAGCGGTTGGCTACGATATGTACTTAAAGCTTCTAGGTGAGGCTATGAAAGAAAATGCAGGTGAGGAAATTAAACCTGAGGCGGTATGTACTATAGACCTTAACGTACCTGCTCATATTCCCGAAAGCTATATAAACAGTCTGCCTGCGCGACTTGGCATTTATAAGCGTATTGCCGATATAGAAAACGACGAGGACGTAAGTGACGTAATAGACGAGCTTTGCGACCGCTTCGGAGAGCCTCCCCGCAGTGTTATGGGACTCATAGATATAGCTTTGCTAAGAAATAAATCTATAGCTTCGGGTATATATGAAATAGCAAGGGATAAGGATAGCGTTATGCTTCGCTTTAATAACTTTACTCAGGAGGTATTTCTGAAGCTGGGCGCAGTTTTCGGCGACAGATTAAGACTTCTTAATTCAGTTAGCGTTACTACAATCTCCGTAAAGCTTAAAAAGGGTCAGAATTTGTCAGGCGTTGTAAATGAAATAGTGAACGCTTTGTAAAGTTATTAAATTTTGTATAGACATTTTATGAAATATGTAATATAATATGTGTTGTATATAATCCGTTTTGCTTTTGGAGGAATTATAATGAAAATGGTTAAAAAATTTTTTGCCCTTTTACTTGTGCTTGTAATGGTATTTTCCTTTACCGCCTGTCACAAGAAAAACGAAATAGCCGTTACTATCGGCGGTATTGAGTTTACGTCGGCTATGTATTCTTATGCTCTGCTTTGCGCCGATGGTGAGGCAAGAACTCTTGTTGATGAAAATATTGCCGCACAGGAAACCGAATCCACAGCTTCAACCACCGAAGAGGTTGACTATTATGCGCAGACAATAGATGAGAAATCCTTTGTTAAGTGGGTAGAAGACCGCGCTATTGAGCTTCTCAGCGAGTGGGCTGCATACCAGAAGTTATGTGATGAAAATAATATTACTCTTGACGAAGACGCTTTATCAGAGGCGGAAAGCTATGCTCAGTACTACTATTCTTACTACGGCGCCGTTTATTCTGCTAACGGAATAGGCGAGGAGACCTATAAGAACGCAACCCTTTTTGAGTCGTACAGTAACGAATACTTCAAGTTCCTTTATGGTAAAGAAGGTAGCAAGGCTATCCCCGAGGATGACGTAAAGAATGCATTCAATACTTCTTACCGCGTAGTACTTGTTCTTCAGGCAGACACCACTGAGATGGACGATACTGCAAAGGCAGAGGCAAAAACAAAGCTTGAAGATGCTCAGAAGCAGTTGAACGACGGCAAGAGCGTTGTAGAGGTTTATAACGAGTATAACGGTCTTACTGAGGAAAGCGCTGCAACTACAGGTTATTCTCCTGCGAAGGAAACTAAGGATTGTGCAAACGTTGTTGCCGACCCCGAGGTTGATGAAAACTATGGTGTTACTTTCTGGAGTGACGTAAAGGATATGGTTGTAGGCGAAAGCAAGATTCTTGAAACCGAGCAAAACGGCAGTAAATACATCTGTCTTGTTTACTATATTGGCAACGATAGCGAAGTAAGTTTCCTTGAAAATATGGATGAATCTATCCGTTGGAATCTGAAACACGAAGAATATCAGGCTGATATAAGCACTTATGCAAAAGACCTTGCCGTTAAGAAAAACAATTATGCAATAAAGGCTTTCAAGGTTAAGGATATCAATTACGGATATTAATTAAAAAAAGACTCTGTTTAACAGAGTCTTTTTTGTTGCAATATACAAAGCGATTTGCTAAAATAAGTGCATACAGAATATGTGAGGTGTAGGTATGAAAAGACTTGTGTGTTTGTTGCTTTGTATGGCTATGATTTCAAGTTTTACTGTTCTTGTAGGTTGCGGTGAAAAAGAAGAGCCTGTTGTTAATAACAATAATAATGCGGGTGTTTCTGTTGACAGTGAAGAGGAGTTTTTCCTTGACGTTCCCGCAGAACTCAGAGGAACTGTAGTGCAGGTAGCTACGTGGGGTAGCAATAACGACTTCAACAAGCACAGGTGTATTCTGATTTTACATCTAATACGGGAATTGAGGTTGAATTTGCTCAGGTGCCTCAGGCAGATTACATAGTAAAGTTGACTTCTCTTATTTCGGCCGACCAGTCTCCTGACGTTCTCACGGAAAACGGCGATTTTCCAAGAACCCTTAAGGTACTCAGACCAATAGACAAAGAAACGACGGGAATTGATTTGAGCGATTCCTTTTGGGACCAGGGCGTTATCAAGATGTACAGCGTGGGTGGTAAGCCCTATATTATTGAGAGTGTGAAATCCTGTTGGAATAACTCAGGGGCGATTACCTATTACCATAAAACAATTCTTGAGGAAAACGGAATTAAAACACCTGACGAACTTGTAAAGGAAAATAACTGGAACGTGGATAGCTTTACTCAGCTTTTGCGTCAGATAAAATCCTCTGTCAGTCTGTCACGTCCCGCAGCTTCCGTTGCCATTGATTGTTGGACTTCACTATACGGTGCTAAGCAGATAACCTGGAACCCTGAAAACAGTACCTTTACCAATACCGTTACCGACGGTAAAATGAAAGACAGTCTGAGAAAGCTTCTTGAACTTAAAGACGAGGGACTTGTAAAAATTATTGATAATCACGATGATGATATCACTACGGGTAGTTGTGTCGTTCAGATATGCGGCGCTTATGGACTTCGCACCAGCCCAGGTTGGTTCTATACGATGGACGTAGACGATTTGGGATTCACCTATCTTCCTAAGGTGAATAAAGAGGATAGTGATTATCCCGTTGTTGCAACCGGTCACGCTTACGGACTTGTAAGAGGCTCACGTAATCCCATGGGTGCGGGTTATTATCTGCGTTATTATCTTAATGAGGACCACGTTGATATGGAAGCGGGCTTTAAAAACGAAGAAGCTCTGGCTTTCTATAAAGAGCTTCGCGCTAAAACCGATTATTCAACCGTTACTTTTAATCGTGGGGTTAGAATGATACTCGATGCATCTTCTTCAAGCGGTACAATGCTTCAGGACGTTATAGGTTCTACCGCCGGACAACTTTCAGTTAATCTTGAAAAAAGTAATAATATTATAAGCGGCGCTGTGTCAGAGGGAAATGCGCTTATACAGGAAATTATCAAAAGAGATGAATGAATTTTCATAAAAATAACATTTGTATTTGACAAATCCGACTGATTTATGTATAATAAAAATAGCTAAATTTGTTTATAAAGGAGAAATAGCTATGTTAAAAAGAATTTTGACTATCCTTCTTGCCGTTGCTATGGTGCTTTCTATGTGCGCTATGGCTGGTTGTAAGGATAACGGCGGTCAGTCCAGCAATAAGCCTGTAGGCAATGTTGGTTCTAGTCAGAATGAAGAAGAGTATTTCCTTGATATGCCTTCTGAGCTTCGCGGAACCACAGTAAAGTTTGCAACCTGGATTGACCACGCTCAGACCGATACCAAGATTTGTCTTTCCGGTTTCGAAGAGACAACAGGTATGAAGTATGAAATGGTACAGGTAAACCAGTCCGACTACGTTGTAAAGATGACTGCTCTTATTTCTGCAGATCAGTCTCCTGACGTTGTTGTAGAAAACGGTGACTTCCCCAAGACCCTTAACCTTCTTCAGCCTCTTTCTAAAGAGACTAACGGTCTTGACCCAACCGATCCTTTCTGGGATCAGAGAACAAGTGAACTCTTCCACATTGGCAAGAATTACTATCTCGTAAACGGTGCTAACTCTTCTTGGCTTATGACAGGCGCTATGACCTACTTCCATAAGACTCTTCTTGAAGAGAACGGCATCAAGACTCCTGCAGAATATGTAGATGAAAACAACTGGAACACCGACACTCTTTGGACTCTTATGAACCAGATTAAATCTGCTTGTGGTCTCAGTGATCCTGGTACTACAATCGTGTTCGATAACTGGCTTTCAGCTTACGGCGGCGGTCAGTACAAGTTCAATACCGAAACCGATAAGTTTGAAAACGCTATTCAGAGTACCGAAAGCAAAAAGGCTATTGATTACCTTATGAGAGGTAAGGATGCAGGTCTTCTTAAGATTATATCTAACCATGATGACGGTATTACAAAAGCTTCTCATGCTGTACAGATTTGCGGTGCTTATGGTCTTAGAAAGAACCCAGGTTGGTTCTATACAATGGACGTTGACGACTTAGGTTTCGCAGTTCTTCCTAAGCTTAATGCTGATGATACTGATTATCCTTATACAAGTTCTGAACGTGCTTACGGTATCTGTAAGGGCGCTAAGAATGCTAAGGGTGCTGCTTACTTCCTGCGTTACTTCTTGAATCAGGACCATTACGATATGGACGAAATGTTCAAAAATGCTGAAGCTAAGGAAATGTACTTACACCTTCGTGAGAAGGGCGATATCAGCAAGGTAGGTTGGGCTGTAGGCGTTGGTCGTGTAACCGATCCTTCTTACTTCGAGCTTAATCTTGTACAGCCTCTTCTTGACGGTACTGCTGCACAGGTTTCTGTAAACCTTGCAAGTGTAAGCAGTAAGCTTGACGGTGCTGCTAATGCTGCTAACGAGCTTCTTGAGGACTTTATTGCTGCTCAGTAAATCATGAAAAAAACAAAAGGTGTGTGGCTGTGCTACACACCTTTTTTTGTGCGTTTTATACGTATTTGTAAAAAAATACATAAAATTTTAAAAAAACTATTGCATTTTGAAAAACATTGTGGTATAGTATTTGTGTAATTGGTGGATTTATCTACTTTTGGAGGTATTAGTATGAAAAAAGAGTATATGCGCCCCGAACTCTCTATATTGTCTTTAGTTGTTGAAGATAATACCAATGCACTTGATATTACAATTAATACCGACGATAATGAGCTTTCTATAGGCGGCGACATCTTGGGCGGCATTTTTGGTTAATACTTTTATTGTTCTGTCAGTTGTATTTTATCAAGCTGCTTACAGACTTTTGGTATTCAAGAGGCGAAATGTTGGTGGCTTGTTTAAATTTTCTGCTGAAGTAATGAATACTGGAAAATTGCAGTATATCCGATATCTCGGTTATGCTGTATTTTTTTTCGCGTAAAAGCTTTTTGGCTTCGGTAATTCTGCAATTGTTGTAGTATTCCATAGCACCGCATCCCAAATTATCACGGAATAACTTTTTGAGTGTTGTTTTGCTCACAGAGAATTTTTTACACACATCCTCAAACCTTAATGGTTCGTGGATGTGATTTTGTATATATGCACATATTTCCTTTATTCTGCTATCCTCTCGTAGTTTGTGTTCTATAGTTGTGTGATTATAACAACGGCGAACGGCGTTTATAAGTAATAATTCCATAAGATTTTTAACAGTCTGACAGGCGCCAAAAGGCGAAGCTTTGCTTATTTCCAATTTATTGCTGTATATATCGTTAAGCGGTGTGCTAAAAGCGGAGGAGCCTTCACTTATGATTTTCGAGAGCAGATTTTTCTCTGTATCTCCAAAGCGTATAACCTTGTCTGCAACGGAATATAATTGTTCACAACTGCTTGAAAAAGAAAAAACAATAGCGTTGGCAACACTGTCGTTACAGGCAATGCTGTGAAATTCCAGTGGCTTGTGTAAAAAGAAATCCCCCTGCTTCATTACTGTCTTTTCGTTAGCGTAGGTTACGGTCACTTCTCCCGCGTCTACGTATACTCCCTCCCAAAAATCGTGAAGCTCACCTGGAAAATCAAAGTCAATAGCATATTCAAAGTAATGTATAGTATAAATCTGGTCGATAGTCAGCTCATTTTCTATTTTCGTTCCTATATAATTCATACCTTTTTACCTCACTGTTTATTTTTTTCAGTCCTATTATACCATAATATTATAAAGAATGCGACCAAAAATGCAAATATTTTTTTAAAAAATCTGTTATAATTACAAATATAGTAATAAAATTAAACCAAAAAGATAAATGGAGGAGTTTATATGTCATTTCGCGCAGAAGATATTGCAAAGCTGTTTTCCCTTGACGGCGAACCTATGATAGCCGTTCCTTTCGGCAACGGACATATCAACGATACTTTTTTTGTGGAAACCTCACGCGCCCGTAAATATATTTTACAGAGGGTAAACGGAACTATATTCAAGGATATGTACGGTCTTATGAATAACGTAATTCTCGTTACCTCCCATATTCGTCAAAAGGTGGCTGAAGCAGGCGGTGACCCGCTGAGAGAGTGTCTTACCGTTGTTGAGTCCAAAGACGGCGAAGCTTTTGTAAATATCGGTAAGGATTTTTGGCGTTGCTACGTTTATATTGATAACGCTATTACAATGCAGACTGCCGAGACACCTGAGCTTTTCCGCGCTGCAGGTGAAGCCTTCGGTATTTTCCAGAATCAACTTGCTGATTTTGATGCTTCAAAGCTTGTTGAAACCATTCCTAATTTCCATAATACGCCTAACCGCTTCAAAAACTTTATGAAGGCTTATGAGAACGATTCTTGCGGTCTGGCTAAAAATGCAAGAGAGGAAATTCTTTTCGTGAGAGAACACGCAGACCTTTGCTCGTTGCTTACCGATAAGCTTGAAAGCGGCGTTCTTCCTCTCAGAGTTACTCATAACGATACTAAAATCAATAACGTTATGCTTGACAGAACCAACGGTAAACCTCTTGCTGTTGTTGATTTGGATACCGTTATGCCGGGTCTTTCTGCTTACGACTTCGGCGACAGTATCAGAAGCGGCGCTACCTATGCTGCCGAGGATGAGCCTGATATAGCAAAGGTTAAATTTGAAACCGAGCTGTTTGATAAATATGCTGAGGGCTTTATCGGTCAGTGCGCTTCCGCATTTTCTAAAGAAGAGGCGCTGTCCCTTTACACAGGTTCTGTGATTATGACCTTTGAATGCGGTATGCGTTTCCTTACCGATTATCTTGAGGGAAGTACATATTTCAAGATTCATTATCCCGAGCATAATCTTGTTCGTTGCCGTACTCAGTTTGAGCTTGTAAAGCAAATGCTTGAGAAAAAGGATGAGCTTGAAGCTATTGTTCTTAAGTACTGGCAGAAATAATATATTATATATAATGTAAGGAGTGCGTAATTTACGCGCTCCTTTTTTCTTGTTAATATGGGTGGTTTGAACAATAAAACACTATATATAGTGGTGGTTTTTGACAAATAAAAAAAGATTGAAAAATTTTAAAAAAATATGTTGACAAGAGGGAGGAAATGTAGTATAACAATAAAGCTGTCTGGAAGAGGACGGCGAAAAACACAGCAAAAAAACTTTTTTAAAAAAAGTAAAAAAAGTTCTTGACAAAGGGAACTGACTGTGTTAGAATGTATAAGCTGTCCACCGAAAAGGTGAGCAGAACGGACCTTGAAAATTAAACAACGACAAACAAAAAAGGACCCGACGATTCTTAGAGATAAGTAATCAAGGACAAAGAACAATACGCCAGTATTGTTATGAATGAGCGACAAGCTTTAAAAGATTATAACACTTCGGTGTTTAATACAATTTTTTAGAGAGTTTGATCCTGGCTCAGGACGAACGCTGGCGGCGTGCCTAACACATGCAAGTCGAACGGAGTGAGACGCTGAAAAGAAGCTAGCTTGCTAGACGAATTTCTTGTTTCACTTAGTGGCGGACGGGTGAGTAACGCGTGAGTAACCTGCCCTTCAGAGGGGGACAACAGTTGGAAACGACTGCTAATACCGCATAATGTATTTTTAAGGCATCTTAGAAATACCAAAGGAGCAATCCGCTGAAGGATGGACTCGCGTCCGATTAGATAGTTGGTGGGGTAACGGCCTACCAAGTCGACGATCGGTAGCCGGACTGAGAGGTTGATCGGCCACATTGGGACTGAGACACGGCCCAGACTCCTACGGGAGGCAGCAGTGGGGGATATTGCACAATGGGCGAAAGCCTGATGCAGCAACGCCGCGTGAGGGAAGA
>JAXJXV010000024.1:0-22026 GCA_036307305.1 Acutalibacteraceae bacterium
AGATTAGATATCCCATAGCATAAGCTAGTAAGGTCCCCGGAAGACTACCGGGTTGATAGGCACCAAGTCTAAAGGCAGTGATGTCTGAGCTAGGGTGTACTAATAGACCGAGGGCTTGACCTATATTTTCGATTCTCACGCAATCTACTTTGTTCAGTTTTGAAGGTGTGATTAGATATGCACCATTAGCTCAGTTGGTAGAGCACCTGACTCTTAATCAGGGTGTCCCGGGTTCGAGTCCCTGATGGTGCACCACTTTGCTTACTACCATTATTAATGGTTTAGGGTATATATGTGGCCCGTTGGTCAAGTGGCCTAAGACTCCGGCCTCTCACGCCGGCAACATGGGTTCGAATCCCGTACGGGTCACCATTTTTAAAAAAGTGAATAATATGTAATAAACAGCATAAGCTGTTTATATATAGTGCCTTAGGGCACGAGAAGAAGTTGGTGCTGATTGCGGTGAGGGTCCACCCGTTCCCATCCCGAACACGGAAGTTAAGCTCACTTGCGCCGAAGATACTTGGCGGGCAGCTGCCCGGGAAAATAGGTAGGCGCCAACACAATTTGCCTTGATAGCTCAGTCGGTAGAGCACGCGGCTGTTAACCGCGGTGTCACAGGTTCGAGCCCTGTTCGAGGCGCCAAAAATCCCGTTCACGAAAGTGAGCGGGATTTTTACTTCTTACTTCTTACCTCTTCACTCTTACCTCAACCAAAATTTTACGGGATTTTTGGGAAGTAAGAAGTAATAGGTAAGAGGTAATAAGTGTTGTGGCATCGCCGTTTTTATGCTATAATACACTTAAAGGTTGGTGATTTTGTGGAAATTAGAGCGAAATGTAAATTCAATAAAGATTCCATTAGTGCGTTAGCGCATTTAGCTACATTTAAGAAAGCGAATCCAAAAAAAACGGTTATTATGAGGACTGTTCTGTGCGTTATTTTGCTTTTAGTCATTATTGCAGAACTAGTTGTTTTTGAATTTGATATTATTCCGATTGTTTTAATTGTTGTTGATATTCTTGTAATTGCAATAGATTGTTTCATGTATTTTCTTTTGCCTAGAATACAATATAAAGCATTGGCAAAAATGCAAAATGTAGAAAATCAGTACATCTTTTGTGATAATGTACTAAAGACATTTACTAAAAGCCAAGAATATAACGGTGAAGCAGAAATTGAATATTCGTTGTTCGTAAAAGTTTACGAAACATCAAGGTATTTGTTTTTATACCAAACAAATAATCAAGTCTTTATTATTGATAAAAACACCATTGAGGGTGGGACGGCTGAAGATATTAGAAATAAGTTGTCCTCTATCGTAAAGGACAAGTACGTTATTTGTAAATATTAAAGAAAATCAGGTTTTCACCCAGTTCTTTTTCGGACACGAGAGACAAAAAAGAACGAAGCATTCGCTTCGTTCTTTTTTTATCCAAGCCGACAGGCTTGGCATATCATCACGCAATAGCGTGTATATCATCAAATGCGACAGGTCGCATTTGTATCTCATCACACCAAAGGTGTGTACAAAAACTCTTTCGCAATGATGATATACAACTTCTTTCGAAGTTGATGATATGCAATTCCTTGCGGAATTGATGATATACAATGCTCCGCATTGATTTTTCATCGCTTTTATGTTATAATACCGCTAATGCAGCAAAGAAATGATAAGGCTCTTTATCTTACGTGCCGTGGAGGGAAGATAAATGGGATATTTATTTTTAAGTATTGCTTTAATTGTAGGAACTGCAAAAGGATATTGCGGAAAGAAAACAAGCTCAGCTATTGAGACAAAAACCGATTCAATGATTTTAAATTTGTTTCGAATGATACTATGTATTTTGATTGGTTTTTTGCTGACAGTGTGGCAGAATGGATTTGCGACGCTACTGCCTAACACAGCAATATTGCTTATATCCGCTCTTTCAGGAATTGCAACATCTATGTTCGTGATATGTTGGCTTCTTTCCGTTAGGACGGGTTCTTATATGATGGTAGAGGTCTTTCTTCTTTTGGGAGTTACGGTACCAATCGTTCTTTGCCGTGTTTTATTTTCAGAGAAAATAGCCGCGTTGCAAGTAGTGGGAATTGCCGTATTGCTTATAGCTATTTACATAATGACCGCTTACAATTCATCCGTTAAGGGAAAAATGAATTTTACTGCTTTTTTGCTTCTTCTTTTGTGTGGATTTTCAAACGGAATGGTTGATTTTTCGCAAAAGCTTTTTGTGAAAATAGTACCCCAAGGAAGCATTGCGGTATTTAATTTCTATACTTATATTTTCTCGGCATTGACGTTAGCTATCGTGTATTATGTATTTCGCGCTACAGACACACGTGAAGGAGAAAATGTTCGTAAACCTATTGTAGTAATAAAATCTAGTTGGTATTTTATAGTTATAATGGCTGTCTGCCTTTTTGCTAATTCATTTTTTAAGACTCAGGCGGCGCAATATCTTGATGCAGTCTTGCTTTATCCTTTAAGTCAAGGTTGCGCGGTAATATTGTCGTTGCTGATGGCTGCTGTTTTCTTTAAAGAAAAGATAACTGTGAAATGCGTAGCGGGTATATTTCTGTCCTTTGTGGCGTTGCTTATGATAAATTTCGGTTAGTATGCAGAGATAATGTTAAAATCCTCGTTCAAAGAACGAGGATTTTTTTAGTTGCAAAAGGAATGACGTATCATCAAGACGGCTTTCATTTTTGAAGATTTGGGTTATTAGTTCTATCGAGCAAATAATCTATACTTACATTATAAAAATTTGCTAATTTAATTAAAACTTCAGCAGTTAAAGAAATAACACCATTTTCGTATTGTGAATAAGTGTTTTGTGATACATTTAAATATTTTGCCAATTCTTTTTGTTTTATATCTTTGTCTTCTCTGATACCTCTCAAATTTTTATATGGCACAATTATCACCTCTTATTTATTATGCAATATCTGTAATAAAGATATTGACATTTATCTGTAATACAGATATAATAAGAATGTCAGATTTTGGCGAATTATTAAAAAGGAGTGACTAAATATGAAATTTTGTCAAAAATGTGGAAAAGAAATTGCTGAGGAAGCGATAATATGTCCCGGATGTGGTTGTGCTATTTCCGAGGAAAAGAAAGGAAAGGGCGGAAATGACGGTCTGGCAGTTGCTGCTAAAGTTTTCTTGATTTTAGGATGTATTGCTCAAGGGTGGTTGTTGCTTCCTTTAGCTTGGTGTTTACCAATTACAATTTCCATTTGTAACAAAATGAAAAACAACGAACCGGTTGGAACAGGTCTTAAGGTATGTTCATTGCTGTTTGTAAGTGTGATTGGCGGTATTTTATTGTTGTGTCGTTCTGATAACAAATGATTGTTAATAGGA
The DNA here is from genome assembly GCA_036307305.1 of Acutalibacteraceae bacterium. Classification (GTDB taxonomy): domain Bacteria; phylum Bacillota; class Clostridia; order Oscillospirales; family Acutalibacteraceae; genus SIG607. The sequence continues at coordinate 3,375 of JAXJXV010000024.1, forward strand.
GTTAATTATGAAGAAAATATTTATTGTATGTTTGGTTATGGTTATTAGTGTTTCGCTATGTAGTTGTGGTACACCTAATGATATAATTAAAGGAACAGGCGCCGACGTTATAAATTCAGAAGCTTCAATTTCTTTAGAAGAATTCAATAAAATTGAAACAGGAATGACGTATCAACAGGTATGTGATATAATTGGCGGAGAAGGAACTCTTGGCTCAAGTGTTGACGTTGGAATTGGTGAAGAGTATAAAACGGAAATTTATCAATGGACTGGTGACGGTTCTATAGGTGCTAACGCTAACGTTTCATTCCAAGGCGGTAAGGTTGTATCAAAAGCACAAATGGGATTAAAATAGATTAATAATATTTAAACGATAATGAAAATGTTTCGTATTAAGTGAAATTTATCTTTTAATTTTGTAAATTTAATTAACAAGCAGAAGCCTTTTAGTTTCTGCTTGTTTTATTTTTTTGTTGAATTTTGTCAAATTTAGTGATACACTTTACTTGACAGGCTATCTGTCATATTAAGGAGGGGTTTATATGGCAACAAAATCAGTATCATTTAGCATTTTATCTATTCTAATTATTTTAGGTTTAGCGGTGGCGATTATAGGCGGCATTATAGCTCTAATCGTTTATTTAGCTAACAGAGGCAAAGAAAAAACCGTTGACACTAATTTAGACGAAAACAAATCATTTTTTGACGGAGGTTATCTTGCTTACATAGGCTACAGTCTTTTAGTAGTATTCGTTACAAGCATTACATTTGGTATTGCATTTCCTTGGATGTGCTGTTTAATGCAGAGATGGAAAGCAAAGCACACGGTTGTTTGCGGAAAGCGTATGTATTTTGACGGCACAGGCGTACAGCTTATAGGCAAATTCATTCTGTGGTCTTTTCTTACCATAATAACCTTTGGTATTTATGGTTTCTGGATGGCTATAGCTGTAAAAAAATGGATAAGCAAACATACTCATTTTGTTGGCGAAGAAGATAATAACAGTTATTTTGACGGTGGTATACTGGGCTTAATAGGTACTAATATTTTAGCTTTAATTGTAGCTGTCGTTCCGTTTGTGGGATTTGCCTGGTCTAACATTATCAAAACTAAGTGGGAGACAAAGCATACCGTTACCGATTCAAGACGACTTATATTCACGGGTACTGTGGGAACATTTTTCCTCAAATATCTTTTATGGGGATTTTTGACCTCAATTACTTTTGGAATTTTCGGTTTATTTATACCTGTTAAGAATCTTCGCCTTGAAGCTGAGAATACTATCGACCATGAGCATACCGTAGAGGCTCAGATGAAGCAGAGTGAATACAGAAATATAATTCGTACTGACTGTTCTTCCTTTAAGAGCTACAACGTTGAATTTGAAATGGAAGGAATTAAGGCAGGAATTACTGACAATATGTCACAGGAAGAGCTTCTTGCTATTGCAAACGGCGGCTCTCGCGCGGCACAGTACTTATATGTTGTTCGCTATTCAGAAGGACAGTATACAGCCGAGCCGTTTTCATCCTTGCTTAAGGCTTCTGCAGAGGCTGAGTATGCACCTGCAATGTGTCTTTACGCTTTAAGCCACGATATAGACGAGCAACAAAAGGCTGATTTATTTACTAAATCAGCTAATAAAGGTCAGCTACCTGCAATAAGAAACAGAATGATTTGTTTTGCTAATCTTGGTCTTACACAGAATAAGCTTGATTATCTTAAGGAAGCGGTTCGTTACGGTGACTTGTTAATAGAAAGCGGCGAAGAACTTTCTGAAGATGAGCAAACTGCTATTAAAAAATGTGTTCTTGCTATCAGAAAGATAGAGTCAGCCAAGTCTGTTTCTTCAGGCGGTGGAAAGGTGGTTCTTGCTGTAGTTGCTGTTATTGCAGTAATAACTATTTTACTTGGTATTGTTTGCAGTCTGTTTATGTTTAAGAGAGCGGAATTTCCTATGGAAAATATGGACAGACCTTCTGTAGAAGCCGTTTATTAACAAAAGCTTTTTTATAAAATCAACACCCGATAAAAAAATCGGGTGTTTTCTTTTTTTAAAACGGGGATACTAAAATTATATTAATTATATCGAGGTATAAAAATGGAATCTGTATGGAGAGAAAGTGTGTCCCCCAAAAGCTTTGAGCCTTTAAATGAGAATATTAAAACAGACGTATTGATTGTTGGCGGAGGGATTGCGGGTATTATATGCGCTAACAGGCTAACTGATTTGGGGGTTAATTGTGCAGTTGTGGAGGCTGACCGAATCTGCCGAAAGGTTACAAGTGATACAACTGCAAAAATTACAGTTCAGCACGGACTGATTTATGACAAGCTTATAAAAAAGTATGGTGTAGAATTCGCAAAGCTTTATTATGAAGCGCAAAAAGAGGGTTTTGAATATCTCAGTTTTCTTTGCAAGGAAATTGAGTGTGATTATGAAGTACAGGATTCCTTTGTTTATTCTATAGACAACCGCAGAAAAATTGAATATGAGGCAGAAGCTTATAATAAACTTAAAATAGAATCATTTTTCTGTGAAAGGGTTGACCTGCCCATAGATACCGTTGGCGCGGTGTGCATAAAAAATCAGGGGCAGTTTAACCCTTTAAAGCTGTGTTTATCACTTGCCAGTAAAATTAAAATATACGAGCATACAAAGGTACTGCAATTTTTTGATGGGGGAGTTATTACCAACAGAGGCAAAATACTTGCAGAAAAAATAATAGTTGCTACACATTTTCCCATTATCAATAAACACGGCGGATATTTTTTAAAGATGTATCAGCACCGTTCCTACGTTTTAGCGCTTAAGAATGCTACTATTCCAAAAGGAATGTATGTAGACGAAAGTCTTAAGGGGTTGTCTTTTCGAAGCTATAAGGATATGCTGTTGCTTGGGGGAGGCAGTCACAGAACAGGGAAAAAGGGCGGTAACTGGAAAGAGCTGAGAGAGTTTGCAAAGGAAAATTATCCTGAGCATAAAGAACAGACTTATTGGGCTACTCAGGACTGTATGACTCTTGACTCGGTGGCCTATATAGGACTGTATTCTAAAAATACACCAAATCTTTATGTAGCTACAGGTTTTAACAAATGGGGCATGACCGCCTCTGCACTGTCAGCTATTATACTTTCCGATTTAATATTGGGAAAAGAAAACGATTATGCAAAGGTTTTTTCACCGCAGAGAACTATGCTTCATCCTCAGCTTTTTGTCAATCTTTTTGAAAGCACTGTAAATCTTATTACTCCAACGGCGCCGAGATGTCCGCATTTGGGGTGCGCTCTTAAATATAATGCTGATGAACATTCCTGGGACTGCTCATGTCACGGCTCACGCTTTGATGAAAGCGGTAAGCTGTTAAATAACCCTGCTACAAATGATAAAAAGTTTTATTGATTAATGGCTGAGTTTATTGTATAATTAAAATAACAAAATTTGGTACAAAAAGAGGTATAAAAATGATTACGTTAAACAATGGGATTTTAAAGGTTAAGATTGATGAATTAGGCGCACAACTCAGAAGCGTTAAAAAGGAAGAAAAGGAATATATGTGGCAGGCAGAACCACAGATTTGGAAATCTACTGCTCCTATTATGTTTCCTATTTGCGGCGGTTTAAAGGATGACAAGTTTATTTATGAGGGTAAAGAGTATAATCTTCAAAAGCATGGCTTTGCAAGAAATATGATGTTTGATGTTGAAAGCTGTGACGGTGAGTCAGCGGTTTTCTTGCTTAAATCCAATGATGAAAGCAGAAAAAGCTATCCTTTTGAATACGAGCTTCGGGTTATTTATACTATTACAGGCGATGCGATTACCGTTGCCTACAGAGTAGATAACAAGGACAGTAAAACAATGTATTTCTCCATCGGCTCTCACGAGGGTTATTATACTCCTGAGGGTATTGAGGATTACGATATTGTGTTCCCGCAGAATGAAACGCTAAATAGCGTTATGGTTGACGGAACGCTCTTACAGAAGCATACTCTTCCTGTAATAAAGGATACAAACGTACTGCCTTTATACGATAAGTATTTTCTGGTTGACTGTATGCTGTTTAAGGATCTCAAGTCAAGAAGCGCCGTTTTGCGTAACAGAAGAACGGGCAAGTCAATAAAGGTTGATTTTCCTGATGCGCCTTATTTTGTGCTTTGGCATCCTCACGGTGCGCCGTTTATTTGCATAGAACCGTGGGCAGGTATTCCCGACGGGCAGGATAGCTGTTATGACCTTTCCAAGAAAGAAGGTATTATAACCTTAGGCGTGGGACAGACATACAGAGCTACTCATACAATAACCTTTATAGGAGAATAATATATACATATCTATTGTATTAATTTAAGCGAATTAACTGAAAAACCTGTAGCGATAAAGCTACAGGTTTTTAATTTGAAATATAAGTGTTATTCAACGTAGTGAAAAAAGATTTATATATATAATAAAATGCGAGTCTACCTATAAGCCGAGTTCTGTAATAGACGACCATCTATCTCGAAAGGCTGTCGCCAACCTTCTCAAGCCGCTTTTCACGTCACATCGAGCAAATGTATAGACGTAGTCAGCGTTGCTCCGGATAAGGTTTACAGGGCCGATATGTCTCCATATCGCCGGTGAGCTCTTACCTCGCCTTTCCACCCTTACCGTAAAAACGGCGGTATATCTCTGTTGCACTATCTCTAAGGTCACCCTCGGCGGCCGTTAGCCGCTATCCTGCTCTGTGGGGCTCGGACTTTCCTCATACAAAAATGTACGCGGCCGTCCGGTAAACTCGCAAAGGTATTTTAACATAAAACTTTCCTTGTGTCAAAGTCTTTTTATAAAGCATATACAGTAATGAATAGAATTTTTCTATATCTCTTTAGGAATGGAGACTTCTGTATGTCGCTTTGCAAATTACCGAGATATTTTCTGACAGCTAATTCGGCTGACGGTTTTATTAATAGCTTTCAAAAAGCGTATAGCGTAGAAGACGGCTTTAAAGCCTATCTTATAAAGGGTGGTCCAGGTACGGGTAAATCTTCTTTTATGAAAAAGGTGGCTTCATACGCTCAGTCAAAAGGGGAACAGGTTGAGCTTGTCGTGTGCGGCAGTGACCCTGACAGTATTGACGGCGTGGTGATGGCAGATAAAAAAATAATAATGCTGGATGCAACTGCGCCTCACACAGTGGACCCCGTATATCCTGCCGTTTGTGAAGAAATAATAAATCTGGGCGCTTTTTGGGATAGAGAAAAAATACAAAGGTACAGTGAGCAAATTGTGTCGCTGACAAAAAAGAACAAAGAACTCCACGAAAGAGCCAAACGAATAATAAGCGCCGTAGGACAGCTTATGCGAAATGATATAAAGGTGGCGCTTATGGCAACCGATATTGACAAAACCTTTTCTTACGGTGAAACACTTGCAAAAAGATATCTGAAAAACAAAGGAAGAACAGGTACAGAGAGGATTAGATACCTTGGCGCCGTAACACCGAAAGGATATATTTTTTATCCCGATATAATAGAAAAATGTGATAATAGGGTTATTATAGCGGACGAATTCTCGGTAGTATCTGATATTTTATTATCGGTAGTAAGGGATATTGCTCTTTCCTTCGGGTATGAAATAATAACCGTCAAAAACAATATTTTGCCAAGTGAAATTATAGAATATATTATAATTCCCGAAATATCTCTTGCATTTTGCGTAAAAAACTGTTATAACAATCTTGAGGCAAATGGTACGAGGCTGATTCATTCTCAGCGTTTTATGAACCGTGATATTTTAAAGGATAACAGAGGCAGATTCAAGCTTTCAAATAAACTTAAAAACGGTCTTATAAACGGGGCGGTAGCCACCTTGTACGAAGCTAAAGAGGTTCATGATAAATTAGAAGACTTTTATATAAATGCTATGGATTTTGATTCCCTTAACAGATTTTGCGAGGATTTTCTTTCAAGTATATAAACAGGAGAAATATTGTGTCAGGAACAAAAATGAAAATATTTGTTGTGTCGGTGACGTCTGTTGCTCTAATCCTTTCGGTTTTTATAGGCGCGTTTGTGATATCACAGATGAATAAAAGCGGATTTAACGAGGAATTTTTGCAGACTCAGTATTCAAAGGAAGAAGAGGTTGCCTCCTCTTCGCTCGTCGGGTCTGTAGAGCCTGAGCAGAGTGAAATCGTAAGTGAAGAAAGCTCAGAGGAGCATATTACGGTGGAAACAGGCTCTTACTATAACGGTATGAATCGTATTCTCATAAAAAGCTGTGACCACGGTTTTATAGAGGGCAGTATAATATGCGACGGCATTACAATGGAATTCTCAGGACAGACGGTGGGGAATACCCTTACTGCAACGGGTATTGACAGTCTTAACAATACTGTAGAAATAACTCTCGTTTTTGAGAGCAATATAATAAACGCTTCAAGTAATCCCCTTATAAGATATGAAGTGGCTGCAAATTACATTGAGCTTGACGGAGAGTTTAAAAAATAAAAGGAGTTGTTAATATGGCAGAGCTTTTTAAAATCAAAATTACAGATTACAAGACCTTTGGGGATTTGCCCAATCCGTTTTTAAAGGCTGACGGAACCGGTATTACTAAAAAAGAAGAATGGGCTGAGCAAAAGAAAGAGCTTTATAAATCAGCCGTTGAGTTTCAGTACGGAAAACAGCCGCCACAACCTGAATTTGTAGAGGTTGAAGCCACCTATCTTCCGGGTAGAGGTAAGGCTAATTCCTATATCGTACATACAGGCACAAGGGAAAATCCGCTTCAGTTTCGTATAAAAGTGTTTTTGCCCTTGGCAGATAAAAAATGTCCCGTTGTAATTGACGGTGACGGTTGTTTTGAGTATGCGCATAACGAGGAATTTCTTAATGTTTTTCTTAATAACGATATAGCATTTGTACTTTTTGACCGTACTGAAATTGCTCACGACGTACATAACGAGGGCAGATGTCAGGGCGCGTTCTATAAAACCTACAGTGACTACAATTACGGTGCTTTTGCGGCTTGGGCTTGGGCTTATTCAAGAGTTCTTGATGCACTGGAGCAGCTTGATATAGTTGATACTACTTGTGTGACTTTTACAGGTCACTCAAGAGGCGGAAAAACCGCTATTCTTGCAGGAGTTCTTGACGAACGTGCAACCATAGTTAATCCAAACGCGACCTGTGCAGGTGGATGCTCATGCAACCGTCTTGCAATAAAGGCTATTGGCGAAGATGGCAAGGAACTTCGCAGTGAGCTTGGCGCTGACCTTGTAAAAACCTTCCCGTTCTGGATGGGTGAGGAGTATAATGAAGCAGCGGATGACCCCAAAAATCTACCCTTTGATTCTCATTATCTTAAGGCGCTTGTTGCACCCAGAGTTCTTCTTGTGTCAGAAGCAGGTAGCGATATATGGGCAAACCCTGTGGGTTCTTGGCAGACAACTATGGCTGCTAAGGAGGTATATAAATTCCTTGGCTGCGAAGAAAATATTCACTGGTGTTTCAGAAACGGCGTTCATTACCATGAAATAGAAGACGTTAAAAAGCTTGTGAGTGTTATCCGTCATACAGCTTTCGGAGAAGAACTGTGCGATGGCTTTTCAAAAACTCCTTTTGATGAGCCAGAGCTTATGTTCAAATGGAAAGCACCAAACAGATAAATTAAAAAGTGGAGAAAAGAAGTATCTTTTCTCCACTTTAATTATTTTTCGTCCCTGAATTCGAAAAGCTTACAGGGCTTCAGTCGCAAAACGTCGCAAATTTTAAAAACAACATCAAGTGATACCGCGCAGTCTGCGGTTTCAATACGGCTCATATGGGTTCTGCTGATATCAATATATTCGGCAAGTTCTGATTGAGAAAGACCTCGTTCCTTGCGATAGTAGGCTATATTTAAGCCCAGATATTTATATTTGCTTTTTTGACTGTTGTCCATAATACCCACCCTCTAAAAGTATAACCATTTTAACTTGTAAAATCGACAACGCTGTATGTGATTTATGCAACTTGACAGGTTACAAATGTTGTGGTATAATGCAAATATTAACTGATGTATGGGTGGTATGGTTGTGGCAAGTATTATAGTGACGATAATTGCTGTTATAATTTGTTTTATATCCTTTTTTATTACATACAAAAGCGGATACTTAAGAAAAGTGTTGGTGAAGTTCGGATTGCTTGAGGGCAAAACTGCGGTGAATTGGACTGCGTTTTCCTGGAACAGCAGCTTGGAAAAAATGAATTTGAAAGCGGATATAGTGTTTTTTGGGGACTCTATTATACGTGGTGGTAATTTTCAGGACGCTTTTAACCATAAGAAGATAACAAATTTAGGCTGTTCCGGGGATACTTTGGCAGGAATGGTATACAGAGTCAATGCAATCAAAACTCTGTCACCGTCGCAAATTTTCATTCTTGCGGGTATTAACGGATTATCTGATTTTAACTGTAATAAAAGTATTCATACGTATGAAAAACTGTTAACTGCTATCAGAACGTCTTTACCTGAAGCCGAAATATACGTACACAGTGTACTACCGTTATCCATTGAAAAACAAAGAAAAATATGTAAAAATAAAACCATTGAAAAATTCAATGGCTGTATCGAAAAGATGTGTGTTCAAGGGGATATTACGTATATAGATTTATACGGTAAGTTTATAATTGATAACCAAATGAATGAAGAGCTGACTATAGACGGAATACATTTAAACGAAAAAGGTTATGAGCTTTGGTTTGATGAACTGAAAAAGTATATCGTATAAAACAAGAGTTAGCAACTATGTTGCTAACTCTTGTTTTTATACCTGTTCTATAAATTTCATAAAGGCTTTTTGTCCGTCTACGGTTCGTTTATATACGCCTGAATTTTCAAGCACCTTTGAGAAAACGATACCTATTTCTTTTTCGATTATACCGTCTATATTTTCTTTGGTTATGTCATATTTTTCTTTCAGCTCATCAACCCAGTCGGCGTGTTTGGAAAGAGATTCATCGGTTCTTATATCCTCGCCGTTTAATATAGACGTTTTAAGAAGTGACATTTCCTCTTTAAGACGGGAGGGAAGCACTGCCAGACCCATTACCTCGATAAGACCGATATTTTCTTTCTTTATGTGATGAAGCTCGGCGTGTGGATGGTAAACGCCAAGAGGATGCTCTTCAGTGGTGATATTGTTTCTCAGCACTAAATCAAGCTCAAAGTTATCATTGTTTTTACGGGCAATTGGAGTAATAGTGTTATGAGGAATACCGTCGGTATATGCGTAAATAAAGGCTTCCTCGTCGGTGTAATTTCTCCAGCTATCAAGAATTTTATCTGCAAGAGCAATGATTTTGTCAGTATTCTTTGAAGATAAACGTATAACCGACATAGGCCACTTGACGATACCTGCATCAACGTCTTCAAAATCGCTGAATTTGATCTTTTTTTCAATGGGCGCCTTTGCCATAGCAAAGGTATAATTACCGCCTTGGAAGTGGTCGTGGGTAAGAATTGAACCGCCAACAATCGGTAGGTCGGCATTAGAGCCTACAAAATAATGAGGGAAAAGCTTTACGAAATCAAAAAGCTTAACAAAGGTGTCGTGATTAATAGCCATGGGTGTATGCTGACTGTTAAACACAATACAATGCTCGTTGTAATAAACGTAAGGCGAATACTGGAACATCCAATCGGAGTTGTTTATAGTTATAGGTACAATTCTGTGATTCTGACGGGCAGGGTGGTTTACTCTGCCTTTATAACCCTCGTTTTCCTTGCAAAGCTGACATTTGGGGTAAGAGCTTTGTGCGGCGTTCAGCGCCGCCGCGATTGCCTTGGGGTCCTTTTCGGGTTTTGAAAGATTTATTGTAACGTCAAGGTCGCCGTACTCTGTAGGAACTGTCCATTTTACGTCTTTTTCAATTCTGTAGCGGCGTATGTAATCACTGTCGCAACTGAAGTTATAGTAGTATTCGGTAGCTTTTTTTGGACTATCGCTATATAGACTATTGAATTTATCAATAACCTCACTGGGTCTTGGAAGAAGCAGTGACATAATTTTTGTGTCAAATAAGTCGCGGTAAACGATGCTGTCTTCGATTAAGCCTTTTTCGGTAGCAAAGCTTAAAATTCCCTCAAGTATTTCCTTGAGAGATAGCTTTTCGGTTACCTTTGGCTCATCGTATTCATCAAGCTCTAAGGCTTCAAGAATTCTGTTTGTGATAAAAATCTCATCGGCTTTTTTGAAGAAATTTTTATCAAGTCCGTAAGATACAAGAGCTTTAATATATTTGTTAATCATAGAATTACACCTTTTTCCTGTTATATCAAGAGAATTATACAAAAAAACGATAAAAAAGTCAATATATCTTACTTTACTTTTAAAAAAACACTTGACAATATATACGGTATATGGTAGTATACTAAAGTCGCAAGACGAAAGTTGGTGCTGATTGCGGTGAGGGTCCACCCGTTCCCATCCCGAACACGGAAGTTAAGCTCACTTGCGCCGAAGATACTTGGCGGGCAGCTGCCTGGGAAAATAGGTAGGTGCCAACACAAAAAGACAAGCTCTGTAGAGCTTGTCTTTTTTATTATACTATTTTTTTGACAAGTTTTGAAAGAGGTAAAATAAGTATACCTACGAAAAGATTACTTATACCGTGTATTATGTCAAAGGGGAAACCTGCAATTACCCAGGCCACAGTTTGTTTAAAATCAAATCCGAAAATCAGAGCCTGACCCGGTGCATACAGTATTCCAAATGCAAATCCGTGCAAAGCGCAAATAATAGGATAAATGATAATTGCGATTTTATCGGGTATTTTTTTTGGTATAAGCATTGTTATCGCCCAAAGTAGTGTCCATATATACAGATACGGGTACCACCATAATGCAAAGCCTGAGTAAACACCGTTGATAAGCACGTACAGGTATATTGGGAGTAATGCTTTTTTGCGGAAAACAACAGTAAGCAACATTGTGAACATTCCGAGCAGGTGAATGTTTGGCAATATTTCCATAATCAGCTTTGAACAGAACATTAAGGTTCCGAACATAGCGAAAACAGAAAGTTCTTTAAGGCTTAACGGTTGCTTTTTATTTTGCATATTCAAGCTTGTATACAGCGGTTTGGTCTATATCGGTTGTGTCAACACCACTGGTTGCATATTCGCCGTTTATATAGAAAGCCCAGTAGCTCTGGTCGATATCATAATCGGCTGTAATGCCGTTTACTTTTTTGATATAAAGTCCGTACTGACTGTCCTCGCCCTCGATTAATTTGTTTTCAAGCAACGCGTCGCCAACGGTGTTTTTGTCGGTTTTAACGGTAAACTTGACGGTTTTTTCTCCTGCGCATACCTCTAAGGAAAGAGTTTTTTCGCCATTTCCTAAGGTTGTGTCGGTAAGGTAAGTTGCTTCCTGCCAAAGCTCATCTACAGCGGTTTTCTGACCGCAAGCGGCAAAACTTAACGTAAGCGCCAATACGAGCAATAGAGCCAGTGTCGTGTTAATAATTCTTTTCATAAAATCAATCCTTTGTTTTTAAATTCACAAAAGACTAAAATAAAAGCGCTCCTCAAGGAGCGCTGTGAAATCTATATCCTGCCATATCGGTTTTCACATCTCTCCCATTGCCCAAGAGACTTTTACGTGTCACAGACCGATAAGCATTCCGACTTAAGTCTCAATGGACATTACGGTAATGGCTGTTGCTACGGATTTTCACCGTATTCCCTTATCTTCTCCTACACTGTCAAGGCAGTGTATTCAAAACCAAATTTAATAATTTGATGACCTGCGTTTATTCTTTTGTAAAACCATTTTAGCATAGAAGACTTTTAAAGTCAATGATATAAAACGAAGCTGTTTCATTCGTCTATAAGCTGGGAACCTTTGAGGGTTGGTATAAAGCCTTCGTCGTGAGACTCATCGCGAGTGCTTATAAATACAAAAGTTTTCGGTAGTTTTTTGGGACTGTAACCTGTCAGAGCTTTAAAAACGCGGTTAAAGTTACGTATTGTTCCGAATCCGCAGCTATAAGCTATTTCCGTACTGTTTGAATTTCCGTTGTGAATTTGCTCAATAGCGGCGGATACTTTTATAATGTTAAGATACTCGGTAAAGGTCATTCCAGTCATTTTAGCAAAATATTTAGAAAAGTACGGCTGACTGAAATTTATATAATCTGCCGCTTGAGTAAAGGTGATACTTGCACTGTTTTCTTCTATATATTGCAAAAGCTTCTTATGTTTTTTGCTTAAAAGAGCTGAGCTTTCTTCTGCATTACAAGTTGCTTCGTTGCGGAAAATTTCAGCCGTAAGGCGTGTTATAATACTGTCGGTTATAATTTCGTAGAACTCGGTTTTTGCCTTTACTTCTCCGTAAAGGATTGAGGAAATCTGTTCTATTTCATAGGTTTCTTTAAGGACGGGGCAGACAAGGACTTTACTTTTTGTGATTTTGTCTACTGCTTCGCAGTCGGTTTTTATAACTGTGACTTTACTGTCAGCAGTGGCTTTGATGTGATGTGTATCCCCGCTTTTGATAAACGCTGTCATTCCTTGTCTGAGAAGATAACTTTGTCCATTGATTGAAACTTCGGCTGAAGAAAAATTCACATATATAATTTCGTGTTCAATGTGCCAGTGGGGAAGATTATTGAGGTTTTTATATTTGTGAATGTGTGTGTGATGCTTCTGGTCGATAACACGCTTTTCAAATTTTGCTTTCATATATGAATAAACTTCCTTAATATAATACGTTTTTTATAAATTATAGCAATAAAGCGAATAAATGTCTATTAAAACTTAATAAAAATCTTGTATTGAATTTAAAAATAGGTTATATTTAATAAAAGGAAGAAGGTTATAATATGAAAAAGTTTTATTTTATTATCGGTAGTCAGGATTTGTACGGTGATGAAACACTGGCTCAGGCGCAAAAGGACGGCGCCGAGATAGCAGAGTACCTTGACGAAAGGATACAGGCAAAGGTGGAGTGTCTTCCTATTGTCCGCAACAGCAGTGAAGCCTGTGAGTGCTTACAAAAAGCAAACGAAGATAAAGAATGTGTAGGTATAATTGTATGGATGCATACCTTTTCACCTGCAAAGATGTGGATTAAGGCGCTGAAACTGCTCAGAAAGCCTATGCTTCATCTTCATACACAGTACAATGAAAAATTGCCTTATGATACGATTGATATGGATTTTATGAATCTCAATCAGTCTGCGCACGGCGACAGAGAATTCAGCTTTATCTGTACAAGACTTAAAATTAATAGACAGATTGTGGTAGGTTACTACAAAAACGAAGAAGTTATAAATGAAATTAACCGTTTTTATGACGTTTGCCGCGCTATTTCTTTTAGTCAAAACTTGAAGGTGGCTATGTTTGGTAATAATATGCGCGACGTTGCGGTAACAGACGGAGACAGAGTTGAAAGCGAAATAAAATTCGGCTGGAACGTGAACTATTACGGTATAGGTGACCTGTGTGATATAATAGAGCAGGTGAGCGAGGCTGAAATAGAGAACAAGCTTCAGGAATATACCTTAAAATATGAGATGGATACGGATAATACAGAGGCTGTTAAGGAACAGGCAAAATATGAGGTTGCTCTTGAAAAATTCATTGAAAGAGAAAAGATTTTCGCCTTTACAGATACGTTTCAGGATTTGCACGGACTGAGTCAGCTTCCGGGTATCGCAGTACAGAATATTATGGCAAAGGGTATAGGCTTTGGTCCTGAGGGAGATTATAAAACCTCGGCTCTCAGCGCAGTGCTTTTTGAAATGGCAAAGACGAGAAAGGGTGCTACGGGCTTTACCGAGGATTATACCTACGACCTGACAAACGGCGACGAGAAAGAACTTGCGGCTCATATGCTTGAGGTTTCGCCCGTATTTGCATCAGATAAACCGAAAATACAGGTACATCCCCTTGGTATAGGCGGAAAGAGTGACCCTGCAAGACTTGTTTTTGATGGTATTGAAGGCGAGGCTGTAGCGGTATGTATGGTGGATATGGGTGACAGATTCCGTCTTATATGCGCTCAAATAGATATGATAAAACAACCGAGCGAAATGCCAAAGCTTCCCGTAGCCAGACTAATGTGGAAATTAAGACCTGATTTCAGTACGGGCGCAAAGGCTTGGCTTTATGCAGGCGGCGCTCATCACGCGGTTGTTTCTACGGCTCTTAAAACAGAAGATATCAAGTTGTTTGCTCATCTTACTGACACTGAGCTTGTTGTAATTGATTCTGAAACAGACATATACACTTTACAGCAACAGTTAAAGCTTCTTGATGTAATAGCTCGGAAAGGATAAATGAAAATGGGAAAATTGTATTTGGGTATAGAATTCGGCTCTACGAGAATTAAAGGCTGTCTTATTGACGAAAAATACAACGTGGTGTCAACGGGCGGATATCAGTGGGAAAATAAATTTGAAAACGGATACTGGACCTACAGTCTTGATGAGATACATAAGGGTCTTAAGGAATGTTTTGCCGACCTTAAAAAGAATACTGAAGAAAAGACGGGTAAACCTTTGACACAGGTAACGTCTATGGGTATTTCGGGAATGATGCATGGTTTTCTTGCCTTTGATAAGGACGGAAATTTACTCACTGAGTTCAGAACCTGGAGAAATACCACCTGCGCTCAGGCTTCCAAAGAGCTTACGGAGGCTTTCGGATTTAATGTTCCGCAACGCTGGAGTATCGCCCATCTTTATCAGGCAATTCTTAATAATGAGCCTTATGTTGAAAAAATTGCATATATAACTACCCTTTCGGGATATATTCATTATCTGCTTACGGGAAAGCGTGAAATGGGAATCGGCGAGGCTTCGGGTATGTTCCCTATAAAAGATAACGATTACGATGCAGATATGCTCTCACAATTCCGTGAGCTGACAAAGGGAAAATTAACAAGTGATATTTATGATATATTACCTAAGGTAAAGGTTGCGGGTCAACAGGGTACGCTGTTAAGTGACGAGGGTGCAAAGCTACTTGACGTTACAGGCACCTTTAAGGCAGGTATTCCCGTTTGCGCTCCTGAGGGTGATGCAGGTACAGGTATGGTAGCAACCAATGCAGTACTGCGCTCTACGGGTAACGTTTCGGCAGGTACTTCTGTGTTTGCTATGCTTGTGCTAAACAAACCACTTTCCAGAGTTTATCCCGAAATAGACGTTGTTACCACCCCTGACGGCTCTCCCGTTGCAATGGTACACTGTAATAACTGTTGCGGTGAGCTTGATGCCTGGGTAAACGTATTTGAAGAATTTGCTCTTCTTGCAGGTCTTAAGCTTAGCAAGGGCGACATTTACGGTATGCTCTATAAAAACACCGAAAATGCAAAGGCGGATTGCGGTGATATTACGGCATATAATTACCTTTCAGGTGAGCATATCACGGGGATTGAGCAGGGCAGTCCTATGTATTTCAGAAAGGGAAGCGGTAAGCTTACTCTTGCTGACTTTATGAAGGCTCAGCTTTATTCTGCTATTTCTTCTCTCAGCATAGGTATGGAAATTCTTTTTGAAAAGGAAAATGCTAAGGCTGACAAATTCCTTGCTCACGGCGGTTTGTTTAAGGTAGAGGGGGTAGCTCAGCAGATTTTAAGCGATGCTCTTTCTACACCTGTAAGCGTTATGGAAACAGCGGGTGAGGGCGGCGCCTGGGGCATGGCTCTCCTTGCGGCTTATATGGACGATAAACAAAATCTCTCCCTTGGCGACTGGCTTGAAGCTAAGGTATTTGCAAATATGAATACCTTGACCAAGCACCCCGCCGATGAGGGTGTAAAGGGCTTTAAGGAGTATATTAAACGCTATAAGGCAGGACTTAAGGCTGAGAAAAGCTTGGAGGAAGTATTTTAATGTTAGAAAACTTAAAAAAGCAAGTGCTTGAAGCTAATTTAAAACTTCCAAAATATAATCTTGTTACTTTTACTTGGGGTAACGTGTCTGCAATCGACAGAGAAAAATCTCTTGTGGTTATTAAACCGTCAGGTGTGGATTATGACGTTATGACCGCAGAGGATATGGTGGTAGTTGACCTTTATACAGGTGAGGTTGTTGAGGGTAAGTGGAAGCCCTCCAGTGATACGCCTACCCATCTTGAGCTTTATAAAGCCTTCAAAGAGGTTGGTGGTATCGTCCATACTCATAGCAGTTGGGCAACCTCTTTCGCTCAGGCAGGAATGGCAATTCGCCCCTTAGGTACTACTCACGCTGATTATTTTTACGGTGAGATTCCCTGCACCAGAGCTATGAGCGAGGCTGAAATTAAGGGTGAGTACGAAAAGGAAACGGGTACCGTTATAATCGAAACCTTTAGGGGTACCGACCCGCTTAGTATACCTGCCGTGCTTGTGAAAAATCACGGTCCGTTTGCCTGGGGCAAGGATGCCCATGAGGCTGTACATAATGCAGTCGTACTTGAGGAGGTTGCCGCTATGAATTACAGAGCAATGACACTCAATCCTCAGGTAGCAGATATGCAAAGTGTTCTTCTTGATAAACATTATCTTCGTAAACACGGCAAAAATGCTTATTACGGACAGGGGAATTAATTATGGATAAGTTTTTAATCGGTTGTTGTTACTACCCTGAACACTGGGATGAAAGTGAAATGCAGGACGACGTTCTGCGCATAAAAAATCTTGGCTTCAACGTTGTTAGAATGGGTGAGTTTTCTTGGAGTATGTATGAAAAAGAAGAGGGAAAGTATGATTTTTCTTTTCTTAAAAAAGCTGTTGATTTGCTTGATGAACAGGGAATCTTCGTGATTCTCGGTACTCCTACCGCCGCCCCTCCTAAATGGCTTATTGATAAACATCCTGAGGTTCTGTGTGAAACGGCCGACGGCGCTGTGCTTCATCACGGAAGCCGTCAGCACCATAACCATACAAGCCCCGTTTATCTTGATTATTGCGCTAAAATCACAGAGGCTATGGTAAAGGCTTTTAAGGAAAATAAAAACGTTATAGGTTGGCAGCTTGACAATGAATTTAACTGCCACCGTAACGAGTGCTACAGTAAAGCTGATGATATTGCATTCAGAAAGTGGCTTAAGGATAAATATAAAACTATTGAAAATCTCAATGAAAAGTGGGGAAACCGCTTCTGGTCCCTTGAATTCAACAGCTTTTCACAGATTCAGTGTCAGAGAAAAACCACTACGCACAGAAATCCCGCGCTTCTTACCGATTACTATCTTTTCTTGTCTGACAGCATTGTCAATTACGCTACCGTTCAGACGAAGATAATAAGAAAGTATATGCCAGAGGCTTTTATAACCCATAACGGATATTTTGATAATATTGATTATAAAAAGCTTACCGATAACTGCCTTGACTTTTTAAGCTTTGACAGTTATCCTGCTTTTCTTGAGGGCAGAAACAAGGGGGATTCCCGACTTGCCGCATACCGACTTGAAGCTACAAGAGGCTGCAGTGAAAAAATGATGATTATGGAACAGCAGTCAGGTCCGGGCGGTCAGCTTTCCTATATGCAGGCAACTCCACTGCCGTCACAGATAAGACTGTGGACCTATCAGAGTATTGCTCACGGCGCTGTTGGTGTGCTGTATTTCAGATACAGAACGGCTCTTTACGGCGCTGAACAGCTTTGGCACGGTATATACGACCACGATAAAGAGGAAAACCACAGAAGTCAGGTTGTCAGAAAGGTTTCTGAGGAACTGAGCAGAGTAGGAGATATATTTTTAAGTCAAAGACAACATAACGATGTTGCAATACTTATTGATTATCACAATAACTGTAACGTTAAGGCTGAGCCTTTGTTTACAAACGATAACTGGTATATTTTTACCGAGCTTAATAAAAAGAATATACATTCCGATATCATCTATGATCTTGACGATATAGATAATTATAAGGTGCTTATTATTCCTCATATTGCTATTATGAATGAGGAAGCGGTAGAAAAAATTAAAAGCTTTACAGATAACGGAGGTATAGCTATTATTTCTGCAAGAAGCGGTATTAAGGATGAATTTGCTAATTACCGCTTGTTAAAGGGAACAGGAATACTGCATGAGCTTACAGATTGCAGTGTAGAATGGTTTACCACTCAGCCTGAACATTCCCGTCAATTTGTAAAAATGCAGGATAAAACCTATGGAGTGGATAAATACTACGAAATGCTCAGTACCGTAAATGGCGAGAGCATTGCAGAGTATACAGAGGGCTTTTGTAAGGATAAACCTGCCGTTATTAAAAACGGGAACGTTTATTATATGGGCTTTTATACGTTTGGCGGAGTAGAGATATATACGGATATTATTTCACAGTATATAACTGTTCCTGAAAGTATAGATGAAAGCGTAGAAGAAATTCAGCTTGGCTCTTATAGAATCTACCTTAACTACAGTGATAAGGCTGTTGATTTTAAAGGGTATGACGTTATTACTCAGCGTCAGCTTGAAGCTATTGAGCCTTACGGAGTGGCACTTATAAAAAATATTTAAAAAAAATAAAAATAATGCTTGACAAACGTTATGGGATATGATAATATACTAAGGTCGCAAGACGAAAGTTGGTGCTGATTGCGGTGAGGGTCCACCCGTTCCCATCCCGAACACGGAAGTTAAGCTCACTTGCGCCGAAGATACTTGGCGGGCAGCTGCCTGGGAAAATAGG